>CAZFVY010000034.1:0-22860 GCA_964522665.1 uncultured Verrucomicrobiota bacterium | reverse complement strand
CCAACACAACAATATATACAAAAACGACAATATAAACATCTCCCACCTGAGGGGGTCACCGCCCGGATACGTTGGTTATGAAGAAGGCGGCCAGCTTTCCGAGCAGGTGCGCCGGAAGCCATACTCGGTGGTGCTTTTCGATGAGATCGAGAAGGCGCACCCAGACGTATGGAACATGCTGCTCCAGATATTGGAGGACGGAAAACTGACCGATAGCGTTGGTCGAGTGGTTGATTTCCGCAATACCATCATCTTGCTGACCTCCAACGTTGGGGCCGAAACCGCGCGTAAACAGGGCGCCATCGGCTTCACCGCGGCGAGCGAACAGGCCACTTACGAGAAGATGAAAGAACGGTTTCTCGATGAGGCCAAGCGAACGTTCCGGCCGGAATTCCTGAATCGGCTGGACGATGTGATCGTCTTCCGGTCGTTGACCAAGCCGGACTTGATCCAGATTCTGGACCTTGAGATTGAGAAAGTGCTCGGGCGGTTGCGGGCCAAAAAACTTAAGGTCGAGTTCGACGAAAAGGCGAAAGATTTCCTAGTCGAGAAGGGGTTCGATCCGACTTACGGCGCGCGACCGATGCGTCGGGCGGTCGAACGGAACCTGGAAGACCCGCTGGCGGAAGAGATCTTGAAAGGCCACTTTAACGAGTCGGAGCTGATCAAAGCGACCGTCGAGGGCGACAAGCTGGTTTTCGTCCAGAAAGCGGCTGCGTCCGACGCTGTGTTGCCCGGATGACCGCGCCCCGCTTGGGTGGTTGAGTGATTTGTCCGTCCGCTCGCTTGGGCGCCTGCCGGTTCATGCCGGTGGCGCCCAGCGAAGCGTAGTTTGACTGAACAAACGGACCGTTCCCGCGGTCTGATAAGGTGGATCGCGCCGGCAGATCAAAGCCGCGCCCGCCCGCGAGCTGCTTCGAGGCCATCGAACAACGCGTTTAACCGCGGGCGTTCGGCCCGGTTAAGAGATGCGCATTGCATTGGTGATAAAAATATTATATAGTATTTTGTGAAACAACCGGTCGCGGAAACCTTATCCGGGCTTGGTCGGTTGACGATTGTTGCCATTGAGGCGTTTCGGTCCATCTTCACGCGCGCGATTCGTTGGTCGGACGTTATCGAGCAGCTTCATTTCATCGGGGTTAAATCGCAGGCGGTCGTCATCGTCACCGGCGGATTTACCGGGATGGTGCTTTGCGTGCAAACCTATATTCAATTTCACCGGGTGAAAATGGACACCGCCACGCTGGCGGTGGTCAGCGTCTCGATGTGCAGCGAACTTGGCCCGGTCTTGACGGCCTTGATGGTGGCCGGTCGAGTCGGCGCGGCGATGGCGGCCGAATTGGGCACCATGCGGGTGACTGAGCAGATCGACGCTTTGCGGACCTTGGCGACCCATCCAATTGACTATTTGGTCGTTCCGCGTCTTTTGGCGACCCTGTTCGCGCTGCCGCTGTTGACGGCCGAATCGATTGCGGTGGGGATCGCCGCCGCTTACCTGGTTGGCGTCTTTCTGCTCGGCATCGATCCGGCCTATGCCTGGTATAACATGTTGCGCTACACGGGCGACGTGGACGTATTAATGGGCATCATTAAGTCGTTCGTTTTCGGGGGGATTATCGCGATTATCGGCACTTTTAAGGGGTTGACGTGCCGGGACGGGGCCGAGGGGGTCGGCCGGGCGACGACCGAGGCGGTGGTTTCCGCGTCGATTTCGATTCTAATCACAAATTTCTTCCTGACAGTGTTTTTGACCCGCCTGCTGGTAAAGTAATGATCCAAGTCCGCGAATTGAAGAAGGCATTCGGCGCTCATCCGGTGCTGAACGGCGTCAACTTGCAAATCGAGAAGGGCGAGTCGGTCGTCATCGTCGGCCGAAGCGGCGGCGGCAAGAGCATTTTGCTCAAGCACTTGATCGGCTTGATCCAGCCGGATTCAGGTGATGTCATGATCGAAGGCGAGAGCATTTCGCGGATGAATGAACGCCAGTTGCTGGACGTCCGCCGGAAATTCGGCATGCTCTTTCAAAGCGCGGCTTTGTTCGATTCTTTGACTGTCGAGGAGAACGTTGGCTTCCTGCTCGGCCGCGAGCGGAAGTTGACGCCGGGCCAAATCTCCGCGCGGGTGCAAGAGGCCCTGGAAATGGTTGAATTAGCGGGCACCCAGAAGAAAAAGCCGTCTGAGTTGTCCGGCGGGATGCGCAAACGGGTCGGCTTGGCGCGGGCGATCATTCACCGGCCGCAGATCATCCTTTACGACGAGCCAACCACCGGGTTGGACCCGATCGTCGCGGACAGCATCGATCGGTTGATTGTGCGCGTCTGTCAATGCCTGGATGTGACGTCGGTGGTCGTGACGCATGACATGCGCAGCGCCCGGACGGTCGCTCAGCGGATCATGATGCTCTATGACGGGCGCATTTATGTGAGCGCCGCGACGGAAGAAATCTTCCAGTCAAAGGACCCGATCGTGCATCAATTTGTAAACGGGATTTCGAACCCCAAAGAAATTTACTTTTGATATGAGTCAATCTCGCTTGGAATGGAAAGTCGGCGTGTTCGTGGTGGTCTGCTTAGGTTTGCTTGGTTTGTTGATTCTGAATTTCAGCAAAGGCCTGAACTGGCTGCACAAGACCTACGAACTGCGCCTCACGACCACGAACGTCGGCGGCATCAAGGCCAAGGCGTCCGTTTTGATGGCGGGCGTCCCCATCGGTTCGGTGGTCGAGCCGCAACTTTCGGCGGATGGCCGGAGCGTCACGATCCGGCTCCGGATCGATCAACGCTTTCCGATCCGCACCAACGCGGTTTTCGTCATCGAACAGTCGGGCTTCCTGGGGGATCAATTCGTCGCGGTCTCGACTGGCGTCGGCGATGCTCCGCTCCTTACCAACGGACAGGAAGTCGCGTGTCAGGAGCCGTTCAACCTCCAGGAGGTGGCGCGCTCGACCGCCGGGTTCATCAAGCGGATCGATGAAACGGCGATGAAGGTCAACGCGGCGGTCGATAAGATCAACCGGATCGTGTTGAATGAAACGACGTTGACAAACCTTGCCGTCGGCATCGCGAATTTTCGCGGGGTCTCCGAGCGCGCTCGCGAAACGGTGGCCGGACTCAGTTCCCTCGTTGAATCCAACCGTCCGCCGATCGCCACCTCGGTCAGCAATCTGGTCGCCTTCTCCGAGCAACTGAATCATCTCGGCGAAATGCTCGATGGGTTCATCCAAACGAATCGTCCGGCTCTCTCCGCCACGGTCAGTAATTTTGATTCGGCGTCGGAGAGTTTGAAGAAGCTGATGGATGACTTGAACTCGGGCAAAGGTTTGGCCGGCGGCCTGATCGAGGACGCGAAGATCAAAGCCGACTTCTCCCTGCTCGCGAGCAACCTCGCCGTCACCAGTGACAACTTGAATCGCCGCGGGCTGTGGGGAATTCTCTGGAAACCGCACGAAGTCAAAACCAATCAACCGCCCGGCGCGTCATCGCCGAAGCGCTAGTGGGAGTTGAGGTATGTCACTCTGGATCCTGCGCATTATTTTCTTGAGTCTCTGCACGCTCGGGGGCTACGCGATCAGCCAGGTGCAACCCGAGATGGTGGACAGCCCGGTGTGGGGGGTGATGATCGGATTCGGTTTTGGCGGCTTTCTGATCGCGATCGACGAGATGCTCAAAGGATTCTCGTTGCGGGCGTTCTCGGCGGCGACGTTTGGACTGACCCTGGGAACGTTGATCGCGTGGCTGGTGGACCGTTCGCAGTTGTTCATCTACGCGGACGAGAGGCCGACCCGCTGGTTGATCCGCTTGTCGCTTTTCGTCGGGTTCAGTTACATCGGCATGGTCCTCGCGATGCGCAGCAACAAGGAGGATTTCTCCCTGATCATTCCGTTCGTCCGATTTTCTTCGCAAAACAAGCCCGAGAACCTTTTGCTGCTGGACACGAGCGCGATCATCGATGGCCGGGCCATCGAATTGATCGAGAGCGGCTTCCTCGAAGGCATCGTCGTGGCGCCGCGTTTCGTGTTGAAAGAACTGCAGCAATTGGCCGACTCCTCCGACCCGGTTCGGCGGGCCCGCGGCCGCCGGGGCCTCGAGCTGTTGGGGCGGATTCAGCGGAATCCGAAGATCGAATTGAAGATCCACGAAGGCGATTTCCCGGAGGAGAGTGGCGTGGACGCCAAGATCGTGCGGCTGGCGCGCGCGCTCGGCGGCAAGCTTTTCACGACCGATTTCAACCTCAGCCGCGTCGCGGAATTGCAGTCCGTAGCCTGCGTGAATCTGCAGGAACTTTCCGCCGCGTTGAAGACGGTTCTGCTGCCGGGAGAGAATCTCAGCCTGCGCATCGTGCGCGAGGGCAAGGACAAGGGGCAGGGGGTCGGCTACCTCAACGACGGCACGATGGTGGTCGTCAACCACGCCCAGGCCATGGTAGGCAAGCAGATCGAGGTGCAAGTGCAGAGCCTAGTGCAGACTGGCGCGGGCGTGATCGTTTTCGCCGACGTCAAGACCCCCGCCGCGGCGTAGGCGGCTTGGCGTCGGCGGGTCAAAGCGTCGTGATTAAGGTTGAACCGCGTCCCAGCCGGGAGTAGTCGTGAGGGACGTATGGAATTGGTAACCGTTTTTACCGCGTTCAACGCCGCGGACGCTCAATTGGCCCGCTCCCGCCTTGAGGCGGCGGGCTTCCAGGCCACCGTGGCGCATGAGTTGTCAGCGTTGAGCATCGACGGTTACTCGCTGGCGGCCGGGGGCATTTTGGTCCAAACGCCAGCCGATCAAGCCGACGATGCCAAAGCGCTACTGGCCACCCGAGATGAACCCCAGGAATGAAAGCGAAATCGACCAGACTTTTCTCCCAACTCCGCGCGCGGCTGCCCGAGGGTGAACTGCGGCTCGACGCCGAGACCTTGCAGCAGCACGCCGGCGACAAATGGTTTGCCAGCCACTTGCCGGAAGCGGTCGCGTTCCCGCGCGCCGCCGACTCGGTCGCGAAGCTGCTCCGCTTCGCGAGCAAGCATCGCATCCCGGTCACCGCGCGCGGGGCGGGCTTTGGCTACGTAGGCGGCTGCGTGCCTTCGCGCGGTGGCTTGGTGATTTCGCTGGCGCAGATGGACCGCATCCGCGAAATCAGCGCGGCTGATTTTGTCGCGGTGGTCGAACCGGGCGTGATCACGCAGCGGCTGCAGGAGGCCACGGAAAAACTAGGGCTTTACTATCCGCCGGATCCGGCGAGCCGCGCCGATTGCAGTTTGGGCGGCAACATTGCCACGAACGCCGGCGGTCCCCGCTGCCTGAAATACGGCGTGACCCGCGACTACGTCCTGGGGCTGGAGGTGGTTCTGGCGGATGGAACCTTGGTCCGCCTCGGCAGCCGCACCCACAAGAACAAAACCGGCTTCGACCTCGCGCGGCTGTTTGTCGGCTCGGAAGGGATGCTCGGGATCGTTACCGAGGCGACGCTGAAACTTCTGCCGCTGCCGCCATTCCGCGCCTGCCTGGGAGTCGGCTTCACCGCGGTCAAGGAGGCGACCCGCGCCATTCGCGACATCTTCGCGGCGGGGATTCTCCCCTCCGCGCTGGAGGTCGCCGACTCGTTTACTCTCGCGGCGGCGTATAAACGAACCGGCAGCAAACTTTTGGCGGGCTGCGGCGCGCATTTGATCGTCGAATTGGACGGCCAGGAGGCCTCGGTGCGGCGGGAAATCCCGGTTTTGGAAAAGGTCGTCCGCGGGGCGAAACCGTTGTTCGTGCAGCGGGGATTTGGCACCGAGGGATGCGAGCAGTTTTGGAAACTTAGGCGCGAGTTTTCGTGGGCGCTGCGCGACACCGGATTAACGAAATTGAACGAGGACATCGTGGTCCCGCGCGGCAGGCTTGAGGATTTATTCCGGTTCACCGCGCGGTTGCAGACGAAATGCGGGCTGCCGGTCGCTTGTTTCGGTCACGCGGGCGATGGGAACATCCATGTCAACGTGATGCTGGACAAATCGCAGGCGGAAGCGGTTCGTCGAAGCGATTCCGCGCTGAACGAACTCTTCAAGCAGGTGCTCGCGTGGGGCGGGGTCATCACCGGCGAGCACGGCATCGGCCTGGCCAAGAAGCCTTGGTGGCCACTGGCGGTCTCTCCGCAGGTCCGTGAATTGCATCAGCGCGTCAAGCACGCGCTTGATCCCGACGGAATCCTGAACCCCGGGAAATTCGTTCCTTGATCGACGCCGGTGTGGACGCAGCGTCGATCAAGGCAACGGCAAATTAATCGCGCCGCCGTGGACCGCCCCGGTTTTCGCCGCCGCGACCGCCACCACCACCACCGCCGCTGCCGCCGCCCCAGGCTGGACGTTCCTCGCGCGGGCGAGCTTCGTTAACAGTCAAGGGCCGGCCCTGGAAGTCCTTCTTGTGGAACATCGAGATCGCCGTGTTGGCCTCGTCCTGAGAACCCATTTCGACGAAACCGAAGCCGCGTGAACGGCCGGTCGTGCGATCTTGCATGATGTTAACGGAAATGACGGTACCCGCTTGCGCGAAGTGGTCCTGCACGTCGTTTTCCAAAGCGTCGAAGGAAAGATTCCCGACGAATAGTTTGGTTGCCATAAGTAGTACTGTTTGAGTTAGTTATTCCGATTGGCTCCGCATTGGTGAACGTACCCCAGCTGGGTTTCAAATCGTCACCGCCCTAAAACAAGCACCACTTGACAATTCCCGACTCACTACGCTTTCGCTTTACGGACGGGCCGATTCAAAGGGGGAAGGGCCGGTTTGGCAAGCAAAAAATGCGCCCAAGAAAACGGGCCAACCCCGTGCGGCGCAAGCGTGAACACCGCCCGCTGCGGCCCGGAATCTCCAAACGTTGGGCCAAATCCTCCTTGGCCATGACGCGTTCTTGTGTTAGCAATGATCGACTCAATATCAACGAAAACGGGCGGGAATCGTCGGGTTTGGCCCCAAGCGATTCACTGGCCCTCAATTAATCGAGGGTGATTTATGCGCCATCTCAGTCTAAATGAATTTAGAAATCGGATCAGTGGAAGCCGGCGGCGTCCGCGCGCTCGGCATGCGTCGATTTTCCGAGCGCGGGGCACGTTTGCCTTTACTCTGATCGAGCTTTTGGTGGTCATCGCGATTATCGCGATTTTGGCCAGCCTGCTGCTTCCGGCCCTGGCCAAAGCCAAAGCCAAGGCCAAAACCACCGCGTGCCTCAACAATCTGCGCCAACTCGGATTGGCGACGGTGATGTACGTGCAGGATAACTCGAAGTATCCCGGATGCGTCTGGTTCGGCTCGGCCGGACCGCAATACATCTGGCCCCTCCGGCTTTTCACGGAAATGGGCACCAATCGCGCCGTTTTTTGGTGCCCAGCGAGCGATCCGTCGAATTCGTGGGACATCACCCTTAACAAAACGTTGAACGGTAATATCAATTTTCTTAAGGCGGATAACGTCGGCGCCAGCATGAGTTATGGCTACAACGATTGGGGGCTAAACGACCCCACCCAAGACCTGAACGCCGAGTTGGGCTTGGGCGGTGATATTATGCCGGCCTCGCCCCAGGAAATGCCGGAATCACGCATTCGCAGCCCGTCGGAAATGATCATGCTCGCGGACGCCCGCTCGGATCGGAGTTGGGATGGCAACCTTGATCCTCGGCAATCGGACCAATGGCCCGGCAAGCGTCACAACGGCTACACGGTAGTCATGTTTCCAGATGGCCATTCCGAATCGGCTAAACGGCCCGACGTCGTTAACCCCTTGAGCCTGAAGTGGCGTCATCGCTGGAATAATGACAATCTGGCCCATAGCCGCAGCGACCCGGGGGACGGGCACGGGCCGAATATCATCGCCGATTGGACGCCGGACACCGGACAGACGAAAGACTGACGCTTGGCCAAAGTGGATGGCGCGCAGGCGGCGTCCGCGGATTCGGGGCCATAACCCGGCTGACGAATTGAACGTAATTCCGGCGTCCGTAGCCGCGCGGAGTCGCCGCTTTCAGTTCGCGTGGCGATGCCGCCTGGCCGGCGTGGGCGTGCTGCTCGTCTCGACTCTTGCGGTCGGCGCGCTCGACTGGCATCAAGCCGGGGGCTATCGCTACGCGGAGGTCAGCCCGGAAGGCGCCGGCGGCGTCGGTTTCACGCGGATGGAATCCGGTCGCACGGGGATCACCTTCACCAATCGCCTATCCGACGCGGCGGCCGTTCAGAATCGTATTTACGAGAATGGCTCTGGCGTAGCCGCTGGTGATTTTGATGGGGACGGGCTTTGCGACCTCTACTTCTGTCGTTTGGGCGGTCCGAATCTCCTTTACCGAAATCTGGGCGGCTGGCGGTTCGAGGATGTCACCCGCGACGCCGGTGTCGCCTGCGAGGGGCAGTTTTCGACGGGAGCCGTTTTCGCGGACGTGAACGGCGACGGTCGGCTCGACCTCCTGGTCAACTCGGTGGGCGGTGGGACCCGCTGTTTCATCAACCAGGGGGATGGTCATTTCAAGGAACTGCTCGATTCCGGGCTAAGTCGAACGAATGGGAGCATGTCGCTCGCGCTTGCGGACGTCACTGGCAGCGGCCGCCTCGACTTGTACGTGGCCAATTACCGGGCGCAAACCGTGAAGGATAATCCCATCGATTTGAGTCAGCTCAAACTGGTCAATGGTCGTTGGGCGCTGCCGCCCGAATTGGCCGACCGTTTCACCGTGGCCTTGGACGCGGCCGGAAGCCCGATTCTCCACGAGAACGGAGAGGCTGATTATCTGTATTTGAATGATGGTCAAGGGCGCTTCACGGCGGTGAGTTGGGTCGATGGGCATTTCCTCGATGAGGAGGGACGGACGCTCAAGGGACCCCCGCTGGATTGGTCGCTGAGCGCCATGTTTCGGGATATCAATGGCGACGGCCTCCCCGACCTTTATGTTTGCAGTGATTTTGTCCAACCGGATCGGCTCTGGATCAATCAGGGAAACGGGCGGTTTCGGGCCGCCCCTCGTGGCACGCTGACGAAAACCAGCCGGCTCTCGATGGGGATCGATTTTGGCGACCTGAATCGGGACGGGTGGGACGATTTCATGGTGGTCGATATGCTGAGTCCGGACCGCGTCTCGCGGATGCGCCAGCGGACCAACCTGACGCCGGCGATGTGGAGCGACTATGCCGCCCGCCAGCGGCCGCAGTTCATGCGCAATACGATGTTCATGAACCGGGGCGACGGCACCTTCGCGGAGATCGCCCAAATGAGCGGGTTGCAGGCGACGGATTGGAGTTGGTCGCCGGTCTTCCTCGACGTCGATCTTGACGGTTTCGAGGACATCCTTATCGCCAACGGCGCCCCGCGTGACGCGCAGGACGCGGACGCGCAAGAGGCGGTCGCGCGACTGCCGCGCGCCCGCTACCCCTTGCCGCATCGCAACGCCGGCCGGCTGCTTTTTCCCCCGTTGAATCCGCCGAAATACCTTTATCGCAATCGTGGTAATTTTTCGTTCGAGGAAGTGGGGCAAAAATGGGGCTTCGCCTCGACTAACATTGGGATCGGCATGGCGCTCGCCGATCTGGATAGCGACGGCGACCTCGATGTCATCGTCAATACCCTCAATTCCGAGTGCGAGGTTTACCGCAATAACGCGCCGGCGCCGCGGATCGAAGTTCGGCTTCGCGGGGCGGGCGGGAATACCCGTGGGATCGGCGCCCGCATCCGCGTGACGGGCGGGCCGGTCGCTCAGGAACAGGAGATGATTTGCGGCGGGCGTTACTTATCCGGCGACGACAATGCCCGCGTATTTGCTGCTGGCGCGGCGACCAATCTCGAAATCGCCGTGACGTGGCGCAGTGGTCGGTTCAGCCGCGTGACCGGCGCGCGGCCAAATCGAATTTACGAGATTGCCGAGCCGACGGTCGATTCGCCTCGTGCCACCGCGCCGGCGCGACCGATCCCGGCGCCCTGGTTCGCCGCGGGCCAAGCCCTGCCACCGCTGGCGGAGGCGCCGCCATTCGATGACGCGGAGTTGCAACCGGCGCTTCCGCGCCAGTTCAGCCGCCTTGGTCCCGGAGCGCTGGTCTTCGATCTCGACGGCGACGGTTGGGATGACCTAATCGTTGCCGGGGGCGCGGGACAACTCCCACAAGTCTTCCTGAACCAGGCGGGAAAATCGTTTGCGCCGCTGCGCTTGGATTTGCCGCTGGCGCTCTTTCCCGGCGACCAGACCACTTGGCTCGGATTTATGCGGCCCGACGGCTCGACCGAATTGTTGTGCGGCCTGTCGAATTACCGCAACCCCGCCGCCATCACCAACGCCGTCCTGCGCTTTCAATTCACCGGCGGGAAGCTGGTTCCTTTGGAGCCGATCCCGGCCTGGGGCGATAGCGTGGGTCCGATGTGCCTGGCGGACCTTGATCGCGATGGCGAGCTGGAACTTTTCGTGGGCGGGCGCCTCAAGCCCGGGCGTTATCCCGAGCCGGCGTCCTCGAAAATCTTCCGGCGAAAAGCGGGGGGATTCGTCGAGGATGCGCAGAATTCCGCGCAGTTGGCCGGGATCGGTTTGGTGAGCGGCGCGGTCTTTAGCGATCTCAATGGCGACGGCTGGCCCGATTTGATCCTCGCGTGCGAATGGGGCCCTGTCCGCGTGTTCATGAACCACGGCGGACGACTGGTCGAGAAAACCGCGGAGCTCGACCTCGCTCCGCTAACGGGGTGGTGGAATTCCGTCGCCACCGGTGATTTCAACAATGACGGCCGGCCCGATATCATCGCGGGGAATTGGGGGCGCAATACGAAATACCAGGTTTATCTCGACCGCCCGGTGGGGATCGTTTTCGGCGAGATCGAGAAGAGCGCGCCATTCTTCCAGGCGGAAACCTATTTCGATCCTGGCTTGCGAAAGGAGGTACCGTGGTGGGACCGCGATTCACTCGCGGAGGCGCTACCGGTCATTCGGGCGCGGTTCCCCAGCTACGGCGCCTACGGACGCGCCGGCGTCGAGGAGATTCTGGGCGCGGCGTTTTCGAGTCTAAAACGATTGGAGGCGGTCACGCTTGATTCAATGGTCTTTCTCAATCGCGGAGACCGGTTCGAGCCGTTGAGTCTGCCCTTCGACGCGCAACTCGCGCCGGTTTTTGGACTCGCGGTGGCGGATTTTGATGGCGATGGGAACGAGGATCTTTTTCTGGCGCAAAACTTCTCGGGAACGGAGTTGGAGACTTCGCCGTACAATGACGGCGTCGGCGTGTTGTTGCGAGGCGATGGGCGGGGCGGGTTCAAGGCTCTGCGGCCCAGCGAGTCCGGCATCTCGATCGCGGGCGACGCGCGCGGTTCCGCGGTGATGGACGCGGACGGCGATGGCCGCCCCGACTTGTTGGTCGTTCAAAATGGCGCGGCGGCGCAAATTCTCGTGAATCGCGTTGGGCGCGCGGGGAGGCGGTTGCGAACCGGCGAGCGCGGTCATGCTCGTCTTCCGATCGGCACGGCGACTCGTTGGGTCAACGGCGAACTCCTTGGGCCGCTGCGGGAAACGCAGGCCGGCGGCGGCTATTGGTCGCAGAATGACGACCCGCCGTTTAGTGTGCCCGAGAATTGGGGCGGTCAGCTTTGGGTCCGCTGGCCGGACGGGCAAACGAATGTCGTCACCGTCGATCCGACTCAGGAACGAATTATGCTCAAGAGGTAGGAGTCGCAGAAATGCAAAGATCGTAATAATCGGGCAACAGGGGTCACCGTGAAATACTTGAATTATGCCTATACTTAAGCTTGAAACCGACGTCCCGATTCCTGAGGGGCGCCGGGCGGGCCTCCTCTCTTCCCTGTCGAGAGTCGTGGCCGAAACAACCCGCAAACCCGAGCGCTACGTCATGGTAACGCTTAGTCCCGCCTCGACGATCATGTCGGGCGGCGAAGGCGGCTCCGCCTTCGTGGATATTCGAAGCATCGGCGGATTGGACGATCCCGCTAATCGCCTGCTTTCCCGCAACGTGTGCCAACTGCTTAAGGATTCGCTGGGCATCCCGCCCGAGCGGACCTACCTGAACTTTACCGATATCTCGGCCGGCCACTGGGGCTGGAACGGCGACACCTTCGGTTGACGCCGATTCGCGATACCGCCGCGGAAGGGCGCATCGGCGCCATTGGTCGGCGTTAATCCGACTCCGGCGGATCGAGGTGCGTCATCCGCTCGATTTCGCGGCGCTGCTTCTTCGTGGGGCGGCCGAAGCCTGGTGGTGAAACGGGCCGCGCCTGCGCGGCGGCCTCGCGTGCTCGCGCGAACTCTTCGGCGGGCGTCTGGTCTTCCATGAATTGAGAAACCAGTTTTGCGCCGACGCGCTGTTCGAGCAGCGCCACGACCCGGACGGTCCGATGAGCGTGAGCGACCAGCGCGGTGATCACCTCGCCGACGCGGGCGTCGCGCGCGGGTTTGACGCGTTGCCCCGCGATCTTAACGTGGCCGGATTCGCACGCCTTCGCGGCTTGAGAGCGGGTTTTGTACAGGCGGACCGCCCAAAGCCATTTGTCGAGGCGGACGCGTTCTGTAGTCGGCATGGTTTAACTATTCAGACCAACGCGCCGGAGCAGGTCGGCGGCAAGCTCGGCGTCGGCGCGTCATGGACTTTTGTAATGAGCGACGATCGTCGCCTGGCCAATATTGCCTGGGAGCAACACCCAATCATTGTTCACCTGCTTCCACGGTTTGCCATTCACGGTGACGGAGTTGGGACGTTCGTTGTCCGGGCGTCGAAACCGCAGGCGGATCGATTTCGGCGGGTTGCGGCGTGGTCCGTCGAGTTGGGCCGTCACGTCGTCGTCGTGGGTGATATAACTTACGCTCGCGGGGCCGAAATAGGTCACGCTCCGCTCGATGCCGCAAGGTTGACCCGTTTTCAGCCAGTCGAGCGGAACCGCTTGGCCAACCAATAATTCGTCGCCTTCCTCGCGGAGGAACAGATAGCGGAGCCAACCGCAAACGTTAGCCTCATCGGAACTCTTGTAGTGGTCGCCGCGCCAATCCCCCATCTCAGGCAGCGCGTGTTCGGTATTCATGTGAACGTCTGGAAAGTGGTTTACCGCGAGGGCGTTGAATAGGGCGCGCAGGGCTTGCTTCACGTCGTCACGGTAGAGGTACGGCTCAACGTCCAAGAGCAGACAAGCCTGCATGGACATCCCGCCGCGGCTGAACCAATACTTGTCGAAATCGTCCACGGTGTAGCCGTATTGATTCGAGAGGAACAGGTTGTCTTCGTAATCCCGGACGATCCACTCGGCCTCGGGCGCGCGCGGTGGCAACGCGCGGGTGATCAGCAGATGCTCCGCGCCTTCCAGCGTCTCACAAATCCACCCGAAACTGCGTCCGCGCCGCTCGACATAAGAGGGGATTTGGGGAACGGCGACGCCATTGCGCAGGCGGACCACGGGGGAACGTTCGGACGCGGCTTTGAAATTGGCGATCAGGTTCGCATGGTAGCGGGTCGCCTCGGCGCGAATCTCCCGCGCGGACGGATCGTGGATTTGTTCGAGCGCCCAGGCCGCCGCGTCGAGGCCGCGCCACGTGTAGCAACTGGTCGAGAGCCAGGTCCACCAATCTCCAATGTCCTCCAGGTCGCCCGCCGGCAGCAGGCCGCGGGAGAGGTCGTGCCGCTGCGCGGTGCGCCGCGTTTCGCGGATGATCCAATCGGCTCCGGCGCGAATCCCGGGCGCGGCCGTTCGGAGCCAGGCGTCATCGCGAGTGAACCGGTAATGCTCGGCGAGCATCCAAAGAATCCAACCGTGATGCTGGTTGTAACCGCCCGATTCGTAGCCGTGCGCGCCGTAAAGCACCCCGTTGGTCGAGGCGAAATCACCGGGCAGCCCGACGGTGCCCTGATAATGCAGCCAGGCGTCGAGGCATTCCTCGGCCTCCCGGTGATACCCGCGGCGGTCGAGATCGACGACCATCATGCACGATTCGTTGCCATACGCGCCGTAATTGAGCGAACCCACGCGGGCGAAGCGCCGGGTTCCATTGACCTCTCGCTCGCAATTAATCAGCAGATGGCTCGGGACGGCGCGGTAGAAGTTGTTCAACACCGGCTCGGGCGTAATCAACCGCGCGCTCGGCTCGAGCCGCCGGCGCCAATAGCCGGACACCGCGGCGTGCTCGCGCTCGAAGTCGAGCTTTTGCAAAGCCGCCTGCTCATCCGGTCGGGTCAGGACGGCGAACGGTACCTTGACCACCAGTTCGCGTGTCGCGCCCGGCGTCAGGGACCAGCTGAACGGATAGACCTTGCCCACTTGCGCCGCGATCGGTGAGTCGGCGGTGATCTGGCCACGGAGCTGTTCGCCGCGCCAGACGAGGCCATTGGGGTCGATCCGCAATGGTTCAGGCGAGCCGGTGTCAAAGGTGACCGGCAGCGTGAACGTCTTCGGCGCGCTCGATGGATTTGTGAGCGTCAAACGCAGCAAGGCGACCGCGAAGGCGTCCGCCGGCGGAACCGGTCCGGTCAATTGCGAGCCGGTCAGCATCGTCGCGAACGCCGTCTCGTGGATTTGGACGCCGTTGGTCTCCCAGGACGTTTCGCAGATCGGCAGGCTTTCATCTTCGATGTGGCGTTCCGTCGGCTCGATGGGCAGATCGAACCGCACATGGATCGGCGCCTTTTCGAGCGCCAATCGCGGCGTTTCCTGACCGGGCGCGTGTTCCATGTACTCGTCGTTCCATCGGAAATAGACGCTGCCATCGCTGTTGAGGCGAAACCGCTGGCGCCCGCCGTCCAGGCCGAGGATGAAGCAGATGCGCGACTTCTTTGGCGGCATGCCGTCCCAAGCGTCGCGCCACGATTGTTCGGGCAGTTCGGCCACCTGGTCATAAAGCGTTTTCCGGCCGCGAGCCAGCGCCTCGGCGGTCACCGTCGCGTAGTCACGCGCGTCGCTCTCGGGCAAGACCACCGCGCCATACATTGGCAGCAGGAGCGGGCCGTCCAACAAGTCATCAAATTTGGCCGTAAAGGTGTCCTTACCTTGATGGAACGTGACCAGGGTACGGTCGAAGGTGTTGGGGTCGGAATTGACCGCAAATTGCAGCTTGATTCGCAGTTCTGACGGGCCGGTCCGCTCCACGGATCCGAGCCGCCCGTTGAACACTTCCAGGCGCGGCAGTTCGGTGAATGGCTTTCGCCCGGCGAACCGGAAGGCGCCGTCCGCCAACCGGGAGTCGGTGAGCGCCTGAACTTGCTCGAGGTCCGCGAGGGGTCGATCCGAGGCGAGCCGCAGTTTCAGCGTGTGACGAAAGCGCGCTGGATAGTTCGTGACGCCGGGGAACTCCTTCGCGTTGACGGGGCGGAAGGAAAACGTGACCGTGTTGCCTTCGACTTCAGCGGTGGTGTCGGCGACCCGCCAGCCGCCATTATACCAATTGCCCAACTCCATCCAGCCGACGTCGCCGCCACCCGGTTCGCGGTCTTTCGGCAGATGCTGTTGGGGCCAGCGGCTGCCCCAGTATTCGACGCGCAAGCGCTCCGGTGGCGGCGGAGGCCCTTTGAACCGCGCCACCACCCAATGAATCTCGCGCGGATCATCCCAGACGAACCCTTGGCCTTCGGGCAATGGAGTCGCGAACGGGCCGACATCCAGTTGCGCGCCGAGCAGCGGGGCGTGACCGAGGGCTACGAGCGCCGCGGCCAGCGCCAGGGCGAGGGTTAGCCGGTTTGTGACATTACAACGGTGGATCATTTCAGCGGCGATGTTGGAAGATTGATTCGAACGTTGCAACAGGGTTTCGAGGCGGTTCCGGGCCATGGGCGCCGCGTCGCGCGCCCTCTGCTTTGGACGCTTGAGTTGTCCGAAACCTCTCTCGCGCGCTCGCGCGAGCGTGGCCGCGCTTTAGCAGCCAGCGAACAAATGTCTAGTTATTTACGCGAAAATTCGATAGGATGCGTTATGGCTTTTACTAATTTTGGCCTTTCCCCAGCGATTCTGGAAGGGGTTAAGGCAATGGGATATACGGAACCGACGCCGATTCAACTGCGGGCGATTCCGCTGATTATGGCGGGAACGGACGTCATCGGCAGCGCGCAGACGGGGACGGGAAAGACGGCGGCGTTCGCGCTGCCAATTTTGTCGCAATTGGGGCAGCGCGCTCCGGCGACGCGTGTGCTGATCCTGGAACCGACGCGAGAGCTGGCCGCCCAAGTTGAAACCGCGGTACGTGATTTTGCGCGCTTCACCGACCTGCGGGTTGCCGTCATGTATGGCGGCGTCGGCTACGGCAAGCAAAACGAAGCCCTGCGGTCCGGCGTGGATATCCTGGTCGCGACGCCCGGACGGCTGCTGGACCATCTGCAGCAGGGAAACTGCAAACTGGATCAAGTCAAGTACCTGGTCCTCGACGAGGCCGACCGGATGCTGGACATGGGTTTTCTGCCCGACGTAAAGCGGATCGTCGAGCGTTGCCCGCGGAACCGCCATACATCGCTGTTTTCGGCGACGGTCCCGCCCGAGATCGAGACGCTGATCAAATGGGCGATGCGGTCGCCGGAGATCATCGAAATCGGCGCGCGCCGCCAGCCGGCCGACACGGTCAAGCACGTCATTTATCCGGTCGCGGAAATGCAGAAATCCGACCTGTTGCGCGAGTTGTTGGAGCGGGTCAAATACGACTCCGTGATCGTCTTTTGCCGCACCAAGAATCGCGCGGATCGGATCGGGGCGATGCTGCGCAAGAACAACCATGCGGTGGCGATCTTGCATTCAAATCGGACGCAACGGGAGCGCGAGCAGGCCTTGAAGAATTTTCGCGACGGACGCTCGGAAGTGCTGGTGGCGACCGACATCGCGGCGCGCGGATTGGACATCGCGAACGTCAGTCATGTGATCAACTTCGACGTGCCGCAACATCCTGAGGATTACGTCCATCGCATCGGGCGCACCGGGCGCGCGGAGGCCAGCGGTGACGCGTTTACGATCATGGTGGCGGAGGATTCGCAGCATGTGCTGGCCATCGAACGGTTCATCGGGAGGCCGATCGAGCGGATCAAGCTTGAGAATTTCAATTACCAATACACCGCGATCTTCGAGGAAGGCAAACCAGGTCAGCCGGCGCCGCACGAACGCAAGATGCGCGGGGTGCGGCTGAGCGGTGGTTACTTTTTCGGCCCAACCCGGCGTCGGCGCCGATAAGCCGCGCGGCGTGACGGGCCACTTCCCGCGGCGCCGGTTCGCATGAGAGTGGGAATATTAACGACCCCGGAGACCGTGCGCCTAGAGTGGGCCGCCCGGCTCGGATTCGGCGCGATTGAATGGGTTCGGTTTGCGGACAGTCCGGCTGGTCCTGAGCAAGCGGACTGGAAACCCTTCGCGGAGCGAGTGGCAGGGGAGTGCCGGGAGCGAAACCTGCGCGTCTCAGCCGTGGCCGCGCTCTACCGAAATCCCCTTGATCCACGGCAGACGGACGCCGCCCGGGCGACTTTCTTGCGCGCCATCGAGGTGGCGGCCCATATCGGAACCCGCACGGTGGCTGGGTTTCCGGGCGCGGTCATTGAAACCACGCTGAACGAGCGGGGCGGCAATCTGGTTTACCGGCCGTTCGAGCAGTATTTACCGCAATTGCTCGCGTTTTGGGAGCCGATCGCGAAAGTCGCGGCGGATCGTGGCGTCCGCATCGCGTTCGAGCATTGCCCGCAGTGCGCCTATCATTTGCCCATCATGGGGTACAACATGCTGGCCCAGCCGGCGATGTGGGAGCGTTTGTTCGACGCGACTCGTTGCGACAACCTCGGCTTGGAATGGGACGCCAGCCATTTGATTTGTCAGTTCATCGACCCGCTGCAGAACATTCAAAAATTCGGTTCCCGCATCTTTCACGTCCACGCCAAGGACGCCTTCATCGACCGCGCGCGGCTCGAGCGTTACGGGATTTGCCATCCCGGCGTGGCCGAGCACCGCATGGTGGGATTGGGACAATCGAATTGGGCGCAGATTGTGCACGCTTTGCTGCGGGCCGGATATGATTCAGACCTGGACATCGAAGGCTGGCATGATCCAGTGTATCGAGACCACGGCCGACCGCAGCCCGAGGACGTGAAGTCCGCGGGGGTGGATCGCCAGGCGGGACAGAATCTGGAAGAAACCGGTTTGCTGATCGCCAAACGGACGCTCGACCCGTTGGTCGCCGGAACCGAATAGACGGAGCGTCCGCGTGAAACTGTTTTATACCGGGCCGGTGGTGAACGCCGAGATGCTGGTGGTCATGCTCGAGAAGCACGGCATCATCGCCACGCAAACCTTCGTGGACCCCGAGCTACCCGACGACGGTGACCTGAGCCGCCCCGCCGAGGTGCGGGTGCCGGAGGCCGACTACGAGCGGGCGCACCGGCTGTTTTACGCGGAACGGGAAGATGAGCTTTAACTGGCGGGCCGGAGTTCAGTCCGCCAGCAGCGCGGCGGCGTGGCGCCGGGCAATTTCGGTCTGCCCGCCCAACATGCGCGCCAATTCCTCCACCCGCTCTGACTTATCCAGGCGTTGAATCTCGGTGAGCGTGCGGCCGTCTTTGACTTCCTTGGTCACCCGATAGTGCGCCGCCGCGCGGGCGGCGACCGGCGCCAGATGGGTGATGCAGATCACCTGCCGGCGCGCGCCGAGCTGGCGCATCTTTTCGCCCACCGCATTCGCGGTTTCGCCGCCGACGTTGGCGTCCACTTCATCGAAAATGGAGACCGGAATCTGGTCTTCGGCCGCGAGCACGGTCTTGAGCGCCAGCATGACGCGCGCGAGTTCGCCGGAAGAGGCGATGGCTCGCAAAGGGCGTGGTGGCTCGCCGGGATTCGGTGAAAACTGGAATTCCACGCGGTCGAGGCCGGACAGGCCGGGCGCTCGCCCCGGTTCGGATGGCGCCGCCGTGATCTCGACGTCGAATTGGCTCTGCTTGAAACCGAGGTCACGGAGTTGCTCGTTCACCTTTTTGCGCAAGCCGGGGACGGCGGCGCGGCGACGGTCGGACAACTCGCGTCCGGCGCGCGCGATTTCGGCGTCCAATTTCTTCAGTTTGGCGTCGATTCGCGCCAGCGCGGCCTCGCGGCCTTCCAAGTCCTCCAATTTCCGGCGCGCTTCGTCGCCGAAAGTGATCACGTCGGCGACCGTGGCGCCGTATTTGCGTTTTAGCGACTGGACTAAATTGATGCGTTCCTCGAGTTCTCCGAGGCGGGCGGGATCGACCTCCACGCGGTCGGCGTAGCGCGACAATTCCTGAAGCAGCTCGCGCCAGGCGCCGACGGCTTGCGCGTGCGATTCGGTGAGGGGCGCCGCGGTGGCGTCGAGGCGTTGGAGTTCCTGCAGCGTCCGGCCGAGGGCGTTGGCGCGAACGAGCAGGGATGATTCGTCGTCATTGAGGGTGGCCAGCGCCGACTGGCAGGCGGCCAGCAATTGGGCGGCGTTGGTGGCGCGGCGGTAATCGGCTTCCAAGCGCGATTCCTCGGCGGCGTCCAATTTCGCCTGATGGATCTCGTTGACCTGGAAGCGCAACAGGTCGAGCTGGCGCGAGTATTCGCGTTCGTCCACAACGAGCGCGGTTTTTTCGCCCTCGGCGCCGGCGCGTTGGCGGACCAGCTCGGTGAAGGCGTCGCGCGTCGCGTCGAGGCCGCCGAACGCGTCGAGCAGCGTGATTTGTTGGGCCGGTTGGAGCAACGATTGATGATCGTGGGGGCCGTGCATGTCCACGAGCCAGCGTCCGACGGTGGCCAGCGCGGTCAGGGTGGTGGGCGTGCCGTTGATGAACTGGCGATTGGTCCCGGCGGCGGTGAAAGCGCGTTTGAGAATAAGTTGTCCCGCCTCGCACGGCTCGAGGCCGTTCTCGTCGAGAAAATCGCGGAGCGGGGCGCGCAAACGGGTGACGTCAAACACGGCTTCGACCAGGCACTGGTCACAGCCGCTGCGCAGGAGAGCGCGGTCCGCGCGTTCACCGAGAACCAGATTGAGCGCGCCGAGCAGAACCGATTTGCCGGCGCCGGTTTCACCGGTGATCGCGTTGTAGCCCGGCTCCAGCTCGACCGAGAGGTCGGTGACCAGCGCCAGGTTTTTGATACGCAGTGAGTTTAGCATCGCGTAAATTCGTTCTCGCTGAATCTGGCGTTTATGGTAAGGTTCGGCAAAAGAAATTATGACTTTGACTGAATCGGCGCCAGCATGGGCTTCACGTTTACTTTCCTAGGCTCGGGCACTTCCCAGGGCGTGCCGCTGATCGCCAAAGACTATCCGCCGGAATTCCTCGCCAATCCCAAAAACCACCGGACGCGGCCGTCGATTTACATCGCGACCGACCAGGCGAAAATCGTGGTGGACACCACGCCCGATTTTCGGACCCAGATATTGCGGGAGAACATCCGCTGGCTGGACGCGGTGATCTTCACCCATGCGCACGCCGACCATATCATGGGCTTGGACGACTGCCGGCGTTTCTGTGATCTGCGCGGCGGGAAGGCGCTCCCCATTTACGCCAGTGAAGCGACGATGACGGATCTGCGGCGGGTATTTCTCTACGCGTTCCATGACGGTCCGCATTCGCCCGGCTATTTTGTGCCTGACCCTCGGATTGTGACCGGGCCGTTCGAATTCAACGACCTCCAGATCACACCGTTCGCGTTGCCGCATGGCAAGATCACGACCAACGGGTATCTCTTCGTCCAAGGCGGGCGCCGGCGGCTCATTTATCTGAGCGACTGCAAAGAGGTCCCGGCGGCGGTCGTCGAGCAGGCGCGCGGCGTCGAGGTCGCGGTGCTGGACGCGTTGCGGCGTTCGCCGCATCCCACCCACATGTCGCTGGACGAAGCGCTTACTACCGCGCGCCGGATTGGCGCCGGCCGGACCTTCCTGACGCATTTAACGCACGACTACGATCATGATCTCGACCAGGCGGACCTGCCGCCGGGAGTGCAACTGGCGTACGACGGATTAAAGGTTGAATTTGAAGCATGAGTGAACAGCGGTTGAACAGCGGATTTCTGCGGCGCCTGGGCGCGCTCGGTTGGGGTCCGGTCTTGCTGGCGCTTTTGGCATGGCCGGCGTGGTCCGGGGCCGAGTCGGGGGAATCGGTAATCGTGGTGTACAATTCAAGGATGCCCGAATCCAAGGACGTGGCGGACCATTACTCGGAGCGACGCCAGGTCCCCACCAATCAAATCTTCGGCTTTGACCTGCCCGTGACCGAGTCGATGACTCGCGCCGAATTCACGACCGGGCTCCAACAGCCGCTTCTCCGGGAGCTGCAGGCGCGGAAGTTGTTCCGTTTTGCCGCGGGGCCGGGCGCCGCAGCAGGCGGAAAAGGGAACGACGCGAGTGGCCCGCTCGAGGAATCGAAGGTGCGTTACGCCGTGTTAAGTTACGGCGTGCCCGCGCATATTCTGGAGGACCCGAATTTGGCGGAGGAAGGGCGGGAGAAAATTCAGGTGGAACTTCGCCGAAACGAGGCGGCGGTGGACAGCGACTTGGCGCTTCTTCCGCGCAGCAACGTCAAGCAATTCTGGACCGGGCCTATCCCGAGTCCGTTTTACCGGATCACGAACGCCGCGTTTCTCCAGCCGACTAACGGGATTCTGATCGTGAGCCGCCTCGACGGGCCGACGGCGGAGATCGCGCGCGGGTTAGTGGACAAGGCAATGCAAGCGGAAGACGAGGGGCTGTGGGGACGCGCCTATTTCGACGCGCGCGGCCTGACCAACGGACCTTACAAGATGGGCGACGACTGGATTCGCGCCGCCGCGCAATACACCCGGCGGATGGGCTTCGAGACGGTTTTGGATGAGAAGCCGGAAACGTTTTCGGCGTCCTATCCGATGAGTCAGATCGCGTTTTACGCCGGTTGGTACGACGGGCAGGTTTCGGGTCCCTTCACGCGGCCGGTGGTCGAGTTTATGCCCGGGGCGATCGCGTACCACCTGTACTCCTTTAGCGCCAGCGCGATTCGCACGCCTAACCAGTTCTGGGTCGGGCCGCTATTGGCCAAGGGCGCCACGGCGACGATGGGGAGCGTGGCCGAGCCTTATCTGGACGGCACGCCCGATTTGGAGTCGTTCTTTGGTCGAATTCTGTTCTTTGGATTTAGTTTTGGCGAGGCGGCGTACGCGTCCCAGGCCTGGCTTTCATGGCAAACGACCGTGATCGGCGATCCGCTTTATCACCCGTTCAAGAAAAGCCCGCCGTTGCTGCACGAGGAGTTGCGCCATCGGAAAAGCAAATTGCTCGAATGGTCGTACGCCCGGGTCGTCGGTCTGAATCTGGCCACGGGCGTGGCGCCGCAAAAACTGATCGATTATCTGGAAGCCGAACCGCTGACCAAGGAAAGCGCGGTATTGCAGGAGAAGCTGGGCGACCTTTATTACTCGCGCGGCAAAATCGCGGACGCGATCGATTCCTATATACCGGCCCTCGCGCTCAACCCGACGCCGCAACAGCGGGTTCGCGTGACGCTGGGAGTGGCGCGGCTGTTGACGACCTTTCATCGGGATGAAGAGGCGCTCGAGCTTTATCGGCAGTTCCTGCGGACCTTTCCCGACTATCCCGATTTATTGACCGTTTACCAGTTGGCGCTGGCGCTCGCCAAAGACCATGGTAAAGAGGGTGAAGCGGCGCAGTACCAGAAGGAGATTGAGAGTCGTTCACCGACGCAGAAGCCTTGACGCGGCTCAGAAGCGGGCAGCCTAACGCCCCCCGAACCCGGCGAGCCACTCCGCGGCAACAGTCATCCAAATGAGCCAAAGCCGGGCTGCTCGGAGGCCAGCCGGCCGCATTGGTTAACGCACGGCGAAGTCTTACGCTCCCATGCCCTCTTCGAACGAACCAGCGGCGATGGGGAAGCAGAGGTTATCGCGGACGTATTGGATGCCGTTGGCGCTGGTCGCGTCGAGATCGCGGTAGGCGCTCTCGGCTTCGACG
>CAZFVY010000033.1:0-60188 GCA_964522665.1 uncultured Verrucomicrobiota bacterium | reverse complement strand
ATTGTCCACCACCAACAGGTCGCCCCGCTCCAACTCGACCTCCTGCTCGCCCATGCGGAAACGCGCCGGACCGTCGAGGGGAATGAATAACTCGAGCCGTTCGTGCCAGGTCGCGCCCCGCGTGTGCCGGCGCGAAGTGTAGCGAAAGAGTTTCACCAGCAGCGGAAACTCGTGATCCAACTCGACCGCGTAATGTCCCCGCGCGTCCAGGTGCGCGGCGATGTCGTGCGGCTCAAACTTGAGCCGCGCCGATACGTCGAGGACTTGACGCCAGGGGACCGCGTGACGCGCCTGGTCGCGAGCAAAGGAGTCCGTCTGGGTTCGCGGCGCTTGATTTTCCGAATCGTGGCTCACGGGCGGGGTGACCGACATTTGTGCGGTATGATATGCTATTGAATTCAGATCCTTACCCGCGCGCCAGGCTGACGATCGCGGCGAGGGCGGCGATCAGCCCCACTCCTTTCCGGGCGGTGGACGGCTCATGGAGAAAAAGCAACCCGAGCAGGGCGGTGACGACGAAGCCCATCTGCGCGATGGGAACCACGACACTCGCGTTTCCCCGCGCCAAGCCCTCGACCAGGAACGAAAACCCGCCGGCGAGCACGACCGCCGCGACCGGGGCGTAGCGCAGCGTGGCGCGCGCGGGGCGGATGCCGCGGTCCACCACGCCGGCGAACGCCGTGGCGAGCGTGATGACCACGGCGGATTGCGCGACGACCAGGGAAGCCGGCGCCGCGCCCGCCAGCAAGCCGAGCTTATAGATGAAATTGCCGAACCCCACGGAGACGGTGGCGACGAGCACGCGCGTGAGCGAGGATCGGGTCGCGCCCCGGGCGCCGGCGGCTCCCGCGGGCGGCGCGCCGAGCAGGAGCCACACCGCGAACAGCGCGAGCGCGAGGCCGGCGATCTTGCCCGCGGTCAGCGGTTCGCCGAGCAGCAGCACGGCCAGCGCGACGGTGACGGTGAAGCTCAAACGGAACACCGGCGCGTTAACGCTGATCGAGCCGGACTTGAGGCTGCGCGCGAAGTTGTAAAAACCGACGAAGATGAAAAGTCCGGCCAGCCCGCCCCAGCCCGTTCCGGGAGAGAACCGCAGCGAGCCGCTCAGCCAGGCGTAAAGCAGTACCAGCGGCGCGAAAAACCACGCCTGGACCATCAGGAATTGATGCGCGGGCGCGCCGGCGGCGGCGCCGCGCTTATACACCAAGTCGCCCACGCCAAAGCAAAGCATCGCCCCCAACGCGTGTCCGATTCCGGGCGTCATCCCTTTCCATTTCGGAACCAGATCTCCGGGTTCACTTCGTCCTCGCGTGACCTACGGCCTCAGCGCCACCCAGCGCACGGAGTTGATGAGGATTTTCTGATAGGCTGGGTTCGAGTGCGCTTCGTCCGCGTGGCCGAGGGCGATGCCGACGATGCGGGTTTTCGGGTCTTTGACGACCCAGACGGAGGGATAGGTTTTCTTGCTTTGCGGCTCGACGTCGGTCTCGGCCAGGACTTCGACCGGCGTCGGGCCTTCGAGGATGATCCGGTAATGTTCGTCGATGATCTTGAAGTCGGCGGGCACGCCTTGCATGACGGGATGCGCCGGTTGTTTGTTGAAAACGGTGAACTCGCCGCGGCCGTGGCTCTTCGCGCCGCCGCCCAGGAAGCGCTGGTTGTAGCCGGTCGAGGCGGGCCAGTTATACCAGGCGCCGGCGTGGACGATGACGAGGCCTTTTCCGGCGTCGGCGAAGGCGTTGAGGGCTTGTTGAAACGCCGGCGCGCCGAACTGCGCGTGATTCGCGCTGAGAACGATGACGTCGGCGTTTGGCATCAGCGCCAGGGCTTCCTCGAGATTGCTCGTGTAAGCCACGGCGATTTTCGCCGCCTTCAACGTGGCGCTGTCCGCTTGATGGAAGTAGCGCTCGAAGTCGTGGGAACTGCCGCCGCCGATCAGGAGCGCGCGAACCAAGCCGGGCGCCGCCTGCGCGGGCAGGGTCTCACCGCTTTTCGGAAACGTTTCCGCGGGCTTCGGCGCGGCTTGCGTCAGCGTGTATTTGCGGCGCGGCTTCGGCGCGTCGGTGTCGGCGGTGATGGCAAGCGTGGTCGGCGCGATGCCGTTCTTGTAACTTTCGAGCGCGATCGATTTGATCGGCGAAGGGTCGTTGACGGGAAGCGAGAAGTAGCGGACATGGTACGTTTTCGTGACGCCATTGACGCGCTTGGAACCGGGCACGTCTTCGCTGCTGACGTAATCGATGAACACGTCGCCGGTGTAAAGCTCCTCGACTTGCCGCTGGCCGTTGGCGTGTTCAATCGTGACCTTCATCGCCGGCACGCGCAGGTCGGGACCGCCGCCCCAACCGGCGACGCCGCCCAGAAAATGCAGATTGCCCGCGGCGAACCCGACGGGGATTTCGACGCGTTGCGGGAGCGTGCTCGAGTAGGTTCCGGCGTCGCCGCTCTTCAAAACGATGACGTTGCCGCCGACCGGCGTCGTGCTCGGATCCGGCAACGAAAAAGGCACGCCTTCAACGATGTTGATGCCGTATTTCACCGGTTGCACGGTGTCGGCCTTTTGCTCGCGGGATTGATAGAGGCCGGCGCCGGTGTCGGTGGTGAACGCGCGCCCGAGATTGACCGCGCGGAATTTAGCGCTGCCGGCGCTGAGATAGGCGAGGATGTCGCGCAGGCCGTCCGCGCCCAAGGCCTCGAAGCCTTCCGGCATCAGCGAAAGCCCGGTCTCCTCGCGCGACTTCAGGTCGGCGATGCTGATTTCCTGCTCGACGCCCCCGCCGAGGCGCAGCGTGAGCGAGCGGTTGTTCTCGCGCGCGATGATGCCGGTCGCGAACGTGCCGTCTTTCAGCGCGATGTTCCAGGTGCGGTGCTCGTTATCGACGACGCGGCTCGGATCGATGATGTGAATCAACAACTCGTGCGTGCCATGCACGCCAATCCCGTCGAGCACGGGGCCGACTTCCTTGCCTTCGCCGTTGAACTTATGGCAGATCGCGCAGGTGACCTGGAACGCGGCCTTGCCCTTCACCGGGTCTCCCGTTTTGCTCTCAACCTCGGGCAGCAGCTTGGCGATGATCTCGTCCTTGACCGGGTTCGATCCCGCGCCGATTTCGTCGATGACTTCACGCGCGCGTTTCGCGGTCGCCGGGTCGGAATGCAACCGCAGCTTGCTCATGCGGACCGACCCGAGAGTGGTGGGTTTCAACGTTTTCGCCTGCAACGCGTCGAGGACGGCGTTGGCCCAGGCGACGCGGCGGACGAGCGCTTCGAAGGCGGCGTTCTGGCCGATTGGGGAGAGATTCGGCAGGACGCTCGCAAGCGCCTGGCCGAGCGAAGGGTCGCCGGTCGAAGCCAGCGCCGCGATGACGTCGAGCAGCAGCGGGTCGCTGAGCGGGGTCTTCAGCAAGGCGATGACGGAGGCGACGATTCGCGGGTTGGCGCCGCGCGAGCGGATCAGGGACCGCACCGCCGCGGCGCGAGCGTCATCAGTCTGTTGGGCGTCGGCGGTGAGCGCGAGCAAATCATCAACGCGTTGCGAGATGACTGAATTCAGCGGCGCCGCGGCCCAACCGACGGCGAGCGGCAGAGCGGCGACGGATAGCGTCCGGTCAGCGGAGGTTAACAGCGTTCTCAACGCGTCGTCGAGGCCCGCCCGATTCACGGGCGCGGCGGGCGGAGCCGCGCCTGCGGCTTCGAGGACCGCGCGGGCGATCGGGGCGGCGTTCGCCGGAGCGGCGGCGGCGGCAATGATGACGCTTGCGAGGGCGGCGCCATCCTTTTTCTCGGTGATCGTCGTGGCGAGGGAAGTAGCCAGCTCGAGGAGGGAAGCGTTCGGCGTTCCCGGCGCCGCCAGCGCCGCCTGGAGCAACGCGCCCGGATTGGACGAAGCGGCGGCGACGGCCGCGCTCCGCGACCAGGCGTCGTCGAGCGTCGGCAGCATCGCGAGGAGCTTCGCGGCGGATTCCGCCGTCAAGGGACTGGAGGCGAGCGCGCGCAACGCGGTAAGCCGCACGCGCGCGTCCGGGTCGCTCATAAGCGGGGCGATCTCGACCGTGTTTTTCGGGCCGAGGGCTTCGACCATCAGCAGCGCGGATTTGCGCACGCCGGCGCTGTCGCTTTTCAACGCGGCCTCGAGCGTGCGTGGTTCGAGCTGGCCGAGGCGTTCGAGCGCCCAGAGCGCCAGGATGCGCGCCGGGACGAAACTCTCGCCTTCAGCCATCGCGGTGAGTTGCGGAATCACGCTCGGCGCGTCCGCGCGGTCCATCAGCAGCCGGTGCGCGGTGAAACGGGTGAGTCTGTTGGGATGCGTGAACGTTTTGACGAGCGTCGGCGCGTCGGCCTGGGTCAGGTCGAGTCGTTCGAGCGGCGTGGCCGCGTCGTGTTGAATGCGATAAATGCGGCCGAAATAATGGTCGCGATCGGGGCGGACGCTCGCGCCGGAACGGCTGTGTTGCGGCCCGCGCGTGTCGTTATGGGCGACGATGGGGCAATAGAAATCGAGGACGTACATCGCGCCGTCCGGGCCGAACTCGACATCGACGGGGAAGAACCAGAAATCGCGCGCGCGCAGCCATTCGGCGTCCGTGCGGACCATGTTGCCGGTAAAGGTCGCGCCTTTCGGCACGAGCTTCTCGAAATGGATGATGTCGAGGATTGGCTCGGTGCAGAAGACGCCGTAGTTCCATTCAGCGGGCCACGCGCCGGCTTCGTACACCGTGCTCGCGCAGGCCGAACTATAGCCGCCCACGACGTCGATCTGCATGAACGGCGCGCGGTCCGGCAGGTCGAGCCGCGCGACTTTGCGCTGTTTGATGACGCTCTCAGCGCCGGAGAGGCTGCCGACTTTGCTCTGGTTCAGAATCCATTCAGGCAACACGACGTGCTGCACGGGATTGCCGGTGGTGGCCTGGCCGAAAAAGAGTTCGCCATCGCTCGTCACATCGGCGCCGAAGCTGTTGCCGCCTTTCGACGAAACTTGCTCGATGGCCGACCCGTCCGCCTTGAAGCGGAACAACCCCGAGCTGAGCCGGGCCTTCACCTCGGGATGGGCGACCGATTGCACGCTCGGCCCGCTGCCGGTGTCCGCGTAAATCCAGCCGTCCGGCGCGACGATGAAATGGTTGGCGACGAAATGCGTGTCGCCCGGGGTGAAGCCGCCGTAAAGGCGTTCGACGCGCCGCGCGGCGCCCTCGCCGTGGATGAACACGATGTCCGGTTGATGCACGGCGATTACGCCGTCCCCGTAAACGCAAAATCCGGTCACCAATTCCAGCCCCTCGTAAAACACCGTCTTCTTCGTGAATTGCCCGCCGACGTCGGGGTCGCTGAGGATGCTGATGCGGTCGGTCGCGGGCCGATCGTATTTGCCGGGCACGAGCGCGCCGGTTTCCTTCCACGGGGTGGCGACCATCGGACGGCGGCCGTTGGGATACTCGGGCGTTTCCGCGATCCAAAGCCGGCCGCGCGCGTCCCATTGCATCGCGATGGGCTTGGTGATGAGTGGCTCGCTGGCGATCACGGACGCCTTGAAGCCGGGTTGCATTTCGAACGACTTCATCGTCTCCGTCGCCGTGCGGGCGCCGCCTTGGGGATAGCGCAACGACGCCAAATCCTCCGGGGCGCACAACTCGTCGAGATTCTCGCGGCGGGCGGCCCAGGCGACGCCGCGCAGGATGAACGAACGGATGCTCGCGTGTTTCAGCGTGTCCGGTTGCCCCGGCAAAAGCACGAAGGCGCGATGCTTGTCCGCCGCCTCGAAGGTCCACATCTGCGGCTGCAGATCATAGACGTTGGCGCGGTCGAGCTTTTCGGACGACCGCTGCTCGACCCGGCCGTTCGTGATCTTCGGTGTGAACGCCGACGCGAGCACGTTGACGCGCGGGTCCAGATCAAGATCATAGACGGTCTCGTCGTCGATATCGAACGGCGTCGCCGAACGGGTGATCGGGTGCGCGTCGGTCAGCGCGAAGAGCATCATTTTGCTGTTGAACTCGCGGCTCTGCGCCGTCCAGGCGCCGCCCGCGATTGGCTTGAGCCAGTCGCCCGCGTCGATCGCGCCGCCCACGATCACCACCCCGCCGCCCCGTTTCACGAACGCCTCGACCGCCGCGCGTTCCAAACCCGGCAAAGGCTTCAGGTCCGTGCTTTGCAGCGCCAGCACGTCGGCGGTGTCCAAAGCGTCGAGGGCGACCACTTGGACGCCGCTTTTCACGAGGGCGGCGCGCAACGCGTCGCTGTCCGAAACCAGCGCGACTTTGATTGGCGCCGCCTGCGTGAGACACGCGGAAGCAAGGAGCAGGGCGAACAATAGGCTCTTTTTCATGGGGTGATTTGGGGCGGCTCGTGGGACCGTCAGCGGCTGGCTTTCGCGCGGCGGGGCACCGTCACGCCTTTGAACTCACGGGTGAGATTGGTCAGCGATTCCTCGACCGCCATGCGCTCAAGGCTGCTGGCGCCGACGAAGCCATCCGCGGTCGTTTTGCTGAGAATGTGCTCGACGTCCTTCGGACTATTGATCGGGCCGCCGTGGGTCAGGGTGAAAATATCCTTCCGCACCCCGCGCGCGGCATCGACGATCTCTTGCGTGACCTTGATGGCGTGATCCCAGGTGACGACCGCTTTCTTGACCCCGATGCTGCCGCCCACCGTCGTGCCGACGTGCGCGATGATCGCGTCGGCGCCGGACTTGGCCATGCTGACCGCCTCCTCGGGCGTCGCGACATAAACGATGCTGAACAGGTCCATCTTTCGGGCGAGCGCGACCATCTCGAACTCCTTTTGCACGCTCATCCCGGTTTCCTCGAGGACGCCGCGAAAATGCCCGTCCACGATAGTATGCGTGGGAAAATTATTGACGCCGCTAAAGCCCATCTCCTTCACCTTGCCCAACCAATGCCACATGCGGCGGCGAGGATCGGTGGCGTGGACGCCGCAGACCACGGGAATCTCCTGCACGACTGGCAGCACTTCGTATTCGCCGATTTCCATAGCGATGGCGTTGGCGTCGCCGTAGGCCATGAGGCCGCAGGTCGAGCCGTGGCCCATCATGCGGAAGCGGCCGGAGTTGTAGATGATGATGAGATCGGCGCCGCCGCGCTCGATGAATTTCGCGCTGATGCCGGAGCCGGCGCCCGCGGCGATGATCGGCGTCCCTTTTTTCAAGGTGGCCCGCAAGCGGGCGACGACTTCCTTGCGGGTATAGGGGTTTCCTTTTCCAGTCCAGGGGTTGGGCATAAATGTAATCGGTTAAAGTGTGGCCGCATTAAAGCGCCGTCCCCGTCCAATTGCCATAGGTGGAATGCACCAAAGCATGTCGAAAACACACTTATGCCGGCGCTCGCACCCGCCACCGCTCACGACATTTTAGGCGTGCGAGCGGTCTCTGACGGCGGCAACGTAACCGCCAATGACCCTTAAGAAATACCCATCGTTGAAACGCGGCGCGGCGTGAAACGTTCCTCGTACCAACGCCTTCGCGAGCGCGAGATGTCTGAAAAACACTCGCTGCGCGACGTTTCGTTCAACAACCGCGGCACGACCGAATCGATCCTGCGGGCCGAACAGTGCGGCGTCCTCGCCTTGCACCGGATCGCGCACGTCGGCTGGATCGAGACGCCGGCGCCGTTCCGCCGGGTTCGGTTGCAACCGGGCGGGAGTTACGTCCTGGTCTGCATCGCCGGCGAGGGACGCATTCTGCTCGATGGCCGGTGGCAGACCTGCCGGCCGGGCATGGCCTGTCTGGCGCCACCGCGCGCGCCGAACGCGTTTCACGCCGTTCCCGGCAAGCGCTGGCATTTCTGCTGGGTGCGCTATTCCGAGCCGGTGGGGGCGACGCCGGTGGTGAGCGCCGGTTCTCCCGTGAAAACCCAGTGTGATCCGGTGATTCTCTTTTCCGCCGTGCGAGGGTTGCAGGCCGAATGCGCCGGGCCGGGCGAGGCGCGCCTGATGCATCATTGGGTCGAATTGATCCACGGCGAGGCGCAACGACTCGCCAAGCCGTGGCATGTCAACGAGCGCCTCGGCAAAGTCTGGTCGCGCGTCGAGGCCGACCTGGCCGCCGACTGGTCGGCCCCGCGGCTGGCCGAACTCGCCCATTGCAGCCCGGAACACCTCCGGCGCCTCTGCCTGCGGGAGTTGGGCCGCGCGCCGATGCAGCATGTCACGCATGTCCGCGTCCAACGCGCCGCCGAACTGCTCCAGAAAACGGATGACAAACTCGCGCTGATCGCCGCCGCGGTCGGCTACCGTGACGCGTTCGTCTTCTCAAAACTCTTCAAGAAATGGATCGGCTGCGCCCCGTCAGTATATCGGGCGAACGCGAAGTGAATAGAGGGTCGGCATATCGACCACGCGACGCTTCGCTGAATCAGTTGGGTAATTGCAATAACGCCGAGCAAGGGGAGTCGCGCCGACATAAGCAGCCGGCGGATTGGGACGTCGCCCGGAGAGGTCACTGCGCCTTCAAGTTGTTGCGGTTTTTGGCGATTTGTTTTGGGGGCCGACGGAATCGGTCCCGACCTTGCCGGTCGCAACAACTGTTATTGGGGTTGATTTCCTGGGATTTCGCTTCGCTCCAGCTCAGCTATCCAATTGGGGGCTTTCAGCCCCGCCGACCCTGGGCGTCGGACTAGGCCGTTCAAGAACCTCGAGCGAGCGGAGGCGCGTTCGGGAAGACGCTGATTCCCGCGTTGGGGGCTTGCCAACCGCGTGCCAAACGGCGCAAATGACGGTAGAGTCCGGTCGGATGCTGGCTCGGACGCGCTGGTCGCGGAGCGACGGCGCTTGTGTCATGAGGCTCGAAACGGAAGCGGGGAAATCAATTCACGGACCACCACGCGGTCACTCGAAATGAATCACGAACCCAACGCGACCGACGCCTCGGCGACGAAGCGAGGGCGGGGCCGAGTCAGACGGGGCGTCTTGGCCACGGTGGTGGCGTTGGTATTAGTCGGCGGGTTTTTGGTCGGGTACGCGGTCCATTTCGATTCACGATTTGCGTGGCTGTCGCCGAGCGAAATTGCCGCGCTGCAGAGTCGAGGAAATTATTATGCGCTCCGGAATCGGCTGGAAGGGTGGTGGGAAGAGATGCGGTATCGCGTTCTCGGCCCCGATCGGTTGACTTCGATTGAGCTCGCGCTCGATGTCTTCGACCTGTCACCGGCGGCCGAGCTGGGTTTGGGCGACGCCGCGGCGGCCACCGACGACGGAATGCGCGCGTGGATTCTCACGCCTCCCCAAATGATCGCGCTCAGATCATGGGCGGAATGGCTCGACAAGAAACAACACCTCTCGTTCGGGCCAATCGGACTTGATGATGAATTCAATGCCATCGGAATGGAGCTAGGCGTCGGGATTAGTTTCGGCAAGCCGCTAACCACGCTTAAACTGAGCGCGCTCTCGAAACGCGCGTTTGGCAGGGTCCGCCTCTGGGCGCACGCGACGCTCACCGAGCCAATCGCGCATCTTCCCGAGGCAACGACCGTCGCCCGCGTTTACCCGTTCCCCGACTTCCGCGCCACCGTCGCGGATGGTGGGGGCCTGCTGCTGGAACAACGCGGCCCGCCTGGTCCCGGCGCCGGAAGTCGCTGGCTGTTGCTTTCTCCGAAGATTGTGCCGCGCAGGTGACAGCGGCCGCTCGTTTGGGCTGGTCGCGAGGTCGCCGCGGGCAAGATCCACCGCTGACCCGGCGTCAAACGAACCGATTCGGCCTCTGGTTTATCCGCTTACTCCACCGCCTTGGCGTCCGCGAAAATGTTCAAACTGAACCGTGGCCGGCGGGTCGGGCCGAAGAGGCGGGGCGTCCCGAGCGGTTCGCCCCACACGCTTAAGGTTCCGTCGGCCGCCAGCGAGGCGTGTTGGTTCCACGTCCCTTCGCCGACCGCGATCCAGTCGGAGTACTTGCTGGGCTGCCGCAGGGATTTCGTCCACCAAGCGTCGGTAGTGTCACCCAAGAAAAGCCTTCCGTTTTTCTTGACGCCGATCAGCCAGAAGTCATCCGCGGCGAAATCGGCCCAATCCGCGGCGTCGAAGAGGCGGCCGCGCTTGACTTCATCGACCTCCGGAACGCGCACACCCGGGCGATTGGCTTCACTCACCCACAGGGAGCCGTCTCGCCGCAGAGCCGCATCGAATCGCCACGACGAAGAAAACGCGAGGTAACCACCCCCTCCCGCGTCGCGGTCCACCCGTTGAGCCTGCCAGACAAGCTGCCGTCGGTTGTTTGACGGCGAGACTCGGCGCCAGCGCCAAACGGTGAGGTCATTTTTGATCGCAAAGAACCGGTCATCCGATCCGTTCGGCGTGGTCGGCCCGAAGATGGCCGTCCAGGTCGCGTCTTGGCCGATGCGGCCCGTCGCCGTCGGGACCGTCGAAGACGCGTCAAAGCCCCAGAGCGTGCCGTCGCGTTTGAGCGCGAGTAGGTTCACGCGCGTGGCGGCGATCGCTTGCCAATCTGAATCAGCCGAAAGGCGCTCGGGCGTGGAGGCGCTCGCGATTCTTCGCCAGGTCCAGGGATTGCCGACGCGGGGGTAAGCAAATCTCCAGAGGGAGCCGTCGGACTGAAGACCGATGGCATGAATGCCGGAGCTGGCCAGAGCCACCCAATTCGAGCCGCCGATAAAGACGCCGCTCGGCCGGGTGGTGGGCGTCACAATCGGGGCGTTTCCACCGGGCGAAGGGAAAAACTCGGCGGGGTCATGCCATTCGCCCTCCCAAATTCGGCCATCGGGCAGCAAGACCAAAACCCGGCCGAATATGACCCCGCAAATTCGCGGCCGAACCGGACCGGCGAGCTGAGCCGGGCCGTGCGGCGGCTCCAGCGTCATCAAAAGTTCCCACGGTCGTTGGTAAAGCGTCTCGGTGACCGCGATGGTGACGCCGAAGGCCCCAACGATAGTGAGCAGGTTACGGAATCGGAGGTTATCATCGACCAGCGCTCGCTGGTAGTTCCGGTAGGCGAGCGACGCGACCGCCCACAGGCCCAGGGGCACGAGGAGGTACGCCGCGCACGGAATTCCCCAGGGCGGCGGCCAACGCGTATTGACGCCGAGCTGAAGGGTTAACGTTATGGTGATCGCCAGGACCGGGCCAATGATCGCGGTCGCGCCGAGCGCCTGAATCAGATTGCGCGTGAGCGTCGAGGCGTAAAACGCCGTGCCGGTCATGGCCGCCGCGACCAGCATCAGGAGCAGCGCGCGCTCCCAAAACGTGCCGTCGAGCGCGAAGCCGGGCGTAACGTTTAGCCCGCCGAGCCATTCCGCCGCCCACGGCATCAGCCCGCCGAGGAACATTCCCAACAGCAGCGCCACCGCGAGTTTCACCGTGAATTGGAGTCGGCGCGAGGCCGGCAAGACCAACTGGCTCTCCAGCGTGCCATATTTGCGTTCCTCCGCCACGGCGGCGGCCCCCACCAGGAATGGCAGAAAAAGCCACAGTCCCCACCAGCCATCAAGCACGGATTCGAGCATCCCGTAATCGCGAATGTCGGGCGCCATCGCTTTCCGAGTCAGTACGACCGCGAGGTGCAGCGCGAACATCCCGGCGCCGATGACCAGGCTTCCCTGATGCAACTGGAACTCTTTGCGCCAGAGGGCGGCCACGGCCCGGCGCCGGCGCGACCCCGACGGCGGAGCGGTCCGCCGGCCAAATTCCAGCCACGCCGGCAGCGCGACGGTCCCGCCCGTCCAGGCGACATCCTGCGCCGTCAAAAACAGCCGCCGCGCCCAGAGGTAGGCGCCCGCGGAATACGCCAGGAGCAACCCGCCGATGCCCGCGACCGCCTCGGAGGCGGACCAGGTTTCCCACAGTCTTGCGGTCAAAACGAGGAGCGCGATGGGCGGCAGAATCGCGAACCAGAGCGCCGCCGCCGTCTGCCGAAACAGCAGCGACGCGCACAACCCGCCGGCTAACGCCGTGACGACGAAAACGCCGGAACAGGTGACGCCCAGCAGCAAGTCGGGCCGATCTCCCGCTCCCGCAGCGGTATGCACGCGGAGGACTTCGCCGAGGCTCCACGCCGCCCAGGCCAGGGCGAGTCCTCCCGCGGCCACGCCCACCTTGCACCGCCAGATTCGCCGGCGCTCGACCGGTTGCGCCAGGAGCGTCGAAAACGTGCCCAAGGCGAATTCCTGACCAAATGACGCCACGCTTAGCAGGACGACCCCGATCAACGGCCCGTCCTGTAAAAGCCGCTGGCAAGAATACCACCACATCGAGGTGTCGCTTATCGCGATCAAACAAATCGGGGAGATCGCCAGCGCCATGGTCACGAGCCAGAGCGGGAGGATCAGGCGGATTTCTTTGCGAAGGAGCGCGCTCATAACGCCTATTGCAACGCGGCCACGAAGATTTCTTCGAGCGTCAGCGACTCGCTCGACACCGTTTCGGGCCCGGCGGCTTTGACGCGTTCGAGCACGCTTTCGGCGTCGCCGTTCACGATGATCTCAATTTCGCGCCCGTCGCGCCGCACGCGCCGTGGTTCGACGCCCGCCAGCGCCGGCGGGGCTTGGCTAAAGCGGGCGCGGATTTTTTGAAACTTGGAACGGGCCTCGTCGGCGCCCAGCGCGAGCACGGCGCGGCCCTGATCCATGATGGTAAAATCGTCGATCAACCCCTCGAACTCGCTGATCAAGTGGGTCGAAACCAGGATCGTCCGCTTGCCCGGGTCCGCGTCCTGATAGGCGCCGATGACCGTTTGAATGAACTCCCGCCGCACGATGGGATCGAGGCCGCTGGTCGGTTCATCGAGCACCAGCAACTCCGGTTCGGCGCAGACGGCGCCGATCAGCGCGAGCTGGGTTTTCTGCCCTTTCGAGAGGCCGCTGACCCGTTGCGTCGGGTTCAGGCGAAATTGGCTGAGCAACTCCTGCTCCGTCTGGCGATTCCAGCGGTCGCGAAACGACGCTTGATAATGGAGCGCCTCCAGCGTCGTCATCCACGGATAAAACGCCACCGCGTCGGGGACGTAAGCGAGGCGCGATTTGACCGCGTTCTCGTCCCGCGCCGGGTCGCGGCCGAAGACGCGCACCGAGCCGGCGGTCGGCCGGAGCAGGTTGAGCAAACACTTGATCGTCGTGGTCTTGCCGGCTCCGTTGCGCCCGAACAGGCCGTAACATTTGCCGGGTTCGACCGTGAGGTCGAGGTTGTGGACGGCGTCCTGCGCGCCGTACCGGCGGCACAATTGGTTGATCTCGATCACCGCTGATTTCACGCTCATCGCTTGGCCCTTTCGTCTTCCTCGGTCCGGGATTGATTCTTGCGCTCGAAAACGTCGAAGCGCTGCTGCGCCAACGCCAGAAAGTCTTCCTTGCTGATCTGCAAATGGTGCGCCTGCACGATGGCGGTATCGATGTCGTCCGCGAGCATTTTGCGCCGCAACTCCTTCTTGAACGGCGAGTTGTTCTCCTTGAGAAAGCAGCCCTTGCCCGGGATGGTTTCGATGACGCCCTGACTCTCCAGCTCCGTGAAGGCCTTGGCCACGGTGTTGCGGTTGATGCGGAGGCGCTCGGCCAACGGCCGGATGGTCGGCAGCAGTTCGCCCGAGCGCAGCGCGCCCGAGGCGGCGGCCGACTTGATCTGATCGACTAACTGCAGATAGACCGGCTTGCCGGATTTATAATTGAGCTGAAAGATCATCGCGTTCCGTTACTGTCATAGGACAATATGACAGAAGATGCCGGCCGTCAAGCGATTTTTTGAGGGCGTTTCGGGGGGTGCGGGTTGGGGAACGGTCACGGTTTCTGGCGCTCGCGTCAGCGGCGGTTTGAAACGCGGTGAAAACGGCGCGTTGAAAAGACTGTCCTTGCCGACCGCCTGGCGCTAAACGAACTCCATTGCGACCCCTGGTGAATGATGAATGCCGAACAAAACAAATGCTTGGGAATCTTTGGCTCGTGGTTCGGCCATCGATTCAAGGCCAGGTTCGACACCGATGAGCAACTCGCCGGTTGCGCGGAAGCCATCCTCGCCGCCGCCCTGCAGAAATCCAATTTGGGGCAAGTCGTCGGTATGTTTACCGGCGACGAGCAACTTCAGGACATCCTTGGGGAATTGAAGGAAAAGAAATCCACCTACGTTTGCGATGTCTGCGTCCGTTGCGGCGCGGTCCGAGGCCGCGACCAGGGTCGGCCCGCGGGCGCTTGAATCAAAACCCGGCGCGTGTTCATTTCGGACCCATTCGGCGGCGCGAACAATTCCTTCCTCGTATTTTCTCGTCCGTCGTGCGAATGGTGGGACCATGAGCAAAAGCCCGATTCATCCCCAGGTTCATGTCGGCCATGTGCATCTCAAAGTCGCCAACCTCGAGCGCGCGCTGGGGTTTTGGCGCGACGTGCTCGGGTTCGAAGTGACGCAACGGATGGGTTCGCAGGCGGCGTTTCTTTCCGCCGGTGGCTACCATCATCACATCGGTTTGAATACCTGGGAGAGCGCGGGTGGCTCGCCGCCGCCCGCCGGCGCCACGGGTCTCTTTCACGCGGCCATTCTCTATCCAACTCGCGCGGCGCTGGCGGACGCGTTGAAGCGGGTCCTCGCCGCGGGCATCGAACTGGACGGCGCCTCCGATCACGGCGTCAGCGAAGCCCTCTATCTCCGCGACCCGGACGACAATGGGGTCGAATTGTATTGGGACCGTCCCCAATCGGCCTGGCCGCGCGACGCGGCCGGCGGCTTGGCGATGCACACCCGCCCGCTTGATTTGGACGCGCTCCTGAAGGAGGCGGCGTGAGCGCGGTGGTTCAATTCGCGAACGAGGCGCCGGACCAACCGGGGACAGGCTTACCGGGGCGCGGGCGGCGGTGAAGCGGTTTCAACCCAGACTCGCGGCTTGCCTCGGGATTGGCGGCGTGACTCTCCTGGCCGTGGGCCTCGGGCTTTTCGGACGCCCCAATCAGACCTATCGGCTGGCGAATGGGACCGAGATTTCCTTCATCAGTCTTACGCGGGGGCCGAACAATCTCTGTTTTCCCGGCGGCGCTTGGGACCGCCTGCGTTACCGGTTCGGTTTCACGAACGCGGTCGGCTTCGGCTGGCTCAAGCTCGGCGCCGTGCGGCCGCTCGAAGACGTCTGGCGCTACGCGGACGGCGCCGTCGCGCATCCCGACAAGGGGGTGGTTTGGCTGCGCCTGCGCGGGGGCACGAATGGCCCCGTGCTGCCGGCCGCCGGCGGACGGGCGTTTTTCGACCTGCGCGCGACGTTGTCGGATGGCCAGACCGGCGAGTGGGAAATGCGGCCCAATCGAATCGCCATCCGCCTGCTCGCGACGGCCCAGCCCGAAGCGGTGACCGCCTGGGATTTTTCCTCGTATCCGCGCCGCGGCCGGGACCTGGAATTCAAACTTTACGGCCGCGACCGGACGGGTGGCTGGGAGGTTCTGGCGCGGTTTACCGCGGCGAACCCGTACCCGAGCGCCTACCCGGCCTGGGTCGCGCACGCGCCGCCCGTGGCGAAGACGAACGGCGAGCTCGTCGTCTCGCTCATCGAGTTGACTTCCGGCGTCGAGCCGATTCGCGCGCTGAAGCTGGAGCCGCGGCCGTTCACCCGCGCGCGATTCATCGTCCTCGAAAACGGCAAACCGACGGAAGCCTGGCGGCCCGATTGGAAGGTCGTCGCCACGGACGCCACGGGCAACGAAGGGGATTTTGCGATCATCGACGGCGGGGCGACCAACGGCGCGGTCTATCTCGAAATGCAGGGGACGAGCTTGAACCCCAGCGAGGCTTGGCGTTTGAAACTGCGGTTCGCGCGGGAATGCGAGGGGGACCCGCGCCGCGTCTGGACCAGTCCGGCGTTGCCCGTTCGTTATGGCTCGCTCCTGCCGGCCACCGTGATCACCAATTTCCTCGGCGGCGCGCTGCGGGTGGATGGCCTTCCCCACGACACGATTCGCATCAAACTGACGCCCATGCCGTCGCAGACCAGGCTGCAATTGATCGCGATCGAGGACGACCGTGGCCGCCGCCTTGAGGGCGCCGGTGGCAGCTTTCACGACGATGGCTTCGACGCGCAGTGGACGATCCCGCCCGGCGCCCGGGCGATCCGTCTGACGCTGGGCCTGGCGGAGACGCGTGACTTCGAGTTCCTGGCGCGGCCCAAGGGCGAAACAACGGCTGGCCCCGCGCTGGGAAACGCCCCGGACGGACGCTCGCCGGTCGCGCCTGGCCGCTAGTGGAGTGTCTCATGAGACATCACACTAGTCGCGGACCGGCGAGCGTCGGTATTCGCGGGGCGCAATCGCGTGGCCGCCGCGGCCCCACTGGCGCGGCGCGGCGCTTACGCCGCCGGCCGTCGGGCCGCCAGGGCCTGTTTCAGGAAGGCGTCGGCGAGCGGGCTGAGCAGGCTCGGCGCCGGGCCGTTCGCGGCCGGGGCTCCGTTCTTCGCCAAACCTTCGAACACTTGTTGCCGGGCGGCCGCCGGCCAGTTGGCCTGATCCTCCCAGGGTTTTTTCTCATCCGCGACGAACGCGATTTTCCCATCTTGGAAATTAGCGGCGCCCGATCGGAAAAATTCCGGAAAATTAGTCTTTGCTTTCGGCGTCGGCCGGGATATATTGGGAGCTTACGGTTGATAACAAAAGCGAAACTTTGAACAGCGACTACTGCAAAAAAGCATTGGAGAAAGTTGGGAATCCCAACATTCTGGTTAACCTCATTTCCCGGCGGGTGCGGCAATTGACCTCGGGCGGCGGGTCCGGCAGCCGGCCCCTGATCGCGGAAACGGCCACGATGGGCCTGGCGGACATCGCGCTGCTCGAATTGCTGGAAGATAAGATGGGCTGGGACTATGGCGCGGACAATCCGCTGGCCGAAGCTCCCGCCAAGAAGCGCTCCAAGAAAGCGTAAGCGCGAACTATTTTAGCTCTTTACCCAGCCAGAAGGGCAACCTTCTGGCTTTTTGGTTTTATGGCCGACATACTCAACAATCCGAAGGCCCGGCGCGATTACCACATCCTCGACACTTTCGAGGCCGGCATCGTCCTGCATGGCACCGAGGTTAAGTCTTTGCGCGCGGGCAAAGGCCAGATGGCGGACGCGTTCGCGCGGGTTGAGAAGGGTGAAGTTTTTCTCTACAACGCCCACATCGACGAATTCTCCCACGGCAACCGCCAGAATCACGTTCCCAAAGCGGTGCGCAAGCTCCTGCTCAATAAGTCCGAAATTCGCAAGCTGCAAGGCTTGACCGCCGTCAGCGGCAACGCCTTGATCCCACTCTCATTCTACTGGAAAGAGGGTCGGGTCAAAGTGGCGCTCGCCGTCGGCAAGGGCAAAGGCGAGTTCGACAAACGGGAGGATCTGAAGACGAAAGAAGCCACGCGCGAAGTCAAGCGCGCCGCCATGCACTCGGCGAAAGGCCGGTGAGCCTGCAACCGGCTCGCGGGCAGTCGTTTCTAAGACGGGATTTTACGATCGACGACGAAAACGCCGAGCGACGCTCGGGGCCGTCGAAGACTCCCACCCTCCGGCGCGCGGGTCTGCGACCCGCAGCGGCTTCGACAGTTTGAGCGCCTCCGAATCCGAAGTCTGCGCTCGGACGGGTGAACCTGCCGCGGTTCACAGAACCGCGCGCCGCGGCGGACTTTGGACCCGGTGTTCCCTCCTGCCTGCCAAAGTACCCGGCTCCCCACGAGGCTGTGGCCCATCGGAAAGCGGGTCTGCGACCCGCAGCGGCTTCGACAGTTTGATCGCCTCCGAATCTGAAGTCTGCGCTCGGTCGGGTGAACCTGCCGCGGTTCACCGAACCGCACGCCGCGGCGGACTCGCCTCGCCGGGCGCACATGATGACGCCCGCGCGACTACTTCGATCAAATCATCAACACGGACACGCCGGGAGCACGCCGAAGCATTGCGTCCTCACGCCGTCAAAAAGCGGTCTGCCGCTTACTTCTTCGCCGCCGCCGCTGCCGGTTTCTTCCAGGTGCGCTTCAACGGCTTGACCACCAAGCCTTGCTTGATCGCGCTGGCGGTGACGCGGATGTAGCGGACTTCGCCATCGACCACGGCTTTGACCCGTTGCAGGTTCGGAAGGAAGCGACGCTTCGTGATACCCGTGACGTGCGTACCGATGCCGCCCTTTTTCTTGGCCTTACCACTGCGCCAGATATGACTGCCCTTCGTTGGGCCGGTCCCGGTCAATTCACAAATTCTTGCCATAAACAATACCAATTCATTTAAAGAGCGGTTAAGCTAGCAGTTCCGGGCGTCATGGCAAGCGCTAATTACGGCCAAATTCGGCGCGCGGTTTTCTTCCGTCGCTCAAGGTGAGGCTCTTTCCCGCGAGCCTTTCCCGGGTTCGAAGCCGATCACTTGTGGCCGGCCTTCGGCGGGCGACGCCGGTTTTCGGATGATTTGCGGTTTGCGCCGTTCCGATTGCGCGCTAAGCTCAAGTTGTGTCGTGGTTTACTGATCGAGACAGTTTCCTGGTCGCCGTCATCTTGTACGGCGGCAGCTTGATTTATTCGGTCTTTCTCTGGCGCAAAGGCTTTCGACAGGACAACCGGGTCAACTACGCGCTGCTAGCCGCCGCGATGGTTTTTCACACGCTGGCGATGTTCAAACGCGGGTTCTCGCTCTCGCGCTGCCCGGTCAATAACCTTTACGAGGCCACGATCTTCATCGCCTGGACGATCGCGGCGGCGTATCTGGTCATCGGTCTGATGCCGCGGTTCCGGTTCGTCGGCGCGTTTGCGTCCCCCGTGCTCTTCGGCATGGGGGTCTTCGCGTTGATGCCGGCGTTGGACACGCGGGGGACCCGGCCGGAGTTCACGCACGGCCTGGCGAGTTTGCACGCGACGCTGATCCTCCTTTCCTACGGCGCCTTCGGGCTTAGCTCGGTGGCCGGCGTGATGTATTTGACTCAGGAGCGGAACCTGAAATTTCACAAGCTGCGCGCGGTGCTCTCGCTCTTGCCGCCGATCCAACGCCTCGATTCAGTGACCGGCCGCTCGCTGACCGCGGGTTTCATTTTGCTCACGCTCGGGCTGCTGCTCAGCCCGTTCCTGCTGGAGCAAACCTACGGCGTTTATTTCAAGGCGGACCCGAAGGCGCTTTGGTCGATCCTGGTCTGGCTGGTCTATTTAGCGCTAATTCTGATGCGCGGGCGGTTCGCGCAGGGCGGCCGGCGGTTCGCCTGGGGCGCGATCGGCAGTTTTGCCTTCGTGCTCCTGACCTTCTGGGGCTTCAACCTGATTTCGACGGTGCATCATCCGTAGGGAACAGCGCCATGCCCATCATCGTCATTGGCCTGAGCCACCGCAGTTCGTCCGTCACCGTGCGCGAGCGTTTCGCTTTCCCCGAGGCGGCGATTCCCGAGACGTTGAAAAAGCTCAAACTGTTGGGCCTGGCGGATGAGGCGGTGATCCTCTCGACGTGCAATCGCGTCGAGCTCTACGTCGCAACCGCGCTCGAGCCGGCCCAAGCCTGTGCGGCGTTACGGGGATTCCTGCAAGAGAACCGCGACTGCCACGAGCCGCTCGACAACGAGATTTATCAATTGAAGGAACCGCTGAGCGTCGAGCATCTATTCAAGGTCGCCTGCGGCCTGGACTCGATGGTTCTCGGCGAAACCGAAATCCTCGGGCAACTCAAGAAAGCCTACAGCCTGTCGCTGGAGTGCCAATGCACCGGGAGCCGACTCAACAAGGCGTTTCAGAAGGCGTTCAACGTCGCCAAACAAATCCGCACCGAGACGAACATCCAGCGCGGCAGCGTGTCGGTCGGCTCGGTGGCCGTCGAGTTGGCGGAAAAGATTTTCAACTCGCTGCACGACCGCAAGGTGATGGTGATCGGCGCCGGGGACACCAGCGAGAAGGCAGCGCGCTCGCTCCTGAGCCGCGGCGCGGAGAGCATCATCGTCTCGAATCGTTCCCACGACCGCGCGGTGGCGCTGGCCACCGAGTTGGGCGGTCGCGCGGTGCGCTTCGAGGATTGGGCGAACGAATTCGCCCACATCGACATCGTCATCAGCAGCACCGCCGCGCCGCATTACGTCCTCGACGTCCATAAACTCGAGCCACTGATGAAGTTGCGCAAGAACCAGCCGCTCCTCTTGATCGATATCGCCGTGCCCCGCGACATCGAGCCCGCCGTCAATTACCTCGACAACGTTTACCTCTACAACATCGACGACCTGCAGGCGATCGCCGAGGATTACCTCCGGCAACGCCAGGAGGAAGTGGCGCGCTGCGAGGCGATCATCCGCGAAAAAGCCGCGGCGTTGCAGGCCGCCCGCCCGCCCGGGGCGCCGCCCGCCGCCCGCCCGGCGTTTGGCCATGAGTAAGCGCGCAGCTCGGCGGACGGTGGTTCCGTTTGGACCTCCACTTTTTCGCGATGCAATGTTCGTTCGCATGCTCCACCCATGACGTCCAATCAGCCCATTATCGTCGCCTCACGCGGCAGCGCCTTGGCGCTGGCGCAAGCCAACGCCGTCCTGGCCCAATGCCGCGCGGCGTTTCCGGCGCTCGAATTCGAACTGAAAATCATCAAGACCACCGGCGACAAACTCCAAACGGCTTCCCTGGCCAATCCGGCAGCGTCGCTCCCGAAAGGATTGTTCACGAAGGAACTGGAAGTCGCCCTATTGCAAAACCAGGCGGACATCGCCGTTCACAGCCTGAAAGATCTCCCGACCGAATTGCCGGACGGACTCACGCTCGGCGCCGTCGGCAAGCGCGCCGACGTCCGCGAAATCCTGGTTTATCGCGACGCCAAATATCTCGAACGGGAGAAGGCCAAAGTAAACGTCGTCGCGCGGCCGCCGGGGGGCAAGGAACGCCGCGGTTTCACGCCGCATCTCAAAGTTACCGGGTTGCCGGCGGGCGCCACGGTGGCGACCAGCAGCACGCGCCGGAAGGCGCACCTGCTTGCCATGCGGAAAGACCTGCATATCGTCGAAATCCGCGGCAACGTCGCGACCCGCCTGCAAAAACTGGCTGAGCAGCCCGAGCTTGACGCGACGATTCTCGCCGCCGCCGGGTTGCAACGGCTCGCTTTTGAAATCCACGCCGATGGCCGCCTGCTCGGCCCCGCGGCTCCCGATGGCTTGCTCGCGACCACGCTCGAGCCGTCCGTGATTCTTCCCTGCGTTGGCCAGGGCGCGCTCGGGATCGAGACGCGCCGCGACGACGCACGGATCGCCCCGATTTGCGAGCGGCTCAATGATTACGACACGCAGCAATGCGTCACCGCCGAACGCGCCTTCCTGCGCGCGATGGGCGGCGGTTGCCAAAGCCCCGTCGCGGCGTACGCCGAAATCGAGAACGGCAAAATCCATCTCCGCGCCGCCTTTTTCACCGACGTCGAGGTCCGCCGCGCCGAGGGCAAAGCCCCGATCACCGAGGCCGCCGTCCTTGGCGAAAAACTCGCCGCCGAAATCAAATCCGCGGACGCCACCCCGGGTTCGTCTTCGTCCTAGTGCGCCAGTAGCCCGATCGGTCTCCGCGCCGGAATCGGATCGCTCTCCGCGGGTGTGCCCCGCCTCCAGTGGCGCCGCTCCCTCTCCCGTTCCATAATTTTGCCACCCATGATTTTGCCAAATCTGATGTTTCGCGAAGTCAATCGCGACCCTAAGCGATTCCCAGTTCCTCGACCGATAGGCCGCAACCCGCTCCGGGGTTGAAAAGCTATACTTCCTTATACCCAAGGTAGCTCCGGAGCGCGGAGCAACCTTGGGCTGGGCGACGCAATCCTTTCAGGATTGTTTGCGTCCGGCGCCGACTTGCCGTTTAGCCGGGTTTTCCCAGTTACGCCGTTTCAAACCCGTTGACTTCCGGTGCGAACGCGGTCAAATGGACTTTGAATCAATGTTACTACGACTGGCGCGGCGCCTGATGACGAGCGCGGACGTCAACCGATCCGAACATTGCGGACCCGTACCATGATCGCCTCCTCCTCGAAAGCGCCGAACGCGCTCAAGCGCCAGTCGCGCTGTCTCGCCATTGTCGCCGCGCTCAGGGCCGTGCTGTTCATGGCCGCGCCCGCGGCGTTTGCCGCCGCGTTCCCGTCGGCGGCGGATTGGCGGGACGTGCCGATCTACATGATTTTCACCGACCGTTTCGCGGACGGCGATCCGACGAATAACGCGTTGACGCCCGGCGCCAAATTCGCGCCGACGGCGCCGTGGGGCGTTCATGGCGGCGATTTTGCGGGGATCGAAACGCATCTCGATTACATCCGGGGCCTGGGCGCGCGCGCGATTTGGATCACGCCGGTCTTCCTCAACGGCCCGGACAGCGCCTGGCACGGGTACGGGGCCATCGATTTGCGTACGATAAGCCCGCAGCTCGGTGGGTTGGCCGGTCTCCGCCGCTTGATCGGCGCCGCCCATGCGCGCGGCATTTACGTGTTCCTCGACGTGGTGATGAATCATCTCGGCAGCGTGCTCACGAGCGACGACCCCGGCTGGCCCCATTTTCGCGCCGACGGCCCCGGTTACCAACTGCGCTGGGTCTCGCCGACGATTCGGCCCGCGCCGCCGTTCGATCGCCTCGACTGGTTTCACAATCGCGGCCGCGTCGAGAACTGGTCCGATCCGGTCCAATCGGTGGTCGGGCAATTCGCCTCACTCGCCGACCTGCGCACGGAATTGCCCGAGGTGCGCGCGGCCCTCACCGAGGCGCACCAGCAACTGATCCGCGACACCGATTGCGACGGATTTCGCGTGGACACCGTGCGCCATGTCGAAAAAGAATTCTGGCCGCCCTGGTGCACGGCCATCCGCGCGTACGCCACGGGCTTGGGCAAAACGAATTTCCTGATGTTCGGCGAAGTGGCGTTGCCGGACGACCGCGTGCTCGCCGGGTTTACCGGGCCGGAAGGCGCGCCGGAACGGGCGTTCGATTCGTTGCTCGATTTTCCCTTCAATCGCGCGGTGACGGACGTCGTCTGTCGGCAAGCGCCGACGCGGCGGTTGAGCGAACGTCTGGCCCGGCTCACCAGCGCGCCCTACAGCCGCGAGAGCCGTGCTCAACTCGTGACGTTCATCGATAACCACGACGGCCCGCGGTTCCTTTCACGCCAAAAGGCCAAAGGCGATCGCGATCGCCTGCGTCAAGCCTTGGTGGCGCTCTACACGATGCCCGGGATTCCCTGTTTGTATTACGGCACCGAGCAAGGGTTTGAAGGCGGTAACGATCCGTATAATCGCGAAGACATGATCGCGCGTTTGCCGGACGGGGCGACGACCAACCATTTCGACACGAACAGTACGCTTTACCGGTTCGTCGCGGAGTTGAACGCCCTGCGCGCGGCGCATCCCGCGTTGCGCGTTGGCGCGACTCGCGTGCTTGCGGAGAGCGCCGACGGTCCGGGTCTGTTCGCCTGCCTGCGTCAGCACGGAAACGACGGCGTGCTGGTGATCCTGAACACCGCGACCCAAGCGCTGGCGCTGCCGCCGCTCACGTTGCCCGAGGGTTTCCAGACGCGCGCGACTTCGTTGCTCCGGCCAGGAACGACCGTCGAGGTCGGCCCGGCCGCCAATGCGGCGCCCCAGATTCCGCCGCTGAGCGCGGACATTCTGGTGGCGCCGCCCCGATAGACTCGTCACTGGGCGCGTTTGAGCCGCGCGGCAGCTCGGCCCACGGCGCGACGCCATGCCCCCGGTGGGGGAATGGCGCTTACTTAAGCGATAAAGCTCTGCCACATAGTTATTTGCGTGCCCGTTAAACGCCTAGAGTGGTAGGGACATCGCGCTGCGATGTCACCGTCCCGCCGCAGCGAAGCGAAGGCGGGGCGGAACGACTGGACCACGACGCCCCCCAACGGTCATCCGATGGCGCCGCTAAGCGGCGCTGACGGCGCAGCGCGCCGTCCCTACCCGCCGTGCGCTTAAGTAAGCGCCATTCCCCTGGTGGGGCGAGGCTCCGCCGAGCCGTGAATGGCTTCGGGCCGCGGCGGCTCGACTGAACCTCAGAAATAAATCCGTATCATTCCGGCTACGTCTCCTGCTGGACCGCCAAACAGGCGCGTTTTGGTTGTCGCGCGTTCTGGTTTGACGCGATGTCAGCCCCCGGGGCGATTTAGCTCCCGCCCAAGGCGGCGCCCTGGGTGGTTCGCCGTTCGAGTTATTCAAGCCCTGAAGGGGCGTTCCAACCGTCGTTGACCGACGGGCGCCGGTTCGCGAGGGCCTCGTCGTAGTGGTTCTTTGCTAAGAATGCGAGTAGGCCGCCCTTTCAGGGCTTTCGGGCGTTTGGTACGCGGTTCCCAGGACGTTGCCCTGGGCTAACGTTGGCTTGCCCGTTGGGGCGAATGGCATTTGGCCACTCCGGCCGCTGTCGGGCACAAGCTCCTCACCGCGGAAACAAGCGCTGCAGCATTTCCCGCGCGACGGGGCGGGCGGGCTGCGCTTGGACGAGGCGCTCGAGCAGGGCGCGGGCTTCGGCGGGGCGCGATTTGGCGAGCAGGGAAGCCATCGTCAAACATTGGGCGTAACCAGGGGTGAAATCGTCGCTCAAGCGGGCGCTTTCGACGTATCGGTCGATGGCCTGCGCGGAGCGCCCTTCCGCGTCGTCCACCAGGCCGCGCAGGTAGATGTCCCGCGCGGTGATGTAGGCGCCGAGGCGGGCGGTGAATTGATCCGTCGCCGGTCCCGGCTTGAGGCCGAGGGTCGCGGCGAGTCCGGCGGCGTCCATCCCGTTCGGCCGTGATTTCGGGTCTCGAATCGCGTCACCCCCGGAACCGGCGCGATCTGAATCGAGGCGCAGGAGCGACTGCAGTCGGGCGTACGGCGTCGCGTTTTTCTGATAAATGAAGCGCGGCGCGCCGAATAGCACGACCGGGCGGTCATCGGTGTTCAACGGCGCGCCGTCGGCGAATTGGCGCAACGCCTCGGTTCCGGCGGCGAGGCAGCCGAACAGCCGGATCGAGTCGGCCAGCGAAAGTTGCTTCAGTTGCGAGGCCAGGGTCGGGTCGGTCAGCCGGGCTTCGACCCAGGCCGGGCTGTAGTGCGGCGGATCGAGCCGGCCCACCAGCCCAAGGACCGGCGCATCGACGTTGAAGCGTAGCAGGTACGCGCTCGCCGAGGGAAACACTTCCAGGAATGAGCGGGTGATGACCCGCAACATCGCTTCGTCGAGCTGGTGCAGCGGCAGCCATTGGCAGAACAGCCCGCCCGGCGCCAGGCGCGCCCGCAACGCGCGGAAATGTTCAACGGTGTAAAGCGTCCCGGCGCCGTCGCGCGCGGGATGGAAGAGGTCCGCCACGATGACGTCGTAGGAGTTGGTGGCAGCGCGGGCGAAACGGCGGGCGTCGGCGACCTGCATTTTCAATCGCGGATTCAAGCGCGTGGCTTCGTTGAATGGTTCGAACTCCGGCATGGCGGCGAGGATCTCCGGGATCAACTCGACTCCTTCCGCCGAGAGGTCGGGATGAAAACCGGCCGCGGCGAAGGTGATGCCGGTGCCCAATCCCAAAAAGAGCGCGCGCCGCGGCGCCGGGTGCAACAGCAGAGGAATGTGCGCATGGCGATACTCGGCGGCCGCGGCGGCGGTGCCGCCCATCTGAAAACGGTTGTCCACGCGCAAAGCGCGATTCCGCGTCGCGTCCTCGACCACCGCGACGGCGGCCATCACCCCTTCGCGGAATTCGCGCAGGCGTCCGCCCTGGGGAAGCTCGACGACCCGCAGGTTAACGGCGAGCGCGCCTGCCGCGAGCGCCAGCAGGGGCGCGTAGAGCCACCGCCGACCGCGCACGCGCGGCGCCAGGCCGAGGTAACTGAGCGCTATTGCGATCAACGTCCATTTCGAGCCGACGAGGGGAATCAGCGCCACGCCGAAGAGCGCGGGCGCCAGCGCGGCGCCGAGCGTGTTCAGCGCCAGCGCGGTCCCGATGCCGCCGTCCGCGCGGCGCGCCGCTTGCGCTAGGAAACTGAAGACGGCTCCCATTAACATCGTGGGCAGGGCAAGAGCCGTTGCCGCCACCAAGCCTTCCGCCGCCAGTACCCCGCCTTGCCCGTCACCAAACGCTCGACGCCCCGCGTCATAAAGGGCTGGCGCGAAGGCCAGGGCGATTACCCCGAGCAGACACGCGGCGGAGAGCGCCGTGACCAGTTCCGCGAAGCCCGCCGCGTGCGTGACCCGCCGGCCGAAGCGTTGAAAGAGCGCCGCCCCGAGCGCCGTGCCGAGCAGGAACACCGACAGAACGGCGGCGTAACTGAAGACGGTGTTCTCGAACGCCTGCGCCAGGACTCGCACCCCGACAACTTCGAACCCAATGCCAAAAAGCCCGGTCGCGAACATCGTCAATCCGATCCGCCGCGCCGCTGCGTCTTGCGGCGTCGCGCCCTGGCCCCGCGACGCGACTTTTGATTTCGGCGCGCGTTCAGCGGGGAGGAACGCGGTTCGCGCCACCGGGGTCCGCCGGCGAACGGCAAAGGCGAGCGCCAGCGCCAGCGCGCCGCCGGTCAGATTGACCGCCGCAAAGACGCGCAGGCTGGCCGTAAAGCCCAGCGCCGGAATCACCAGGTAGGGACCGATCAGCGTGCCGGCGACCGCGCCCAGCGTGTTCGCGGCGTAGAGCGCCCCGACGCAACGTTGGTCCGGCGTCCAGCGTGAAACCAGTCGCTCCAGGGCCGGCAGCGTCGCGCCCATCGCGGTCGTCGCGGGCAGGAGGACAATCGCGGGCAGGAGAAAGGCGACTCCCCAGTGGCGCCAAACCGAAGGCGCGAGTCCGATCAGGCTAAGCGCGGCCTGATTCGCCCAAGGCACAAGCGCAGTGGTCGCCAGCGTCCAGGCGCCGACGACCAGCTCCAGTCCGCCGTACCAGAAATCATTTGGCTCGCCGCGGCCCGTTGCGCGGTCAAAGCCCCACGCGCCGAGCGCCATCCCACCCATGAACGCCGCCAGCGCCGCCAGCAGGGCGGGCATTTCGTGGCCAAGCCCGGCCGCGAACATGCGCGACCAGGCCAGCTGGCAACCCAAGCCCGCCGCGCCCGAGAAAAAAAACAGTAGATAAAACGCTAATCTCACGCCGCCATCCGCGACCGAACGCCATGGCGGCACGAAGGTGCCAGAACATCATTCAGAGCGCGAGCCGCGAACCAGGGGCCGCCGTCAACTCGCGGACGAAAACGATTTTCCTGCGAAACCCGCGCGCGTCCGTTCCCGCGGGCAATTCTCCGCTTGGTCCGGTCGGGAAGTCGAAAGTCGTCCGGCTGGCCTTGATGGACCCTCCAGAGCCGTAACCACTCGGCCCTACTTCAGTCTGCGCCTCGGCAATCGCAAATTTGGACTGCGTCGGCAGAGCGGAGCGGCGACGACGCTTTCTCCTAGCCCAGCACGTCCAGCGCTTAGGCGCGTCTTACCGCGGCTTCGGCGCCCATAGCGGTGTCGCGCCGCGCTCTTGCCGCGCCGTAGCGTAGCGCAGGCGGGCGCCCCGCTGTCCAAAAGTCAAGCCGCCGCCGCCCGGACCCATTCACGGCTCGAGCCTCGCCCCACCGGACATGAACGAGCGCTACGCTTGCCACCGCAAAGTGCGGGGGGTCGTCGGCCGTTATTGAGGCGCCGCCGTTCTCCCGCTATTCCGCCCGGCGATAGACGCGGACATAATCCACGGCCATCGCCTGGGGGAAGGCGGTCTTTTCGTCCGGCGCGCCGGGCCAATCGCCGCCGACCGCGAGGTTCAGAATGAGGTAGAATCGCTGGTCAAACGGCGCCGGAAAACTTGCGGCGCGCGTGTGCCAATTGGTCAGCGTCTGATAGGGCCGGTCATCCACGTACCAGCGCATCTGACCCGGCTCCCAATCGAAGCGGAAGACGTGAAAATCGTCGGCGAAAGCGCCGCTGGGGAGCGTGTATTTGGCGCCTTGCTGGGCGTGGCGTTTGACGGGGTCGCCGTAGTGCAGGGTGCCGTACACCGTGCCCGGCTCGTGGCCGATCAATTCCATGATGTCGATCTCGCCGCTGTTCGGCCACCCGCCGTAGGCGTCGTCGGTCGGCATCAGCCAGATCGCGGGCCACATGCCGCGGCCGGCCGGCAACTTGGCGCGGATGTCGAGCCGGCCATATTTCCAATCGCCCTTGAGCCGCGTGCGAACGCGCGACGAAGTGTATTCGCGCGTCGCTTGCGGCCCGACGTAATGCTCGCGCCGCGCCTCCAGGAACAAGCGGCCGTCGTGAACGGTCGCGTTATTCGTCACATAATACTGCAGTTCGTGGTTGCCGCCGCCGCTGGCGTTCACCTCGAAACTCCATTTCGTCCGGTCGAGCGCGGTTCCCGTGAACTCGTCCCGCCACACCAGGCGCCAGCCCGCCGGATCGTCCGCCGCCCGCGCCACGGCGAACGCCAGCGCGCCGAACAGCGCCGTGAGCAGCCGCTTTCTCATGGGAAGAACGAGCTTACGAAGGGGCGGTCCAGGGACCGCGGTAGGCGCCGGCCAGCGCGTCATTCGCTTCGGCGTCGCCGATGATTTGTTCCTTCGCGCCGTCCCACGCGAGGCTCCGGCCGAGCCGGTAAGAGATCATGCCGAGCAATGGCAGGACCGAGGAGCGGTGGGCTGGCTCAATGTCCGCCACCGGTTTGCGGTTGTGCTCGATGGCGTCGATGAAATCGGCCCAAAGCTCTTTGATGTTGTCGCCATTCGGCTCGGCCAGTTGGGAATTCTCGTGGATCGTCGCGTCGGAGCCGTTGGCCGGATAGAACGTCCAACCGTCCCGCCACCCGATGTGCAACGTGCCGTTGGTCCCGTAAAAATAAGCGCCGATGCGATGGCGCTCGGCGTTGTTGTCGGCGAATTTTCGATGCTCCCAAACCGCGGTGAACGCTTCGAAGTCATAGACGGCGACCTGATGGTCCGGCGCGTCGGTGGTCTGCTCCTTGTCATTCAGGATCGGTGGCCCGGCGATCGGACGGCCGCCCGAGGAGAAGACGCGCTTGGGATATTTTTCGTCCGTCCACCAGAGAACCTGGTCGAGCCAATGGACGCCCCAATCGCCCAATTGGCCGTTGCCGTAATCGAGGAATTCGCGCCAGCCGCCCGGGTGAATCTTGCCATTGAATGGCCGGAGCCGCGCTGGCCCGCACCAGAAATCCCAATCCATCCCGTCCGGCGCCTCGGCGTTGGGCCGGGGCGATTCGTGACCGCCGCGGCCGTCGGCGAACAGCCGGACCATGCCGACCTTGCCGGCCTTGCCGTCGCGCAGGAACTTCATCGCGCTCACATGGTGCGGGCCGATGCGGCGGTGCAGTCCGACCTGCACCACGCGCCCCGTCTTCCGCGCCGCCTCGAGCATGGCGCGGCTGTCGCGCACCGAGTGGGCGGTGGGCTTTTCCACGTACACGTGGGCGCCGGCGTTGACCGCGGCGATGGTCTGGAGCGCGTGCCAATGATCGGGGGTCGCGATGATGACGAGCTCCGGCTTTTCGGCCGCCAGCAGTTCGCGGTAATCCTTGTACGTCTTGGCCTGGTCGCCGCTCAGGTCCTTCACGCGCTCGGCGGCGACGTCCCGGGTATTTTCATCGACGTCGCAGAGGCCGACGACCTTGCAACGGCCGGACGCCATCGCCTCCTTGAGGATGTTTTTGCCCCACCAACCGGAGCCGATCAGCGCGGTGCGGTATTTGCGCTCGGGTTCGGCGGCGAGGACGAATGGCCCGGCGCTGGCGACGGCGCTCGCGAGAGCGCTGGCGCGAATAAAGGTTCGGCGAGATTGCGGCATAGGCGGCGGAAGGGTGATGGTGGCGGCGGGTCAGTGGGGCCCGGCGGGGCGCACGTCCAGGCAGGCGACGTCGCCCTGGGCGTTGCGGCAGTAGATTCTGCCATTGGCGAGGACCGGCGTGGTCCAGCATTTGCCGCCCAGGATTTGCGCGCGCGCCGTCGGCTTGAAGCCTTCCGGCGTGGCGGGGGCGACGGCCAATTCGCCGTGATCGTTCAGCGTGATCAATTTGCCGTCGGCGGCGATCAACGCGCCCGAGCCGAACCCGGGCTGGCCCCATTTTTCGGCGCCGGTCGCGAGTTCGACGCATTTGAGCGTCGCCGGCTCCGTCGAGTCGCCATCGACGCCATAGAGATAGCCGCCGAGGAGCACGGACGAGTTGAATTGATTATGCATGATCTTGCTCTTCCAAACCTCCTCGGGATCACCGGCGCCGAGCTTGAACAAGCCCGCGCCCTTGCCGTAACCGGTCGAGAGAAAAAAACGGTCGCGATCCACGATCGGGTCGGACGCGTTCACGCCGAACTCCGTCATCCAGCGGATCGACCAGAGGGCCTTGCCGGTCAACGGTTCGACCGCGCCGTAGCCGCGGCCGGAGCTGAAGATCGCCAGCGTCTTGCCGTCGCGCGCGAAGAGCAGCGGCGTCGAGTAACCCGAGTCTTTGTTGGCCGATTGCCAGAGCAGCTTGCCGGTGGCTTTGTCGAGCGCGAGGCCCGCTTCACCGGCGTTCAAGAGCAATTCATTCTCGAAAACCGTCGGCGACCCGCCAAACCCCCAGCCGGGGACGCGCAAGCCGGCTTCCTGATGGACGTTCTTTTGCCAAATCACGGCGCCGTCCGCGGCCGCGAAACAATAAACGTCGCCCCAGCGATTGAACGTGTAAACCCGGTCGCCCTCGACCGTCGGCGTGCTGGTCGTGCCGCCCTCAAAAAATTTGTCGCCGAGATCCGCCTCGTAGGAATGTTTCCAGAGCGCCTTGCCGGAGTCGGCGGCGAACGCGAAGACGGTGTCCTTGTTGTTCTCGTTGCCCGTCGTATAGACGCGACCGCCGGCGACCGCGAACGACGCGAACCCCGTCCCGACTTGCGCCTTCCAGAGCGTCGGCGGGCCGTGGTCGGGCCAATGATCGAGCCAGCCCGATTCGGTGGAGACGCCATTTCCATTTGGACCGCGCCAGTGCGGCCAATCGCCCGCCACGGCGGCGCTCGCCACCGCCAGCCAACAAATTCCGATTTGCTTCCAAGCGCTCATGCGTGTTGCGCCAGAAATTTACGCCAGTTCCCGAATCCCTGAAAGGACGATTTCGAGAATGGTTCGGCCCACGCCATGCCGTCGCGTCGGGGTTGACCGGGCGTCCGGGGCCGAGTAGCGTTGGCGAAACCCTTATGACGTTCAAAACGCCTCGTCCGCGGGCCGCGGCCTTCACCTTGATTGAACTTTTAGTCGTCATCGCGATCATCGCCATTCTGGCCAGCATGCTCCTGCCCGCGCTGTCCAAGGCGCGCGCGAAAGCCGACTCGATCCGTTGCGTGAGCAACAGCCGGCAAATCGGCATGGCGTTCCTGCTCTACGCCGACGATGCCGACCAACACCTCCCCGACCTCTACACCCGCGCATGGACCGGAACCGACGTCGAACATCCGGGGGACTGGTGGTTTCAGACGCTTTCGAAAGGACGTTATTTGACCGGCAATACGGTCTCGAACAATGTCTGGCGTTGTCCGGCGGTCAAGGAGGCGGACATTCAAACGATCTTCGGCGCGCGTTGGGAAGGCTACGGCCCGGTGGAGAGTACGATCGTCCGCTACGCCTTCTCGAGTCCTGGCGGCGTCGGGCCGTTGGGGAGCCGCAAGTTGACCGAAATCCGCCGCCCATCGCAGGTCTGGCTCATGGGTGACACCGGCATTCCCAAGAACTCCGCCAAAGTTCCCACTGGCGGTTATCTGACCGAGATCGTGACGTTTCCGCCCGACCCGCAAGCCGGCTGGACCCAATGGTCACCCCAGAAACAACCGGCTTGCCGGCACAATCTGCGCGCCAACGTCACCTTCGTGGACGGCCACGTTGAGACCTGGATTTACTCCTTTTTCCGCAACAACAAAAACAACGTCTTCGGCGAGAATAACGATTTCTAGGTTCGGGTGGATCGCTTGAAATGTTTCCGCGTTGAATGGAGCGGCCCGTTGGTCGAAGCGTTCGGTTTCCCCAGCGGCGCCTCCGCTGAATCGGCGGGGTGAGTGACGTCGGGCGGATTCCTTGACGGATCCGGGACCGTGACCGGCGGCGACGCGGTTTGCCGAGCGGCTTCAGCCCGGCGCGTCGGCTCAGAGGCAAAACGGGAAAGCGCTGGAGTACCCGGGGCGAGTCGCGAACGACGCCACACCAAGAGCCTGCCTCCTATTCCTACGCCGAGGAGGACCGTCACGCTCGCCGCCACGAATAATCTGGTTTTCACGATCGCGCTCACTCGACGCCGCCGTCGGAGCCAAAGGTCGTATCTTTAATCTAGCGAAGTGAACCAGAGATGAAGCGATCATGAAATGTTTGTCATCGATCGCCGAAGGGGTCAGAGATGAATAATGACATATCGTGGATACCTACCCACTCAAGTCGATTGTTCTCGTGACGCAAACCGCGCCTCAAATATGCACTTATTCATCTCTGACCCCTTCGGCTTTACCCGGTTCAGCGATGTCGGTTCGAGATGAGCGTCAGGGGCGCCAGAGCCAGGTCGGCGAGGGGCAGGAGCCAGAAGCCAAACATGCCGCAGGATATCCACGTTCCCGGTTCGGCGAGGCCGGCGGTCGCGCGGCGCGCAAAAAAGGCGAGGTAGAGTCCGGCGGCCAGCCAACCGCCCACGATCCAGCCGACGGCGGCGGGGGTCACCGCCTTGCGCCGAAGGCCGACGCGGAAGGCCCACGCCGAAAAGGAAAGCTTCACAACCAAGGCGAAAATCAGGATCGCGGGCAGCCGTTGGAATAGCCACGCGCGGAATTCGGCGTCGTCATGAATCCGGGCCGCGAGGATGAACGCCCCCACGTAAAACAGCCACCGCAGCCATCCCAGGCGCGAAAACCGCGGCGGCCGCCAATCCGAGCGCCTGCGCGCGGAAGAGCGGCTTCTGCCTGGCCCAGAGTTCCCAGAGCATCGCGCCGGTCGGCGTTTACCAGAATTGTCTTTGCGTGCGCATAAGTTCAGTCCAGCCTCATCGCGTCACCCCGCGCTCAGCCTTCACCCTTCCGGTCGCCGCCGCGCCTTAGTGAAGCGCCCGCGAACCGTTCATACTTTAGGCTTCAGCCCGCTGCCTTCAGCCTTCAGCCTTTCCTTCACCCGTGTCTGTTCCGCGCGATGGCCAGCGGCGCCAAGGCCAAGCCAGCGAGCGGCATGAAGCAGGGACCCAGGGCGGCCACCCAAGGCCAGTATTCAGCCTTCGGTGAAAAAGCGCAGGCCAGCGCGGCATACCCGCCGAAGAAAAGGCCGCCGCCCACCCAGCCGCCGGCGATCCAGGCGATCGCTCCGGGCGTGATGGCCTTGCGCCGCAAGCCAGCCGCAAACGAGGCGATGGCCAGCGCGACTTTACCAATTAGCGTCGCGCCGATGACCCACGGAACCCAGGGCAGCCACGCCAGCAGGCGGGCGCCGAATTCGGCGTCGATGCGCGCCCAAACCACGGCCCACGCGCAGGCTCCAAAAACGACGATTTTTAGGGGAATCCAGACGTTTCGGAGCGGCCCGATCAACGCCGCCCAAAAGTTTTCCACGAGGTTTTTCCAGGTCCAGAGCATGAGGAATAAGATTGGCGGCAGACAACCGGCCAAGAAGATAAGGACGCCGTGGGCGGCCATCATCTGGGCGACCCCGGAAAAGAAGGTTCCCCGGCCGTACACGGCCATGAACACAAGGTCGAAGAGCAGGACGACGAGCCACGAACTGACGCTCGCCAGCGCCGCCACGGCGAGTTTCGCGAGCAGGAAGCCGCCGTTGGTCATCGGGCGGATGGCGATAAAGACCGGCATCTCATCGAGCGACTGCCCTTGGTCAAATTTGGCCATCGCCGGGGCCATGACGCCGGAAAGCAGTAATGGAATCGGCAATAGTCCGGCCAACAAAGTCAGCAGGCTGGCCTCGTCGTTGGCACCGTTTTCGCCCTGCATTTTCGGCACGAGGATCAGCAGCGGCGCCACGAGCATGAGGCAGACGCAAACGCCCGGCAGCAATACGCCCTGTCGGCGCCATTCAAGCCAGAATTGGGCGCGAAAAGCCGTGCGGAAACGCTTCGCCCGCCGCCGCGCCGGACGCGCGGACGGCGTCGTGGCCGGCCAGGATGAACCGCTTTCCCACGCGCCGTGCCGTCCCCGGCGGACGCCGGCCAGGGCGATCAGCGGCGCCGTCGCCAGCATCGCCGCCAAGATCCACCGCCAGCGGCCAGCCGGAACCTGCGGAAACAGCCACGGCCCCGCGCCGAGGAGCAGATTCGCGCAACCCGTCACGACGAAAATGGTCGCCCGCCCCCAGGGCAAGTGCGGAAAACTCCACGAAACCACCTGACCCCACCAGGAAAAGGAGACGATCGCGGCGCTGAGCCACAGGCGGTCGAGCGGAAACGATAGGCCCGCGTGACTCAGGACCAATTCCGCCCAGGTCAGGAACACGACGGTCGAGGCCGCGGCAGCCAGAAGCATCGGCGTCGCCACGATCCGCGCCGTGGTGACCGGTTTTAACAAGAGACGCGTCGGCAGGCCGCTCTGGACCCGCCGCGTGTCCACCTCCAAATAGCCGAAGCTGGCGAGCGTTTGAATCAACGCGCCGGCGAAGCAGCCGATGGACATCATGATTAAGAAGTTAGCCGCCAATTCCGGCAGCGACCGCGCCCAGCGCGTCAGCGCGATGCTTACCAGCAGCCCAGCCGCCTGCGCGGCGAATCCCCAGCGGTTCCGCGTCCAGATTTCCCACAAAACGGCGCCGGTGGGAGTCCGCGGCGCGAACGCGCGCGCCCACGCTCCCGCGACCCTTGGTCTCCCCGTCGCCATCATTTCAACTTCCCCGCCCGCCGGCGCGCGCCACGAGTATTTCGTCGAGCGTCGGCGTCCGCTCCTCGACCACCCGCGCGGCGACGATGGCGGCGGCCGCGTCGAGGTCGCGGCGCGACCCACCGAACAAGACGCGCCACTCGGACCCGAACCCGGTGACCGCGAACGCGCCCGCCAGCGCCGGCGCCGCCGCCTGGGGTTGGGCGAACGCCAGGACCGCGGAGATATGGCTCCGCCGCACTTCCTCGATGTGCCCGCAGAGCGCCACCCGGCCGTGTTGCAACATCACGATTTGGTCCGCCACCCGTTCCACCTCGTCGAGCAGATGCGACGAGAACAACACCGTGCGGTTCTCCTCGGCCACCGCCCGGATGACCGCTTCCAAAATGTCCCGCCGGACCACCGGGTCCAAACCCGAGCTAGGCTCGTCCAGGATCAGCAACTCCGGGCGATACGCCAGGGCCGTCAACAGCCCGACCTTCGCCTGCTGGCCTTGGGAGAGAGTCTTGATCCGTTGGCGGGCGTCCAATTGAAACTGCTCGCGCATCTGCTCGGCGTAGTCTTCATCCCAGCTCGGATAGAACGCCTGGGTGTAACGCATGAATTCTTCGATCCGCATCCAGCCCGGCAGGTCGCGTCGTTCCGAGAGGTAGCCAATCCGGCTCAAGACGCCCACTGGATCGGCGGTCGGATCAAGGCCGAACATCCGCACCGTTCCGGCCTCGGCCCGAAGCATCCCGAGTAGATGTTTGATCAAGGTGGTTTTGCCGGCTCCGTTCTCACCGACCAGGCCGAGCACCGAGCCGCGCGAGACATAGATCGAGACGTCATCGAGCGCCGCTTTCGGCCCGAACCGGCGGGACAGATTCGTGACCGAGATCACCGCTTCCGCGGATGACGGGGAAGGGAATTTCATTTGGAGGCCTCCGCTTGCAGGATCGCGTCGCGCTCGCGCACAAGTTCGAGCACGTCCTCGAGATTAACGTTGAGATGGCGCGCGTCGGTGAGCAGCGCGTCGGCGGCCTGGGCGAGGACGCGCAGTTTTTCGCGGCGCGGCAGGAGCGACTTGACCTCGGTGACGGTCGTGCCGAAGCCTTGGCGCATGGTGACGATCCCTTCGCGCTCCAGTTCGAGGTAGGCGCGGGCCACGGTGTTCGGATTCACCCGCAATTGCTCGGCGAGCACGCGGATGGGCGGCAGGTTGTCGCCGAGCTTCAACCGCCCGCCGGCGACCAGGTATTTGACCTGCTCGACGATCTGTTGATAGATCGGCGCGCCATCCTGAAGCGAGACTCTGATTTGCATAATCGACCGTGGCCAAAACCGCGCCCCAGGCGCGTCGTGATTGATGTAATGTATTAGTTAATTAATACATTCAAGGGAATTGTCAAGCGGATTTTGCCACTCGACTCCGGCTTCGGCGTGTGACGGAATTCTACTGCGGGACTCCGAGACCTGAAGCTCACGTTGTCGGCGACTTGCTCGGTCCCAGAGGGACGACCGAGAGTAGCACGGCGTTTCAACGCCGAGTTCCGGGCAAAGTGATTAAAAGTCCCGGAGGGACGGCTGAAACTGATTGACCGCCCGCAGCATAAGGTCGTCCGTGTGGGTTGGCAGCTTTGGTTTGAAACTTCTGACGTCAGCCGTCCCTTCGGGACTTACATGATCACAAAGCTGACTCGGCGTTGAAACGCCGAGCTCTTCTCATCGGCCCTTCCAGGGCCGCTGGCTGGCGGTTGGCGCTCCCGGGCGACTCGTTTCCCAGAGAACGAATCCCTGGCAACGCTGGCGATTGCGGTCGGCAGAAGAATTCTATCTCACACCCCTCCGGATTCCTCCCGTTGTGCCGCCGCCTTTCGCTCCCACGTTCCGAGCCAACGCCGATTGAACCGCGCTCGCCGTTTCCGCTTCGGTCGCAACCCTTTTCGCTTGAAAGCTTCCGTTTCGCCACTAAGCTACCGAACCCTAGGCGGGTCGCCGCGACCAAGGGTTCAGGGCCGCCGGGAATACGCAGAGACATTACTAATAAAAGAAACGCCTATGGCTATCCAACCGGTCAGCGCCATCAATACGAATTCCGCGTCGGGCGTCGGCGCCGCGCGCGCGGTGGCGACCCAAAAATCGATGCAAGCCACGGCGCAACAAGCGATTCAAGCCGCCGCGCAGAAGGCCGCCGCCTCGAGCTCCGATCCGAAAGCCGCCCAGGAGGCCATCGCCAAAGCGGTGGCCGACGCCGCCAATAAGGCGCTCGGGAAAAACGCCAGTCAAACGGGGTCAACCCCGGCGGCCACCTCCGGCTCAACGACCTCCGCCGCCAGCGGATCGAATTCAGCCTCTGCCGCCACCTCGTCTTCCCCGACGAATTCCTCCGGGTCAACCACCGCCGGCGCGAGCGGATCAACTCCGCCGCCAGCCACCGGGACGACCGGCGCCTCGGCGCCCGCCGCCGCCAGCGGCGCTCCGGCTGGCGCGGGCGCGACCGGATCGGCTCCGGCCTCGACTGGCCCTAAAGATTCCGGCCCCTTGCCCAAGAGTTTCTTCGCGGACGAGAACGTCCGGGAAGTGGGGCCGGGCGCCCCGAAGGCTCCGGCGACGACCACCGCCTCCGCCACGTCCTCAAGCGCGGGTTCCGCTGGGTCAGCCGCCGCTGGCTCAACGGGATCGACCCCGGCCGCTGGCGCCGGGACCACCGGAACGACCACCGCGGCGGCTCCCGCCACGGGAACCAACGCGTCGAGCGCCGCGGGCGCGACCGGGTCGGCTCCGGCCTCGACTGGCCCGAAAGATTCCGGTCCCTTGCCCAAGAGTTTCTTTGCGGATGAGAACGTCCGGGAAGTGGGGCCGGGCGCCCCGAAAGCCCCGGCGACAACCAGCGCCTCCTCTACGTCGTCCAGCGCGGGTTCCACTGCGCCAGCCGCTTCTGGTTCAACGGGATCGACCGCGACCACTGGCGCCGGGACCACCGGAACGACCACCGCGGCGGCTCCCGCCACGGGAAACAGCGCCCCGGCTACCACGGGCGCGACGGGATCGGCTCCGGCCGCGACCGGTCCGAAGAATTCCGGCCCGTTGCCCAAGAGTTTCTTCGCGGATGAAAACACGCGCGAGGTCGGACCCGGCGCCGCGAAAACTTCCGCCGCCACCACCAACTCCGGTTCGAACGCCGCCACGAATGGCGGCTCGACCGCTGCCCCGCAGCCTGCCGCGAACGCCAGTCAAAACAATCAGGCCCAGGCGGTGAAGTTGAACATTCAGCTGAGCCAACTCCAGACGCTGCTCTAACTGGACCAACGGCGCTAAGCGCGTCTCGTCTCGGCAACGCCGCGAAGTGCGGAACCCACCGACGGTTTTTTGCCAATCCCACGGGAGATTGGCGCTTACTTATGCCTTTCCATGGATAGTGACGGCGCGCCCCGTCATCGCTCCGGGCTTCTACGCGGCGAGTCGGCCGGACCGTAACTGCGCAGCGTGATGTCACCGGAATGAGTCGAAGAGCGAGACCTTGGTAGGACGCCACGCTACTTAGGGTGGGGCGAGGCTCCGCTCCGCCTTTGCTTTCGCTCCGGCGCGACAAGCCATCGACCGCGCCGAAGCCGTAGGCGGGCGAGCCGTGACGAGGGTCGGGATGCCCGCTACGCCGCGCGGCCCTGAGACCGAGTTGGCGGAGTAGAGTAGGGCCGGGACCAAGGCGGGAATCGCACCGCTTTTTCAGGGCTCGGCGGAGCCTCGCCCCACCAAGGGGAATGTCGCTTACTTAAGTGTTAAGACATTATCGGAGAGTCGTTTATGTCGCCCGTGACTGCGCCGAGTGGGTAGGGACATCGCGCTGCGATGTCACCGTGCCGCCACAGCGAAGCGAAGGCGGGGCGGAACGAATGGACCACGTCGCCCGCAACGGTCATCCGATTGCGCCGCTACGCGGCGCTGACGGCGCAGCGCGCCGTCCCTACCCGCCGTGCGCTTAAGTAAGCGCCATTCCCCCACCAAGGGTAGAGGGGCGGTTTGCCGAGGGTTCGCATCTCGACTCGTTTCAGGGATATCGCGCCGCGATGTCACGGTCCTGCCGACTTGCCGCGTTGAAGCGCCGAGCGAACACGGGACGAAACGCATGCGCTACCTGGGCGCGCTTAAGTAAGCGCCATTCCCCACTCCGGGGTTGAAGCGGGACGGATCGGATACCCAAGGTTGCCCGCTTCGCCGGACAACCTCGGGCTTTAGGGCGGAAACCTTTCAGGATTCAATCACGAGCTCGTCTGCGAGAATCGAAGGAAATGACCATTCCGCAGACAACCGGCCGACCCGGCTCACAGGACAGAATTTAGATGTGTCTGCCCTTTGAGGAAGTTGAACTCGGCTGGACTTGGCGGTCGATCTTCCATCATCATCAAGGCTGGATGACGCGGTCCTCTTGGAGCAAATGTGTCCTGACGGCAATCGTTACGACGGTTGCCTTTGGCGTCACGGTGACGGCGTACCAAAGGTGGCGGGAGCCGGTCTATCAGGGTCGGCGGGCCAGCGAGTGGATTGAGGGATGGCGCGACCCCGGCGCCAAAGTGGCCTGGCAGACGCTGGATCCCCGACGCGAAGCGATTGAGGCCATCACTGCCATCGGACCCGCAGCGATTCCTTACCTCGCGCAAACCGTCGCCCGCGGTGATTCTGTGGTCACAAAGGCGTGTTGGGCGCTGCGTACAAAATTCCCGAGGCTTCAGCGCTACATCGCGCTTCGGGACTCGCGCATGCGGATCCGAGATTGGGCGATCGATCGGTTGAGGGAAATCCTCACCCGCCACCCGGAGGCGTCGTTTGACGTCGCGGCCGAGGCGCTCGCGCGGGCCGCCGTGGATCGCGAGGCCAACGATCCGAATCTCTACGAAATCGGCATCGTTCGCTCGTACGCCATCCCGCTCTTGGCCAAGCTCGCGGTCGTTCAACACAACCCGGTGGCCATCGCCCAGGCGATCGCGTTGCTGAATTCACACGGACCGGCCGCGGGTGAGTTGGCGACGTCCTTGGGCGTGACGGCGGTTCTCTCCAAGGGTTCCGTTCCCGCCGAATTCCTGCCGGCGCTTCGCCCGAAACTCGCCAGTCCGGACCGGAACGTCCGAATCTTCGCCGCGCGAACGGTTTGGTACACGCATCACGACACGAATGAGGCGCTCGACGTTTTGATCGGTTTTCTGGAGCGTTCTCCCGAGGTGTCCACCACATCGTCGAACCTGTTTCTTGCCGGGCTCGCTGAGACGGCGGCGAATTTGTTGGGCGAAATCGGTCCGCCCGCCGCGCGAGCGATTCCGGCATTGCGGGAAGCTTTGCGTGATACCGCGCCGTCCGTTCGATACCAGGTGGCGACGGCCTTGCGAAGAATCGACCCGGAATTCGACGTAACTGGCGAGTTGCTGCCGATCCTGATGGTACACTTGAAACATTCGGAGGAAGCCATACGTCGAGACGCGGTTGAAAGGTTGGGCGGGATGGGTGATCGCGCGCGCGTCGCGGCGCCCGCGCTCCGGGATGCGCTGCGAACGAGGTCAGTGAACGATCTTTGGCGGGTAGGTAACGCTTTGATGAATCTTGAGCCCGCGCTTGCGCCAGAGGTTGCCGCCGCGATGGCCCAGGAGTTGTCCGCCCCCACTCACGCGTTGACGCCCACCGACCGGCTCGAGATCGCGAAACTCCTGAATCGAACCGGCGTGGGCGCCCAAGTGGCGGAGGCTGGGCTGCTTGGACTTTTGGCGGACGCGGACGTCGAGGTCCGCCTGAACAGCGCGGAGGCGTTGACCAATATAAGCGTTACCGACCAAGCGGCGCGGCGCCGGTTGATGGAATGCTTGATTGATTGCTTGGACGGTCGTTTTGGCCTGGAGCTTCGCCGCCGCGCGGCGCAGGCGCTCGGGCAATTCGGCGCCGAGGCGAAGGCGGCGGCGCCGTGGGTGGTCGCTGGTCTGAAATCTTCTCTTGGCGCCAGCCCCGGCGCCGCCGCGACCTTTCGCGCGACGCTCCGCAAAATCGATCCCGAAGGCGACGTGAAGGTACGAATCGATACGGCGGCCTCGGCGACCAGTCTTCGATAAAGCTCCAACCGGCGCTGCTCCGATCGCGCGGCAAACCGCAACGATCAGTGGGACGTGACGTCGGAATCGGTGAGGCGCCGTCATGTCGTCCGAAACCTTACAGCGCGCGGCGGATCGTTAAAACCGGACGGCGCAGATTGACTTTACGCCGAAGTGTTTTCAAAATCCCGGGTGTCTCGGATTCGAAAATGATACGCAAGCTTTGCTGTTTGTTCCTCTGCGCGCTGCTGCCAGGCGCGGGAAGCTTGCGCGCCCTCGCGGCGACCGCCACCCCGGACCGCCCGTTTCTCCATCCGTTGTTCGGCGACAACGTCGTGCTCCAGCGGGAGATTGCCATTCCCGTCTGGGGCTGGACCGAGCCGGGCAAGGAAGTGACGGTTCGCCTGGGCGGAAAAGCGGTCGTCGCGGTCGCGGACGCCACTGGCAAATGGTTCGCCAAGCTGAACCGGTTCCGCGCCGGCGGGCCTTATACGATGACGGTGGACGGCCTGGAATCGGTGACCTTGACCAACGTGTTGATCGGGGACGTCTGGCTCTGCTCCGGGCAATCCAACATGGAGATGGGGATTCAGAAGGTTCTTAACGCCCCGGAGGAGATCGCCCACTCCGATCACCCGAAGATCCGCTTCTTCACGGCGCCCAAGGTTACGGCCGGCTCTCCGCAACTAACCGTGAAAGGACAGTGGCTGCCGTGCAATCCCGCGACCGTCGTCGAAGGCGGTTGGGGCGGCTTCTCGGCGCTCGCCTATTTCTTCGGACGGGATTTGCAGCGGGATATCGGGATTCCCATCGGCCTGATTCACGCCGCCTGGGGCGGCACTCTGGCCGAGTCGTGGACGAGCGCGGAAGCGTTGAATACGCTGCCCGACGTCCACGTGATGGTAAAGCAGGTGCAGGTGGCCCTGGCCCGCCTGACGGGCACGTTCGCCGAGAACAACCCGAATGTCGGCTCCGTGCTTTTCAACGGCATGATCGCGCCGCTGATCCCGTACGGCATTAAAGGCGTCATCTGGTACCAGGGCGAGGCGAACGCGCCCCACGCGGCCCAATACCGCGCCTTGCTGACCACCATGATCCGGGATTGGCGGAAACGTTTTCAACTCGGTGACTTTCCGTTCCTGATGGTCCAATTGGCCAACTTCCAGCCGGTCGCGCCGGAACCGGGTGAATCGTCGTGGGCTGAATTGCGCGAGGCGCAGGACTTGACCGCCCGAACGGAGCCGAAAACCGGCCTGGCGATCGCGATCGACTTGGGCGACCCTTACGATGTCCATCCGCGGAACAAACAGGAAGTCGCCCGGCGCCTCGTCCTGGTGGCGGAGGCAATCGCGTATGGCAAAAACGTCGAGTATCTGGGGCCGCGCTATCGATCGATGAAGATCAAGGGCAACACGATCCGCCTCAAGTTTGACCAGGCGCCCAACGGTCTGGTGGCGAAAGGCAAAAAGCTGGAGGGTTTCGCCATCGCCGGGCTGGACCAACATTACGTTTGGGCCGACGCGACGATCGACGGGTCCACCGTCATCGTCTCCTCGCCGCGGGTGGCCAATCCCGTGTCCGTGCGTTACGGCTGGGCCGACAACCCCGTCTGCAACCTCTACAATCACGCCGGTCTGCCCGCTTCGCCGTTCCGCACGAAAGAGCCGCCGCGGTAAGCGGGCCTGGACGGGAAAGACGCCTTTAAGCGATCGATTAGACCGGCGCCAGCGTTTCCTGACCGGGCGCGAGGGCGCCAGCAGCCGGGACTTCCAAAGCGCCTTCACGCGCGCGGACGTCCCAATGCTCGACCGGTTTGTAGATGACGGTCGCCCCTTGCAGCAACGCGCCATGACGACGGCAGAAGGCCTCGAGTGCCACCTTTTCGTCGATAATTTCGACGCAGAGCGTCAGATGCGAATTGGGAACCTCCGGGATGGGCGATTCGATCGCGGCCTTGGCGGTGAACCCGTAGTGAGTCAAATAGGCGACGGCGGTGCGGAGGCCGTCCCGTTTGGCCGCGTGGATCAGTTCGCGATAAACTGGTTTCGCGCTCAGGCGGCCCCAGAATCCGGTGGCGGGCGCGCGGTCGCCCGGCTTGAGATAGATGCGGACCTTGCCGATGACGTTGGTATGGATGTGGTGTTTGTCTTTCATATTCGTGCGCCCGGCGGAACGCGGGGAGGCGGTGAGGCGGCGGATTAATCTTGAACGCGACCAGAAGTCCTGGAAACGGGCCAGGCGCAGGCCGTCCAACCGGCCCTGCCATTCGCGGGCCTCGCGCAAGGAAATCTCCGGCGGCAGGTCGAGCCGCGTTCGCTTGGGAACCCCCAGCCGCTGGCTTTGGTAAATGCCCGAGTGGCCGCTGACAAAGTACGCCACGAAACAGGCGACCGCGAAATAGGTTGTGTAATGCCCGCCAAACAGTTCCACGCCCATGACCGTGCAGGCGACCGGCGTGTTCGTCGCGGCGGCGAAAACCCCGATGAAACCCAGCCCCGCGAACAGCCCCACCGGCGCGCCGAGGAGAACCGCCAGCGCGTTGCCCAAGGTCGCGCCGATGAAGAACAAAGGGGTGACTTCGCCGCCTTTGAAACCGCAGCTCAACGTCACCGCGGTGAACAGCAGTTTCCACCACCAACTCCACGGGGTGGCGCCGCCCGGCGCGAAGGCGGAGAGCAAGGTCGTCGCGTGCGGCTCCGGCGACCGGACGCCGATGCCGAGGTAGTCCCGTGTGCCGACCACGAAAACCAGCGCGATCACCACCGCGCCGCCCAGGATCGGACGGAGATAGGATCTTGGCACGAACCGCTTCCAGGCGTCCTGAAGGCCGTGAGTCAGTTCCGCGAAAAGCAGGCTCGCCAGACCGAAGCCGATGGCCGCCAGAATGATTTTTGACAGGAGCACGAGCTCGAGCGCCCCGTGAGCCTCGGCGCCGGCGGCGACCGACAGCGTGTAATTTGGGTGGTGGATGCCCCACGCCGAGCAGACATAGTCGCCCGTCACGCTCGCCGCGAGCGCCGGCAGCAGCGCGTGATATTGCATCCGTCCGATGATGAGGACTTCCATCGCGAACAACGCTCCGGTAAGCGGCGTGCCAAAAACCGAACCAAATCCCGCGGCCACGCCCGCCATCAGGAGCATCCGCACCGTGTCCGGACCGAGCCGCAGGAGACGCCCGAACGCCCCGGCCAGACTGCCGCCCATTTGCACCGCCGTGCCTTCGCGTCCCGCCGAGCCGCCAAAAAGGTGGGTCAACAACGTCGCGACCAAGATCAGCGGCGCCATGCGCAACGGAACCCCGCCGCCCGGATTGTGAATCTGATCGATGATGAGGTTGTTGCCCCCCTCGACGCTCTTGCCGAAGCGGTGATAAAGCAACCAGATGAGCAGGCCACCCGCGGGCAGCAGACCCAAGAGCCACGGATGTTCCCAACGCACCCTGGTCACGCCATCCAACGCCCACAAAAAAAACGCGCTGGCCGAACCGGCGAAGATGCCGACCGGCACGGCGAGCAAGGTCCAACCAATCATCTGACCGAGGGCCTCGGCGTGATCCCGAACGTTAAGCAACCTTCCCATGGGGGTCGTGGATCAGAGTGGACTGATGGGTAGAAAATCGATACGCGCCGAGCGGGCGGCGCGCTGAACGCTGCCTGGCATAAGGAAAGGAAACCGATTCGCGGCCACCCCGCGTTTCAACTGGCCGCTGGCAGTACCGACTCGCATCACCCACCAGCGAGCACCTCCCATACCATTCAGCGGAGACTCAACGGCGCATGAGAACGTTGAATAATACTCAATTGTGATTGAGCCTTCCTTAATTATAACTTGGGATTTGAACGGCCTGATCCCGGCCGACCCAACTGAACCTAACCAGTCCTATCGACTCTGACCGTGCGCGAATTCTTCGTAGGCTGTCGAGGTTCGTGTCCCCTTGAAACGCGGCGAAAACGGAATTCTCCGCCGTGTCGTTTTCAGGCCGGCTCGACGGTCGTCCACGTGGACGCCGCAGAGTGTTTGTTTTTGCGCAGACTGTGATTCCTGCTCGGCGGCGGCGACAGAAACAACCGGCGCCGAACTCCTTCCTCCAGTTTGGTCCTGAGCGAGACGAACCATGGCCCCGGTCCACTCGGCTGCGCCAGCGCCGAGAACTCCGCGTCGGTCAGCCAAACAAAATGTGGCGCCGGGGGCGCCTCGCGCGTCGGCGGGAAGGCCACAACCGCAAGCGCCAACGCCACCGCTGAAACTCCCGCGATCAGGCGCCAGCGCCGCCCGATCGAGCGACGCTCGATAGGCTGTGATTCAGTGTTATTGGCTTCCATCCTCAAGCGCCGTCGCTGTCATGAACGGTCTTCCAGCGCGGTGGTTATTTCGCGCTGAGAGGTTATTGAAATCCTTCTTGGCCAGCTTGGCGAGTGGAGAATGTTGACATTTGTGTTCACCAGTCACATCGCCGGGCAAACGCATCTAAATGTGGAACCCACCGACGATTGTTATCAATCCCACGAGATTCTCGATTCGACCGCGTTGTAGGCACGAGGAGCTTGTTGCCGTAACCGGATTCCCAGTCAAGAGGTCCTCCATTTTTGCGCCCGCGCCCTCCTTCAGCCCCGGGCTGAGTCCTAAAGCCCAAGGATGGCGCAACGCGCCTTGGGTTTGGCCGCCTCTGCGTGCCAACCCCACTTCGGGGTCGAACGGGCGCGAACCGGCTACCCAAGGCCCTCCGGGCAACCGTTGGGGCGGAATCCTTTCAGGATTCGCGAACGCCGTCGCCTGCCAACGCCGAAGGAAACGACCATTCCTCAAGCGACGGGACACCTCGATTCACGCAGTGGAACTCAGCGTTTTTCGTGGCGGTTCCCGCGTCATCATCCCGGGCGAGCGATCCGTCAGGCGTAAACCAGGACGATCTGGTCGATCGGCGCCATGCGATTGATGCTCCAGACCTTGTAGATCGACGCGTCGTTCAACTCGCGGCCCTTCGGCAACAGGAGCATCCCGTGCGCGTTGAAGATTTCGCGCGCCAGCACCATCCCCGGCTTCAATTCCATCAACAGAATCTCCCGTTCACCCAGCGGCATTCGCGTAAGCGGCACCGCCTTGGCGACCAGTTGAATGGCGCGGGAATCGAACATCTTGTCCGCTTGCGCCTCGATCTCCTTCAACTGCTGCTGGCCGGTCGTGCTGTAGTTGCAGTAATTGACGATCACCGCGAGCACGCGCGAAATCCAGGGGATCATCTCTTCCTTCAAACCGAAAGGATAACCCGTCCCATCCCAATGTTCGTGGTGCGAACGGATGATTTCGCCGGCCTCGTGGAAAACCGGTGAATATTGCAGCAGCTCCTCCGAACGCTCGGGATGCTTTTTGATCAACGTCAACTCCTCCGGCGTGCATTTCTCGGCGCTGCGCAGCCAGCGCCGCACGATCTCCCGCTCGACACTGACCAGGCCGACGTCATGCAACGCGGCGGCCCAGAGAAACGCGGTCAGCTTCTCCGGCGGCAGTTCCAGGAATTGCCCCACGGTGCGGGCCAGCGCCACCGCCCGGATGGAAGTATTGCCCAGGTTGGGGTGAAACATGTAAAGCATCTTCACCAAGCCGTTGACCGCCAGCTCGGCTTGTTGCGGCGTTACTTCGGCGTCCGTGATCACGGGACCCGTTTCTTCGGCGGACGTGGCCGAGGGCTTGTCCGTAGGCGTTTCGGTCGTGGCTTCGACGGCGGTCTCGGTCCCCGCCTCGGCGGTCTCCGCCGGCGCGGCGGGCGGCGCGGGCGGCGGGGCGGCGGGCTTCAGGTCGGCAACGATCTGCCGCGCGCGCAAGGCGGCGTTCTCCGTGGTCAACTGATACCGCTCGACCGCGCTGCGCAGCGTCAGGACCAGGTCCTCGAACATGTACGGTTTGGGGATGTGGCGGTGCAGAATGCCGGCGTCCGCCGCCTCCGCCATCTCGCGCAGCCGAATCTTGCCGGTGATCAATAACCGCGTGGTCGCCGGAGACAATTCTTTGACCTTGGCCAGGAGGGCGAGGCCTGTCATGCCGGGCATATCCTGGTCGGTCATGACCACCGTGAACGTCTCCTTTTGAATCCGTTCGAGGGCCATTTCGGGGTCGTTCTCGGTCGTGACGAGAAAGCTTTTCATCGTCAGCAATTCGCGGAGCGTCGCGAGGATCGCCTGTTCGTCATCGACGATGAGGATTTTGCGCAATTGAGGATCGTTCGGTATCGTTTCCGTGGACATACCTGGCGCGTTTGAATTACCCGTGATATTACCTCCCGGCGACCGAATTGCGCAAGCAATTGCCGACGGCATTTACGCCCCCGACAACGTTAATTCACTCCACCGCTTGCACCACCGCCGCGGCGCCGCTGTAGCCGATGATCCTGACCCGCTGGCCGGGCGCCACCAACTCGCCCTCGGAAATCACGTCCAGGATCGCGTCGCCGAACTGCGCCTTGCCGCCCGGACGCAGCACCGAAATCGTGACGCCGGTTTGGCCGAGGCGGGAAGATTGCAGCTCTTCCCGCGCGGCGATCGAGACCGTGCCGCTGGCCCCGCGCGAAACCAGGCTCGCGTAGAGCGGCGTGCGCGGCAGCCAGCGCCGCAACATCCAGGCGAGCGCCAGGCCGCCGGCGAGCGCCAGCGCGAGGTTCAGAATCGGCGTCTGGAGTTGGGCCAGCGTGGGCAGCGCCGGCATGCCGGGATAGGTATCGACCATCGCCATGATGAGCGCCACCAACATCAAGGCCATCCCGGTCAGGCCGATCACCAACATGCCCGTGGTCACGAAAAACTCGACGATGAGCAAGACCAATCCCAGGGCGAAAATCAGCGCCCAAACCCAATCCGATAGGCCCGCCACGTAACCGCCGAAAAAGTAGAGCGCCAACGCAATCGCGCCCACGATACCCGGCAGGGTGACGCCCGGGGTTTTGAATTCGAGGTAAATGCCCGCGATGCCGATGAGCAGAAGCAACGGACTGATCGCGTTGATCCACGTCGCGACCGTCTCGGCACCGGTCGGCTCGATGTTCACGCGCGTCGCGCCGGAATAGCCGAGTTGGGCCAGAACGCCGTCGAGAGTGTCAAACGTGCCTTCGGAAAGGAGCGGCTTGGGCGGATTACCATATTTCCGCGCCGCTTCCTCGCTCGTCAGCGTGAGAATCTGGCCTTTCTCGTTGAGGACGTCGTCGCCGATCTTGAGTTCCTTGTTCTTGTCGATCATCGCCTCGATGACGTCGGTGTTGTGCCCGTTCTTTCTGGCCGTCGCGCGCACGAGCGCCTTGATGCCGGAAGTCATTTTGGCCTCGACGGTGGCCGGCATCTGTTCCGGCGCCGCGCCGGGCATCATGAGGATCGGCGCGGCGGCGCCGATGACGCCCTCGGGCGCCATGAAAATCTTCTGCGTCGCGACCGAGATGAAAGCGCCGGCGGAGAAAGCCTTGCGATTGACGTAGGTGACGGTTTGGCCTTTGAACCGGCCGATGATTTCAATGATTTGCTCGGTGACATCCACTCGTCCGCCGTTGGTGTCCATGTCCAGAACCAGCAGATCGGCGTGCCCGTCCATCGCTTCCTTGACCCCGCGCCGGACGAGATAGACCAGCGGCGGCATGATGTCGTCGTGGATGGGCAGGACATAAACCCGTCGGGGCGCCTCCGCCAAGGTCGGTCCCGCGCCAACCGGCGGCAGCGCCAACGCCAGCATGACCAGCCACAAACCGCGCGCGGTTTTCAAACCCATAATCACACCCTATAGCGCCGCCGCCGGGACAGCAAGGTCGGCGGGAGGCGGGCGTTTGAGGCCAAAGGGGTCAGAGATGAATAAGTGCATAAATACAAATCCATCGGGACCCGTCGCCGCCGTCCTATAAGGGACAAATATGTCAATATGCATCTCTGACCCCTCCGGTGACCCATCAAGAGGCCCACTCTTATCTTGAGGTCGCTTTTGAGCCTGAAACCAGTGCGCCAATTGTCGGCAGGAGATTCGTCCAGACGTGAGCCGAAATGATCGACTCGCCGGATCCGGCGCGGAGCGGTACCTGTCGTCGCATCAATTTGACTCACCTCATTCTTGGCGTTAACGATAGGGGAAAGCCATGATCGCGCAGGGAAACAGCATTGTCTCCAAGGCCAGGCCTCGGTGGGTAGTTTCCGCGGATTTTCAGATTTTTCTCGGCCTCCTCGGAAACGGCGCCCTCGTCGCCATTTTCAGCCAATTGACGCTCTTCAGCTCCGACGAACGGCAGTACCGTCTGATGCGTCGCGTCATCGTCATCGCTCTGGTGACGCTGCTCGCGGTGTTTCGGGTCGTCCGGCGCGGCACGCCCAGGCAACGCTTCATCGCCGCCGTCCTTTGCGTGTTGCCCTTGCTTTGCCTGGTCCGGGGTTGTTTCGCCGACTGGGACGACCTCCGCTCGTAACGCCGCGTCACCGAGCGGCAATCGTACGACAATGGGGTCGGTTCTTAGTAATGACAACTAGTTGTCATTACTAAGAACCGACCCCTTTGAGAATCGGGAGCTTCACGAACGTCGTTTGACCTTGGCGGCGGGTGCGTTTAGCGGTAGGAGAGGCGCGATGAAATCGCCGGGAAACCACTCCGTCACGAAACCCGCCGCTCGCTGGTCGGTCTCACCGGATTTCCAGATTTTTCTCGGTCTCCTGGGAAACGTGGCGCTGTTCGGCGTCGCCAATCAGATGGCGCTTTGGAGTTCCTACGAACGCGAGTACCGCCTGATGTGCCGCCTGATCGTCATCGCGTTGGCGACTTTTCTGAGCGTTTACGGAGCCGTTCGCCGCGGGTCACACGCGCAACGCATCGTGGCTTTATTCTTGTGCGTGCTTCCGGTCATGTGCCTGCTCGGCGCCTGCATCGAGGATTGAGAAGAATCTTGTTTGCGATTCAAAGTTTCCCAAGTTCTGTCGGTCTTGTTTCTAATTGCGTGCCAACAAGTTAAGCCTCTGGTATCGTGTTCCGTTCGGCTCGGCGGCAACGCAAACCCATGTCGATAGACGGGCGACCGCATCAAGTGTCGATACCCGGATGGACCGTTGCTAAGCCGCCACCCACTTAAACCCGCGGTCTCCCAGCAACCTTTAAGACCCAGCGTTCCGAGAACGGGTCATTGCGGGCAATTCGGTCGAATACGAATTTCGTCTTTATTGTCGCCTTGTTCGCCCCACGAGGGTAGCCTCTATGGCCAACGACGTCGGTGAAGACAACCTGTCATGCGCGGCATTTTGTGAACGACTCGACCAAATTGGCGGATTCAAACAGCGGGGTCGAGGGCTTGACCACGCCGCTATTTGACGGGGCCGGCGAGTCGAAACGGAACCGTATTCTGGCCGCTCTCTTCGGGTTTCGACCACCGAAATTCAAGCAGGTTTTGTTGGCTGTTGAGGTCTATCTGAGCAGATCCTTCGAATCCGCCCCGGTCCTCGAATTTGGAGGCCCTCGGTGCGATCGGATTGGGAGTCATTAAGCACGATGGCAATTCCGTTAAAACACATTACCGCCCTGAACGGGATTGCCGCGATTCTTGCGGACATGCTCCCGTATTCCGGTGCGTACGACCGTCAAGGACAAGTCACAACTCGATCGATTGCGCGGGACTTGGCGATCGAGGGTTTTTGGGAGAAAACGAGCAAAACGCCCGGATTGGCGAAATTGATGGAAAGAATACTTGAGCAGCGACGCGAAGTTTTTGAGGACTTCATCCTTCTTTCCGTGAAGGGCGGGTTGCGCTACCGGGAAAGGAAAGGCAAGCCTGTTAGCCGATCAGAAATCGAGACGTTGAACGGACTGATCATGGAGGTCGGCTTTAAGTTCCCGGAACTCTGGAACGAAGGCTTTCTTGCGGCGCTGGAGGCTGGTCTTGGTGGGCGAGCGAGGGAAAACCTTGCCGCCGAAAAACAGGCGGAAAAGATCAAGCTGGGCAGGACCGCCACCATTCGATCTGATCTCGATAAGCTGATCACCGAGTTTTACGCATTGCTCACAGCGGAGGATCGGCAGGCGGCAGGCTTCACCTTTGAGAAGGTCTTAAACCGGCTTTTCTCGCTGAGTGGCCTAGATCCTCGTGGACCGTTCAAGGTTACTGGGGAGCAAATTGACGGGAGTTTTGAACTCGACCACGAGATCTATCTCGTGGAGGCCAAATGGGAAAAAGCACCCGTAAACGAGGCTCCGTTATTGGTCTTCCGTGGAAAAATTGAGAGCAAATCGCACGTCACTCGGGGAGTTTTCATTTCATTGAATGGGATTACCGATGAGGCGGAGCGGGCCATCACGAAAGGGAAACAGCCGATCTTTTTCACAATGGACGGTTACGATCTTTCGGTCGCGATGCAGGGGCACCTCGGACTGACCGACCTTCTTCGGCGAAAACTCAGGAAGATGGCTGAGGAAGGTAGAATCCGCTATTCGGCGAAGGAAATTCTGGAGACAATGCGGAGATAGCTGTGAACTATTCATTCGGCTCAAACACCAAGCCGTAGAACTACGGTGTTCCTGGAAGGTTACAAAGTAAGCATGGCCTCGTTAAACAAGATTACGCTCAAAGGTTTCAAATCGATCAAAGATCTGACCGAATTCAAGCTGGCCAAACTGAATGTCCTTGTGGGTGCGAACGGGGCCGGCAAGAGTAACTTAGTGGATTTCTTCCGCCTGTTACGTGCGATGGCAGATGGTGGGTTGCAGGGGTATATCACCTCTTGCGGTGGTGCGGATGTGTTTTTCTTCAACGGCCCGCAGGAAACCAAGCAGAGCAGCGCCCGCTTGAAGTTTGGTAACAATGAGTACCGCTTTACCCTGGAGCCTACTGTTGCCGGGGAAATGATGCTCCAATCTGAGGCTACGCTCTACACCGGCGGAACGTATCCCAGCGGCTGGCACGAGTGGGGTGGCGGAGTTAAAGAATCACGACTCCCAACATGGAAGGATAGTAAATCAAGCTGGGGACGCTACCCCTCTGCCGAGGCTCATGTTTATCGCGCCGTTTCAAGCTGGATGGTTTACCATGTCCACGACACCGGCAGCACCGCCCCGATGAGGCGTGATTGCTCGGTTCGAGATTTCAGGGAACTTCGGCCTGACGCCGGTAATATTGCGGCCTTCTTGTCGAGATTAAAAATGGAACATGGTGCGGGATACCAGCGGATTCGGGAAACCATTCAACTCATCGCACCGTTCTTCGACGACTTCGTTCTCGAGCCTCATACAAAGGGAGAAAGTGAGTTGGTAAGGCTAGAATGGCGACAGAAAGGGAATCCGTTCCCGTTTCAGCCGTGGCAATTCTCGGACGGCACGATTCGGTTTATCTGTCTGGCGACTGCTCTTCTACAACCCAATCCTCCGTCAACGGTGGTTATAGACGAACCTGAGTTGGGTCTCCATCCTGTCGCAATCGAAGCCTTGGCCGCGCTGCTGCATGAGGCGTCCAACCGAACTCAGTTGCTGGTCTCCACGCAATCACCCGGTCTGCTCGACCGTTTCGAGCCGGAGGACGTTGTCGTCGTCGAGCGCGCAGAGGGGGCGTCGGTATTCAGAAGGCTAAATCGAGAATCCCTTGAACAATGGCTAGAGGACTACTCGCTAGGCGAGTTGGTGAGAAAGGACATCATCGAATCGGGGCCGAGTCATGGCTAGAAAAACGTTGTTTTGCATAGTGGAAGGTCAGACAGAAAACGCCGTTCTGAAAAGGTTGATCGCACCCCACCTCGGCCTGCGTGGCGTGGACTTTCACGCACCCATCGTGACAATCGGGAAAGGCAGGGGCGGTATGAAGTTCCTGCCGGCGACTGAACTCTACGGCCAGATTCGGAAGTTTCTGAAAGACCCGAGGCAGGCGATTGTGACGACTCTTTTCGACTACTACGCCTTTCCGACTGGCTCATCCAAGGGCTGGGATTATGTCGCAAAATCAAAATCTGAAGTGGCGTTTCGAGGGGTGGCTAAAGTTGTCGAGACTATCGAGGACGAAATCAAGAGGCGCGCCTTGGAGGGGCTGGATCTGCCAAACAAGGAATCTCGGCTGATTCCGTACATCCAACTGCATGAATTAGAGGCTCTGTTCTTTGCGGAGCCAGACATTATGGCGGACGCGTTTGGCGATCCGTCCCTGGTTAGAACGTTTCAACAAGCGGCTGAATCTTGCGGAGGGTGTGAGAACATCAACGACAGCCCGCAGACAGCGCCTTCCAAACGAATTCAGAGAGCGTACGCAAGGTACATTAAGGGGCGAAGTAATTTTGCTCACGGCCCACGTATCGCAGAAAAGCTGGACTTGGCAACCGTTCGACGAAAATGCGGTCGATTCGACGCGTGGCTTGGACGTTTGGAATTACTTGCCGGACAGACAACGTGAGATACCGCTTCTTGCCAAGACGTTTCCGCGGCCTTCGCGACGAACGGTTGGAAGCCTGGAAGAAGCCGTGTTTTTCATGGTACGACCACCGGCCTACTAGCCGACTTTTCAAGCGGATCGGGTTGAACATGATGTTATCCTCGGCTACTAAACGGGGTTACCGGAAATTCGCACCGACGGCGCAATCGTCGCGGTCATGAACAGGTCGGGGCCGAGGCGGCGCCAGGTAATTTCCGTCAGCCGGATGGGCGGGTGGAACGAATGCTCGCCGGCCACCGCCTTGCGCGCGGCGCGGCCACCCAAAACTTTGGGAGCGTAGAAAAAGGCGACCCGGCGCGCCAACCCGGCGGCGAGGAACGCGGCGTTCACTTCGCCCCCGCCTTCCACCAGGAGGCTGGTGACTTCCTCGCGGCCCAACCGGCGCATTAACCAGCGCAAATCGACCCGGCCGCCGCGCGTGGGCGCGCGGAGCACGTTGACGCGCCGGGCCAGGGCCGCGACGCGACGGGCGGGCGCCGCAGCGGTGACGACGATGGTCGTTAGAGCCGCGTGTTCGTCGGTCACGAGGCGCGCGCTCAAGGGCGTGCGCGCTCGTGAATCCAGAATGATTCGGCGCAAGCGCTTGTCCGCGCCGGACACCTTCGTGTTCGACGGCTCTGCGCTGGGTGGCGGCCGCCAGGTCAGGCTCGGGTCGTCGGCCAGGACCGTTTCGATGCCGACCAGGATGGCGTCGGCGTCTTGGCGGAGCCGCATCCCTTCGGCGCGGGCGACTTCGCCGGTGATCCATTTCGATTCGCCGGTACTGGTCGCCACTTTGCCATCGAGGGTCATGGCGGCCTTGATCGTCACCCACGGGGTCCGGTGAACGATCCAATGATTGAACGCCGCGTTCAGCTTCGCCGCGTCGCCACCCAGGATGTCCTTCGTGACCTGAATGCCGGCGCGGCGCAACAAGGTAAACGCGCGACCGGCGTGCGCCGGATTCGGGTCGGTGGCGCCGACCACGACGCGCGCGACGCGGGCGGCCTTGATCGCGTCGGAGCAGGGCGGGGTCCGCCCGTGCGTGGTGCACGGCTCGAGGGTGACGTAGAGCGTGGCGCCCGCGGGATCGAGGCCGGCGGCGGCGGCGGCGCGCAGCGCCTCGATCTCGGCGTGCGGAGCGCCGGCGCGATGATGCCAGCCGCGGCCAATGATCCGTCCGGCTTTGACCAGGACCGCGCCGACCATGGGGTTGGGCGACGTTTCGCCGCGCGCCCGCGCGGCCAGCCGCAAGGCCAGCCGCATATACGATTCATCCGATCGGGCCGGTTTCATCGGAGCGGCATTGGCGGCTCGAGTCGCCGCCGCTTGAAGTCAAACGCGCCCCCCTCGACTCCAGAGAGGTTAGCGGCGCGCGAGCGATGACGAAAGCGCCCGGTCGTTCCGCCGCTCGCAAAACCTTTCCACGGCTCGACGGAGTCTCGCCCCACCGGGAAGGACAAAGGCTGGCGTTTCATGGCCGCTCCCGACGCTCGCGGCGCTTCAACCAACTCCGGCGGCGCGGCTGAGGAAGGTATCCAAACACGGTGGGTGGCTCACCCCGCGAATAAAGCGCTGGCGAACTGTTTCGGGTCGAACGGCTGCAAATCGTCCGCTTGCTCGCCGAGGCCGACGAATTTGATCGGCAACCCGAGTTCCTTTTGCACGGCGACGGCCATGCCGCCCTTGCTGGTGCCGTCGAGCTTGGTAATCACCAGGCCGGTGAGCGCGCCCGCCTTGTTGAATTCGCGCGCCTGGTTCAACGCGTTCATGCCGGTGGTGGCGTCGAGCACCAGCAGCACCTCATGCGGCGCGCCGGGCAGTTTCCGGCCCATGACGCGATGAAGTTTCTGCAATTCCTGCATCAAATTGTGCTTGGTGTGCAACCGGCCCGCCGTGTCCACCAGCAGGTAATTCGCCTTGCGCGCCAGCGCCGCGGTCACGGCGTCGTGGGCCACCGAGGCGGGATCAGCGCCATACGCTCCGGCGACCACCGGCACCTTCAGGCGTTCGCCCCAAAGGCGGAGCTGCTCGATGGCCGCGGCGCGAAAGGTGTCGCACGCCGCGAGCACGGCGGTGTCGCCGCGCGATTGGACGAGATGAGCGAGCTTGGCCGCGGTGGTGGTCTTGCCCGTGCCGTTGACGCCGACCATTGATACCACCGTGACGCCGTCCGGCTGGCGCGCGAGCGCGGTGTTAAGCCCCGAGAGGCTCTTTTCAACCTCGGCCTCCGCGACGCCAAAAATATCGAGGCCCGACTTGCCCTGCGTCTCGAACGCGATCTTGACGGCGCCGATGATCTGCCGGGTCATCGGCATGCCGAGGTCGGCGGCCAACAGCGCCGCCTCGAGTTCCTCGATGGTGGTTCCCGTCAGCTTGGGCGAACGCGTGATGACCCGTTTGATTTCGTGAAAAAGCTTGGCTTGGGTCTTCTGCAGCCCGGCTTTGAATTTTTGGAATAAACCCATGGGTCAATAGGATCGTTTCAATCGGCGAGCGCCGGCCTGGCCGCCGGCGGCGCGCCGGTTCGCAGCTCGGCCAGTCGGGCGTCGATCCGGACGACGTACTCGTACGGCAGGCGCACCGTGCCGATCAATGGTTTGCCTTTGCTCAGCCCGTGGCAGTCCGAGCCGCCCGTCACCAGGAGCGCGTGCTTGTCGGCCAAGTGCAGATAATGCTCCGACATCGAGACGGAATGCTTGGTATGAAAGCATTCGAGTCCGTCCAGGCCGGCCTCGACCAGGTCGGGGATGATCTGATCGGCGCGATTCAATCCCGGATGGGCCATCACCGCGACCCCGCGCGCGTGGTGGACCAACTCGATGGCCACCGCGGCCGACATTTTGAATTTCGGGACCCAGGCCGGACGATGCTTTTTCAGAAACCGCTCGAACGCCTCGTCCAGGCTGCCGCAGAGACCGGCCTGCACCAGCGCGCGCGCCACATGGGGCCGGCCGGGGGACCGGCAATTCGCGAGCGCGAATACGGTTTCGACCTTGAGCGGCACGCCCGCGGCGTTGATCCGCGCGACCATTTCGTGAATCCGGTTCTGGCGCGCGTGTTGAAAGCGGCCCAAATCCTCCCGGAACCGCGGATCGTCGAGGTCCACGCCGAACGCCAGGATATGCACCTCGTGATCGTCGAACTCGGCGGTCAATTCGGTCGCCGGGATGAACTCGACGCCGAGCGCGCGGCAGGCGGCGGCGGCGCGGGGGCAGCCTTCGATGGTGTCGTGGTCGGTGAGCGCGATCGCGGCCAGGCCGGCGGCGTGGGCGCGCGCGGCCAGTTCCTCCGGGGTGAAGGAGCCGTCCGAAAAATTCGTGTGCAGATGCAGGTCCGCGAACCTGGGGGGTCCGGCGGCGGGGTAATTCGGCGGCGCGCTCACTAGGCTAACTTACCTGCCGGGCCGGCCGCAGCAAATCCCCTTTGATCTTGTCGAGGATGCCGTTGACGAACTTGCCGCTTTCCTCGGTCGAGAATTTTTTCGCGATATCGACCGCCTCGTTGATGCTGACGACCGGCGGAATATCGTCCCGGTGCAACATCTCGAAGATGGCCAGGCGGAGAATGTTGCGGTCCACGGCCGCGATCCGGTGCAGGTCCCAGTTCTTGGCGTGTTTCTTGATCTGCTCGTCCAGGCTCACGACGTTTTCGAGCGTGCCCCGGATCAGCGGGTCGGCGAACAGGCGGATGGCCGCCTCGGCGGTCGTGATCGGCGGCAGCTCCGTCGTTTCGCCCCATTTCGCGGAGCCTTTTTCGTCCGCGATCGCCGCGGCGCGTTGGGAATGCCAAAACTGCTCCAACGCCGCGTCCAAATCGGCGGGTGGATTCAAGTCATGCTGGAACAGGAATTGCACGGCGCGTTCCCGCGCTTCGCGTCGTTTACCCATGTCAGCAGCATGGCGCCGATAACCCCCGCGAGAAAGCAAAATCCTCGGCGCGCGCGGAACGCGGGAGCAACTTCGAGTTGTTGCGTTTTTTGGAGTTGCCCTCGGGGGGCGATGCGAATCGGTCCCGTCCTTACAGGACGGAACGATTATTATTGGGACGGTTTCCTGGGATTTCGCTTCGCTCCATCCCAGGCTATCCCATGGCGTGCTTTCAGCGCTTCAGGCCTGAAGCTTCGGTCCATAATGGCGATTCTAATTGTGGGGGCATTTTGCACGGGCAACGCGTGGGCCCAACGAACAGCGACGGCGACACCCACCGTGATAAACGGCTTCGTGGTTGCCATCACAATCACGGATCGCGGAGCGGGCTACACAAATCCGCCGTGGGAAACTCGTTCGGTCGGTCGGGTGCTCGGTTTCCGTTGCGTCTCGACGAATTCGGGCATAAAACCCAGCCAAGTTTTGACGCTTTTCAAAAAAAGGAGCAAATCAACCTGAACATCTGCAAATCACTTATGAAACTCTTCGGGATTACATCAATATTTCTGAGCCTGCTTCTCGTCGGATGCTGCACCCGTCAATCCACGGTGGCGACTCAATGGCAATATCGCCGAGTTGACAGTATGCCGTTCGGTTCATTTTCGCAGGCTGACCTCGACCGCTTTGCCAAGGAGGGATGGGAGATCGCAGGTTTCTCCAATACGGTTGATTCTAATAGCGGTCACTATTCCGAAATGATCCTCAAGCGTCCGATACCAGCGAAACAGTGAGAGATCGATGGGGGCGCCAAGAAAAAATCGGGTATTCGGGCTGATATTGCTGCTGATTGTGGTGGTTGGCCTCGTCATTTCGGCGCTGATGAAGCAAAAGACCCGCGCTGTTCCGTTCACATTTGCCGGTTTCACAAATTCAGTGGACTACCACTTTCGTTCTCCATTGGCTTTGTCGATCTCAAATTGGGTCGAACTTCACTACTATGATTCCCAGACGGCTCAAAAAGTTTTCCACGGGCAAGAAATACCCTATTGGAGATTTCGACAAGTACAAGGATTCAGAATGGGCGGCGGTGAATTGTTCGCCCACGGTCAATGGGGGCTCGATTATTACACAGCGGGTAACCCGTACCCGTACTGGCGGATGAAGTTCGCGGTACCGGTGACGTTGCCCCAAGAGCCTTGGAGACTACGCCTCCAGATTCAGGGGGATTTGCCGGGGCGCACCAACCGGCTCAAAGCGTTTGTCCGATCCTTCGGTCACAAATGTGGTTTCAACATGGTGGAGGCTGAATGGCTCGACTCAAGCATTTGGGTGGATATTCCCGGGAAGCCGTGACGCGCCGCGGGGAACGAGTTGAATCTCTCCCCCGCAACGCGTCGTGGCCGGGTCCTTGCCACGAACGCGGTTACCTGGTGGTTCGGATCACGACGGCTCACGCTGCAACGGCTCAACTATGGGTCGCACCCACCGGATTCCCGGGCGCCGGAATCGGATTGCCGCGCCCGGCCGCGCGTCCTAACCTGCGCCCCATGTTTTCGCATGTCGTTATTTTTTGGACCGACCCGGCCAATCCGGCCGCGGCGGAGGAATTGATCGCCGGCGCCGAGCGTTACCTCAAGGCGGTTCCCGGGGTCGTCCATTTTCACGTCGGCCGCATGGTTCCGAGCCACCGTCCGGTGGTGGAGCAGAGCTACCAAGTGGCGTTAAATGTGCAGTTCGCGGATAAGCGCGCCCAGGACAATTATCAAGTGGACCCGTCGCACCTGGAATTCGTCGAGAAGGTCTTCAAACGCGTCTGCAAGAAGGTCGTCGTTTACGATTTCGAGTGAGCGGAGCGGAAGGGGAGGCGCGGGGCGTCGGCCTTAGTGGGTGACGTTTTCGGAACGGCGGCCAAAGGGGCGAGATCGGTGGTCCGCTCGCTCGATTGGAGCGAGCGACAGTCAGGGAGGAATTCGCCGATGGACGCGATTGTTGGGACGCGCGGGGCGTCCGGCAACGCGCGCACGAGCGCCAGCGTGACCCCGCCGTCCGCCTTCGCTACGCTTCGGTGCGGCCGGAACGCAGGCCTCGTCGTAGCTCTGGGCGGAGACGGGCGCGGCGTCCCGACCGATCGCGGGCAGCTCCGCGTTGGTGGGCGCCGGCGCCGGGGCCGCCACCAGCCTCGAGCGGCGCGGACGGTCCCGGACATATCGCGCGACGGCGGTTGCGCAATTCAACGAGTGGAACGAGAGTGGAGGTCATGAGTTGGATTCCGCTGAACCTCACGGTCCGGGTTGGTTGCTGGCTGGCCTATCAAACCAGCGTGCCGACGCCGACGCTGTTCGTGCTTCGCCCCCGGACTGATGAGCGGGCGCTCGTGACGCAGGAGAGCCTTTTGTTTGGCATCGGGCGGCCGTCCGTTGAATTTCAGGACAGCCACGGGAACGTCACCTGGCGCTCCATGATGATGCCGGGCCGGAACGAGATCCGGCACGACGCGATCGTGACGGTGTCGTCCCTGCCCGATAGCCGGGCGGTGTCGGGTCAAATCGTGCCGGTCGGGCAGATTCCCTGCGAGTTGCTGCGTTACACGTTGCCGAGCCGCTATTGCGATTCCGATAAGTTGATGGATTTCGCGTGGCGGTTGTTCGGCCAGGTCCCGCACGGGCTGGCGCGGGTGCAGGCGATCTGCGATTGGGTGCACAACAATATCGAGTACCGTTTCGGTTCCGGGCGGCCGGACCTCTCCGCGTCCGAGGTGATCGCCCGGCGGCACGGCGTTTGCCGTGATTTTGCCCACGTCGCCATCGCCTTGTGTCGCGCCTTCAACCTGCCCGCGCGTTACGTGACGGGGCACCTGCCGGACATCGGCTACCTTGACCCGGGCACGCCGATGGATTTTCACGCGTATCTCGAAGTGCATCTGGGTAACGAGTGGCTCACGTTCGATCCGCGTTTTAACGTGCCGCGCATCGGCCGCGTGAAGCTCGCCCACGGCGCGGACGCGGTGGACGGCGCGTTTGCGACCATCTATGGCGAGGCGACGCTCGTCTATTTTCAGGTGTGGGCGTATCAGGTCAATCCGGGGCAAGTCTCGGTGGGTGACCCGATCGATCTCTCCAAACGCCTCGATGGAACTCCGACGGTGCAGTTCGGTTAGTGTAGTGTCTCATAAATAACTGGTCATTCGCGGCCAGGGATTTTTGGCGCCG
>CAZFVY010000032.1:0-60745 GCA_964522665.1 uncultured Verrucomicrobiota bacterium | reverse complement strand
CTCATATTCAACCTCTTTCAGCAACTCCCTTACAAGTTAACCGGATGACAGTGATCTCATACCGATCAGGCTCACTCGCGGCTACCGGAAACGCCAGCCAGAAATGCTACCGACGCGCCGGAACGGGCGGCAGATTCAAACGCGCCTTCTCTTTCGCGTGGCGATGCGCCTGCCCGCAAAAATCATCGCGAGACAAATGAACATGCCCTCGACGACGAAAATCGGAGAGTCTCGGGCGTAGGCAGCGAGACAAAGCCCCCCATGAGGGAGACGTCGAAAAGTTGAATGAACCAGGTCGGCATCACCGTGACGCCATTGGCCGCCACCTGACGTCGAAGAAGTCTCCACGCGATGAATCCCGCCGCAACGCCAATGAACCCGAATACCGGTACGCCTATCCAGAGTGGCTTGCCCTCGTAGTCGAACGAACGCCGTCGAATCATATCAGTCCCCAGCATGAGCGAGACCAGCAGGCAGATGACGGACGCGAGAGCGCAGCCGAGGATGCTCGCGATGCGCCACGCTCGGCCGACGGGTTGCAGGTAATCTGCCATGCGCGGAGTGTCGCTTACCGGCCGGAGCTAAACGAGGGCGCCCACGCCCATGCTCGAAAGCTGCATTGCGAATGATGAAAGCCACGCCGACGGCGACTGCGACGACCCGCCTACGCTCGCGGTGCTTCGGAAACCAATGTTTCGGTTGATCCAGCCATAGTGGAACGATACTCCACGGACGTTGCCAGTCGAGCTTCTGACGCCGAACGATCGATACAAAATCGGCGGTTCGCACACTGAAACGGCGAGATGAATGGCAAGCAAGCGGTGAGACGGCTGGCGGAAGTGGTTTGACGGAAGGGTTTTGCACTCCTTACGGAACGGATTCGCTACGCTTGGTTCCGGAATTGTTTGCGGTGACGCTAGGCTGTAAAGCATCCGGAGAACTGGTCGCCGCGGCCACAACACTATGGACTGCGGCCGCAAAGTCCCGATCAGATCGGGAGAACGACACCGCTTTTCTTCGCCTTGGCAACGACCAACGTCGTGGATTATCGGCAACAACGGCCAAAGCGAGGTCGTCACTTCGTTCTGCCCTCGCACGCCACAGCCACGCAGCGTCCCTCGCGCGAGTCTGGATCGCGCGAAAATCAGGGCAAAAGTCAATTTCAGGACTCGACTCGAGTCTCGCCCCACCGGGAGTGAAGCTTAGTCGAGTCGAGGGTTGGCGACGTCCAACTATAGCGGCTTCCCGGTCAATTGCGCGTAGGCGTCCAAGTATTTGGCCTGGGTTTTGGCGACGACGTCTTCGGGCAGCGCTGGGGCGGGCGGGTTTTTGTTCCAGTCGAGGGTTTCGAGGTAATCGCGGACGAATTGTTTGTCGAAGCTTGGCTGGCTGCGGCCGGGTTGATATTGGTCGGCGGGCCAGAAGCGGGACGAGTCGGGGGTGAGGACTTCGTCGATGAGGATCAATTGGCCGTTGTAGAGGCCGAACTCGAATTTGGTGTCCGCGATGATGATGCCGCGCTGGCGGGCGTAGGCGCGGGCGAACGAGTAGAGTTGCAGGCTCGCGGCGCGGGCTTGCTCGGCGATGCCTGGGCCGACCATTTCCGCGGCGCGCTCGTAGGAGATGTTTTCGTCGTGGCCGGTCTCGGCCTTGGTGGCGGGGGTGAAAATCGGCTCGGGCAGTTCGCTCGATTCCTTGAGACCGGGCGGGAGTTTGATGCCGCAAACGCTCATCGAGGAGCGGTATTCCTTCCAGCCGGAGCCAGCGAGATAACCGCGCACGACGCATTCGATAGTCAACGGTTGCGCCTTTTTCACGATCATGCTGCGGCGACCGAGCAGCGCGGAGTACGGCAGCAACGGCGCGGGCAACGGATCGTCCGGGCCGGCGAGCCGGTGGTTCGCGATAAAACTGGCCGTTTGATCGAACCAGAAGTGGGAGATTTGCGTCAGGACTTCGCCTTTGCGGGGGATGCCGTTGGGCATGATGCAATCGAAGGCGGAGATGCGGTCGGTGGCGACGAAAAGGAGCGAGTCACCGAGATCGAAAATATCGCGGACTTTGCCGCTGCGGACCTTCGGAACCCCGGGTAAATCGATTTGCAGGACAGCGTTCTGAGTCATGCGCGTCAGAATGGCGAGACCACGGGCGAATTCCAATCTCAAAAAGTCGTGGAATTCGCGTAAAGCGCCGGCCAGCCTCTGAGCAATATTGATTGGGCGGGGTTTTGCTTTGGCTTCGCTTCATCCTGCATATTCTGCCATAATCTCTTGCTCGACGAGGTTCCATTTCTGGGGGGAAGCAAGGATTTACAGGATGAGCGGTGAATGGATCGGAAACCCTCGAGGCGGCGGACTGATTTCGACGCCTATGTTTTGGGCACAACTTCGACGTGTTGCATCGATCGGTTTTGCGGGGCTTGCGGAGCCAAGTGAATGGGTCCCGGCCCGACAGGCCGGAATAGCCTTAATCTGGGACGTTTTCCTGGGATTACGCTTCGCTCCATCCCAGGCTTTAACATTGCGGACTTTCAGTCCTTCCGACGCGAACCTTACGACGACACCGACTCAAAATGTCAACCCCTCGAGGTCGTGCCCCGAGGTTTGCCGGACGCGACTTCGTGGTTGCAAGCGGGAATAGAAGGGGCACATTGACTCCGTCGAGATCCATTGGATTGAGCGGTTCAAAAACAGGCCCCAGTCATGCCTAAACTCGGTTCCAGAAAAAATGCTGATTTGGAAGGTTTCATTGCGTCAGCGGCGGCTGGCGGTGGACTTGCTCCCTCGCCACCCGAAACGCCGCAAGGGCGAAACGGACGCATTATGTACATCGAGTGCAAAGCGGGCGGACTGACGGGGCCAGGCCGGATTGGCCGAGTTACGTTTTCCAAAACTGGAAGCACGCTGTATTATCGAGGTCAGCGATTTCAAAGTCTTAAGGGCTCAGGATTCAAGTCCAACTACTTTAATTTGGACACCCGCGAGAATTATTGGATTTCCGGCCCAAAACGGCGCGGCGGTGACACCTTGTACGCGAGTGGAATTCCAATCCCCATCGACGATGACGTTCGGGAGGAATACTGGCGCGACATTCGACGAAGCCCGGACAGAATTCATGAACGGGTCGCCTGATCTGGGCTTCCGGTAAATCCTGCCTTGCTGTTTTTCCGACCGGAATTGCTCTTTGAGATAGGATGGCAGGATTTTCGCGATGGGTGGGGAATCGACCATGAAGGTCTGAGGCGGTCGCGACGGAGAGCCATTCGAGCCAGCGTCACGGACACGGTCCAGCCAATCCGCGCGATCGCTCAGGATTTTGCGTTCGGTCTTTTTCCAGGATGATTTTGCCAACCCGCCTTCAGGATTTGGCCTTTAGAGTTCGGTCCGTTACGTTTATCTTCCAGTCATGCCAATTTACGAGTTTGCCTGTCCGAAATGCCGGGTGATTTTCAATTTCTTGTCCAAGCGAATCAATCCGGACCGGGTTCCGCTTTGTCCGAAATGCGGCTCGAAGAAGATGGTCAAGCAGATGAGTGGGTTCGCGATGCCGCGCGGGGCCGCCGAGCCGGCGCCCGGCGGCGGCGGGGACATGGGCGACGCCGGTGACGCGGCTGACATGCCCGATTTTAACGATGCGCGGGTCCAGCGCGCCATGGCCGAAATGGAACGGAGCATGGAGCATCTGGACGAGAACAACCCCAAACACATGGCCCACATGATGCGGCAGATGAAAAACATCATGCCGGACGGGGCGATGCCGAAGGAAATCGAGATTGCGATCAAGCGCCTGGAAGCCGGCGAAAGCCCGGAAAAGATCGAGGAAGATATGGGTGACATCCTGGGCGCTGTGATGGGTGGTCCGGGGGAAGAGGAGGGCGGCGGGGGCGGTGGCGGTTACGGCGGGAGTTATGCGCGGGACGCGGGGTTGTACGATTATTGAGAGCGGACCGCTTGATCGTGAGCCGCTGGAGAGAACATTCTGTCTGCTTCCGGCAAAGTTTGGAGCGCTCGATCGAGTCACGGCTCGGCGGAGCCTCGCCCCACCAATTGTCTGGGGCGGTGACCCGCGAGCGAAGATTTGACGGCGCCGATGGCTGAGGCCACAGTCTGAGGGGCATGGGGCACATCCATGAGAAGATTGATTTTACGGTCGCCATCTTTGTCGTCCACGACGGCAAGGTATTGCTGATCCATCATCGGAAGCTGGACCGCTGGCTGCCGTTGGGCGGGCATATCGAGCTGGAGGAAGACCCGGAAGCGGCGGCGTTGCGGGAAGCCCGCGAAGAGAGCGGGTTGGACGTCGAGTTGCTCGGCGAACGGCCGCCTACGACCGGTCCCGGCACCCGGGCGTTGATGGCGCCGCGGTTTCTCGACATCCACCGGATCAACGAGACGCACGAGCATATCGGGATGATTTATTGGGCGCGGCCCCGCGCCGGCGAGGTGAAATTGGCGGCGTCCGAGCATCACGCGATCCGCTGGGCCGGAGCCGAGGAGTTGGACCAACTCCGACCGCCGATGTCCGACGCGGTCAAATGGTATTGCCGCCAGGCAATCGCCGAAATCCGCTCCTGAGCGACCGATGCCGGACTGGCTGCGCCCGCCGCGGCCACGCACCGACAAGCGCCTGAATCCATGACCACCCGCCAATTGAAACTCGGTTATTTCGTCCTTGAAGGGTTGAACTCCTTCGCCGCGACGTTTTACCTTTATTACCTCTTCTTTTTTCTCCGCTCCCAGTTTGGATTCGATAACCGCGACAATCTAGTCGTCGGCGCGCTGAACGGGTTCGTTTACATGTGCATGGCGCTGACGGCGGGGAAGGTGGCGCAACGCATCGGGTATCTCGTCTCCTTGCGCTCGGGGTTGATGGTCACAACCGTGGCGTTGGCGATTGGCCTCGGCCTGCATTCGGTTGCGGGTCAATTGGCGGTCATGCTGCTTTGGACGGTCGGCATCACCTTTACGTGGCCGGCGCTGGAAGCGGTCGTGAGTCAGGGAGAATCGCCGGTGGCCCTCCCGCGGACGCTGGGCATATATAATATGGTGTGGGCGGGCACCAACGCGCTGGCGTATTTCTGCGGCGGGGCGTTGCAGGAAGCGCTTGGGCCGCAGAGCCTCTTCTGGCTGCCGATGGTCATCAACGTGGCGGAGATCGGCCTCATCCTGTATCTCCAGCGGGTCCAATCAGCGGGCGTGACGCCGGTCACAGCGCCGTCCGCGCACGCGCATGGCACGCCAAAATTGACCCCGCGGCCGATCGCGCGGACGCGGAAATTCCTCCGTCTGGCGTGGGTCGCCAACCCGTTCGCCTACGTGGCGATTTACATGCTGATCGCCGTCATGCCGGGCGTGGCGGGCCGGCTTCACCTGTCGCCGAAATGGGCCGGTTGTTTTGGGTCGATCTGGCTGTTCTCGCGCTTGCTGGCGTTTTGGTGGCTTTGGCGCTGGGACGGCTGGCATTACCGGTTCCGCTGGTTCTTGGTGGCGTATCTGCTTTTGATCGCGGGATTTCTGGTGATGCTGGTCGGGCAGGGCTGGCTCCTCATCGCCGTGGCGCAACTCGGCTTTGGGATCGGCCTGGGACTGATCTACTATTCATCGCTTTTCTACTCGATGGACGTCGGCGAAGATCATGGCGAACATGGCGGCATTCATGAGGCCGCCATTGGGATTGGCATCTTCGCGGGTCCGGCGGTCGGCGCGCTGTCGTTGCGGCTTTTCCCCGGCTCGCCGGATAGCGGCACTTGGGCGGTTGGCAGCCTCCTGGTGTGCGGCCTGTTCACGGTCCTGGCGATGGAACGGCGGCGGGCGCGGTGATTTCCCCGACTTTTTCCTTCCTTGCGCCGCCAGCGGGATTTCCCTACTGCTATTGCCGCGCGGGGCGCCAGACTCGCCCCAGCGGATGAACCAAGACGCAAATTCTAAAACTATGTCGATGCTTGCCGGAAAAATCGGGGTCGTATTCGGGGTCGCCAACAAACGTTCGATTGCCTGGGCCATCGCCCGCGCCTGGCATCAGGCCGGGGCGACGCTGGCGTTTACTTATCAGGGCGATCGGCTGAAGGAGAACGTCGAAGAATTGGCCGGCACGTTCGGCTCGGACGTCTTGCTCCTGCCGTGCGACGTGACGCGCGACGCGGAAATCGACCGGGTCTTTGACGAAGTGGGCAAGAAATTCGGCAAGCTGAATTTGCTCCTGCATTCGGTCGCCTTCGCGCCGCGCGAAGCGTTGGAAGGCGATTTCGTCAACACCAGCCGGGAAGCGTTCCGTGTGGCGCACGACGTGAGCGCCTATTCGCTGGTCGCGCTGGCGCGCGGCGCGGCGCCGTTGATGACCGACGGCGGAAGCATTGTCGCGATGACCTATTACGGCGCCGAAAAAGTGGTTCCGCATTACAACGTCATGGGCGTCGCGAAGGCCTCACTGGAGGCGAGTACGCGCTACCTGGCCTACGATTTGGGTCCGAAGAAAATCCGTGTCAATTGCATCAGCGCCGGGCCGATGAATACGCTCGCGGCGCGCGGCATCGCCGGTTTCACCGACATGCTGAAGCATTACGAGGCGCATTCGCCGTTGAAGCGAAACGTGCTGCCCGAGGAATTAGGCGCCACGGGGACTTTTCTGGCCAGCGACGGCGCCGCGGCGATCACCGGGCAGGTGATTTACGTCGATTCCGGTTACCAGATTATGGGGATGTAGCGCGGGCGCGCCCGGACTTGCGGCGCCAGCGGAGCGGTTTACATTGGCCTGATGACCGAACAACTCGTCCAAATCCGGAATAACCTGGCCGCGGTGCAGGACCACACGCGGAGCTTCGCCGATTTCACGTTCGTTTACCCGGTGATTTCGCGCCGCTCGGGCGGCTTGTCGATCGGCGTGAACCTTAACCCGGACAAGGTTTGCAATTTTGACTGCATCTATTGCGAGGTGGACCGGCGCGTGCCGGGCAAGGTCACGACGGTCGATTTGAACCAGACGCGGGACGAGTTGGTCGCGATGATCCGCTTCGCCCGCGACGGCGGGTTGGCCAAGGAACCGAAGTTCAATGAAGTCCCGTGGTTGACGCGCGAGGTCAAAGACATCGCCTTCAGCGGCGACGGTGAGCCGACCATGATCCACAATTTCGCCGACTGCGTGCAAATGGTGGCCGAGGTCAAAAAGGCCGAAGGACTCGATAAAACCAAGATCGTCCTGATCACCGACGCCGCCGGCCTCGACAAAGCGGACGTGAAAAAAGGCTTGGCGCTCATGGACGCGAACCAAGGCGAGGTTTGGGGCAAGCTCGACGCGGGGACGGAGGCTTATTTCAAATCGATCAATCGGACGAGCATTCGTTTCGAGCGCATCTTGAAGAACCTGCTCGAGGCCGCGCGCGCCCGGCCAATCGTCATCCAGAGCCTTTTCCTAAAAGTTCACGGTCAAGCGATGCCGCCGGAGGAATTGCAGGCGTATTGTGAGCGCCTGAATGAGCTCACGCGCGGCGGCGGGCAGATCAAGGAAGTCCATATTTACACCGTTGCGCGGCCCACGCCGGAGGTGTTCGCGACGAAGTTGGACGGCGCCGAATTGGCCGCGATGGCGGACACCGTGCGGCGAGGGACCGGGTTGAAGGTGTCGGTCTTCGAGTGAGACGAGCCGGACCGATTTTTGATTTGATTCAGTTATTGCGGATTCGGTTCAGCTCTTCGCCGATCGTGAACCCGTTCGGCAAGACGCGCGGAGACGGTCGAGCGACCTCCGACGGTCGGCGTCGGGTTTTGTCTAACCCCGGCAGTGAACGCGACTTTACGGAAATCGATCGCGCCGCTATAGTTCAAATATGAGTACAATCACGGCGATCCTCGATCCGGATGCGGACGGCACCGTTCATCTGCCGCTCCCGGAAGCGTTGCGTCGTGGAAAAATCAGGATCACGGCGACGATCGAGGCGGCAGATGAGGCGCCCGTAAGCGTCGAACAACGGTTCGCCGCGCTGGAAAAAGCCTTCGAAACGCTCCGCCGCTCCGGCACGTTTCGCGAGATTGATGACGCAGTCGCGTGGCAACGCAAGACCCGCAAAGACCGCCAGTTACCGGGCCGGGATTAAGTGTGCTGTTTGACAGCAACATCATAATACAGGTTGCGAAAGAGTCGGCGCCCGGCGTCATCGCGATGATGTCGCAGAGAGGCGCCGCGACCGCAAGCGTGGTTCGCATCGAGGTTTACGGTTTTGTCGGCTTAACGCCCGAAGAGAAACTGGCGTTGGATGAAGTTTTCCGACACCTCCACGTTCACGAACTGACCTTAGAGATTGCCGAGAGGGCCATCGCCTTGCGTCAAAATCGAAAGATCGGTCTCGCCGATGCGATCATTGCCGCCACCGCATTGACCCACAATTTAACGCTGATCACCCGAAACGTCGATGACTTCAAACATATTGTTGGAATGCGAATCATCGATCCATTCGCGCCAGCGACTTAGCTCCAGAATTTGAGTCGGGGCGGCTTTTGCCGGTCTGACCAACGATCCTCAGCGATGCCTCGATTTGGCCCCCTCAAGCCGAGTTTGACCGTGGACTGGGCTCTCCTACTTGCCGCGGTTCTCCTCAACGCGGCCCCATCGCGTGCCGCCGAGGTCAAATCGACTTCATTCCAAGAATTCCTCATTCGCAACGGTTACGAGTTGGTCCAATTGAAAATGGACGACCGAAACAAGCTGTACGTTGGCGGAAGAATCCATCAGAAGTCGGTCAAAATCATGATCGACACCGGCGCGATGTGCTCGGCCGTGGACCCAAGCATTGGCTCGACCCTGGCGCCCGTCGGGCGGATGGCGGGCAACGTTCGCGGGGTGTTCGGAGTCGCGGTGGAGCGACCGGCTCTGGTGAACCTCGATAAAGTGGAATTGGGCGCCAGCACGATTTCAGGTATGCAGGCCGCCGTGCTGCCGTTGCGCGGCCCGCGACGGACCGCCACGGGATCGAACATCTCCACCGCCGATCCACATGCGGATACGGACATGATTCTGGGCATGGATTTCCTCACCGCGCATCATGCCTTGCTCCTGGTTGCCGGCCCGAAGCTTTATCTCCGGAGAGAGAAGCCCGACGTGGCGTTGGCGGACGCGATTGGCGCCGCTTTGAAGGCGAACGGCTGGGTTGACGCTCCGATCGAAGCCCCGCCGGGCGCGGACCACATTTGCGTATCCGGTCAGATCAACGGACATGCGGCTCGTCTCCTGCTGGATACCGGATCGTTTGTCACGCAGCTCGACTGGGGGCAACTCGCGGCCTTGGGCGTCAAGGCGCACGAAACGCTCGGCAATGTCTCGGGGGTTGGATCGAAGCAGGGCGCGCTAAATTTCACAAAAATCGATTCGTTCAAAGTTGGCGCCGCGGCTGAGTTGATCGGCGTCAACGTCGGCATCGTCGATCTGGCGAGCCTGAACCAGGGCCGGATTGCCGCCGGGCAAAAACCCATTCAAGGCATTCTTGGACCGGAGTATCTGGACCGCTGGCTGGCGTTGATCGACTGCGCGACGCCGCGAGTGTTCCTGAAAAAGTAGGGATGGCCGGCGCCTGCCGGGAACTCGCCCCGAAGCTCGCTCAGCGGGCCGAATAAGGTCGGTCAGCCTCGGCTGAGAGTTCGGTCAGCTCACGGATCAGTCTCTTTGTGGCGTTGAGGTTGAAGGTGGCGGCGGCCGGCGCCACGAGCCAATCAGGTGGTCCGTTCAATCCCGCACCACAGGATCGGGAGCGTTTCTGTGTTTTGAAATGGCATCCATGACGGAGCGATTTGTGACGCCGATTCGGTCGAGCGCGGCTGCGGCTGCGTCCCGGACATTCGAGTTGCTACTCCCCAACGCGTCAATCAACGCCGGAACTGCCGTGGACGCTTCCTTGCCTATCCTCAACAATTCGAAACTCGTTTCGATCTGGAGCTTGATATTTGAATCATGCAGCAGCGTAATTAGCTCCGGGACCGCCGGAGCGGCCAAACTGCCTAAGCCCGCCAGTCCGACGAACGCGTCGAATTTGCGTTGCTTTAGCCGACGGCGAAGCGCGGGTAGAGCAGGGAGCGCGGATGGTCCCATCGCATTTAGAGCGAGAGTCGCTCCCGACGCTATTTCATCGTCAGGACCTTCGATCATTTTCACTAACTCTGGAACCGCAGACGCCGCGAGCGGACCCAATACGCCGAAGACTTGGCGCGCGGCTTCCCGCCGCCGAAAGTCCACCCGCAAAAAATGGAGGACCAACCTCCGCTCCCGCGGGATAGGGCCATAAAGCCGGCGTAGCTGTTCCAGCAGATACGCCTTGGGACGCGAATCGCGCCACTTCAATTGACGCACCAGGAACGGGATCGCGTTGGTCCCGATCGCCCGGATCGCGCGCGCGTCCTCGTTCGAGGCGGCGGTCGGGCGGCCCTGGCCATCGGTGCAGCAACTGTCGTAATCCAACCGGTCGATCCAGTAGCTCAGCGGTTGGACCTGATAGCGAGGCTCGGGCTTGCGGACCAAAAACCAAAGCGCCGCGATGGCGATGGCGGTCACCCCGGCCGTTGCCGCAAACGCAGCCAGCCTACGCGCTCGATGATGATCAGCGTCAGATCGTGCCTTCAAAAGACGGTTAAACAAATAGTCATGGCGCGCTCGTCAACCTCGCCACATACGCCCCATCGACGCCGTCCTTGAACGGGGTCAACTCCCGCTCCCGGTCGAGGCGCATCGTGGGATGCGCGGTTAGAAACTTGTCGATCACGCCGCGGTTTTCTTCAGTTTCGAGACTGCATGTGCTATAGACCAAAACACCTCCGGGCTTCAGCCGCGGGGCCGCGTCGCGCAGGATTTCGAGCTGGCATTTCGACAAGTGCTGAATCTCCTCGGGCCGAACGCGCCAACGAAGATCGACCCGCCGCCGCATCACGCCGGTGTTCGAGCACGGGGCATCGATCAAAATGCGGTCGAACGCCGCGGGTAGGGGGCCTTCCGAAGGCGAAAACGTATGGGAGACTAATTCGACGCAGCGGGCGCCCAAGCGGAGGCAATTCTCACGCAACCGTTCCAGGCGGCCAGGGTCCGGGTCGGACGCAAAGATGCGGCCGCGATTCTCCATGAGCGCGGCCAGATGGGTCGTCTTGCCACCCGGCGCCGCGCACTGGTCGAGGACGAGTTCGCCCGGCAGAGGCGCCAGTTCGACGGTCGCGAGCAGGGTGCTCGGGTCTTGCACGTAGAAGAGTCCCTTTTGAAAGCTGGGTAACGTCGCCAGTGACGGATGACGCTTCAATTCGTAAATCGTGGCGCCTTCCGTCCAAGGAAAAGTGACCGGCGCCGCTTCAACTCCCTCGGCTTGCCAGATTGTGGGCAACGCGGCCGACTCCGGGCGGAGCGAATTCGCTCGGGCATAGGTGGGCGGCGGGGAATTGTTCCAATCGAGAAGCTGGGCGGTGACCACGGAGCCCCAACGCTTTTGCCACCGCTCGCACAACCAGACTGGATGCGAGTAGCCGATGCTCGGCTGGGTCGTCTTCAACTCCTGAAGGAGCTTGCGGGTGGCGTCCATTTCGCGCGTGTAACCTCGCAAAATCGCGTTGATGAAGCCGGCTTGCGGCCCGAAACCCGACGCTTTGGCCAATTCCACCGTTTCGTGGACCGCCGCGTGGGCTGGAATCCGGTCGAGCCAAAACAACTGGTACAGCCCGAGCCAAAGCAGGTGGCGGAGCGCCGGCTTTTGCGGTCGGCGACCGGTCTTGCGGTCAATGAGCCAGTCCAGCGTCGCCTGCCAGCGGACGACGCCATAAACGAGTTCCTGGCAGAGCGCGCGGTCCGGACCGGCTAATGGGGTCTCGGCCCACGCCTCTTCGAGGAGCTTTTCGATGTAGGCTGGCGCCGTTCCGTAACGCGCCAGTATCCGTTTGGCAATTTCTCTTGGTTTTTGATCGGCCACGCTTTAGTATTTCACATGGTCTATTATGCGCTAGCATTTAATCACTTATGAGAGAAGAGTTCGAGAAATTGGTGGCGGCGGGCAAGATTGGCCATAAACATGTTGAAGCTCTGGTGCTTCTGGCGCAAGGTGGGTATTGCACCCACCGCAGTTGGGGCTTCGGCCGGATAACGACCGTGGACACGGTATTCGGACGGTTCACCATTGATTTCAATGGCAAGGCCGGCCACTCCATGGATTTGGCTTTTGCCGCCGAATCGCTTAAACCGATCCCGCGCGATCACATTCTGGCGCGGAAATCTTCGGACATCGCGGTGCTCCGGCAAATGGCCGCGCTGCATCACCTTGACCTCATCAAGCTGGTTTTGCAGAGCTACGGCGGCCGCGCCACGCTCGAGCAGATTCAGCAGGTGCTGGTCCCCGACGTCATTGCCGTCGATTGGAAGAAATGGTGGGAAGCGGCCAAGCGCGAATTGAAGAAGGACGGCCATTTTCAAGTCCCGATCAAGAAGTCCGAGCCGATCATTTACCAGGCGAAAGAGGTCTCCCTCCAGGACCGTTTGATGGGCGAATTCCGCGCCGCCAAAGGCCTCAAGGCTCATTTGGTCGTCGCCAATGAGTTGCTCAAGAATCTGGCCGACCTGAACGACGCGAAGACCGCAATCGCCGAGGTGATCGCGAGCTTGAACGTCGAAATCACCAGCCATTTGCGCACGATGCAACCGCTGGCGCTGGAAGCGATCTTCGTCCGGGACGAACTGCGCAAGGCCGCCGCGGCGCCGACGGACGATACTGAACTGACCGCCGCCGCGATTTGGTCCCAAACGCCGCGTCTCGGCCAGTTGCTCGAGCAGTTGCCCGCTTCCAAACAGAAACACGCCCTCCAATCGTTCTTGGAAGCCAACCCGGACCGCTGGGTTGAGTCCGTCTTGGCCGCGCTGAACGGCGTCACGGCCAAGCTGTGCGGCGAATGCGCTCAGTTTCTGATCCATCACGACAAATTAAACGTTCTCAAAGAGTATTTGGCGCGGCTTATCAGTCAGCATCAGGCCAGCAGCGAGCTGCTTCTCTGGCTGGCCAAAGAGCGTTCCGACAGCTTCGCCGACATCCTCGGGCCGGAAGTCTTCCGCGCCATGTTGACCGTCATGGAACGGGACCAGTTCAACGAGAAAAAGTCGAACCGCTTGCGGGATTTCATTCTCGACGACCATAGCCTCCTCATCGAATTGATCGGTTCCGCCGATCTCGAGGTCATCAAAGACCTGACCCGCGCCCTGCAACTCTCGCCGTGTTTTGACGACATGGATAAACGCTCGCTTTTGGCGCGCATCGTGAAGAGCTACCCAGCCATCCAGTCGATGATCTCGGGCGAGCAGACCCGCCAGGAAGCGGCTCTCTTGGTTTCCTGGGAGAGCCTCGAACGCCGCAAGGACGAGTACGCGGAATTGGTGCAGAAGAAAATTCCGGCCAACTCGCGCGAGATCGCGATCGCCCGCAGCTATGGCGACTTGCGCGAGAACCACGAATATAAGGCGGCCAAGGAGATGCAGAAGCTGCTCATGCGCCAGAAGGGTGAACTCGAAACCCAGTTGGTCCGCGCGCGCGGCGTCGATTTCTCGAACGCCCGCACCGAGACCGTCGGCATCGGCACCCGGGTGAATGTCACCGATCTTATCGCGCAGCACGCCGAGGCCTACTCGGTTCTGGGCGCGTGGGATTCCGACCCGGAAAAGGGGATCATCAGTTACCTCAGCCCGGTCGCCCAGTCGATCTTGAATCACAAAGTCGGCGACGAAGTCGAATTTGAGATGGACGGCGTGAAGAAGCGTTACCGAATTGATACCATCGAATCGTATCAACCGCCGGCGGTGGCGCCGGCCCCCGAGGCGGAAGTCACCGCGTCGCCTTGACGAGCTCGGCGACGAGGTCGTCCACTTTCCATTCGTTCCCGGTAAAGACCTTCTGGATCTTGCCTTGGGCGTTGACCACGATGGTTCGCAAATTGTGATCGAAGCCGGTCGCGTTTCGCGCGACTTGCAGACCAAACTGCGCGCCCATCGCCAGGGTGTCGAGCCATTCGCCGGTCAGGAAACTCCAGCGTTTCGGGTCGTAATTATGCTGTTTGGCATAGGCCAGAAGGACGGCGGGCGTGTCGTGGTCCGTGTCGAACGAGATGCTCAGCAGACGCCAGTTCGTTGGGCCGCCCGCCAGGGCGCGCAGTTTTTCGGCGACGTCGCCAAAGTTGTTCGAGATGCGCGGACAAAACGTCGGCCAGGGGCACCGCGTGAACACGAATGTTATCGCCACCGCTTGCCCCTTGAACTGGCTTAATTGGACCGCCTGGCCAAGTTCATTCGTGAAGTGATAATTGGGAATCGCGTCGCCAATCTCCAGTGGTTCGACGGCCGGCAGCGTGAAATTCTCGTGATATTTGGCCGCAGCGGCCATCTCCGCGGTCGCGAGGACGGTCACGCGATCAATCCAACCGTCTGCATCCGTCACCACCATCCGGAACGACACCGTGTCGCCGACCCGCAGGGTGGTCCAATCTTTGGCTTCCTTCACGGTGAAGGGCATTGTCATCGCCGGCATGAACCCGGGCACCTCTTCGTGGCTGATGACGGCGGTTTTGCCGTCCGGCTTCAACTCCTTGACGACGCCCTTGGCCATGAACACTCGTTCGTTCGCCGGCGTGGTGGTAGCCGTGCCCGACGCCGGGGGCGCCGCGGTGATTTTGGGTTCGTAGGCGCACAGGGCCATCGTCGCGACAACCGCCAACCACTTCAAAATCTGCCGATGCGAAACCATGCCTAATTATCCGGCGGCCAAGTCATTTGGCAAGGGCAAGGCTTGGGATTGATTCCCCGCGCCGCCGGGTTGGGGTTCGTACGCCCTCTGCGTAATCGTGGCGACAAAGGCGTGATCTTCGAGGGTGCCCTCCCACGAAGATTCATTGCAACCCGGTGGAGTTTTCGTATTAGTTGTCGGTCCCGAGCGCGAGACGATCGAGGTGACGTTCTGGGCCAGCGTTTTTCGACTATGAACCAGCAAGCTTTATTCGCCGCCATTCTTGACGACGATCGGCGCAAGGTCGGTGAAGCGCTTCACGCTGACCCAACCCTGGCGACTCAGCTGATTCCCGAGGCCAGACTCTTCCAACACAAAATCTTTCACTGGCTGTATGTCGGAGACACCGCTCTCCATTTGGCGGCGGCCGGGCACCGCGCCGAAATCGTCGGAATCCTACTGGCCGCTGGAGCCGATCCGAACGCGTGCGAAAACCACCGTGAAAGCGGCCCCCTGCACTACGCGGCGGACGGCTGCCCCGGCGCCGACCATTGGGATCCCGCGCGACAGGTTGCGACGATTCAATGCTTGGTGGACGCCGGCGCCGAGCTTGATCGGCCAGACAAAAACGGGGCCACACCCTTGCATCGCGCTGTCCGCACCCGCTGCGCCGCGGCGGTTCGCTGCCTGCTTAGGGCAGGGTGTAAGCCGTCGTTGAAAAATCACTCCGGCTCGACTCCGTTTCATCTTGCGGTGCAAAATACGGGCCGAGGTGGCGCCGGCTTGAATTCCGCGATCGCGGGGCAACGGGAGATCATCGAAGAGTTCTTAGCACAGGGCATCAGCGTTCGTCTCAAAGACGGCAAAGGAAAGACGGTCTTGGATTGGGCCAAAAGCGAGTGGGTCAGGAAGCTGCTCCGGCGTTAAGGTAAATCGGAGCGGCGATTCAAACCACCCCGCTTCCAATGGCGCCGCCGTGTTCTCGGCGGCCGGCGGTGAGGCGCCCCGGGACAACGAGCATCGTTGGCAAAACGACCTCTTTCCCAAGGCGCGGCAACTCGCCGATCGTCTTAACTTTGACACCCCGCTGCCGTATCATATCCTCTTGCGATGCGCGTGCTTAAGGTTTCGCTCGGCGAGCGGAGCTATTCCATTTCAATCGGTAGCGGCGGCTTAACCGGGCTGGGCGGCAGTTGCCGGAAGCTTGGCCTCGGTCGCCAATGCGCCGTCATCACGGACGTCAACGTGGCGGCCCACTATGCCGCGAAAGCGCAGGACTCCCTTGCCGCCGCTGGTTTCCAAGTCCACGTGATCTCCGTTCCAGCCGGCGAAACCGCCAAGAGCCTGCGGACGGTCGAAACCGTTTACAACGCTCTCGCCGCCCAACGACTCGGGCGCGATTCTTTTATCGTCGCCTTGGGCGGCGGCGTGGTCGGCGACCTGGCCGGGTTTGTGGCCGCGACCTATCTGCGGGGCATCGCCTTCGTTCAGGTTCCCACGACCCTGCTTGCCCAGGTGGACAGTTCGGTCGGTGGCAAAGTCGGCGTCAATCTCAAGGCGGGCAAAAATCTGGTCGGCTCCTTTTATCAGCCGCGCCTGGTGGTGTGCGACCTGGACGTTCTCGACACGCTGCCCGAGCGTGAGTTCCGCGCGGGGATGGCGGAGGTCATTAAATACGGCATCATTTACGACGCGCCGCTTTTCCAACGCCTGGAGCGGGGCCTCGATCAATTGTTTCAGCGCGACCGCGCGGCGCTGGCCACGATCATTGCGCGCTGTTGCGCGATCAAGGCGGAGGTCGTCGGCCAGGACGAAACCGAAGGTGGACTGCGCGCCATCTTGAATTTTGGCCACACGATCGGTCACGCCCTGGAAGCGATCTCGGGCTACGGCAAATACCTCCACGGTGAAGCGATTGCGATTGGCCAGGTCGCCGCGGCGAAGCTTTCCAGTGCGTTGACGGGGTTGCCAGCCCGGGACGCGGAACGGATCGAACGGATTTTTTCGCGCGCCGGCCTGCCAACGTCCGTTCGCCTCAAAGCGCGCCAGCAGGAAAACCTCTTTGGCGCGATGAAACTCGACAAAAAGGTCCGCGCGGGAGAAGTCACATTCGTACTGGCGACGCGAATCGGCGCGGTCAAATGGGGACAAAAGGTCGCCGCGCCGTTGATTGCCGAGGTCTTGAACCAATCTAAACCGGACCGAACTCCGACTGGCGCTTCGAACCGCGACGCGGGCGGCGACACGTCTCCGTCGCGCGCGTCGTCGCGCAACCTCTGAACTGAAATCAAGCATGGCGGTCGTCAACGAAACAATCGTCCGAGAATACTTTGAAGCCCATGGTTTCCTCGTGCGCCAGCAGCGCAAGTACGTCTCCCCGTCGCGCGTCGAAGGCGAAGACATCGATTTTTTTATCCTGAATCCGCAACCCGGCCCGGCCTCTGCGCCACTGCCGTTCGTCCTTAATTCCGCCGACCTGTCGGCGATTCGGCGCGGCATTGTCGGCGTCAAGGGTTGGCACACCGACGTCTTCAGCGCGGCCGTGCTCGCGAACGCGCCCGAGATTTTCCGTTTCGCCGAACCGGCGGTGTTCCAGCGGGCGGAGAAGGCGTTCGAGGGAGACGGGCCGGTAATCAAGATTCTCATCGTCCCGGCCTTGCCGCCCGGCGCTAAAGCGCGCGACGAGAGCATCGCCCTCATGCGCGAAAAAGGGATCGACGCCGTCATTCCCTTCCGCACGCTCCTGGCGGATTTGATTCAGCGAACCGAAGCCAATCGGAACTACGAGAAATCCGACTTCCTGCAGACGCTCCGCGTCTTAAAGAGCTACGACTTTTTGAAAGATCCCCAACTGGAACTTTTCAAGCAACCGCGCCGCCGCCGGACGGCGCCGAAGGAATGACGGCAGCGCGGCCACGTGATCACTTGGGTCAACTTTCTCCCAGAGTCCGCGTTAAAAGCCCTGGCTGAGCGGCCGGGCTTTTCCCGAATGCCGATTTGGGGTTGCGGTTCCGGGCGGTTGGGCTAAGTTCGCCGCGGTCGCGAATATTATGGTTCTGGTCATCGATAATTACGATTCGTTCACGTATAACCTCGTCCAATACCTCGGGGAACTGAAGGTGGACCTGCAGGTTCATCGCAATGATCAGATTTCCCTGGACGAGATTCGCGCGTTGAAGCCCGAGCGAATCCTGGTCTCGCCGGGACCGTGCTCGCCGCGTGAGTCAGGATTGTCGAACGAAATCATCAAGACGTTCGGCCCCCATCTGCCGGTCTTCGGCGTTTGCCTCGGCCACCAATGCATCGGGCACACGTTCGGGGCGGACGTCGTCGTCAATTATCGGATGATGCACGGCAAGACGTCGCTGATCCGCCACAACGGCAAGGATCTGTTCGCGAACATGCCCAATCCATTCGCGGCCACGCGTTATCACTCCCTGGTCATTCGCCGGGACAGCGTCCCCGATTGCCTGGAGATCACCGCGGATACTGAGGAGGGTGAAATCATGGGCGTGCGCCATAAAACCCACCCGATTTGGGGGGTGCAATTCCATCCCGAAAGCATTCTGACCGAGAGCGGCCGGACGATCGTTAAGAATTTCCTCGACCTTAAAGCGAACTGACTGAGGGCCGCTGCTACCTGTTTCGGAGTAACGGCTTTTCCGTGTACTGCGCCGGGACCGACATGACCGGATCGGAAAGGACTGCTTCTGCTCGACGCCGGCCGACCATGCGAACGTAGCCCAGATAGCGGCCTTGGTCGGCCTCCAGCGCTTTGATTTCGACATGATTGTCGGGCGCGACGGCCCGATGCCAGTCCAGCCAATACTTCCAGCCGTCTGCCAGCGTATCACACGTCTCGATCTCCATGATGCCGGTCCGTTCCCAATGCCAGCGCCACCAGGCGGCGGAATGCAGGCACCAGAGGTCCTGAGTCCACCAGGCGCGCAGGTGTTCGGGCAGGGCGACGTCGATTTCTTTTGTCAATCCCGCGCCGGCGATTCCGATCAAGCCCCCGGGTTTCACAAAACGAGCGAGGTAGCTCAGATAGAGATCGTCCGTTCCGAAGTAAATGTAGGAATCGAGACAAAGAACGGCGTCAAAATAATCTGTCGCGAAGGGTAGCGCTCGAGCGTCCGCATGTACCGGAAGAATCGAGTCTTCGAGTCCCGCATCGCGAATCCGTTGAGCATTTTCTGAGGCGCTAAACCAGAGATCGGTCGCCCACACTCGCACGCCAAATTCGCGGGCCAAAAGAATCGACGACGCGGCCCGCCCGCAACCTAAGTCAAGCACGCGCATGCCCGGACGCAAAGCTATCGCTTCGGCGAGCCATTCGGTCAGCCACAAGGAATTGGCGCCGCCGCTGGCGTTGGCGATGACCCACTCGGGGTGATAGAGCGAAGCCCGCGGAAACCGGTCGCAAGTGAGACGAGTGTCTTCGGGCATAGGAAACGCGTTTCGTCCACGATCTAAGCCAGCGAAGCCAGGTAGTCGGCCAAGTGAACGACTTTCACGTGGTCGGCGCCGGCCTTTCGCAGGCCAGCCTGCATTTGCAACATGCAACCGGGATTCGTCGTCACGACGCATTCGGCGCCGGTCTTCAGAATGTTCTCCACCTTGCGCCGCTGCAGACGTTCCGCCATTTCTGGCTCGGTCAAATTGTAGCTCCCCGCGCTCCCGCAACAAACGTCTGACTCGGGCAAATCAACCAATCGTTTGCCCACGGCCGCGCGCAGCAATTCCCGCGGCGGTCGGCTGATCCGTTGCGCGTGAGCCAGATGGCAGGCGTCGTGGTAGGTCACTTTCCCCAGCGACGGGTCGGTCGCCTCGCGAGCGGGCCGATACTTGGCCTCGGCCAGGATCTCGGTAAGGTCCTTCACCTTTGCGCTGAAGCGGCGCGCGCGGCGGAGCCAATCGCGATCGTCCGCCAGGAGGTGATGATACTCCTTGAGGGTCGAGCCGCAGCCCGCGGCGTTGATGACGATCGCGTCGAGCCCCAGCGCGTCAAAAATGTATATGTTTCTCCGCGCGCGCGCGCGCGCTTCCTCAAGGTTGCCGCCGTGCGAATAGAGCGCGCCGCAACACCCCTGCGCCGGTGGCGTAATCACATCGTAGCCGGCGCGATTCAACAGCGCGACGCTCGCCGCGTTCGTCTGCTGAAACATCACGTCCATCACGCAGCCGCGAATGAAACCGACCTGCCCGCGCCGAGGTTCCGCGGTGTGCCGGGACAATTCAAACAGCGGTTGCCGGGGCATTTCGCGCGGGATCAACGAAAGCGCGTCGCGGGCAAACTTTGGCAGCCACCCTTCGATACCCAACGCCAGGACGGCTCGCGCGGGGAGCAACGCCAAGCGCATTCGCGTCGGGAACGGAAATACCTTCTCGATCACGACCCGCCGCAGGAAGCGCTGAAAGAGGGAGCGGTGCGCCTTTTTCTCAACGTGGGCGCGGGTGTGCTCCAGCAGTTCGCCATATTGCACGCCACTGGGACAGACGGCTTCACAGGCCCGACAACCCAAGCAAAGATCAATGTGACGCGCCGCGGCGCCATCGACCGGCAGACGCCCATCCTGAACGGCGCGCATGAGATAGATCCGCCCGCGCGGCGAGTCGTTCTCATTGCCCGTCTCGAGATAGGTCGGACACGAGCCAAGACAAAGGCCGCAATGAATGCAGGCCAGCGATTTGTCGTAGTCCAGAAATCGTTCGGTCGGGGCAGGGGCGGTGTTCACGGCGGTAGTTCGGGCAGAATGTGTTTCGGATCGTATTCATCCTTCACCCGGCGCATGAGTTTTGCCGCGCGGGCGGGACAGGCGGCCGGCGCGGCGCCCCGATAAAAGATGACGCCGTTCCCGGCGCGCGAAACAAAAGGGACGGCGCCCAACGCGCGGATGGCCTCCGGCAGCTTTGAAGGGAGCACGGATACGCGCCGGATTGGCGACTGATCCTGACTCGTGGCGCCGGCCCAGAATGCCGTCTCGTAATCGAGGTTGGCGGCCTCGCTGATCCCGAGCGCTTGCGTCGTGGCCAGCTGCCACTCGACCTCCTCGCGCGTGCCGGAGAATCCGAGGACGAGCGTCAGGCTTGTCGGTTCGCTCGCGCCCGCGTAAACGCCGCCGACTTCAAGCGGAAGATTGTGCAAATCGAGCACGGTCGGCGCGAGCGGCGAATCCAGGATCGCGGCGATTCGTTCCCCCGCGTGCTCCGGCGAGTCCACGGCCAATCGCGTGAAGCGCTCGGCCTCGGGCAGCGGGCGCAACTTAAACGTCGCCTCAACCAGAACTCCCAGACTGCCGTGACTGCCGATCCACAACCGGCAGAGATCGTAGCCCGCGACATTCTTGACGACCTTGCCGCCGGATTTAATCAGGCGGCCGTCGGGCAGGACCGCCTTCGCGCCGATCACGCAGTCGCGGACCGTATCGTAGCCAAAACGCCGGGGTCCGCTGACGTTGGCGGCCAACAAGCCATTGATCGTCAGGCGGTCGGGCTCGGGCGGGTCCACTGGCAGCCATTGGCCGCGTTCTCGCAGGAGCGCCTGCAATTCCGTCAGGGTCATTCCCGCTTCGACGGTGATCGTCAAATCCTCGGGCGTGTATTCGAGCGCACGGTTCAGCGCCCGCAAATCGATCGTCTCAACCTTGACGCCGCGGGCGTTGGCGTCGGCCAAAGCGGCCTGCAATTCTGGAACGTTGGCTGGTTGAAGTCGCATCGGAGACTCGAGATTAAACTGCGTCGGCGTTCGTCACAACGGGCAGTTAGGCGGCGATTTGCTTGCGCGGCGCGAAGTCCGCGCAACGTTTCGCGCCCGGGAAAAGCTTGTGCGGATTGCACCGCCCTTCGGGATCGAAGATGCGTCGCAGCGCCCGCATCGCGTCGAGGTCGTCCGGGGCGAATTGCTTCGCCATGAAATCGATCTTCTCGACGCCGATGCCGTGTTCGCCCGTCACGCTGCCGCCTAATTCGACGCATTTTTCCAAAATGTCATGCCCGGCCGCCAACGCGCGCCGCACCTGATCGGCGTCGCGTTCATCGAACAAAATGAGCGGGTGAATATTTCCGTCCCCGGCGTGAAACACGTTCGGAATTCGCAATGCGTAGCGCTGACTGACCGTCTGGATGAACCGCATAATATCCGGCAGTTTCGAGCGCGGGACGACGCCGTCCTGCGTGAGAAAATTGCAACTCAGGCGTCCGACGGCGCCGAAGGCCCGCTTGCGGCACTTCCAAAGGTCCGCCCGTTCCTGGTCGGTCTTGGCCTGGCGAACCTCGCGCGCGCGGTTTTGACCGCAAAGTTCCCGCACCCGTTCGACCTGCCGGTCCAATCCCGCCGTCAAGCCGTCAAGCTCGACGATCAAGACCGCGCCGGCGTCCAAAGGAAAGCCGAAGTGATAGGCCGCTTCGATCGCCTGGACGATCATTTGATCCATCATTTCAACGGCGCCCGGCACGATGCCGGAGGCGATGATATCCCCCACCGCATGGCTGGCGTCATCGACCGATTCAAAAACGCCGAGCAAGGTCCGGTACGCCTGCGGCGCGCGAATCAACCGCACCAGAACGCGGGTCACCACGCCAAACATCCCTTCGCTCCCGATGATCGCTCCGCGCAAATCATAACCGTCCAGTTCTTCGCCTTCGTCCGGCGCCGTGCCGAACCATTCGACCTCGCCATCGGGCAGAACCATTTCGAAGCCCAGGATATGGTTGGTGGTCACCCCATATTTCAACGTGTGGGGACCGCCGGAATTCGTCGCCACGTTGCCGCCGATCGTGCAGGCGGTCTGGCTCGACGGGTCTGGCGCGTAGAAGAGCCCCTGCGCTTTCACGGCCTCGGTGACGCGCGCGTTGACGCAACCCGCCTCGACCAGCGCGCGCCGGTTTTGATAATCGATCGCCAGTACCCGGTTCATCCGGGTCAAACCGATCATGACGCCCCCACCGACCGGCAGAACCCCGCCGCTCAGACTGGTGCCCGCGCCCCGCGGTATGAAGGCGAGCTGGTGGCGCGAGCAGAATTTTACCACCTCCGACACTTCCGCGGTATTTTTGGGCAGGACGACGACCGTCGGCAGAAACTTCTCCAGCGTATAGGCGTCGCATTCATAGACGAGCAACTCGTCCGCGGCTGACACCACGTTTTCGCGCCCTACGAGCGCGCGCAATTCTTCGAGGTGAGCGGGCGCCAGCGGCGCGAGCGTTTGCGACATGGCCGCACGCTAGCCAAATTCACCGAGGCTGTCGAGCGGTGGCCGCGCGTTTCGAATGGACAGCGCTCGGACAGAAAATCACCTCTGCTCGGGAGCCAAATTCCCCTCCATCGGCTCTCCCGAGTTCAAACTGTCCGCTATGTGGCGTCGAGTCGTTCCGTTAGAATCCGCAGCAGCCCAGCGTTTCCCGCCGGTCAAATCGCTCCGTTGACAAATCTTCGTGCAAGCGTTCGGCGGACCACTAGCATTGGGGGCATGTCCGTCACGTACCGGCGCCTGCTCGACGCCACGATTCAATATCTTGAGGGCCTGCAAGCCCAAGGGGTAAAGTTCGTTTCGGCGGACGCGGCGGCGATCGCGTCGCTGACGGCGCGTCCGGCGCATCGGCCAGCGCCGGCCGGCCGCGCGGCGTTGGCGCCAGCCATCCCGCGCCCGTTGGCCGCTCCCGCTCCCTCCGCGCCGACTCAACCAACCGATCTTTCCATGCCGAAACCTTCCGCCGCCTCCAAATCAACCGCCGTGCCGTCCGCGAACCCGCCCTTGAGCCGCGCGGCCAAGGAGAAGGCCATGGCAAGCCTGCGCGAGCGCGCGCTCGCCTGCCAGAAGTGTCCGCACCTGGCGAGTTCGCGCAAAAACGTCGTGTTCGGGGTCGGCGACATTCATTCACCGCTCATGTTCGTGGGCGAAGCGCCGGGCGCCGACGAAGATGAGCAGGGCGAGCCGTTTGTTGGCAAGGCCGGCCAATTGCTGACGCGCATCATCCAAACGATGGGCCTCTCCCGCGACACCGTTTATATCGCCAATATTTTGAAATGCCGGCCCGACACCCCGGGCCAAACGGCGGGCAATCGCAAGCCGAACGCGGAGGAAATGCAGACCTGCCTGCCCTATCTGCTCGAGCAAATTGATCTGATCCGGCCCCAGATTATCGTCGCGTTAGGGAGCACGGCGGTCGAAGGGCTGCTGGGCAAGACGGTCGGGATCACGAAGCTGCGCGGCAATATTCAGACGTTTCACGGCGTGCCGGTGATGCCGACCTATCATCCGTCGTATCTGCTTCGCAACCAGGCGCTCAGCGTGAAGCGTGAAGTCTGGGAGGATATGCTGCAAGTTTTGGAGCGCCTCGGCCGGCCGATCTCCGAAAAACAGCGGAGCTTTTTCCTGAAAGCCGCGCCGTAACCTCCGTTGTCACGAACGCGCGGGGCGGCGCCTTAAGGCCCCGGGCCGACGCGGCCCCGGTGGCAGACCTGACGCCAGTCGTGAATGTTGAGGATCGGCATGGCGAATTCGCAGGCCTGGTCCTCTTCCGGCGTCTCGAGCTTTTGATAGACCTGCCAGATCGGTTTTTTGCCGAGCGGATCGTCGCGGTCGTCGGGGAATCGGCGCAGGCCGATGCGCAAACCGCCTTCACCGCGATTGTCCACCCAGTTGTGATAGTCGAAGGCTTCGATGGAATTAAGCCGTTCGATCTTTTTCCAGGCGTAGGCCATGCCGGCGGCCTGGTCTTGCAGTGAGCGTTCGGAGTAGTCGGGTGAATTGAGGCCCTGCTCGGTCAGATGGATGACGCGCGGGCGGCCGTGATAGAAGGCGCGCGGTTGGCGAACCCACGCGTCCAAAACTTCGATGTTCTTGAACGTGATCAGCGGCGTGTTGAAGGTGAAATCGACCTGCTCATCCTCCCAGACGCGTGGTTTGGCCAATGATTGCGGGTAGGGATGCTGCGCGATGGCCCAGTCAAAATCCCCTTCGGCGCGGGAAAAATCGAGCAGCAGATCCAACATTTCCTTGGGCAGATAAAAATGTTTATCCGGCGTCCAATTCCAGAAGTGGGTGAGGGAAATGAAAACCTTGGCGTGCGCGTCATACTGTCGGGCGACGTAGTAGGCCGTGCGCATCGATTTTTGATAAAGGTCCATGAACAGCAGGACGCTTTTGTGGCCGGCGTTGGTCCATTCCCAGCCGGCATCGACTTCGTTGTGCATGATCCAATGGTGGATGCGACCGTAGCGCCCATCGGCTCGGCCGTAGCGCGACGCGAGGAAGTCCAGGCCCGCCGCGTAGTCTTGCCAGCCCTCAGGATCATTCACGTTCGGCATCGCGAAATGCCCCTCGATCGCGTCGGGATGGGGCAGCGCTTTGGCCAAGGCGTGGTCGGCGATGCCCGCGGCGCGGTTGACCAGGATAATGGCGGAGACTATGACGTGGCGTCGCGCCGCTTCGAGCATCGTTTTGTCCAAGCCGGCGACTTGACCTTGATCCGCGAAATAGGTTCGCCCCTCGAACTGAAACGGCAACCGTCCGTCACCGGGAGAGAGCCGCAGCAGGCCGTCGAGCACGATGTTGACCGTGACGCTATGAATCCCGAGGTCGTCCAAATCGCTCAAGGGCGAGCGTCCGGCGCTGAAGCCGCCAAGGCCCTTTTTTGAAATGGGGCGCTCCTCGGGCAAATCGGCGCGGGGTTTGACGGCGTCCGGGTAGCGCGCGTGCGAAGCCGCCTCGAGGCTGGCGCCAGATTTCCGGGCGATCACCCACCGCGAGAAAAGGCGGTCGTGAAACCCTTGACCCACGGGCCGGCGCCGCGGCGCCTCAAGACGCACGCGCCCGCGGCGCCCGTTTAGCGGGACGAGTTCGAGCGACGGCTTTAATTCGGTGACGCTTTCAAAGATCGGGACTTCACACAGGAACAGCTCGCCTTTCTCACGCCCCGTGTCCAACTCGACGATGATTTGATCATCCGTCGCCTCGACGCGCAAAATGCCGCACGGAAATCTGCCTCTGAGATAATCGGCGAGCCGCGCTTCGGGAGTCAGTTCGTAAGCCACCGGAGTCGGCGCGGGCGGCGCCGGCGATTCGGCCGCGGCGCCTGAATAAGGAATGGCCATAATGAACAGCAAGCCGAGCGCGTACGGAACAACTCGCGGATTCATCATGGCCTTGGATTTCTGACAGAAGACTTTGTGTTTGGCCAGAGATTTGGCGCCTGGAAAAACCGCGCGTGAGCCCGGGTCTTGGCGGCGGCACGTCTCTCCTTAGCTCCGCGACCCTGTCGTCGGCACGCGTTACCCGACCGAGCGTTGTGGGTTTATGGCCTGCGAAAAGGCGTTGCGTCCACGATTTTGAGTCCTGCGACTCGCTGGAATTCCCGCATATTCAGGGTCGCGACTTCGTGTCCGAGCGCCAGGCCGGTCGCCGCGATCTGAAGGTCATGCGGGCCGATCGTTTGTCCGCGGGATGCCAACTCCGCCCAAATGCGGGCGTGGACTCGCGCTTGCGCGAGGTCAAATGGTTGAACGAAAACCGCGTTCGATATCGTCGGCGAACGAATTGGCTTCATCCGGTGACAACATCTCCAAAGCCATCCAGCGCTCTGCCAGCTCGCTGCAGGTCGAGGCGGGGATGAGCGCCGCGCCGTCGAGCAAGGTCAATAACGCGTGAGACTTGGCTGGCAGCGTTTCCGAAGCGGGCGACCGGACGTGGCCGTTTTCAAGCACGACTTCTACCGTTCTGTAGCTCATGACGATACTTTAACATTCCGCTGTTTCGCCGCAAGCGCGCGGATTGGCGCCGTGGGAAAAGCCTCTGAACGCGCCATTTGGCGCTTGCCACGACCGGGGCTTTCAAGGTTTAACGGCCCATGCCTGATTGGTTTGCCATTATCGCCCTCGGGATCGTGGAAGGAATTACCGAATTTCTTCCGATCTCCTCGACGGGTCACTTGCTGCTCGCGGAACACTGGTTGGGACACCAGTCCGACCTTTTCAACGTCGTGATTCAGTCCGGCGCCGTGCTGGCCGTGCTGTTGATTTTCACCGAGCGCCTGAAGCAGATCATATTCAAATGGCGGGAACCGGCGAACTTCGATTATCTGCTCAAGCTCGCCGGGGCCTTCGTGATCACCGGCGTTGGCGGTTTAATCCTCGATCACAAGCACGTCAAATTGCCCGAGACGGTGACGCCGATCGCGATTGCGACGCTGGTGGGCGGTGTATTGATCCTCGCGATTGAATGGTGGACCGCCAAACGACCGTTGCGTGGCGAAGTGACCTGGGGGATCGCGGTCGCCGTCGGACTGGCTCAGCTCGTGGCGGCGGTTTTTCCCGGGACCTCCCGTTCCGCGAGCACGATTCTGATCGCGCTGGTCATGGGATTAAGCCGACCGGCGGCGACGGAGTTCTCTTTTTTGCTGGGAATCCCAACCTTGCTGGCGGCGACCGGGCTAAAGACCTTTCACGCTCTGCGGCACCCGCCGGCGGAGGCGATTCATTGGGATGCCATTCTCGTGGCGACCGCGGTGGCGGCGGTAACCGCGTTCATCGCGGTGCGCTGGTTGCTCCGCTACATCCAATCGCACACGTTTTCCGGCTTCGGCTGGTATCGCATCGCGTTGGGCGTGGTTTTCCTGGCTCTTGCAGGCATGGGCAAGTTGTAACGTTGAACGGTAACAGACCGTCCGAGGTGGAGCGGGTCGGACCGGCGCTAATGGACCGCTACCGGGGCGTCTTCCGGCAATGGCTGATTTACCGTCTCAGGAGCCCAGATCAGCGAGAGGATTCCCAGGAAGTACGCTGAAGCAACCAGCATCGCGGCCAGCCGGAATCCCTGAATCTCGAACTTGCCCTGCAAGGCTAACGCCAGTTTGCCAAGCGTCAGCGGTCCAAAGGCCGAGAGGTAACGGCCCACATTGTAGCAAAAGCCGGTGCCCGTCGTGCGCAAGCGAGTCGGGAAGAGCTCCGGTAAATAAATCGCGAACCCGCCGAACGGGGCCAGCGTGCCGAAGCCGAGCAGCGGCCACAGATAATAAATTTGGTCCGGCCGTTGAAACGAAAAGAAGACCACCTGAACGCAAACCCACGCGAAGAGGAACGAAACCAGGAAAGAGAAGCGCCGGCCAAAACGCGCCGCCATCATCGTAAAGCAATACATCCCGAAAAACGCCCCGATTTGCTGCAGGACGAGTGCCCTAGATTTAAGGCCGGTCTTTTCTCGTTCCGGCATCGAGCGCGTTACGAGGGCGGAAATTCTCTCCCGGCGCGCCTCGTCAAGCGGCCGATTGAACGCGTCGGAGTCGGCGGCCGTTTCGCCCGGCAGGAGGGCGCGTTTGTAGAGTTTGACGTAGTTGCGTTTATCCTCCGTGCTCAACTGATTGAGCAGCGCTTGCTCCGCCTGCGGACCTGGGGTCGCGAGGATGGTTTCCAGCTTGGCCCGCGCGTCCACGGAAACGGTTGGGATCGCCGAATCGATCAATTCCGGGCTCCAGAAGGCCACGCCCCAGACCCCGATCACGCCAGCGACGGCCAAGGTCAAACCAACCAAGGTGTTGCGGCGCAGATGGGGAGTGGTGAACAGTTCGCTGATGCGTCCAAAATGAATCTTAGCGTGGGCAGGGGAATTTCGCGCCGCGTTCCGGGCGATCACCCATTTTTCCGGCTCGCGCAGACGCCAGAAAACGAAGACGGCCAGCAGCGCCGGGGCCGCGCCGACGTAATAAAGACCGCGCCAACCCCAGGCGGGAATCGTGGCCACGCTGCCAAGCAACCACGCCCCGATCACGTTCCCGACCGCCGAGAGCGCCTGCAGCATGCCCAACGCGTGGGGGCGGGCCAAATTGGGCATGACCTCCGCCACCAGGGCGGCTCCGACCGCAAATTCACCGCCCACGCCGAGGCCGGTCAAAAACCGGCACAGCGCGAACATCCCCCACGAATGCGTCAACCCGCTCAATCCCGTCATGGTCGCATAAACAAAAATCGTGACCGCCATGGTCTTGGCTCGCCCCCAGCGGTCACCCATCATCCCAAAAAAGAGTCCGCCAGTCGCCCAGCCAAGGATGAAAATCGTGACCGCCCGGGCGCCGTAGTTGGTTTGGACCGCAAGGTCTTCCATCGGCAGGAACTCCTTCATGGTCAAAGCCTTGGAGGCCACGAAGATCTGCTGGTCCATGGTATCGAAGAGCCAGCCGAACGCCGCCAGGACAAAAACGTACCAGTGATACTTGTTCAGCAGCCGCCACCAGGACAGCGAAGAGCCGCCTGCGGAATTGGGTGAAGTCATACCCCACTGAAACTGCCATCCCCGCTGTCGGCTTGGCAAACGAAAACGTCGATTTCCACGGCCATTGCCGGCGAATCGGTGAGATCAGAAGGTGAAACTTTTCAATTCCGGATGCGGCTCGTTGTCGAGGTTGTAGCGCCGGCGGTTGTCATCGGAGAGAGACATCCAATTGGTCTGTTTCGCGAACTCAACGTGGTTGTCGCAGAAGGTCATGTTGGCGCCGCCGTGGTGGAGCGCGGCCGGATGATAAATGGGCACGGTGTTGAGCGGTTCAAGCCGGCGTCCAGACTGAAGAAAGTCATCGGGAAACGGGAGGGTGATGGCGCTGGCCAAGTCGGAATCACCAATTTCAATGAGATTTGATGGCGCGGCTACATTCGCTTCGGAAACCGCCTGTCCCAAGATCGAATTTGGGGCGGTCATAAGCCGCGGCGGGGGAAAGCTTGCTCCCAGGCCGAGATTCGCACCCGACGTCGGGGATGCCAGACCATACGCGTTATAGCTGTACTCGCCCTTCTCTTTGAAGGTTCCACCGCCGGGAAGAGCCTTGAGGACCAGCTCCGTGCAACTGAAAAAATCATTGTGGCGAGTGATGGCCGCGCTGACCACCACGCCGTTGGTCACCTCATTTTTGAAATTCAGGTACGGACCGAGAGTCCAGGTAAAATCGGCGCCGGTCCCAATCGGCATGGCGATTCCAGGAGACAGCATCGGATAAACCGCGTTGTCATCAACGTACATCTTAACGGCGAGCCCAATTTGCCGCAGGCTACTCTTGCAACTGGTCGAACGAGCGGAGGATTTGGCTTTCGAGAGCGCCGGCAAAAGCAAGGCCGCGAGGATGGCAATGATCGCGATCACGACCAGCAGCTCGATGAGAGTGAATCCGATTCGAGGCAGCCCGCGGCGCTCGTTGGCCGATAGAATCCGTTGGTTGGCCATAATCCTTCCCGCGCGAACCCCGGATTTCCGGTCGGCATGCGCTGGTATGTCTGCACATTAGCGCCCACGAACGCCGCGTCAAGCCGCTCCACACAGCAGGAAGACGGCTCCCCAAAAAGGACCGCCGCTCCAAGGCTTGTTTCTTAACCTCGAACGGTCTCGATCCAGCGGGATTCTCGGGTGTCTCGCGGGAAGTCGATCCGAACGAGAAACGTGGCCTGGGCGCCTCCGATTGGCCGTCAGGCGGCGCCAGTTGTCAACTCCAGCGTCGGGCAAGGCGTGTCTTGATGCGTGGTCTCGACCCGGACATGGCCAGCGCCAATACTTGCAAGCCGTTCGCTCACAACACGATGCGCCAATTCAGGCCGGTTGCAATCGCGGCTCCGGTGCCCGAGGTAGAGGTGGCGCAATTCGGCCGAGACGATCTGCTCGGCGGCTTCGGCGGCGGCTTCGTTCGAGAGGTGGCCGTGCCGGCTAAGGATGCGTTGTTTGATGCTCCAGGGGCGTTTGGTGTCCTGTTGCAGCAACTTGAGATCATGATTGGTCTCGAGCAGAAGCACGTTGGCGGCGCGGACTCGTTGGATGACCAGTTTTGTAGCGTGCCCGAGGTCGGTCAAAAAGCCGAAATTACCAGCCGGGGTGCGGACCAGGAACCCGACCGGATCCATGGCGTCGTGCGGGATGGTAAACGAGTCCACCACCATGTCACCGACCTCGAACGAGGCGCCGGTCTCAAAAATACGGGAATCGAATTTGGTCTCCAATTGCCGTTCGACGGCTTCGAGGGTGAGCCGGGTGCAATAGAGCGGGATTCGCAGCCGGCTGGCGAGGGCCGCCAGCCCTTGCACGTGGTCAGAATGTTCGTGGGTAACCAGGATGCCGTTCAGGCCCTCCGGCGCGCGCCCGATAGTGGCCAGGCGTTGGCGGATTTGGCGCCCGCTCAGGCCGGCGTCGATGAGCAGGCGGGTCTGGTCGGTTTCCAAGTAGGCGCAATTACCGCTGGAACCACTGGCCAGAATCGTTAAACGGACGGACATCGCGGCGAAGTTATGCCAAGTCCGGTGGCAGATGAACCAAATTCGTTACCCAAATTCATCATTCGCGCTAACCAGTGGCCTCGAGGCTCAACCTCCCGCGCCGCCGCGAAATCGGCGGCTGAACGTGCAAGGTTCGCCCTTACGCCAGCGCGATCAGACGCCGAAAAGCAATTGGCATACCAACTTCTCGCTTGAGCCAGCCGGAAAAAGGCGTATGCTTCGTGCCAATGGCTCAGGGCCTACAACTATCGCAAAAGCTAAGTTTGTCGCAGATACTGGCGCCGCAGTTGCAGCAGTCGCTGGCGCTTCTGCAGGCGCCCACCTTGGAATTAAAGGCTTTGGTGGAGCAGGAGTTGGAGCAGAATCCCGTGCTTGAGGAAGTGCCCATTGAGGAAATGGTCACCGATGAGAAGCGGGAACGGGATGGCGAAGGGGAATCGCCCAGCGATATGAACGACCCCGCGGAGCCGCCCCCGGAGGTCAATTTCGATCCCGCCACCGAAAAGCCGTCGAACGATCCCGTGGATGACTTTCAACGCGAGTTCGAACGTCTGACCCAACTGGACCAGGAGTGGCGCGACCATTTTTCACAGACCAATCTGCCGCTGCGCCAATCGCAGGAGGAAGAAGAGCGGCGGCAATACATGTTCGACTCCCTCGTCGCGGGTACCTCTCTCCAGGAAACGCTCCTCCAGCAGGTGCGGATGTCGGAGATTCGAGAGGAGGACCGACCGGTGGCCGAAATGATTATCGGTAATATCGGTGAAACGGGCTACCTGCAATCGACCGTCGATGAATTATCGTTCGCGACCAATATCCCGAACGAACAGATTCAACGGGTTCTCAAGATCATCCAAACGTTTCATCCGCCGGGCGTCGCCGCGCGGAATCTTCAGGAATGCCTGCTGCTTCAGTTGGAACGGGCCGGCCAGCAGGAATCGCTCGAATACAAGATCGTGCGCGACCAGATGGACGCGCTCGGCAAGCGCCGGCTTCCCGAAATCGCCCGGCACCTTGACGTAAGCGTCGAACAGGTGCAGCTCGCGGTCGCCGCCATCGGGCGGCTGGAACCCCGCCCCGGGCGCGATTTCCAGGCGGACGACCACCAATACGTCACGCCGGAGGTCTTCGTCCAAAAGGTCGGCGAGGAGTATGTCGTCAGCGCCGACAACGACCACGTGCCCCACTTGCGCATCAGCAATACCTACAAGGACCTGATGGCGCAGGCGGAAAGCTCACCCGAGGTGCGCGACTACATCCGCGATAAAATACGCGCCGGCAAATTCCTCATCAAGAGCCTGCACCAGCGCCAGCAGACCATTCTGAACATCGCCAACGAGATCGTTAAGCGTCAGCGCGAATTCATGGAAAAGGGGATTTCCCAGCTCAAACCGATGACCATGGCCCAGGTGGCGCTGGTTGTCGGGGTGCATGAAACGACCGTCAGCCGCGCCGTTTCCGGCAAGTACATTGAGACCCCGCAGGGGGTATTCGAGATGAAGTATTTCTTCACCTCAGGCGTCTCGACCGCCAGCGGCGTCGGCGTTTCGAACACCAGCGTCAAGGACATGATCAACGAGATGGTCAAAAAGGAAGACCCCTCGAAACCGCTTTCCGACGAAGAAATTGTCCGGCTGCTCGCGCAGAAGGAGATCGTCATCGCCCGCCGCACCGCCGCCAAATACCGCGCGGAACTCAACATCCTCCCCTCGCACCTGCGGAAGGTTTATTAGGCGCGGCTGGGGTTCCGGGTCGGGAGTGAAGGCGGTCTCCGAATACGCTTACGCTTTCTTCAGCGCCTCTTTCGTGGCGGTCTGTATCTCTTTGATTTCCTCCGCGACTTCGAGGCGGGATTCCTTGCTCATGCGGTCGATGAACAAGATTCCGTTGAGATGGTCGGCTTCATGTTGGATCGCGCGGCTTAGAAGTCCCCCGGCGCGAAACGTGATCGGCTTGAATTCGTGGTTCAACGCGGTGACATCGATAACGCTTGGACGCGTGATGTCGGCATAGACCTCGGGAAAACTGAGGCAACCTTCGGGACCGGCGACGGGTGGGCCGATGGGCTTGATCTCCGGGTTGATGAGGACCATCGGCATAAAGGTCGGCGGGTCGGCGGTCTCGCCGGCAATTTCGAGCGTCGAGGGGCGGTCCTTAATGCCGCGCACATCGATGACGGTTAATTGAAGCGGGCGTCCGACTTGCTGCGCCGCCAGACCCACGCCCGCCGCGGCTCGCATGGTGTCGAGCATGTCGGTGATCAGCCGTTCCAAGTCGGCGGTGAGTTTTTCGAGGCGCGCGCCTTTTTGGCGCAGCACGGGATGTCCGTACTTTACTACCGGAAGTATCATGGAAGCGGGTTGCTAGTCGGTGGGCCAATGACGGAGCATTTCGGCCAGGTTCTCAATGGTGGGGCTTTGGGCGGTGCGCACGTAGTAGCCGCTGGTCGCCACGCCGGTCAGGAGACAAAGCGCGTGCTCGAAGCCGAGCAGCTTGCCCAGGCAAAAGCCCGAGTTAAAATGGTCGCCCGCGCCCGTCGTGATGAGCGGCTTGGCGATAAAGGGGCCTTCCACGACTTGCGCGCCTTTTTCATCCGCGGCGACGGCGTAACGCACCGGGTGGATTACCACCGCGTTGACCGGCAAATGCTCGCGGATCTCGCTTGCGAGCGCCGCCACGCCTTCCGGGGTGCGCGGCTTGGGCGCCAGCCCGAGCACCGCGCCCAGCTCCAAAGCTTCCTTCTCATTGACGCCCAGGACGACGTCGAAGCTTTCTTGAAAACGGACGATCAATTCCAACGCGGCCGCGATGTCGTTGAGCAAACGCTTCTCCGGGTCGGCCAGGTCGAAGAACATCAACCGGCGCGGACCGCGCAACCCCGGGCAGAGTTCCGTCTGCAGCGCCTGCCATAGTTGGCTCATGTAGGGAATCATCGTCCAATTGACGAACGCGATCAGGTCGGCGGAGCCAAATTTCGCGGCGAACTTGTCGCGGCCGTAGCGGGCCTGAATATTGGTCCAATTGACCTCCTTGAGTTGGCTGCTCTTGCCGAGCATCAACTTCCCATCGTCAAATTCCAACGCGTCCGTGTGCCCGGCCTCCGCGATTGAAATCACTTCCGCGCGCCGCGCGAACGCGGCGAACACCGGGTGGAGATTCGGGTAGCCGAGGGCGCCGAGGTAGGTCACCTTCAGGCCGAAGCTGGCCAGCGCGTTGGCCAGGATCGGACCGTTGCCGCCCAGTTTGGTTTGCTGATTTACCAGCTCGAAATTCGTGCTCTTGCCGGCCGCCGCCGCGACGCGTTCCCCGAGGCGCGCGATCGTCGGCAGGCGTTCAAATGTTTCCGCGTCGTGCCGCCGATCGACCACGTGAATGATCTCATCCACGAAGCCATCGAGGCCCGCGAAAACCGACATCCGGGCGACGCGCTCCGCCCCGGCCAAAAGGCCCTCGGCGCAACGTTCGCGAAGTTCAGGCGTATTCATAGGGTCATCCGCGTTTTCACCGTCCGCGGGATCGTAATACCGCGCTCCAGGAAATGCCAGTCCTTCGCGCATCACGGGAGGATTCGCGCTCAAATTCCACCCGCCCGGCGCACGGCGCCACGCTCGCGCGGCCGTCCGTTCCTCAGTCCATGGTGATGCCCGCCACGGTGAGGATGCGATTCAAGTCGGCGTCGTTGTAAAAGCGAATTTCCACGGAGCCTTTTCCCTGGCGATAGTGGAGTTGCACCTTGGAGCCAAAACGCTCTTGCAACCGGTTCTCCAATTCGGCGAGGTGCGCGTCGCGCGCCACCGGCGTGGCGCCCCTGCCGGTGGATTTGCCTCCTGGGCCGTCGGAGGCGCGGCGCTGCAAGTAGGCGACCAAATCCTCGGTTTGCCGGACGTTCAACGATTGCTTGATGATCCGCTCGGCGGCGAGCTTTTGCTCGGCGGCCAGGGAAAGGCCTAAAATCACCTTGGCATGGCCGACCGAAAGGCGGCCGCCGCGCACATGAGCCTGCAGTTCCGGGTCGAGCTTCAGCAGGCGCAGGGAGTTGGCCACGACGGCCCGGCTCTTGCCGACCTTGTCCGCCACTTCCTCCTGGCGCATTTGGAACTGCTGGATCAATTGCGCGTAGCCCTGCGCCTCCTCGATGGGGTTGAGATTCTCACGCTGGAGGTTTTCGATCAGCGCCAGTTCGAGCACGGCCCGGTCATCCGCCTCGCGCACGATCACGGGAACCTCCTTCAAACCCAGCTTTTGCGCGGCTCGAAATCGGCGTTCGCCGGCGATCAACTCGAAGCCGCCATGGCGTTCACGGGCGATGAGCGGCTGGATGATGCCCTGTTCCCGAATCGAATCCGCCAGCTCTTGCAGCGCCTGGTCCGAGAATTCCTTGCGCGGCTGGAGCGGGCACGGTTGGATGCGCTCCAGGGCAATCCGCTGCACCCGTTCCCGGGTGTCCGGCGCGGGCGCTGGCGCCGCGACGACCGGAGGGGCCGCGCTGCTGGGAGCGGGTTGGGCGGTCGGAGATGCGCTGCCGAGGAGCGCCCCCAGCCCACGGCCCAAAGCTGGTTTTGCCATGGCGCGAGGGTGTCGCAGCTTCGCGGTGATGTCGAGTATCGAATGGCCGCGCGCGCGGCTTCCGAACCACGGTGGATGCGGCGACTGTTTTCGCGTTTACCGGAGTCCCGCGCCGGGAGCAAAAGGTGCCTCGATCAGCCTCCTCCGAACCTCCCGGCGCACTGCTTCGCGCGAATCTTGTCCGCGCGCCCGTGTAAATCAGATCGCCCCTCGACATTTATTAATTTCCGATTAACTTCGCTCAGAAGTGAACGACGAACTGGATAAACTGCTGGAGCGGATCACCGAGTTGGACCGCGAGGGCAAATCGACCGACAAGATCGGCGCCCCGCGGGCGTTGGGTGGCCACCAGTTTGAAACGACCCTCGGCGGCGCGGGGTTCGAGGCGCCGTTTTGCTTTGCCGCGTCCGACGAAGCCGAGGCGCGCGAGATCACCGCCGCCGCGCAACACTGGGCCGAGCGTCGCATCCGTTGATCCGGCCATGAGCCATAAAAGCGCGAAGATCGCCGCGCTCATCGACGGTTGCCGGGGCCGGGATTTGGACGCTCACTACCTCGGTTTTTTTGAATGCTTCAACCACGGGTTTTACTTCGAGTCGCACGAGGTTCTTGAGGAACTCTGGCTCACCCACCGGAAAAAGCCGAACGACAATTTTTATCGCGGCCTGATTCAATTGGCCGGCGCGTTCGTTCATCTGCAAAAGGACCGTCTCCGACCCGCCGCGGCGCTGTTCAAACGGGCGCATGAGAATCTGCGGCAATACCCGATTGTCCATGAAAGCCTTAATCTTGCCGATGTCCTCCCGCTGATCGACCTCTGGCTCGCCCGAATCGAGGCGGGACAATTCGCCGTGAATCCGCTCACCGCTACCACCGTCCCACGGCTTAAGCTGCTCGAAGTCTCCCCGGCGCCGTCGAGGGCTGCCGGCGGTGAGCGCGCCGGGACGCGGGCTTAGTAACACGGGTTCGACCTCGATTGGGCGCTCGCGGAACCGCGGCCAGTATTTCGCCGGGCCGAGTCATTTGCCCGGATTTCGCGACGTATGGACGAGTTCAGCGCTCGAGACGGGCGGGTGTTTCGACGGTTCAAGGGACCGGCCAGGGGATTGACCGGCGCGAGTGAGCAGATACTTGAGGGAGACTTTCCGCTCGTAGAGCGTGCGGATAAGCAAATTGATGCTGCGGCTGGGGCGGTGTTTTCCAGTTTCCCAGCGCGTCCAGCTTTTCTCGCCGACTTGAAACAGGTCGCCCATTTGTTTTTGCGTGTAACCGAGGCGATCTCGGAGTTCCTTCAACTGCGCCGGGAGCAACAGGCCCATGTGGCGGGCCTTGGTATTCTCGATGCGCGCGTGCGCCTCCGGGGTGAGCAGCCACTCTTTCAACTCGTCGTCCCACCGCAACGGAACGGAGATTCTGACGCGTTCTGCCGCTCCCAGGCCGTCCAAGCTGGGAACCACTACTTGAAATTGATCGTTCTTGGTTTTCATCGGATAGATTGATCGCGCGATTAATCGCACGAGAGTTTCGCCTTCATCGGCCGGTGCGCGGAGAACACAACCACTCGCTTCCGATCGGCGGCTCTTTTCCACCGCGGCGCTCCATGCTAAGGTGGGCGCGTGCCGGTTCAAGAAACCTTTCACAACGCTTCCTATCGCGGCCGTCTGGCGCCGTCCCCGACGGGTTATCTGCACTTGGGCCATGCCCGGACGTTCTGGCAGGCCCAGACGCGGGCGGAAGTCAGTCGTGGAACGCTCGTTTTGCGAGTCGAAGATTTGGACGTGAGCCGTTGCCGAGCGGAGTTCGCGGCCGCCATGTTGGAGGATTTACGCTGGTTCGGTTTTCACTGGGAGGAAGGTCCCGACTGCGGCGGCACGTTCGGTCCGTATCGCCAGAGTGAACGACGCGAGTTTTACCAGGCCGCCCTGGCAGGCTTGCGCGCCGCCGGGTGGGTTTATCCATGCGTCTGTTCACGCCGGGACGTGTTGCGCGCGTTGCAGGCTCCGCATCAAGGAGACGAAGAACCCATTTATCCCGGTAACTGTCGCCCGGCTTCACCGGGTCCCGTTGCCAGCGCCGCCGTCAAAGGTTCCGCTCGTCCCCACTGGCGTTTTCGCGTCCCCGATGGCGAAGTCATTTCGTTTCAGGATGAAGCCGCCGGGCCGCAGAGCTTCACTGCGGGCCGCGACTTCGGTGATTTCGTCGTCTGGCGCAACGATGACGTGCCAGCGTATCAACTCGCCGTGGTCGTCGATGACGCGGCGATGGGAATTACCGAGGTAGTGCGCGGCGCGGACCTACTCGTCTCGACCGCGCGCCAAATTCTGCTTTACCGCGCGCTCGGGTTCACGCCGCCCCGGTTCTATCACTGCCCGCTGATGACCGACGCCACCGGCGCGCGCCTCGCCAAGCGCCACGATTCGCTCAGCCTGCGGGCGTTGCGCGCGCAAGGCCTCCGCCCGGAGGAACTGCGGGCGGCGTGGACCGCAGAATCTCCTACATGTGCGAGATGATATTGTCGCCGAACTCCGAGCACTTGATCTCGGTGGCGCCCTGCATCTGGCGCGCGAAGTCGTAAGTGACCCGCTTCGAGCCGATCGCGCCGTTAAGTCCCTTGAGAATCAAATCCGCCGCCTCGACCCAGCCAAGGTAACGGAACATCATTTCGCCGCTCAGAACGACGCTGCCGGGGTTGACTTTATCCAAGTCCGCGTATTTCGGCGCCGTGCCGTGCGTGGCCTCGAAAATCGCGTGGCCGGTCACGTAATTGATATTACCGCCGGGCGCGATGCCAATGCCGCCGACCTGCGCGGCCAGCGCGTCCGAGAGGTAATCGCCGTTCAGGTTCAGCGTCGCGATGACGTCGAAATCCTCCGGCCGCGTCAACACCTGCTGCAGCGCGATGTCCGCGATGGCGTCCTTGATCAGCAGCGCGCCGCCCTTGAGCGCCGCCTTCTGCTCTTCGTTCGCGGCTGGTTCGCCCTTCTCTTTTTTGGTCCGGTCGTACTGCGCCCAAGTATAGACTTGCGAACCGAAAATCCGCTCGGCGGCGCTGTAGGCCCAATCCCGAAACGCGCCTTCCGTGTACTTCATGATGTTGCCCTTGTGGACAATCGTCACGTTGCGGCGCTTGAATCGCAGCGCGTACTCGACGGCTGACTTGATCAACCGGATCGTGCCGACGTTCGACACCGCCTTGATGCCGATTCCGACCTGGACCGGAATGTGCGACGCGTCGTGATCGGGCGCCGCCAGCTTCATGTAACCGGCGATCGCCTCCTTCGTGCCGAAACGAATCTTCTGAAAATCCTTCGGGAAATTCTGCGCCAGAAACTCGAGCGCTTTCTGGGCTTCCGGCGTGCCGCCCGCCCATTCGATCCCCGCGTAAATATCCTCGGTGTTCTCCCGGAAAATCACCATATCCACCTTCTCCGGGTGTTTGACGGGGGAGGGGACGCCGGTGAAGTACTGGACCGGGCGCAAGCAGACATACAGGTCCAACATTTGCCGCAACGCCACGTTTAACGACCGAATACCGCCACCGATCGGCGTGGTCAACGGACCTTTGATCCCAACCAAATACTCCTTGAACGCCTCCACGGTGTCGTCCGGCAGCCAATTGTCGAACTTCGCCTTCGCCGTGGCGCCGGCGAACACCTCAAACCACGCGACGCGGCGCCGGTCGCCGTACGCCTTCTGGATCGCGGCGTCGAAAACCCGCTCACTCGCGGCCCAAATGTCCGGCCCGGTGCCGTCGCCCCGGATGAACGGAATGACCGGATGATCGGGAACGGTGATCTTGCCGTTCTGAATCGCGATTTTGCCGCCCGCGGGCGGATGAACATTATGGTATGGCATGATTCAATTTCAGGTTGGAAACCGCCGGGCGGCTCGCGCGGCGGCTTCGGCTGGCCCGGCCGGCGCTTTCGGCGCGGCCAACCGCATTCAGGCCGCGGTCACGCGGCCGAGAGCGCGCGGGGCTTGGCCGCGGGCGTTTCCGCCAGGCTTTCTTTCGCTCGCGCGACCGTGTGAGCCACGGTCAGTCCGTATTTGGCGCGTAAATCGTCGCCGCTGGTGGCGTGTTCGATGAATTGGTCGGGCCAGCCGATGCGTACCACCGGCGTCGTGATGCCCTTTTCGCTCAGTGTCTCCAGCACCGCGCTGCCGTAGCCACCGGTCACCACATGGTCCTCGAGCGTCACGACCAGATCGGCGGCGCGGCCGAAGAATTCCGTGATGCCTGCGTCGATCGGCTTGATGAAACGGGGATTGATCACCGCGACATCGCAACCGGCTTGCGCCAGTTCGTCGGCCGCTTGACCAGCCATCTTCAAAAGATTGCCCAAGCCGAACAACGCCACCTTGCGTCCGCCGGAGTTGGCAAAATTGCGGATGATTTCGGCCTTCCCCAGTTCGAGCAATTGCGGGATTTCCTTCACGGCGACGCCCTCGGCGTTGCCGCGCGGATAACGAATCGCGCTCGGGTGATTCAACCGTGTCGCGGTGTACATCATGTCGGCCAATTCGTCTTCGTCCTTCGGCGCCATGGCGACCATGCCCGGCACGCAACGCAGGAACGAAATGTCGAACATTCCGTGATGCGTCGGACCGTCTTGCGGCGAAAGCCCCGCGCGATCCATGCAGAAGATGACCGGTAGGTTTTGCAGCGCCGCGTCGTGAATGATGCAGTCGTACGCCCGTTGCAGGAACGTCGAATAAATCGCGCAGACCGGACGGAAACCCATCGTGGCCATGCCGCAGGCGAAAATGACCGCGTGTTCCTCGGCGATGCCGACGTCGTAGAAACGGTCGGGCATCGCTTTCGCTAAAATCTCCAACCCGGTGCCGCTCGGCATGGCCGCGGTGATGCCGACCACCGTATTGTCCCGGCGGCAGAGGCGCACCATCGTTTGACCGAACACGTCCTGCCAGCGCGGCGGCGAACCGACTTTCGACGGCGGCGCGGCGCCCGTCACGACGTCGTACGGGCCGGTGCCGTGAAATTTCTCGGGTTGACGCACGGCGACCTCGTAGCCCTTGCCCTTCTTGGTCAGCGCGTGAACCACCACCGGTTGTTCGCAATGCTTGGCGAACTCGAGCGTGCGGATGAGCAGCGGCAAATCGTGGCCGTCGATCGGCCCGAGATAACGCATCCCCATCTCTTCAAAGATCAAGCTGCTGCCGAAGCCGCCGCGACCGTCGGAATCGGTCAACCGGGCGTTCTGCTCCAGCGAAAACTCGCTGACCGCGCCCTTGATCGCCTCCTCGGCCTTGTGGCCCAGCCGCAGCGCCATTTCGCCAATCGGCAACCGCTTCATCAGCCGGTCGAAATCCTTCTGCAACCGATTGTACGACGGATGCGTGATCAGCTTATTAAGATAGGAGGCGATCGCGCCGACGTTCTTGGCGATGCTCCACTCGTTATCGTTCAAAATCCCGATGAACCGCTTCGTCGAATGCGCGATATTGTTCAGCGCCTCGAACGAAATGCCGTTCGTCAACGCGGCGTCGCCGAAGATCGCGACGACGTTTTCGTCCGACTTCAGCCGGTCGCGCGCCACGGCCATGCCGAGCGCCGCCGAGAGCGCGGTGCCCGCGTGCGCGGCGCCATAGCAATCATGCTCGCTTTCGGCGCGGAGCGAGAACCCGCACAACCCGCCCGTGGTGCGGATCGTATGAAACCGGTCCTTGCGCCCCGTGAAGAGCTTATGGACGTAGCTCTGATGGCTGACGTCCCAGACGAACTTGTCCTTCGGCGTGCTGAAGACGTAATGGAGGGCAATCGTCAATTCCACGACGCCGAGGTTGGGTCCCAGGTGGCCGCCGTTGAGGGACAACTTGGTGATCAGCTCCTGGCGCACTTCCTCCGCCAATTCCTTGAGTTGATCCAGCGTGAGCTTTTTTACGTGCGAAGGGTCATCGACCATATCGAAATACCGGCTCATAGAATTAAGGCGCCTCCCCGCCCAGCGCCAACGGCTTGAGCGTCGGCTCGCCGTCCGCGTTTTTTTCCAACTGTCGAATCTTGATTTCCGCCTCGGAGAGCTTGGATTGGCAGACTTTGGCCAGCTTCATCCCTTCTTCGTAGCGTTGCAGCAAGGTTTCCAACGGCAAATCTTCACCCTCCATCGTTTCCACGATGGTTTCCAGCTTCTTCATGGCCTCTTCAAAAGGCATTTCCTGGCTGCCCGCGGTCGCTGCCGCGGCTTTGCCCGTCTTCGACATATCGTTGTCACCGTATCGGAACCTGCCCCCACCGTCCAGCGTTTAGCGCGCCTCGGCGGACGCGCGATGCCTCCCTGGCTCCTCCCGAGCGTCCGTTCTCAATTCAAATACGCGCCCAACTTACCCCGCCTCGCCCCAATTGTATTTCCCGCCGCGGGTAATTTCGCGTTCGCCGCGCCCCACGGCGATGTCGCTCGTACTCCCCTCCCGAAAAGCGCCACGATCCATTCAGCCGTCCCCTGGGACCTGGGCAATCTCGAACGGCGCCGGCCCGAAAGCGCCTGGCTGCTCTCCTTTCGCCTCTTCGAGACGAAAACCCGGCGAGCGTAACGATTCTCCCCAAGGCGAGAAAAAGCCAATAAATGGAAAGCGCGGGCGCCGGGGGTTTGGTGAATTAGCTCAGTTAATGAAAGCGCTACGCATTATTAGATCAAATCAGCCGATCCGGCGCGGACGCGGGGCGCTCACACCTGGCGCCGTCAACGACAAAACCAACGAATGAAACGAACCTCTTATCTTAAAATATCCGCCCTGGCGGCGGCAACCCTCTGCGGCGCTGGCGCGTCGTTCAATGCCTGCGCTGAGGAGCTTAACTTCATCGCCCCGGTCTCCAATCCGCTCTTTTTCGAGGACGCGAATATCGCGACGGAACTGCGCCCGCTCTTCATCCAGCACAACATTCCGTCGAGCTTCATCACGGGCGGCGGCGACGCGCGGGTGTACGCGCTGGAATTGCGTTACGCGGTAAACGACCGACTGGCGATCATCGCGACCAAAGATGGTTTCATCGAATTCAACCCGAAATCCATTCCGAAACAGAACGGCTGGGCGGATTTGGCGGGCGGCGTGAAGTACGCGGTGATCAAGGACGCCGACGCGCATTTCCTGCTGACGCCGGGCGTGAAAATCGAGGCGCCCACGGGCAATGAAAACGTGTTCCAAGGGACCGGTAGCGGAGTTTGGGACCTGTTCGTCTCGTCCGCGAAGAGTTGGGACCGGGTCCAATTGCAATGCAACGTCGGGGTCACGATTCCCAATGACTTCAGCAAGAAGACGAGCGAGGCGCACTACAGCCTGCAACTCGGCTATGACGCCTGCCGTTGGTTTAAGCCGTTCGTCTCGGCCAACGCCTTCACCGTCCTCAGCAACGGCAAAGGGCTGCCGCTGACGGTGGAGGGTTCCGACCTGATCAACTTCGGCTCGAGCGCCGCCAGCGGGCAAACGCTCACGGCGTTGGGCGGCGGGTTCCGCAGCGACCTATTGGAGAAGATGAGCTTGGGGGTGTCCGCGGAAGCCGGAGTCGGCAATCCCAAAGGTTTGTTCGACACGCGGGTGATCGTGGATGTTTCGTACCGGTTCTAAAACAGCCTCCTCCGGCGAAATGCGTCGCGGAGAAAACACGGGGCCATGCCGGCGTCAGCGGGCATGGCCCCGAATTCGTATGGCTGCGGCGCCGGCCGGAAACCCACGAACGAAACTCGGATTCAATGGAGGCTCGTCGAATGAATCGCGTAAACGTTTCCTGCGAGAGGCTCGCGTGACGGCGATTTGCGGTTAGAACGATGACAGATTAGCTTACTGCCACGTTCAGGCCAACGTCGTCCGTTTGCAAAGAATATGAATGTCCTCGCCGGCATCTTGGGCAACTGGCTCGCGCCGTACTTTGCTCGATTCTTTTCCGGGTCTCCCTGGCGGTTCCTGGCGCCATGCCTAGTTGGGACGATTGTCTTTTTCCTCGGACTACTCGAAGGCATTTCGGAAACCAACTCGGAATCGAAGCAGGATTTCTTTGGGATTGGTCTTCTTGCTACCATTTTTCTCGCGTATCTGACCGCGACAATCTGGTACGCGTTCCGAATTCGACGCGGAACATGGCGACAGATTTGGACTTACCTCATCCAAGTTTTGGAGCGGTGACCGCTTTCGCCAACTCAAACAATCTGATGAATCACCCGCCCGCGAACCTGTGTGAGGCGTTCCTGGCGGCCTAAGTGCAGAAAGCTCAACTCGTCCTGCTCCAAGCCAAGTTGGTGCAGGATGGTCGTGTGAATGTCGCGGAAATGGAATGGGTCCTGGATCGCGCGCAGGCCGATGTCATCGGTCGCGCCGACGACCTGACCGCCTTTGACGCCGCCGCCGGCGAGCCACATGGAGAAGCCGAGATTGTGGTGGTCCCGCCCCTTGCCGCTCTGCGCCTCGGGTGAACGGCCAAACTCGCCGCCCCAGACGACCAACGTGCTGTCGAGCAGGCCGCGGCGCTTCAAGTCTTGCAGGAGACCGGCGATCGGCCGATCCGTCTGCGCGGCCATGCGAACGTGGTTTTCCTCAATGTCATTGTGCGCGTCCCATTGTTTGTTGCCCGGCCCGCCGCCCGACACGACGCAAATGAAGCGCACCCCTTTCTCGACCAACCGGCGCGCGAGCAGGCAGCGGCGCCCGTAGTCGTTCGAAACGTCCGCGCCGATGCCGTAGAGTTCGAGCGTCTCGCGCGATTCGCCGGAGAGATCGAAGACCTTCGGCGCCTCAGTCTGCATTTTGAAGGCCAGGTCATACGCGCTGACCCGGGCGGAAAGTTCATCGTCCTCCGGCGGGAGATTCACCTCGTCGAGGCGCCGGATCAGTTTGATGGTTTCGGCCCGTTGCGCCAGCGTGAGGCCGGGCGGCAAGTCGAGATTGAGCACCGGGCGGGCGCCGGGACGAAACATCGTCGGCTGGACCACCGCGGGCAGGAAGCCATTCGCGTAGATTGGCTGACCGCCTTCCAGGGCGCCGTTGGGGTCGGGCATGACGACGTATGCGGGCAGCGAGTCGCTTTCGGCGCCCAGGCCGTAGGTGACCCAGGAACCCATGCTGGGGAAACCGGGCACGACGCGACCGGTGAAAAGTTCATACTGCGCGGCTGAGTGAACGACCATGTCGCCATAACACGAACGAATCACGGCGATGTCGTCGATGCACTGCGCGGTGTGCGGAAACAGGTCCGAGACCTCGATGCCATTCTTGCCGTAACGTTTGAATGTCCGGCGCGTGCCGAGCAATTTGGCGTTGCGCTGGACGAATTGATACTTCGCCTCGCCAAACTCCTTCGGTCGCGCCTGACCATCGAGTCGATTTAACAGCGGTTTGGGGTCGAACGTCTCGAGGTGGCTCGGTCCGCCCGCCATGAAGAGAAAAATCACCGCGCGGGCTTTCGCGGGATGCGGCGGGCGCTTGGCGGCCAGCGGATTAAGAACGCCGGCGCGCGCGCGTTCGTCGTGCAGCATCGACGCCATGGCGAGCGAGCCGAAGCCGCAGAACGCGTCGCGGATAAACTCGCGCCGCGTGCGCAGCCAGCGGACGTGGGGCAGTGGATCAATCGACATAGATGAACGCGTTGAGGTTGAACACCGCGAGGGCAAATTCCTTCAACGGCTGGCGCTTCAGAAACTCCATTGCCAAGTCTCGTTCCACCCTGGCGGGGTCCCGGCCGAGCGCGAGCCGATAAGCCAGTTCGACCTGCCGCCGCGGGTTTTCACCCCCTTCGCGGCGCAGGCGTTCGGCGAAAGCCGCGGCCAGTTCGTTCGCGATCCGGCCGTTGAGCAACTCGAGCGCCTGCGGGGCGTGCGTGCTCGATTCCCGGCGCGGGCAACTGGTCAGCGACATCGGTTGATCGAACACCTGCATGAACGGCAGGCGCAGGTTGCGTTTGGCAATCAGGTAAACCGAGCGGCGGTCGTGCTCGGTGACGTCCGGCGTCACCACCCATTGCGACGGCTTGTAAAGCTGATCCACCAAATCCTTGTCCACGGGTAATTGGACGCTCGGCCCGCCAGCCTTGCGGTTGAGCCGTCCGGCCACGGTGAGCATGGCGTCGCGCAGTTCCTCGGCCTCGAGGCGCTGCCGGTTGAAGCGCCAGAGTAACCGGTTCTCGGGGTCTTTCGCCTTCGCAACGCGTTCGAGCGGCGACCGCGATGACTGGCGGTAAGCGCTGCTCAAGACGAGAGCTCGGTGCAGTGGTTTGAGGCGCCAGCCGTGCGCCACGAATTCGCCGGCCAGATAATCGAGCAATTCCGGATGGCTCGGACGGCTCCCGTTGGCGCCAAAATCGTTCGGGGTTTTGACGATTCCCTGGCCAAAATGGAACTGCCAAACCCGATTGACGAACACGCGGGCCGTCAGCGGATGCTCCGGCGAAGTCAACCATTTGGCCAACAGCGCGCGCGGGTGCGCCGTGTCGCCGGGCAATTCGGGAGCCGAATCGGGCAGCAGGACCGCCACGCCGCGCATGCCGACGCGCTCGCCGCGTTTTTCCCAATCGCCGCGTTGCAGAATATGAATCGGGGTTGGGCCTTTGGGATCGTCCCAGACGCTGGCCAGCGAGGGAAGCGGCGCCGGCAAGCGGCCCTCCGCGGCCTTGATCCGATCGCGGACGCGCTGCTCTTCCTCGCCTTGAGCGCCCTTGAGCGACGTCTTCAACCGCTCAATCTCCCGATTCACGACGTCCGCGCGCGTTTTCCAGGCGGCGTACTCGTTCGTGCTCACGAGTGGCACATCGCGCTCCTGGCTCGAGGCCAGAAAAGCCTGCATTTGATAATAATCACGCTGCCGGATCGGGTCGAACTTATGATCGTGACATCGGGCGCAGCCGAGCGTTAGCCCGAGAAACGCCGAGCCAATAATATCTGTGCGCTCGGTCAGAATTTCGTTGCGGCTGCCGGTCACCGCTTGATTGCCCGCGTTGCGCCGCACCGCGCCAAGGCGATGGAAGCCCGCGGCGGTTTGCATCTCCCGGTCGTCGGGCGCAATCTCATCGCCCGCCAATTGCGCGGTCACGAATCGGTCGAACGGGAGATCCTCATTCAGGGCGCGGATCACAAAATCGCGAAAGCGCCAACTGTCCGGCGTTGGATTGTCGTACTCGAACCCTTCGGTTTCCGCGTAGCGCACGACGTCGAGCCAATGTTGCCCCCAGCGTTCGCCATACGCCGAGCTGTCGAGCAAGCGATCCACCACCTTCTCGTACGCGTGCGGCGACCGATCATTGAGGAACGCGGCCAGCTCGTCCGGCGTCGGCGGCAGGCCGGTCAGATCAAACGTCACGCGCCGAATCAATTCGCGTTTCGAGGCCGGTGGCGCCGGCGCCAGCCCTTCGCTCTCGAGCTTCGCGAGAATAAACGCGTCCACCGGCGACGTGACCCACGCGGCGTGCTTGACCGCTGGAGGCGCGACCCGCCGCACCGGTTGGAACGACCAGAACGTCCGGTCTTTCGCGGTAATCACCATGCCCAAGCCAACGCTGTTCGTGGGCGCGGCGTCATCCACTCCGGCCGGCCAGACCGCGCCTCGATCAATCCAATCCTTCAATCGCGCAATCTCAACGGCGCTCAAGGGCTCGGCCTTCTGCGGCATGCGATCGTCCGGGTCGGGCGCGGTGACGCGTTTGAACAGGCTGCTTTGACCGCTGCGACCGGGAACGATGACCTTGCCGTCCGGGCCACCGGCATTGAACGCATCCGATCGATTGTCCAAACGCAAATCGGCCTTCTGTTTCCTGGCGCCGTGACAGTCGTAACAATGCGCGGCCAGAATCGGCTTGATGTCACGGACGAAATCGACGGGCGGCGCGCTCGGCGGAGTCTCGGCGGTCGCGGTGAGCGATGTGGACAAAAGGTAGTACGCGAGGCCAAAACCACGCGCGGTGGTCGCAATGGCCGCGAGAAGCCACGCGGAGCGATGCCGACCGAGGCGAGCCGACGGCGTCAGAATGTGTCGCGCAAGGCGCATTTGGACCTAAGCAGGGTTGTCGTAGTGAGCAAGTCTGATTTAGCAACTCTGGTCGGTTGCCGCCAGACTTCTTTTGGCGCGAATCACCACCGCCGGGATGCAACTTCGAGTTGTTGACGTTTTCGAGTGGCATGGACCGAAGCTTCAGGCCTGAAGCGCTGAAAGCGCGCCCTGGGATAGCCTGGGATGGAGCGAAGCGAAATCCCAGGAAACCGTCCCCAATAATCGTGCCGTCCTGTAAGGACGGGACCGCTTCGCGTCGCCCCGCAAGGCGCGACGCGAAAAACCGCAACAACTCGAAGTTGCGCCGCCAGCGCCGATCAATTTCGCTCCACGCTTGCCGAAATGACGGAAAACTGACATCGTAAAGCCATGAATCCGAAACGCCTCGTGCTTGCCATCGTTGCGGTTTTCGTCGGAATATTCCTCACCGATTTTCTCATTCACGGCGTCTGGCTGCAAAGCGACTACAAGGCCACGGCGAGTCTCTGGCGCCCGGAGGCCGAGATGCCTTCCTATATGGGCTGGCTCATCCTCGGCCAATTGTTTTTCACGATCCCCTTTGTCGTCCTTTGGGCCAAGGGTTTCGCCGCCAAAGGGTGCATCCGCGACGCTTGCGTTTACGGCGTGCTGCTCGCGCTGGCGTGCCAATCCACCACCCCAATCTGTTATGCGACGCAACCGATGCCCGGAAGCATCATGGTCAAATGGTTTGTCTCCAGCCTCGCGCAAGGCGTGATGGCCGGGATTATTGTTTTCCTGGTTTACCAGCCGAAGCCGACGGTCGCGAGTTAAATGGCCCGTTCGGCCGAGCGCAGTCGTCCACCACGAACCTTCAGCTCATTGAGAGGTGTTGGCCTTCCCGCTGACGACCGCCAACCGGCGGCGATTGGCGGAGTCGGCGATCAACTGTAGCAGCCGGCGCTGGCGGGTTTCCTCTTTCTTGGCGCTCATGACCCACCAACACGCCTGCCGCTGGTAGCCGGGCGGCTGCGCTTGAAAGAATTCACAAGCGGCGCCCTGGGCGGCCAATTGGCGGTAGTACTCTCCCTCCAAGCTCCGGGGCGCGTTCTCGAAAGAATAAATCCCCGAGCGCTTGGGATCCCGGGCGGCAAACGCTTTCAAACCTGGCGGCGTCATGCGCCCAAGTTTCCGCAATTCCTCAACCCGTTTCAAATTCCCCAAACTCCAAACGCTGCGCGCCCGACGCGGCGTGAACCGATGCGTGTAACTCCATTCATCGACGCGCTTCTTGATACCGTCGATCCAGCCGAAACAAAGCGCCTCATCAACCGCCTCCGCGTAGGTGAGGCCGCCCCGACCGGAATCCTTCCTGTAGAAGCCGACCCACAATTCCGAAACCTCGGCGTGTTGGTCTCCCAGCCAAGCCCGAAACTCGCGCGCGTGAGCGAAGAACGTGATCATCGCTTTCTCCGAGCGGCCTGGTCGGCCGTGGTCGTCAATTAACCGCGTCATGTCATTCCTGACTCCGTGCGCAATCCGTCCGCCCGCGTCAGCGCCCGAGCAAGGAATCGCGCCACCATCGTTTTCATCTTGTTTCTTTGCTTCCCACCCGACCGCGACGCCGCTAACGTGACGGTATCCAAGCCGAAGTTGCCAACGCCCGCCCAGTTTCTCAGATACCGCGTGACAATCAAGCCGCGCTTGGCGGCAATCGTGGGGTTCCAAGACGGCAAGCCAGACGGAGAAATGGTCGCCGTCGGTCCGAGAAATACAGCCCCTTTTCAGCGAGGGATTCGGCGCCCGACCAAGATTACGCCTCGTCGGACCGGAACATCCGGGCGCCGTCCGGTGATTACCCTATCTACAAAACTCCCCAACTACCCAATGCTTGACCCGTTAAGCGATTGACCTTTGAAAGCTCAGCTTTCCCCGCGATCCCGCTTAATTCGGCACGCCAATATGAAACAACGATTAGCCGCGCTGTCGCAGCGCTATGCGACGGCGCTCCGGAAACACTTGGGGCAGCGATCCGACGCGAGCCTCCGGCCCGCTTTGCGGCTGGGCGCCGAAGCGGTCGGCCTCGGACTGGAGGCGCGCGAACTCGCCCGGATTCACCGGCAGGCGCTCGACTCGCTGGAGCCGGCCGGCCAAATCAGCGGCGCCGTTCGCCAGGCGAGGCGCTTTTTAGCGCAGGCTACCGCGGTCCTTAAGCAGGCCGATCACGTCGCGCGTGGAACCCAAGGCGCCGCGGGCGGCTCCCGTTCCCCGCGGAAACCGGGCGCCGGCAAATCGAACGCGGCCCCGCCGAGCCAGACGGACAAGCGCAAATTTTTGAAGGAATCGCTCCAACTACAGAAACGATTGCGGCTGCTGACCCACCGGGCGCTCGCGGCTCAGGAGGATGAACGGCGGAAGATCAGCTGCGATCTGCGAGACGAAATCGCGCAGACGCTCCTGGGAATCAACGTGCGCCTGCTTTCATTGAAGGCGAACGCCCGGAGCGACCCGAAAGGGCTGAAGGCGGAGATCGCGAGCGCCCGACGACTGGTGATTGACTCGGCTCGATTCGTGCGCGCGTTCGCGCGTGATCTCCACCGCCAACGCCACGGGTGAAAGAGCCATTTCTTCGCCGTGCCCGAGGAACCGAAACGCGCGCGACGCCCCCCGACGGCGCGCGCCCTCCAAGATAACATGAGACCCCTACTTAAACCGCAACGCCCAGCGAAACAATCCGCCAAAGCGACGCGCCAGAAAGCGGGCGCCACGATGGGCGGCGGTTCGTTCCCCATCGTGGGTATTGGCGCCTCCGCCGGCGGACTTGAGGCATTGGAACATTTCCTGAGTCACGTTCCGAGGATGAGCGGCATGGCGTTTGTCATCGTCCAGCATTTGGACCCGACGCGCAAAGGCATCATGCCGGAGCTGCTGCAACGGGCTACCAGCATGAAGGTCATCCAGGTCAAGGACCGCACCCTGGTGCAGCCGAACTGCGTTTATGTGATCCCGCCGAACAAGGACATGTCCATCCTGCGGCGCGTGCTGCATTTACTCGAGCCGATTTCGGCGCGTGGACTCCGCCTGCCGATTGATTTCTTCCTCCGCTCGCTGGCGCATGACCTGCAGGAGCGAAGCATCGGCGTGATCCTTTCCGGCATGGGCTCCGACGGCACGCTGGGCTTGCGGGCGATCAAGGAAAAAGGGGGCGTGGCGCTGGTGCAAGATCCCGAAACGGCCAAATTCGACGGCATGCCGCGCAGCGCGATTGACTCGGGGCTGGCCGATATCGTGGCCCCCGCGGACGACCTGCCGGACAGAATCGTGGGGTACCTCCGGCGCGCCCCGCTGATTCGAACCGCCGAGCCGACGCTCGAAGACAAGGCTCGCGGCGCGCTGGATAAGGCGATCATCCTGTTGCGCACCCACACGGGCCATGACTTTTCCCTATACAAAAAAAACACGTTCTACCGCCGGATCGAGCGACGCATGGGCATCCACCAGATCGATAAAATCGCCGACTATGTCCGATACGTGCAGGAGAATACGCAGGAATTGGATTTGCTTTTCAAGGAGTTGCTGATCGGCGTGACCAGCTTCTTTCGTGACCCGGCGGTCTGGGAGGAATTACGAAAAAAAACGCTTCCGGCGCTCATCGCCAGCCGGCCGAACGGCCACGTGTTGCGGGCGTGGATCCCGGGCTGTTCCACCGGGGAGGAAGCGTTTTCGATGGCGATGGCGTTCAAGGAAGCGATGGACAAGACGAAGAAGAAAATGACGTTGCAGGTCTTCGCGACCGACCTGGATAAAGACGCGATCAACAAGGCCCGCCAAGGCGTCTATCCAGAGAATATTTGCGCGGACGTGTCACCCGCGCGATTGCGCCGGTTTTTCACCAAAGAAGAACTGGGCTACCGGGTGAGCGCGGAAATCCGGGCGATGGTCACCTTCGCGCCGCAGAGCATCATTCTGGATCCGCCCTTTACCAAACTGGATATCCTGAGCTGCCGCAATCTGCTGATCTATCTGGCCACGGAGCTGCAGAAAAAGCTCATTCCCCTCTTTCACTACAGCCTCACACCCGGCGGCATCCTATTACTGGGCAACGCCGAGTCGGTCGGGACGTTTACCGACCTGTTTAAGCCGCTCAACAACAAACTGCGGATCTTTCAGCGAACGCTCTCGTCCCTGCGTTCGGAACCGATCGAGTTTCCCGCCTCGTTCGCCTCACTCTGGCCGGAAGGGAGCGACCCGCGCCCGGCCTCCAAGCCGCGGCTCACCCTCCAAGCCGTGGCCGATCAGTTGATACTGGAGCAATTCGCCCCGCCGGCCTTGTTGGTGGATGACAAGGGAAACGTCCTCTACGTCAGCGGACGGACGGGAAAATACCTGGAGCCGGCCTCGGGCAAGGCGAACTGGAATATCTTCGCCATGGCCCGTGAAGGCCTCCGCTACGAACTCAGCGCCGCCTTCCACAAAGCGTTCGAGGTTAAGAAGCCCGTGACGGTTCGCGGGCTGAAAGTCGCGGATAGCGGCGGGGACCACTACCTGGATTTTACCGTCAAGCGACTGGAACAACCGGAGTCGTTGCGTGGGCTGGTCATCATCGTTTTTACCGACGCGGTCGCGCCGCCGGAGCCAAGCGGGGCGCCGCGGCCGGGCAAGCCGGGAAAAGCCTCTCCTAGCATGCCCAGGCTGGAGGAACTCCGGCGAAAATACGAGCGCGCCCGACTCGAAGCGCAAGCCACGAAGGAGGAAATGCAAACCTCGCAGGAAGAGCTGCGCTCCACCAACGAGGAACAGCAATCGACGAATGAGGAGCTTCAATCCACCAACGAGGAGCTCACCACCTCCAAAGAGGAGATGCAATCCCTGAACGAAGAGCTCCAGACGGTTAACACGGAGTTGCAAGCCAAGCTGGACGAGTTGTCCCGGGCGAACAATGACATGAAGAACCTCCTCAACAGCACGGATATCGCCACCCTGTTTTTGGACAACAATCTGCGCGTGCGCCGCTTCACCACCCAGGCGACCAAGCTCATCAAGCTGATCCCCAGCGACGTGGGCCGGCCCATCACCGACCTGGCCTCCGACCTCCTCTACCCGGAGCTTACCTCCGACGCCCACGAGGTTTTGCGGAAGCTGGGCTTCACGGAGAAGCCGATCAACACGACCGATGGCCGCTGGTTCAGCGTGCGCATTATGCCTTATCGGACGCTGGACGACCGCATCGATGGCGTGGTCATCACGCTGGCGGACATTACGACCGCCAAAAAGCTGGAAGCGCGGTTGCGGGAGCAACACGCCGACTTGGAACAACACATCAGCAAACAATCCGCGAAGCGGATCACCGGCGGTCATCGCGCGCGGGCGGATTCAGCCGCCGCCGACCACGCTGACGGCGAGGGCCGGCCGCGGGGAAACCGCACGGCATGAAATCCCCGCCCGGCACACGAAGCCCATCCATTTCCACCGCGCGCGACGAACTAAAGAGTGTCGCCTCCCAGCCGGGCGACCGCCCGATGATGCGCGCGCTTTACCGGCGCGCCCGAGCCCAATTGCGGAAACAGCGGAAGGGTCGGCAACCTGACGACGCGGAACAGAAATCAGGCGCCGACACGCGGCGGCTTTTCCACGAACTTCCGGTTCACCAGATTGAACTGGAGATGCAGAACTCCGAGCTTTTGGACGCCCGAAGCAAACTGGAGACGCTGCTCGAGAAATACACCGACCTCTACGATTTCGCCCCGGTCGGCTATCTCTCGCTGGATGAACTGGGGCGGATCCTGGAGGTGAATCTGACCGGGACCGGGTTGCTCGGCGCCGGACGATCCGAGCTGCTTAACCGGCGCCTGTCGGCGTTCGTTGCCCCGGCGAACCGGGCGGGCTTTCTCGCGTTTCTCGCGCAAATCTTCGCCCGCGCCGGAAAGCATATCTGTGAGGCCACGCTTTTGCGGCGGGGCGGTCCCTCGTTCTGGGCCCATATCCACGGGTCCGCCGCGGTCTCCGCGGGCGGTCTCCGAAAATGGTGCCGGGTGGTGGTCTCGGACATCAGCGCCCTCATGCTTTCGGAGGAGGCTCAACGGCGCCTGGAGGCTTTGGCGGACGCGAACCGGGAATTGCGCCAGGAGATCGTCCGCCGGCAGGAGGTCGAGAAATCTCTCAAGCAAAGCGAACAAACCCAGGGCCGGTTATTGGAGCAATCCCTGGTCCTGCGCGATCAGTTGCGTCATCTGTCGCGCAAAGTGATGCAGACCCAGGAGGAAGAGCGCAAGCGTATCAGCCGCGAGCTCCATGACGTCATCGCCCAAACCTTGACCGGGATCAACGTCCAGCTGGCGTCTTTGGCGAAGGAGACCGGGGCCAACCCCAAAGGGTTTGACCGCAACATCGCGCGCACGCGCAGGCTGGTGGAAAAATCGGTGGACATCGTGCATCAATTCGCGCGCGAACTCCGCCCGGCGGTACTGGATGATCTCGGGCTGGTTCCGGCGCTGCATTCATTCATGAAGGACTTTACCGCGCGCACCGGCGTCCGCGCCTGCTTGACCGCGTTCGCCGGAGTCGAAGAATTGGACACGGTCGGGCGCACGGCGCTTTTTCGCGTCGCCCAGGAAGCCCTGACCAATGTGGACCGGCACGCGCAAGCCACCCGGGCGGACGTGAGCATCCGCAAACTTGCCGACCGCATCTGCATGACGATCACCGACGACGGCAAGGCGTTCCAAGTGCAGGGGATGATGCAAGCGAAGGACAGCAAACGTCTCGGGTTGCTCGGCATGAGGGAACGCCTGGAAATGGTCGGCGGCACGATCGAGTTCGAGTCCGCCCCTGGCGTAGGCACCACGGTCCAGGCGGAAATCCCCTTCGGAGCCAAGGCCGGAATGAAAAACGCCCGCGCCAAACTACGGTAAACGCCACCCTCTGAAGGTTGAGCTTCATGCCTCGGGACGCTTATCAGGACTAATCGGCCGCCGCCGTGACCAGCAAATCGTCGTAGCGAATCGGCAGCGTCGAGTACGGGCTGCCCCAGATCGCCGCGCGCCCGGCGGGAGGTTCGGCGGTTTCATCCGCGGAAATCGTCCAAGCGGGTTCCGTCCCGCCCTGAGTCCAGGCCTTGCCTTCGATTTTCCATTGGCCGTCCTTGACCAGCCTCACCTGCAGTTTTAACTGCGTCCATTTCCCGGATTCCCATTCGAACGGCACGGTCGCCTTAAGCGCCTCACCGTGGTATAATTCAAGCGCCTTCTTCGCGGGGCTGACCTGCAGCTTAAACCCGCTGACGCCGTTCAAGCCGATCCCAAAAGTCGGGAAGCGACGCCCCTTCGACACGCCGAAGACACGAGCGGAAACGGCGAAGCCCGCCTTTTCGGTCGGCCCGAACAGCGCGCCGAACGAGTCGAGCGGCGCGCCGGGAAGCTCGAGGAATTTATTGTCGCCCTCCTGCTTGACCGCGAAGCCTCCGTCGAGAATCAGAAAATCGTCGGGCGCTTTGTCGAGCGCGGTGTTTTCAAAACTGTTTTGGTAAACCGGTTTGGCGGCGTCGGCCGCGCCGGCGGACGGCGCGAGGGCCGCGAGTAGGGCCAGCGTCAGACCGACGGCAAACTTGGTTGGCGGATGAAATCTCAGGTTCATGTTTTTCACTCGTCGTCGCGGATCGGACTCCAGCGCGGCTTGTATGATCTTCGTTCTGGACGAATCCTTAGTCATTCCGTAGCGCGTCCAACAGCTTCGCCCGCAACGCTACCGCGGTGGCTGCGTAGGTCCAGATCACGCCGCTCAAGAGGACGGCGCCGAGCGTCGCCGCGAGGGCCGCGAACGGTACTTGCGCGCCGGGCGAAAGCAGCGCGGGCAGCGCCGCGACCAAAGCCGCGACGACTCCGATGCCCAAGCCCACCGCCAGCAACGCGCCATGCTCGCTGGCCACCAGCCATTTCAACGAGCGCGGCTTGAAGCCCACCGCCAGGAGCAGCGCTAATTCGCCGCGCCGCTCGAACACGTTACGCAAGACCACCACGCCCAGCCCGGCGCTGCCCAGCAGCAAACCCAGTCCGCCCAGGACCTGAAACGTGTCCAGGTAGGTGTTCTCGACCGCGTTAAACGCGGCCAAACGCGTCGCCGCCGGAGTCAGTTCCAACCCGTCGTCTTGCAACGCGCGGGTCAAGGTTTGCGACAGCTTCACCACTTTATCAGACGGCGCGTCGATCAAGAACATTCGATATCCTCCTTCCGATGGATACCGGCTGATGAACTGCTTTTCGGCGATCAAAAGATTGCCCTGTAGAATCGAATTGGCCACCGCCCCAACCAGCCGAAGTTTGAAGGCCCGGCCGTGCTCATCGGTGTAATCCAGGGTGTCGCCGATTCTCTTGCCCAAGGCCCAAACGATCGTGGCCTCATCACCGACCGCGGGAATCGCGTCATCGGTCACCGGTTGGTCGAGCGCGCGCCAGGGATGATCTTTGGCCAAGCCGGGCGCGACTTGGGAGAAGGTGAACGCGCCGCGTTCATCCAAGGCGGCGGGATCGACGCCGAGCAAGCGCGGCCGGCGCGCGCGATTCAGATTCAAACAACTCGCGTCTTCGCCGTCATGCGCGCGGAGCGGAACCAATCGCGCGCCATTCATCGCGGCGGCGTCGAGGCCAAAGAAGTCGCGCCCCGCCGGGCTGTTGAGATCCTGAACGACCGGCAGCGTCGCCTCACCGATCAACGCAAATCCGCCGGAGCCCGAGGACCGCAGCGTCACGCCCTTGCTGGCGTCGAGCCGATTGGCGGCGACGGCGATGACCAAAAAACTTCCACAGGCCAACAAGCCGAGCGTGGTCAGGCTGCGTTTGCGGCGCCTGGCGCTGTTGCGCAGCCCCATCCCGGTCAACGTCAATCGCGCCGCGGCTTCGGTCCGGGCGAGGCGGCCCAGGAAAAGCGAGGCGCCGGCCAATCCGGCGATCAGGAGGAGCGCCCCGGCCCCGAAAAAAGCGCCTTCGTCGCCCGCGCCCGGCGCGGCGATACCCCAAGCGGTCAGCGCGAGTCCGCCCACGGTGGCGCCGACCGCCAGCCAGCGGCTAAGCGACGATTTGTGCCCGGACTGGTCCTGTCTGAGCGCCGCCTCTTCGGCGCCTTCCGAGAGTAACTCCCGAGCGGGTTGGGCCGCTTGTTTTCGCAGCGCGACGGCCAGCGTCAGCCAAGCGATCACCGTCCCCGCGAACGCCCCGGTCAGCAGCGTCACCGGCGCCGCGTGATAGCGGAGCGCGGACGTGCCGACGGCGCCGCGCCACAGCGTGGACAAGCCGTAAAGGATCGCTTGCGCGTAGCCGACGCCTCCCAGCATCCCGGCCACGCCGCCCACCAAGGCCACCACGCCACTCTCGCCCAACAGCAGGCGGCGCACGCGTTTGGGAGTAAAGCCCAACGCCAACAGGATGCCCACCTCAGTCGTCCGCTGTTCAATCGCAAACCGGAACAGCAGCGACATCAACAGCAGCGCCGCGATGATAAGAAAGAAGCTGAAGCCGAGGAACAACTGTCCGAAATCCTGCGCTTGCTCGCTCGCGGTGATCGCCTCGGCGCGCACCGGTTGAAAGACCAGGCCGACCGACGCGGGGTCGAGCGCGCGCCGGAGCGCTTCGGCGGCGGCCGACGCCGTCAGCTCACTCGCGGGATACCGCACCGCGGTCAGGTCGCCAAAGCGGTTGCTCCACATCTTTTGGCCGGCGGCCAGCGTGACGAACGCCTTCGGGGTACCGCGATAGACATCCCAGTACTTCTGGTCCTGGTCCCGGATACGGTCGAGGTGGATCGGAAATCCGGCGTCCCACTCGCGGCATGATTTGGCGTTCGCCAGTCCGGGAAAATCAGGCATAAGCGTCCGATCCGCCGACGGGCCGCTCATCGGCACGACGCCACGGACGCGGAACACCTGGCTTTGCTCCTCTAATTTGTGCATCAGGCCCACGACATAGTACGTCAATTTGAGTTCGTCGCCGGGCTTCGCCTGCAAATCGTCCGCCAGCCATTGGTTCAAAAGAATTTCGTCATCGCGCATCCCGGCCGGCACGACCGGCCCGCCCATCGCGGTGACCATGGAATACGGCGTCGCGCGGTCACCGACGCGCAATTCGTTGGCGAAGTAAGTCAGGAGCGGCTTGGCGCGTGGCGAAATCTTCCGGGCCGCCTCCGCGAGCGGCGCGTCCAGGAAAACCCGGCTGGTGCGCAATTCCACGACTTGGGCGTCCGGCCAGGCGCGGAGTTCCGCCTGGGCGTCGGCGAGTTGAAAATCCTGCCGGAGCGCCGCCGCGGCCTCAGACAAAGTCGCTCGTCCGCCGCCGACGAGCAAAAGGTTCGCGCGTTCGGGCACGCCGGCCTTCGTCTGGAGTTCCGCGCGGGAAAGGAAGGCGTTGAACGGAGCCGCCTGGCTGGAGGCCAATCCGAAACGCCCGAACTGCTCGTCGCTGACGATGGCATGAACGCGCAGTCGTAGGGCGGTCGAAGTGTCCTCCTCGGGCGACAACGGCGCGTCGCGCGAAAACTGACTCGGCTTGGGCACCCGCACGAGGACGGCGTCGCCCACCTTGACTTTCAGGTGTTCCGCCAGCGCTTGATTCAGCGCCACGGCGTCGGCGGGAATCGCGGTAAACGACGGCGCCGCCTGGGCGAGCTTCCAGAACTGCTCGTCCACTCCCAACACTTGAACACGATTCGCGCGGGCCGTACCATCGCCGGTCACGACCGTGCCCGGCAACTGGAGCGCCGCCGCGACTTCCACCGGGCCGGCGCCACGGACGGTCGCCGCGACCGACGCGCTCCCGCCGTTGTTCGTACGTAAAGTCGCGGCAATTTCTTCAGCCAAATGATCGCGAAAAAGGCGATCCTGGGAGGCCAGCGCGAATTCCGTCTTGCCCAACCGCGCCAGCGCCAGTTCGCGCAGACTTTCCCGCACGGAGTCACCCACCAGCAAGGCGCCGGTCAGGACGGCGCTGCCGACCGCCGCCCCGAGCAACGCGCCTAAGTGGCTGCGCGCGTGAAAGCGCAGACTTCGCCAGATCAGCAGCCAGGTTGTCATGGCGTCACCCGTCAAACGGAGCTGGTGGCGCGCAACCGGCCGTCCTCCAACTCCAGTGTCCGCTGCATCCGGTGGGCGAGATCGAGTGAATGAGTCACCACCACCAACGTGACGCCCACCTCGCGGTTAAGTTCGACGAGCAGTTCGCCCAGGTTTTGGGCGGCCGCGCGATCGAGCGCGCCGGTCGGCTCGTCCGCGAGCAAAAGTTTTGGTTGATTGATGAGCGCGCGCACCACCGCCACGCGCTGGCGTTCGCCGCCGGAGATTTGACCCGGGCGATGGCTGAGCCGCTCACCCAGTCCGACTCGCTTCAGGAGTTTGCGCGCGCGCGCGTCGGCGCCCTGGCGGAGTTCCGCGTCGGTGGAGGCAATCGTCGGCACCAGGACGTTTTCCAGGACGGTGCATTGCGGCAGCAAATGATGCGCCTGGAAAACAAAGCCGATCTGGCGATTGCGCACGTCGGCCACTTCGACCTCACCCAACCGGCTCAGATCCCGCCCTTCCAGAATCACTTGTCCGGCGGTCGGTTGGTCGAGCGTGCCGATGATATTCAGCAAGGTGCTTTTGCCCGAGCCGGACGGACCGACAATCGCGATGCTTTCACCCGCGGCGATGCGAATCGTGATCCCGCGCAACACGGGCAGCGCCGCGGCGTCCTGGTCCGCGCGGTAATCTTTGGAGACGTCGATCAGACTGAGCAAGGTGGCGGGCGTGTTCACAAATTGGGGGCCAGACTCATGGTCTTACTTTAACCATCGTTTGGCCTTCATTTCAAATCGCGGCAACGATCCGGCGGCGACCGTCGTCACCGGAATTCGCAGCGAGAGGATGTTTTCGAAACTCTGCTCCAGTTCCCTCGCGATGGCAATGGGGTTCGCGCAAGCGGCGGAAGCCTCAACCTCGATGGCCAATTCCGACATCGCGCGGTCCCGCTGAACGGTCACGCGGTACTCCGCGACGCTCCCGCAGGCCCGGATGATCTCCTCGACCGCGCTCGGAAAGACGTTGACGCCGCGAACAATGACCATGTCATCGGTGCGGCCCAGAATGCCGCCATCCAGGGCGAGGTCGAACCGGCCGCAGGCGCACGGCGTCGTCGGGTCCGCGGCGACCGGCTTGACGAGGTCGCCGGTGCGGTAGCGCAACAAAGGCGAACCGACCCGCACCAGCGTGGTGAGCACGAGTTCCCCCGTCTGGCCGGGCGCGACCGGCGCGCCGGTGGCCGGATCGATGACTTCGGGTAGGAAGGCCGATTCCATGACATGCAGCACGCCGGGACGAGCCGGGCATTCATGCGTCACCGGACCGACTTCCGTCATGCCATGATGATCGAAGACCCGCGCCCCCGACCAACTGGCGGCGATCCGCGCGCGGGTGGCGGGAATGCTGCCACCCGGCTCGCCGGCCACCATAAAGGTTCTTACCCGCGCCCCCGCTAAATCGATCTTTTCCTCCGCGGCCACGTCGCCCAACCGGAGGGCGTAGGTCGGCGTGCAGCAAATCACGGTGGCGCCGTTATCGAGGATCGCGCGCAAACGCGCCGAGCTGCCCAACCCACCGCCCGGAATGCACAAGCAACCGAGACGCGTCGCCGCCTCGAAAGCCAGCCAGAAGCCGATGAAAGGACCAAAGGAAAAAGCGAAATAGACGCGGTCCGCGGGACCGACGCCCGCCGCGTGGAACACCGCGAGCCAGCATTGAACCATCGCCTCCCAACTCTCCGGCGTGTCGAGCCAGCGCAACGGCGCCCCGGCGGTGCCGCTGGTTTGGTGGAAACGCGTATAACGCGCCAGAGGAAAGGTTAAGTTGGTTCCGAACGGCGGATGCGCGCGTTGGTCATCGGCCAATTCGGATTTGGTGGTAAAGGGAATCAGCGGGCTGACACCGGTCGCGGCTTCGGATAATCCCGCCCGTGCCAGTTTCTCGCGGTAGAAGGAGTTGCCGCTGATAACCAGCGCGAGCAACTCCCGCCCGGCGGCCGTTTGCCGCGCAAGGATCGCTTCCCGATTGGGAAAGTGATTCGGCATCTCAACGCTCAATTCTCGTTCAAGCCGGACCGGGAACTCACCTCGCGCGTGACCACGACCAACCTCCGCGCGCGAGGCTCAAGCGGTCGCGCAGCGCCTGCCCGCGAAGGCGGCGCCCAGCGATCCACGGCGCGGACCTAGTGTAGTGTTCAGTAAATAAGGGGTCATAACTGGGCTGCTCCGGCCTGCGC
>CAZFVY010000031.1:0-61352 GCA_964522665.1 uncultured Verrucomicrobiota bacterium | reverse complement strand
TTTGTAAACCGTCGGTCGTCGGTTCGAATCCGACAACTGGCTCCATTTCCTAAGGATTGATCCACAATGGGTTGAGGCGCCGTTATCCGGCGGCCGGTGCCCGATTTAAACCCCGCGTTGTGACAGTTTTGTGACAGTCGAACGGTGGGTGTAAATACCCACCCCACGAAGGAATTATTTTTCCGACCGCGCGCGATGATGAGCCGCGCACGTTCGCGGTTCGCGGTGGTCACGATCCATCTCACGATGCGGCGCCGTCGGGAGCAATCCGCGGTCGTCACCCGAAACCATCAACGCTGCCCAGAATCCTTCGCCGGCTGCGTTCGGCGACGCTACGGCACGCGCTGGCCGTCGTAGGTCCAATTGATATCGGCGTTTCCCGGGTCGATGGCCTTCGTTACGGCGTTCGAGCAAACGTACGCGTATTTGAAATAGGCGGCGTGGCCGTCGGCAAAATTCAGATTGGCGCCGGCGCTGTGCCGGGAGGAAAGTTGGGCGACCCAGCAGTGGGATGGTCCGACTTCTTTGGCCGGGTTGGCCCCGTAAAACGGCATTTCGCTCGAATGCGCGCGCACGTCAGAGAGAAAGACGAACGCCGAGGGCTTGAGGATCGCGGCGGCGCTGAAGTTGACGCCGTAAACCGCCCCGGTCAGGCCGGTGGCGCCTTTGTAGTTCATGCCGTAGTTGAAGACGATTCGGTCCAGCAAGTTGAATTCCGCCGGCCGCGCCGCCGAGGTTGGACAAGTGAAAATGGATCGGACGCCTACGAAACTTGACGGCGCATCGGCATATTGCCAGAGCGGCTTGGCTCCGACATACGTCGGCAGCGCGTTATACCAAACGGTGTCGCCCTGGCCGGCGGAATGGAACGCGGTGAGATCGCTCCAGTGCGGGGTATCCTCGTCGTATCCTGCCGGAGAACTCGGGGTACCGTTGGCGATTTTGGACATTGGGAAAATCTGGCTGTTGTCATCCAAGTACATCGTCACGGCTAGTCCCCATTGGCGCGCGTTGTTGAGGCACGCCGCGCGGTGCGCTTTTTCCTTGGCCTTGCTCAAGGCCGGCAGCAACAGGCTGGCCAGAATGGCGATGATTGCGATCACCACCAACAGTTCGATCAATGTGAAAGCCTTCCGAGTTTCAGTTCTATAGTTCATTGACCGCAAACCATAGTTCTGAGCTCGCTCGCGCGCTTTCGGTCGTTTGCGATTCTTTGGCGGTCAATTGCGATTTGCCGCCTCCCCGGCCAAGATAAATCAAGTCCCGTGATCGAATTTGCCCCAAAAGTCCTCGGAAAAGCGGCGTCGCTTAAAAACTGAAGGGGCCGTCACCCAAGCCACGCGGCCGGTTGCCAGCGGTTGAACCTAAGAAATTCGCCGGTCACACGGGTGAAGAAAAACAGCTGCCCTCACGGCTCCGAGATTGGGACGGTCACTTCCCGCGCGCCGACGGGGATTTCCCGCAGCGAAGTTTTGCCCCCGGGCCAACGCACTTGGACCTGTTTCGGGTCCGCCGCCTTGGACAAGACGGGGACGGAACTGTCCATCGACCAATAGCCCGATCCCGAATGAATCTCGACCGCCGGGCCCCAGGCTCCATCGCTTCCGGCACGGATGACGGCCCCGATGCCGACGCTGTTTCCTGCGGGGCCGCGCAGACGCACCCGCAGCCCAGGGACGCCCTTCTGATTGCGATACAATTTCGTCGCGCCGTTATTCTGGGCGACGACGAGATCGGTCCGCCCGTCCGCGTCAAAGTCGCTCACGGCGCAACCGCGCTGCTGCCCGTAGATCAACAGCCCACTCGCCTGCCCCGACATCGACGAAAACGCGCCGTGGCCATCGCCTAAGAGCAAGAGTCCGCGACCGGCGTCCAGCCGAGTCATCGCCATGCCACCGGAGAAACTGTTCTGACTCAGGAATAGGTCTTGCGCGCCGTCGCCGTCAAAATCGGCCGCGACGATCCCAAACGCGGGAGCAAACTGCGCCTCGGGCGGCAGCGGGTGCGCTTCGAAGTGATCACCACGATTCAGAAACACCGTGGAAGCAAGATTCCGCAATTCAATGCGTTTCAGCTTATGAAACGCATCGCCGAAGAGGTCCTGAATCGTAGTCTTCGAATACGCCTCGTAGTCCGCGACTCGCGCGCGCGCGAACGGCGCCGCCATGGAAAGCAAATTCAAATTGGGCGCTGGATATTCTTTGCGGGTCGCGTGATCCACGATGGTCTCGATGATCGCGATCGTCCCGTTGCCGGCGATATCCCCATAGTAGAATATTTTAGGGTCTTCAGGGCTGGCGGTGAGCGGAGTATTGAGGCCCCAATTCGACGACGCGATATCGAGTCGGCCGTCCCCGTCGAAATCCCCGACCGTGACGCCCTGCCAGAGTCCGGTCTCGTTCGCGAGTCCCCATTCCCGCGTCGTCTCGGTGAATTTTCCATGTCGATTGCTGAACACGCGGATCGGGCCAAACTCACACGCCAAGACCAGTTCAGGAAACCCGTCATTATCCAGGTCAACGAAAACGGCGCCTTTGATTATCCCGAGATTCTTCCAATGTTCGACGAGCGTCATCGAGCCTTGCTCGCTCCGGAAAAGGTAGCCCGAGCCTGGTTCGGGATAGCGGCCGAGCTTGGCGGTGGTCCCCACGAACAAGTCCAGATTCCCATCTCCATAGATGTCCGCCATCGCGAGCGGACCAATGGGTCCATCCAACTTATCCATCGCCGACGCCACGGCGCCCCGCGCGAAAAACGCGACCGCCGGAGAACTGGAAGCCCCGGGTTTGTATTGCGAGTATCCGCCGACTAGCACGGCGCTGGAGGACGGAGGAAACCACGCGAGGATCGTGTTTTGGTCCGCCGTCAGCGGCGCCGTCGCCTGCCGCAGGTCGATCCGACTGAAATGTCCGTCCCCCTGATTCAGAAATGCGGCCATCGCCCCGCCGCTTCCGCCGGGAATCAATAAGTCGTCCAAGCCATCGTGATTGATGTCAAACCAAGTGATACCGGGACCGGTTCGGGTCAACCGGAAGGGGAGCAAAGGTTGAATCTGGAAGTCGTTATACGCGAGTTCACTGTGCGTGTGGTTCAATCGTTCGCTCACGTCTTGAAAAAACGGTTCCGCATCCACCGAAGCGACCGTATGCGGCGCCTCCGCGCTTGCGACCGGTTCATCAATCTCGTATAAATGGTTCGGCAACGCGCCGGAGATTTCGGTCTTTTGACCGGAACGCCACCGCACCTCAATCGTCAATTTTTCCGCCGTTCCCGCGGCAAAAACCCGCATCGCCTGATCACACGAAAGATAGCGTCCACCGCAAATGATCTCTTGATGTTGCGCCACCGGACCGCCGGTCACCTTGATTTCGGCGCCGATTCCGGCGGTGTTCGCGCCCCTGCCATGAAGACGCACGGCGACGCGCGGCGCGCCACCGACGTTGAGATAAATTCCGGCCGGGCTATCCAGATTGTTCATGACAACGTCCAGATCACCATCGTTGTCCAAATCCGCCAGAGCCATGCCCTGCGAGACGCTGCGGGTGTTAAAACCCCAGGCTTCACCCACTTCCTCGAACTCGAGGTTGCCCTGGTTCCGAAACGCCATCTTGGGTGGGTTCAACGGCGGGAATTCCTCCGCGATCCTGGACATTTCCGCGATCGTTATCGAGCCACGCGCGCCGCGAGCGGCCTGGATTCTCGTGGCAAAATCCGCGTGCGCGATATTGCGCTGCTGGCCGTTGGGAACCAGCAGGTCCTCGTAACCGTCCAAGTCCACGTCGAGAAAGATGCCGCCCCACGACCAATCGGAAGCGGCAACGCCGCTGTAAAACGAGATTTCCGCGTAGGTCATATCTCCGCGGTTCACCAGGAGTGAATTGTGGTTGAACTGCAGACGCTCACCCATCACGGCGTCATCCCACATTCGCGGCGACACGTCCGCGAACTGGGTCATCCGCGCCTTCCGGTCGCGGCTGAGCATGTCGGACACAAACAAATCGTAGTAGCCGTCACGATTCACGTCGGCCACGTCCACGCCCATCGACGAGAGCGAGGTGTGACGAATCGCCAGATTGGGAAGCGCCCGAAATCGTCCACCGCCCTGGTTGATCCAAATCCGATCAGGCGTGAACAAATCATTGCACACATAAAGGTCCGGCAATCCGTCGCCGTTCAAATCATGAAATTGGACGGCCAGCCCCCAGTCGCGGGGCGGACTCTTCAACGGCTTTCCTTCCTCGTCGAGAAATCGTCCGTCGGTGAACGAAAGCCTGGTAAACTTGCCTTTCCCATCATTAAGAAATAGATCGTCCACCTCGCCGTACTCGATGATCTCGCCAGTTGGCGAGACTTCAAAACGCCCGGCGAGTTCGGGGGCAGAGATCGGCGTGCCGTTGATCGAGACGATCTGCCGTTCGCCGTTGATTTCCTTGAGCTCGTAGTTTGCGGTAAGTTCGTTCCGCACCGGACGCCGCGGAATGTTCGTGACGTAGAGATCGAGTGTGCCGTCACCGTCAATATCGGCGAGCGCCATCGATGTGCTTCCGGCGTTGCTTCGTAAGCCGGCTTCGTCAGTCTTTTCGGTAAAATGACCGTGTCCATCGTTAATGAACAAGCGAACCCCACCACCCAGCGAGGACACCAAAAGGTCGAGCGCGCCGTCGCCGTTGACATCGGCAAAGACCGCGCCAGTCGTATTCTGTCCGGGGCAGGCCACCCCGGCCGAAGCGGTAATATCCTCGAACTTGAGTCCGCCCTTATTGCGATACAATTTGCTCGGGACATCCATCCCGCAGAAAAACAGATCACAGAGGCCGTCACCGTCCACGTCGCCCGCCGCCACGCCCGAGCCATTCATCAGATTCTGATTTAAAAGGCCGCGCCGCAAAGCGAGTCGGTTGGTAAAATCAATTCCGGTCTCCTCCGGAGGCAAGAGACGGAACCCAGTTTTTCCCGACGCGGGTACGCTCAGCGGAATCGCTCGGTACGACGGCTCCGCCGCGAACCCGAGCGCCGCCGCCAGCAGAGCCAGAACCTGAACGACTCGCGCAAACCTCCAGCGCCAGGCGATGGAATACGACGTGATCACCCCAGTCTCTCGACCCTGACCGATCCCTTACTTAAGCGTGGTTCTTTGCCCCGCGAGAGAAGATCGGACAAAAACGCCGTCAGCCGCCGTGACTCGCGAGGTAGCGTCGTCACGGCTCGTGGTGATGATGGTGTTCCGCGGCCTGCGCCGAGAACTTAAACGTTTTCAGCTTCAGCGGCGTTAGCTCCGAGGAATCTTCGCGAACGAGATAAAATCGATTCATTTCGGGGCCTCGGAAAACCTGCGTCTTTCCCGTCACGGGCCAAAAGACTTCGACAAAGTCGATGGCGGTGGCGTTCCCCACACCGATCTCCTGTCGCATCGGATTGCAGCCGAAGCTGCCGCCCGAGCCGACGGTCCGATAGATCTGCCGCGGCCCCAAAGGTCCATTGGCCTGCACTTTGACGCGGGCGCCGATGGCGGCGCGGTTCGACTTTACCCCTTCAAGCCTAAGCGTGATCCAGTGATTTGCGTTGCCGGGATTCTCGTAAAGCACGCTATACGCCTTGTCGCCCGCGAACGCTCCCCCCATGACTTCAAAGACATCCTGGTCGCCGTCATTGTCGATGTCACCGAATGAAACCCCGTGCCCTTTTTGCAAATGACCGAAGCCCCCCGAGGTCGTGACTTCCTGAAAAAACTGGCCGCCCTGATTCCGGAACATACGATTCGGAATCAACGTCGCGAGGTCGGGATCACCGGTGCCCGCGTAGAAGTCGAGAAAGCCGTCGTTGTCCAAATCGCCAAAATTCGCGCCCATCGCGTGGATCACCTTGAAAAGATGGGCGTCGCGCGTCACGTCGGTGAACGTGCCGTCGTGATTGTTGTGGTACAGTCGCGCCCGCTCGGCCGAATGCTCGCGTCCCAGGTAGTCGGCGGCCACCTCGCCGACGTTCCTGATGTTATACCCCGCCACGAAAAGATCTGGCCATCCGTCATTGTCATAGTCCCAGAACCAGGTGGTGAAGGTATGCGATTGGTCCGCCACTTTTGCCTCCCGCGTGACATCGGTAAACTTCCATTGGCTCATCGGGCCTCCGTTAGGATCGCGCGGCCCGTCGTTGCGATACAAGACGTTCGGCTGATCCTTGCACGAGAGATAAAGATCGGGCCGCCCATCGTTATTGTAGTCGGCGCTGACGACCCCTTTGACAAACGCGACCTTCGCGATCCCCACGCTGGCCGCGCATTCGGTGAACGTCCCATCGCCGTTGTTTCGGTAGAGTTCACAAGGATTTGGGTCACCGCTCGTGGACTCGCTCCCGATGAAAAGGTCGATCCAGCCATCGTTGTTGAAATCAAACCAGACCGCGGTCTGCCCCGGGTGAGGGCTTAGCAAGCCGGCCGCTTCGGTAACGTCGGAAAACGTTCCGTCACCATTATTGCGTAGCAGAGACTTCGGGTGCCGCCCCTCCGTTCCGAACCAACCGCCGCGCATCACGAGAACGTCCATATTGCCGTCGTTGTTGAAGTCGGCCTGGATCAAATTCAAACCTCCCACTTCCCCGGTCAGTCCGGCCTGATCGGTTCGATCGGTAAATGTTCCATCGCCGTTATTGTGGAAGAAATGCATCGGATCGCGCAGCCCCACCGAAGTCGTCATGATGTCCAGCAGCCCGTCGTTGTCGAAATCCTCCATGACGCTGCCACCCGCCTGACCATAGATGTCCAGCCCCGCGCTCCCGGCGACGTCGCGAAACCGCGGGAGCTCATATTCCGCGGCGAAGACCTTGGGCGGAATCAGCCATCGCGGCGGCACCTTGTCGGGATACTCGCCGACGGTCATGTAGGCGATGTTGAGGAGCCACTGACAGCGGAGATCATTGGGGAATTCCTCGAGCGCCTCAGTGAAGACCTTGATCGCGCCGCGCGAGCCGCGTTGGATACGGTGGATTCCGGCGCCCTGAATCGGGAGCAAGCAAGAGTCGCTCGTGTGATTGCTCAGACAATTCTCCTGCTCACCCAACCGCAACAGGCTCAAACCTTCCCATGACTTCAGCATGAGCTTCTTCGCCTGCCACATCGCCGGAGCGTTGTTCGTGGCGAGCTGCTCCACGCGTTGAAAGGTTTGAAGCGCTTCCTCGGTTTGGCCGGCGTTGAGCAGGTCCATCGCGAAGGACGGAAGCACGCGCAGGAGCGTCGGAACGTCCTGAATGGCCATGACCATTGGCCGGTATTTCGCCACGCGTTCGGCGCAGAAGAACAGACTATTCTCCGGATGAACCTCCGCGGCGATCTTCTCGAGGCGTTCCGCCATCTGCCGCGTCCCGGGCGCTTGAAAGAAATTGGTCTGCGCGGCCGCCGCCCACGGCACGATGAGACTCAGAGCCAACCACCCCCTCACGGAGTTAATCAACCCAGCACGGCTCCAACCAACGCGCGAAAGCGCCGGGATTCCGGGAGAGGTTGCCATGAGGCACGGGGTAGGAACAATCGTTTTGAAAGTCAAGTTCCAAGACCAAGCCGAGTTTCGGAATCGCCCCGCCGAACCGTGGCGCGCCGCGCTCAAGTCAACCCTGTCGCGGCTCACCGAACTCCCGAGGTTCAGCCGGTGTCAGCTCTCGGATCGCTCCGCGCGCCGCCCGTTGCCGCGGTCGTCGAGCAATGGGGTGAAGATTACCGGACCCGCAAAATCCAGGAAGCAGACGGTGTCGCCGGAAATGTCCATCTGGGAGTAATGATTTTCGGAAAGCAGTTTTTCACACGCTTGCTTTGTCTCGGCGTCGAAGAGAGCGTATTCGAAAATCAGGAATTGCGGCGGCGCTGTTTCGAAGTCGATAGTTTTTAATATCTCCAGCTCGTAGCCCTCGACGTCGATCACGATTAGCTCAACTTGCTCCATTCGGAACGATTCAAGAAGCGCCTCGAAAGTCGAACAACGGACCAATCCCGGAATCGTATTCTGTTTCAGAAAATCCCGCATTTCGGGCGTGATCTCTTCCAGAAGATTCACCCTCCCGGGGTTAAATGAACTCAATTGCGTGAACCAGGGCGGGAAGCCGTGCGCGGCGGGATCGACGTCGTCGCGGAGGCTCCAGATCGTTTTCGGCTCGTTATTCTCCGCAATCGCGACATTGGCAAAATACACGCCCGGACAATCCGCGTAGGTCGCCCTCAATTCGCGGAAATGCCGGGGAATCGGCTCGACGAGCACGGCTTTGCACTTATCGGGAAACTTCGGAAAGGTGGTTTTGATGAACCGAAAGAGCGGATCGTTCTGGTTCCCGGCGTGCGCGCCAATCTGGACCAACCGCATCTGTCCGTGCGCCTCCAGTATCTCGTTGAGGAGAGTGAAATAGAAGCCCTCGACCACGTTGGTCTTTCCGGTCGGATCGGATGTTTCGAGCATGCGCAGTCCTGCACCAAACGCCCGTCGATTCCGCCTCGTAAATGCCGCTATATCCTGTCGATTCATTCCGTCGAAAAAACACGATAGTGACGTTACAAATGCGAGGCTCGGTGTCGAGCCAAAATGGGTCGGAGGGTGGATCGCGAAGTAGGACGGTCTTCCATCATCCCCAAGCGCAAAGGACCTTCCCGGCTGGCTCAGCAACACGTTCGGTCAGCCGATCGCGCCAGACCTCGGACGGGTCCCCACCCGACGTTGTTCAGGTTCAAGACAGTCTCGTGCCGTGAACGCAGGTTCTCGCGGTGAGCCGAATGCGCCGCGTATTGGGGCTTCGGCGGACTTGCGCGAGGTCGGCGCCGCACCGCGCTTCGGTGACTGGGCAAATCTCGACAAGACTCGCCAAGAATTGGCTGTTTGTGAACAGGTCGAGCAATTGTAATCAGATTCAGGCGATGACCAACCGCCCGCGACTCGCCAAATCGGTCGCCCTGGCGGCTCCGGCTTTGTTGCGCGGCAAGTGATCCATCCTTCCCCTGTCCAAGAAGGCGGCGACGACACTTTCGGCCCGACGTCGAAGCCGGATTCAACCCGTTTTTGCGCCGTGCGTGCCGGGAAATCGCCTACGTGGCACGCCCCGTGCTTAATCTGCGAGCATGACAACGTGTCAAACTCTGGCTGCTCAGCGAGTGGATGATCGTTGTCTCTTCGAGTGGCAAACCTTGATTGTGATTTGCTGCGGCCCACCGACCGTCCGCTGATCCCCCAGCTTCAGTTGCCACTTCACAATTCGTGTGGGGTCGGCAGTAATCTGTGCAGTTTAGGTCCCAGTTTCCAATGAAAACCGGTCATTATGGGCTTTGGTCACTCACATTCGAAAAAACGTAAAATCGTCCGCCGCGTGCGTTCCGTAACCGCCGAGGCACAACACGAACTCGCCCATTCCGAGGGCAAAGAACACAGCGATGCGCCACACCATCAATGGGCGCCCGGGAAGCATCACCACGCCGAGCAAGGGCAGCCCTACCCGGACTTGCCTTCGTCGCATCATCCGCATCCCGACCACCCGCTCGGCTATCCCTGGGCGCCGGTGGACCATCCCTCCTACGATCAACCCGGGCAATCACCACCCGGCCACCCCCACCCGGAGGTATTCGATCCCGCGGTTCGTCAGGGCGCGTGGGCGAAATACCGCGAAGCCGAACTCGGCGCCAAGGGTTGGAAGGAAGAGGTCGATCGTTGTTTGACGTATGGCCTCGAGGCCGCGCCCTCCATCAAGGATCGGACGATTTCCTGTTTCGCGCGCGGTGAACTGCCGCACTTCGCCGGCATCAACACCTTCATCAAGGCGCACTACCTAGAGGACGTTAACAAGGTATCCCAGTTCGAGGCGGCGGTCATCGGCGTGCCGTTCGATATCGGAACAACCTACCGAAGCGGCACGAGGTTCGGACCGCAGGCGATTCGGCGCATCTCCGCGCTTTACGGCACTTATAATTACGAGTTGGGGGTCGATCTGCGTGAGTCCCTCAAAATCTGCGACCTCGGCGACGTCTTCACCATCGCCAATATCGAAAAGGGGTTTGACCAGATCTCCAAAGCCGTCGCTCACGCGCGCTCCAACAATGTTTTTCCAATCATGCTCGGGGGCGACCATTCGATCGGGTATCCCGACGTCCGGGGCGTTGCGCCCTACATCGACGGCCCGGTTGGGATCATTCATATCGACCGGCACGTCGATACCCAGGAGACCGACATGGACGAGCGGATGCACACCTGCCCGTGGTTTCATGCGACGAATATTCCGAACGCGCCGCCGGTCAACCTCGTTCAACTCGGCATCGGCGGCTGGCAGGCGCCTCGCCCGGGCGTAAAGGTCGGTCGTTCCCGCGGCAGCACGGTCTTGACGATTGAGGACATTGTCATGATGGGCGTGGACAAGGCCGCCGAAATCGCGCTGGACGTCGCCTGGAGCAACGGCGCGAAAGCCGTGTTTCTGAGCTTTGACGTCGATTCTCTCGACGCCGGCTTCGTCCCCGGCACCGGCTGGCCGGAACCTGGCGGCTTTATGCCGCGGGAAGTGCTGCGTCTCCTGCGATTGGTCGCCCGGGAAGGGTTGTGTGGAATGGAGGTCGTCGAGGTGGCGCCACAGTACGACGTCGGCGACAAGACCGCCCTGATTGGAACCCGCGCGATCATGGACGTGCTGGCTTCGCTCGTAAACGAAGGCAAGCTCGGGACCAAGCCGGAATCCAAGCTCCCGCCCCCGCCCTATTGGCCGGCGCGGAAGCCGAAGGCGAAGGCGCACAAGAAGTAATGGACGCCCTGAAAGAACGTCCCCTGCTCTGGGCCACCTTGACCTGGGAAGAGATCGGCGCCCTGCGAGCATCGGGCGCGAGCCTCTGCCTGCTACCGGTCGGAGCCACGGAGCAGCACGGTCCCCAGCTCGGCGTCGGCATGGACGCGCGCATTGCCACTTCGCTCTGCGAAGCCGTCTCGCGCGAGACCGGGGCGCCGGTGTTGCCGACGTTTCATTACGGCTGTTCGCTTGGGCATTCCCGCCGTTGGCCCGGGACGATCGCCCTTCAACCCCAGACGTTGATGGACGCGGTGGCGCAAGTCTTCGATTGGATTTACCACGCGGGGTTCAATCGCTTGATCATCGTCAACGGGCATGTGGGGAATGCCGCGCCTCTCCGCTGCGCGCTCGAATTGATCCGCAGCCGCTACGATGAAGCCATGGTCCGGGTCTGCAATGTCGCGGAAATCAGCCCGCGCGTTCGCGCCGAGTTTTTCGCGGACGCGGTGGATTGGCATGCGAACGCAGCGGAAACCGCGTTAATGCTGGCCCGCGCCCCCGAGTACGTCAGAACCGCGAAGCTGCCGGAGGCCGATGACGAAGACCGAACGGTGGATTTGGTTTTCACGCACCCGGTAAATCGCACCAGCACGAATGGCGTCACTGGGTTTCCCAGCCGTGCCACCCTCGCCCAAGGTGAAGCCCTCTTCCAAATGATGACGAATGACCTGGTGGCGCTGGTCCGGCGCGGTCAAAACGAAACCCCGCCCCTGCCCCACAGCTATTTTGAGAGTCTTAAATGAAGTCGCGTACTCAATTCAAATCCAGATCGCCTGCCAAATCGCTGCCGGCCAAATCACCTCGCGCCGCCGTTAGCCTCGCCAACGGTGGCCCGCTGGCGCCCGACCTGGCCGCGATAAAGCACAAGCTTAAGGAGCAGGGAGTCAAGTACTGCGTCGGCGCCTACGTGGACATCCACGGCGTTCCCAAAGGCAAATTCGTCCCCATCGATCATTTCGAACATTTTGCGCACGGCTCGGAGTTGTACACCGGTTACGCGCTCGACGGCCTCGGACAAGCGCCGAACGACGACGAAATCGCTTCCGTGCCAGACACCGATCATATCATTCAACTGCCCTGGCAAAAGGAAGTGGCGTGGATGCCGGCGGACAACCACTTCCACGGCGCGCCCTACCCGCTGAACACCCGCGTCCTGCTCAAGAAACTCCTGAGCCAGGCCAGGGAATTGGGTTACGGGTTCAATCTTGGCATCGAATGCGAGCTGTACGTGCTCCGGCAAGATGAGCATGGAAAACTGCATGTCCCTAACCCGGACGACAATCTTGAAAAGAGCTGTTATGACGTCAAGCGGTTCCTGGACGCCTTTCCCTTCCTGGATGAACTCGCCACCGCCATGAACGGACTCGGGTGGGACGTTTATTCGTTTGACCACGAGGACGGCAACTCCCAGTTCGAATTCGACTTCAATTACGCGAACGCGCTGACGATGGCGGATCGTTACATTTTCTTCCGCTATATGGCGAAGACCATCGCCACCAAGCACGGCCTGCTGGCGACGTTTATGCCCAAGCCATTCGCGGATAAAACCGGCAACGGCGCCCATTTCAACATGTCACTGGCCGAGATCAACTCGGGCAAGAACGCGTTTGTAGCCGCCGATGGAGAAGACCCGCGCGGCCTAGGCCTCTCAAAACTCGGCTACTCTTTCGTCGCCGGGATCTTGCGCCACGGACGCGCGCTGTGCGCGACGTTTGCGCCAACGGTCAACAGCTACAAACGCCTCATCCGCCGCGGCGCCATGAGCTACTACTCGTGGGCGCCGGTCTTCAATTCTTTCGGCACGAATAACCGGACCAATTCGATCCGCATTCCGATGGGTGGCGGCCGCTGCGAAAGCCGCAACGCCGATTCCTCGTGCAATCCGTATCTGGCGGCCGCCCTCGCGCTGGCGGCCGGGCTGGAAGGTGTCCGCGAGAATTTGGACCCGGGCGACCCGCACCACGAGAATCTCTACGAGTTTTCGCCCGCCCAATTGGCGGTCGCGGGAGTGCAGGAACTGCCGCGGACTCTCGGCGAGGCAGTGGACGCGTTCGAGGCCGACCCATTCACGGAAAAAGTCCTCGGAAGCGAACTAAAGCAGGAATTCATCCGTTACAAACGCGCGGAATGGGAGGAGTACCACCAGTCGATCAGCCAGTGGGAAATCGACCGGTACGCGCGGCTTTTTTAGTCACTTTTGGAAACCACCAAAATTCAAAACCGAAAACCGAAAACCGCAGAGATCAAAAACATCATGAAAGTGAAAACCTTGTTAGCAACGGCGCTGATCGGCCTGGCCGGTCTGGCTTGGGCCAACGCCGCGCCCATCAAAATCGCGTACAGCGATTGGCCCGGTTACACCGTTCTGGAAATCGCGAAACAGAAAGGCTGGTTCAAGGATGCCGGGTTGGACGTTGATCTGGTCTGGTTCGAGTATCTGCCATCGATCGATGCGTTCTCGGCTGGCAAAGTGGACGCCGTCCTCATCGTGGCCACCGACGCCATGGTAACCGGCGCCACCGGTGGGAAGAGCAAGATCATCGCCCTGCTCGATTACAGCGAAGGGAGCGACATGATCGTGGGCGCTCCTGGCGTCAATTCCATCAAAGATTTGCGCGGTAAAAAGATCGGCATCGAGGTCACGCTCGTCGAACATCTGTTGTTGCTCAAGGCGCTCGAAGTTAATGGCATGCAACAGTCGGATGTCGAATTGGTAAATACCTCGACCGATAAGACGCCGGAAACGCTCGCCTCCGGCAAGGTGTCGGCCATCGGCGCCTGGTACCCGATCTCGGGACGAGCGTTGAAACAGGTCGCCGGTTCGAAGAAACTGTTCACCAGCGCCGAAGCTAAGGGTTTGATCTACGACGTCATGGCGGTGAGTCCCGCCCGTTACGCCGAACACAAAGACGATTGGTCGAAGATCGCCGCCATTTACTACAAGTGTGTGGATTACCTTAAGAATCCCAGCACCCAGGACGACGCCGTCAAGATCATGGCCGCCAAGGTGGGAGCTGACCCCGTCGATTACGCCAAGAACGTTCCCGGAACCCATTTTCTAACCCTTGAAGAGGCCAAGGCGGCGTTCAAGAACGGTCCCGGACTCGATTCCATCTATGGTTCGATGAACGTGGGCAACGTCTTCAACCTCGACAACAAAGTGTACAAGACCTCGCAGAAACCGGAAAAGTATCTCGTGCCCAGCGTGGTCATGGACCTGAAGTAATGCCCACCTCCGGTCGGCCTGCCTAACCCGAAATACGAATGGCGCATCGTGACTGGCTCGGTCTGAAGCAGGAGCTGCCGCGTCGGCGGCAGCTCCAGCTTACCGTGGTGTCTTTCCTGGCCCCGCTGCTACTCTGGACCGCCATCAGTTACATCCCCTGGCTTTGGCATCCACTCATCCGCGTCACGGCGCCCGGCAGCGTGGATTACTTCACGGAAGACATGGATTTGCCCCGCGCCGACTTCGAGCGGGAACTCGCCAAGGCCCGCGCCGCCAAGCTGGCCCTGCCCGAAGGGCACCGGGTCAATCCGATCTATCTCCCGGCGCCACACGAGGTCGCCCGCGCCTTCTACACCGCATTTAAGACTCCACCCCGCTTGCCCAACGAGCCGTGGCTCCACGAGAGCCTCGGCCACAGCATCCGCACGATTTTTCTCGGCTTCGTCGCGTCCTCAATTCTCGGGTTGCCGCTCGGTATCCTCTGCGGGGCCTATCGCTTCTTCGCCAAATTGCAGGAGCCGTTTATCGAATTCTTTCGCTACCTGCCGGCTCCGGCCTTCGGCGCCTTGTGCGTCGCCATCCTCGGGATCGATGATCCGCCCAAAATCGCGATCATTTTCATCGGGACTTTTTTCCAACAAGTCCTCGTCATTGCGAACACCGTCCGCAAGGTGGACCCCGCCCTGATCGAAGCCGCCCAGACGCTTGGCGCCACCGGCTGGACGCTGGTTCGCCGCGTGATCATTCCCGCGTCGGTCACGGATGTTTACACGGACATGCGCATCTTGCTGGGATGGGCGTGGACCTACCTCATCGTCGCCGAGGTCGTCGGCACGATGTCCGGCATCACATTCTTTATCAATCAGCAGGCGCGCTACCGAAATTTTGACAACGTTTACGCCGCCATCGGGATGATCGGCATCATTGGCTTCTCGACCGATCTGGTCCTGGCGTGGATCGGCACGATCATTTTCCCATGGAAACGCAAGTTGCGATCGGGCCGCGCGAAATGGGGCCTGTTGTCCCGGATCGTCCCGGGCGCCAAAAAGCCCGTGAAACCATCGGGCGACCCGACGACTGAGAAACCGGGCGTTGAATTGCATGTCGCTCCATGAATTGACACTCCCCGACTATCGGGAACAATCGCCCGCCGTCACCGCGCGTTTTCAGCGAATTCGCGAGCGGCCCGTGATCCTGCGCGTGCGTAATCTGAAGAAAGCCTACGGGGCGGGCGGCGACGTGCATGTCGTTTTCGATGAGGTGTCGCTCGACGTGCATCGTCGCGAGTTCATCTGCGTGGTTGGCCCCTCCGGTTGCGGCAAATCGACGCTGATCCGCATCGTCGCGGGGCTGGACGAGGCGTCGGGCGGAGAAATCTTGCTCGACGATCGCGCGGTCACCGGTCCCGGGCGCGACCGTGGGATGGTGTTTCAAGGATATACCCTTTTCCCCTGGCTGACCGTCAAACGGAACGTCATGTTCGGACTTCAAGTCAATGGCCAGGCCACCGAAACCGCCGAGGCAGAGGCGCGGCAATGGCTCGACATGGTCGGCCTGGCGCGCTTCGAAAATCTTTATCCACACGAACTTTCCGGCGGGATGAAGCAGCGCGTCGGCATCGCGCGGGCGCTCGCGAATGGGCCACGAATTCTCATCATGGACGAACCGTTCGGGGCCTTGGACGCGCAGACCCGCTGCCAGATGCAGAGTTACCTGATCCAGATTTGGAAAAAGGTTGACGCCACGATCCTTTTTATCACGCACGACCTGGACGAGGCGGCCTACCTGGCCGACCGGATCGTGGTCATGCGCGCCAACCCGGGTCGCGTCATTGAGATCATCGAGAATCCGGTGCCCCGGCCACGCAGTTCCACCCAATTTCTTTCCCCGGAATTCCTCGCGCTCAAGAAACGTCTCGAGGAGCACATCCATCCACCCACCGAGGCGCCCGACAAATTGCCGATGGTCAAACTGACGGAGGCTGGCGATGAAGTCGAATGATTCGCGATCGGCCGCGCCCCGCTACTTGCCGCCGCTTCGCTTCTTTTGGCCGGATGGGCGCCGTTGCGGGGCGATGATTTGCTTCGACGTCGATGGCGAAACCACCGCGTTGTCCGAGGATCCGACGCTCGCCCGGCGGCGGACGCTGATGTCGCAATGTGAATATGGCCCGCGCGTCGGCGTCCCTCGGCTGTTGGGACTCCTTGCGCATTTGGAGCTCCCGGCCACGTTTTTCGTACCCGCCTACATCGCTGAGCGTCATCCGCGAATGATTGACGCCATCATGGCGGACGGTCACGAAATCGGTCTGCATGGATACCTGCATGAAAAATTGGCTTACCTGAACGAGACACAAGAAGAGGAGATTCTCCTCCGCAGCATGGAGATCCTCACGCGGCTGACCGGCGCGCGACCGGTTGGTTTCCGTGCTCCCTGGTTCGAAATCAACCCCTGGACGCCCGAGTTGCTCGCGCGTCATGGCGTCGCGTATTGCGCCAGCGAAATGGGCGACGACGTGCCGTATCGGCACGCCAACGGACTGGTTGAGATCCCCGGTCAATGGCTGCTCGAGGATTGGGAGCAGTTTGCGTTCAACGCCGACCCGGCGTGGGGCTTTGTGCCGGAAAACTGCGAGAAGGTATTTGACCTGTGGTGGCGGGAATTTGAGGCGATGTGGGATTTCGGCTGCTGTTTCGTGTTGACGTTGCACCCCTGGCTGAGCGGACGTCCATCGCGCGTGCGGCTGCTGGAAAACCTCGTTCGCGCCATGCGGGAAAAGGGCGGCGTCTGGTTCGCGCGCGGGCGCGAGATCGCGAGCCATTTTTACGCGCATCCCACCGCGCGGCGGGAACTGGATTTTGACGCCACGGCCTCCGCCGGATTGGTCAACGCATGAAAACGCCGATCGTCGATTGGAAGCCGACGTTTGAACCGCTCGCGTTCGCGCGCGAGTCAAGCGCCCGTACCGCGCAAAGGCGGCTTTCTCTCGAGGCGATTCAACGTGGCGTGAGCGAAGCCGCCGCCCGGCCGCTCAACCGCGCGACCACGCTTCCCGCGCAGGCGTACACGAGCGAGGAGTTCTTTGATTGGGAATTGGATCAGGTCCTGCGCGCCGGCTGGCAATGCGTCGCGCACCGTTCGCAGATTCCAGCGCCGGGTGATTACCTCAACCTCGACCTGCTCGGCGAGCCACTGATCGTCGTTCACGGCAAAGACGGCGCGATTCGCGTCTTGTCGCGGGTCTGCCCGCACCGGTCGATGGACATCATGCCGGACGGTTTTGGCTACGAAGGCGGTGCGCCCAAAGTAGGCCGCGACGGCCGGCCCGATTGCGGCCAAACGCGACTCTTTCTTTGCCCTTACCACGCCTGGACTTTCGACCTCGACGGCCACCTCAAGGCCTGCCCGGAGATGCACGAAGCGGAAGGGTTCTGTCGGGACGAATTCTTTCTGAAACCATTTGCTACCGAAGTTTGGCACGGTTTCATCTTTGTTAACCTCGACGGCGCCGCGCCACCGCTCGCCGCCGGGTTGACCGAAATGGCTCAAGACGTAGCGGCCTTCCGCCTCGACGAGATGAAGTTGGTGATCGCGCGCGAATGGGATTGCCCGTTCAACTGGAAAGTTTTGGCTGAAAACTTCATGGAGAGTTACCATCACTTGGGAATTCACCACAAGACCCTGCAGCCGATGATGCCCGCCCGCGATACGTGGACGGAACGAGAACGCCGCCATTACGTCCGGGCGCATCTCCCGTACCGCGATTCCGTACGCGACGCCTATCGTGAGTTCGAAGCCAAGGGCGACTTTTCGGAGGCGTTGCCGCCGCTTGCCGGCCTGAGCGAAGCGCAAAAGTCAGAGTGGGGGTTGTTTTTAATCTTTCCCTCGTTTCTCCTGGCGACCGCGCCGGATCGCGTCATTTGGTACCGGCTTCAACCCATCGGCCCCGATCGCCTCAAGCTGACGACCACCACGCTCATGTCGCCCGCGGCGTTGGCGCTGCCGCGCTTTGAAGCGCTTCGCGATCAAGCCGCCGAGCAGATGACCGCGTTCCATTTGGAAGACATGCAAGTTTGCTCGGCGGTGCAGCGAGGTTACTACGCCAGCGGCTGGCAACCGGGGAGACTAAGCCACCTCGAAATGCCGGTCTGGCTGTTCCACCGATTTCTGGCCGCGCGAATCCGCGGAGTCTTGCCCACCGACGACACCCCGTCGGCGCCGGGCCAACGGAACTGAGCAACCGTGTTTTACGATGTTTTCACTGGTTAAAAAACTGGCCATCGTTACCGGCGGCGCCTCTGGAATCGGGCTGGCCATCGCGCGCCGGTTCCTCGCGGCGGGCGCGATGGCGCTCATCGCCGATCGCCGGGCCGATGGTGGGGAGATCGCGAACTCGATTGGCGCCGAATTCATCCGGGCCGATGTCGCGAACGAGGAACAGGTGGCGGCGATCTTCGGCCGCGCGCAGGCGAGCTTCGGTCGGGTCGATATCCTCGTCAATAACGCCGCGATTCAGCCGTTGGGGGTCGGCTTTGCCGGGCTGACGGATGAGCTGCTCCGTCAAACGTTCGAGGTCAACGTGCACAGTGTCGCGTTCGGCATTAAACACGCCGCCAGATCACTCGCGGACGGTGGGCGAGTGATCAATATTGCCTCGTTCGTCGGAATGCTGGCGACGCCCGGCGCGGCCGCCTATGGAACGTCAAAGGCCGCGGTGATCCACCTTTCCAAACTTGGCGCGATCGAGCTGGCGCCGCGTCGGATCACGGTGAACGCCATTTGCCCAGGCGCGATTCTCACGCCGGCGGTGACCAGCATTCCGAACAACCCGGAGATTCCGTTCATCGAACGCCGCGCGCCGCTGGGCCGCCTCGGAACTCCCGAGGAGGTCGCGGCGCTCTGCCACTATTTGGCAACCGACGAAGCCGCGTATGTAACCGGGCAAACGATCGCGATCGATGGCGGGCTTACCGCCGGCTGGACCGAGTATGAAGTGACGGCTCCGCCCAACGTTCAAGACGGGAGGTGGCGCGATGATCTCTGAACCCACCATTCCCGCCCAACGTCAACGCGTCTGGCGCGATACCGAGGAGACTCCGCTAATGGTCGAGTTGCCCGCGGGTGACTATGTCATGGGCGCGTCGGAACGCGATCGATTCACGAACGACACCGAACGCCCAGCGCATCCGGTTACGATTCCGCCCGGCGTCGCGCTCGGCAAATTCCCGGTCAGCGTCGCGGAGTTTCGGCGGTTTCGTCCCGCGCACGAACCCGCGAGCGACGCCGACTTTCCGGTGACGCTGGTGAATTGGCATGACGCGAACGCCTATTGCGCCTGGCTGACGAATCGCGCCGCGCGTCCCTATCTTTTACCGAGCGAAGCCGTCTGGGAATATGCGTGCCGCGCCGGCTCGCGGACGCCGTTTTCCACCGGCGATGAAATTACCCCGAGCCAGGCAAACTATCTCTACGACGAAATGGGAGAGCGGGTCGGCCTTGGCGCTCGCGCCAAAGTGGGCAGTTATCCACCTAACGCCTACGGGCTTTGCGACCTGCACGGCAACGTCGCGGAATGGGTTGCGGATTCATGGCGCCCAAACTATCTCACGGCTCCCGACGATGGCTCGGCTTGGAATGAGCGGACCGAAGATCGTCGGGTCGTCCGCGGAGGCGCCTGGGATTATCTCCCACGCCTGCTGCGGAGCGCCTGGCGCGATGTTCGCGCGGCCGATTACCGCGCGGACAATCTCGGGTTCCGCGTCGCGACAACCGTAACCCCCGAGCCGGAGTCATGATGAAACTCAAGCTCTTCAAAACGCTTTGGGGCCACGCCGGAAGTCTGTGCGACGCCGTCGTCGCCGCCCGGGTATCCGGCTATGACGGCCTCGAAGGCCAGGCCCCGCCCGCGGCGGAGGACCGGAAACAGCTGCGCGCGCGGCTGGCCGACGAGGGCTTGAGCTACCTTGGGGAGATTTGCACCGCGGGCACGTATGTCCCAGTTCGATCCGCGTCGCCCGCTGACCATCTGGAATCCCTCCGTCGTCGAGTTGAATTGACCATGGAATGCGACCCCATCGCCCTCAACGTCATTGCGGGTTGCGATGCGTGGACCGTTGCTCAAAGCGTCGAGTTCTTTGGCCGGGCGCTGGAAATCACCGGCGCGTCGATTGTTGGCGCCAGCTTCGAGACCCACCGCAGTCGCTCTCTTTTCAATCCGTGGGTGACGCGCGACCTATTGCTCCAATTGCCGGCGCTGACGCTTACGTGCGATTATTCGCATTGGTGCGTCGTTTGCGAGCGGCTGATTGACACTGAGCCTGACGTCCTCGCGCTCTGCGCGGAACGCGCCCGGCACATCCACGCGCGGGTCGGCTACGACCAAGGCCCGCAAGTGGCCCACCCCGCCGCTCCCGAGTCTCGCGAAGCGCTCGAAGCCCACGAACGGTGGTGGAGCGAAATCTGGCGCCGGCAGTCCGAGCGCGGGGCCGCGTATTCCACGATGACGCCGGAGTTCGGGCCAGACGGTTACCTTCATCAGTTGCCATTTACCGGCGCGCCCGTCGCCGATCTCGAGCAAATCAACGGCTGGATGGCGGCTCGTCAAAGGCGTCGTTTCTCGGAAATGTTTCCCACCTCGGTCTCGTCGCAATCGACCGCGCCCCTCCCCCGCGCCGAGGCCGTCAGTCGGGCGTTCTCCACCGTCAATCCGCAATTGCAATGACTCGCCAAAGCCCAGCCATAAAGAATAAATGATTTCCAGCCATCTCCCCTATCACTCGGCCCCCCTCATCGTCGCGGCGGGAATCCTCGCCGGCGTGGTACATGTGCTTTCCGGACCGGACCACCTTGCCGCGATCGCGCCGCTGGCCTTGAAAAGCGTACGGCGCGCCTGGCTGGTCGGTCTGCGCTGGGGCGGCGGCCACGCGATGGGAGTCGTGGTCGTTGGCGTCGCTTCGTTGATTCTGCGGGGGGTGCTGCCGGTTGACCTGATCTCCGATTGGAGCGAACGGCTCGTCGGGGTGCTCCTGATTGGAATTGGCGCCTGGACGCTACGCGCGGCATTGCGAATTCACACCCACGCCCACGATCACGCCGGCGAATCCCACGTCCATATCCACCTGCACGGACCGCGCGCGCAAGTCGTTGACCGAAATACCGAGCACAGCGTCCACGGCCACGCGGCGTTCGGAATCGGAACCCTGCATGGCTTGGCCGGGAGTTCTCATTTCCTCGCCATCATCCCATCGCTGACGCTCCCGTCGAACTCGCTGGCGGTGGCGTACCTGGTCGCCTACGGCGCCGGGACGATCCTGGCCATGATGCTTTTCTCGTCCACCATCTCGTCGCTTACCGCGCGGATCGCGCGCAGCGCGAACGTCTATCGCGGGCTGATGTTTGGCTGTTCCGCGACCGCGATTCTCGTGGGCTGTTTTTGGCGGGCCAACGTGAACTTCTGACGAACCGAAAATGAACCCTTCACATTTGAATGACGCGTTTGTCGAGGACCACGCCGCGCGCCGTTCGCGGCGCGAAATCGGAGCCGACAGCTCGCGCCCAGCGCGACGAACGCCCCGAGTCCACTCCACCGAATCAATCCAGCCGCCTGAACATGCGCAGGCGACGGGAGCAGCGACCGAGCGCATATAACCAACAAATACCTAACTAACTCGAAGGAACCACATCATGAAGTTTAATCAATGGACACTAAGACTGGCGGCCGCCGGAGTGATCAGTTTGGCCGGCGCAGCGCTTGGCGAGGAGGTTACCAGCCACCCCGTCATGACCGCGCTGTCTTCCACGACGCTCAGCGGATTCGTGGACACCTCCGCTCAATGGAACCTGGGCTCCGGCAATGTCCACGCGCCCGGGTACCTCTTCGGCGGCCCGTCCAAGGCGGATGGATTCAACCTTAACGTCGTCAAATTGGTGCTCGAAAAACCAGTTCAACCCTCCGACGAGTGGGGCACCGGCTACAAGGTTGACCTGCTCTTCGGCCCGGACGCTAACGCTTACGCCACGCAATCATTGGGCGCGACGCCCGATTTTGCCGTCAAACAGGCCTACGTCGAAGTCAAAGCTCCGGTCGGCAACGGCATCGATTTCAAGATGGGCGTTTGGGACACGATTCTGGGTTACGAAGTGTTCGAGCCGACCATCAACCCGAACTATACTAAATCCTACGGGTATTCAATCGAGCCGGCCACCTTTACGGGTGTCATCGCCAACTACAACATCACCGAATTGATCGGCGTCGCCGCCGGCATCGCCGACAACGAAGGCTCCGCCATCAACAGCCGTTCGACTCCCTTGCGATCCGAGTCGTACAAAACCTACCTGGGCGATCTCTCGCTGACCGCGCCAAGCACTTGGGGTTGGGTTTCCGGTTCGACCCTTTTCTTTGGCGTCGTCAACGGATTCAACGCGTTCGCCGCCGCGGCCGGATTCCATCCCGCTGACCAAACCAGCTTCTACTCCGGCCTCTCACTGAGCACGCCGTGGAAGGCCCTCAAGGTGGGCGCCTCCTACGACTACGCCGGCGTCGCCAAGCAATCGCTCAGCGCCGAAGGCTATGCGAACGCCGTGGGCGCGTATGTCAGCTACCAACTCACTGAAAAGATCGCCCTTAACGAACGTGGCGAATACTTCACTCAATCCAAATCCAATGGTGGTCCCGGGTTGCCGTCGAAGATCGTCGCTTTCACCAGCACCGTGCAGTATGACCTCTGGCAAAATGTGCTCACGCGCCTGGAATTGCGTTGGGACCATTCCGCGGACGGCTCGTTGGCCTACGGCGGCACGTCCGCCTCACCCGTTCCGAATCACAAGAACTCCATCGAAGTGATCGCCAGCGCCATCTATAAGTTCTAGCTCCGCGACCCAGCGCCGGGTGGCGGCCGCGTGGCGAGAGAGCGAGACCGGTATCGCTCTCTTGTTACTTTTAAATAGGCTCACACGCCGCCTTCGGCGCCCCAGTCCCCCTTACTTAACCGGCGGGATTTCCCCTGGTTGTCCGTCAACCGGAACAAACAGCTTCCGGTTGCGGTCGTCATTCGGGTCATCGGGCCGAGGATAATCGCGCCAAAGCCACCGCAGCATTTCGGGCATGATGGCGCCGCCTTGCTTGTTCGAGTGTGTGCCGATGCCCCAGCAGAAGTTTACGTCGTAACCTTTCTCGGTGAGCGCCGCGACCATCTTGATGTTCTGCGCGTGCCAGTCGAACTTGGGATCGTAAACGTTGGTCCCACCGCGACGGCGCAGGCCGCGATTATCGTTCAGCCCGTCCTGCAAATAGACGCGAATGGGCTTGCGTTCACCTTGGCGGATCAAGTCGGGGTAAACGTGCCCGCCCATTATATCGGTGAAGCTGCCAATCGTGCTGATCACTTTGCCGAATTGGTCGGGCCGATGCCACGCGACCGTAAACGCGCAGATGGCGCCCGAACTGGCGCCCGCAATGGCCCGATCCCCGGCGTTGCTGGAGATATTATAACGCTGGGTGATCACCGGCAGCAACTCGTCCACGATCAAGTGCGAATACTTGTCGTCCAGGGCGTTGTACTCGAGGCGCCGATTGTTGATCGAATCGCCCCAATTGGTCGATGACGACTCCGGCTGTTCCGGCGTGTGGCCAGGGTTGATGAACACGGCCAACGTAACGGGCATTTCACGGCGATAAATCAGGTTATCCAGTACATAGGGAATCCGGTACTCCCCGTTCGTACTGACAAACGCCTGCCCGTCCTCGAACACCATTAAACGCGCCGGCTTCGCGGCCTCGTATTGGGCCGGAACGTAAATCCAGTAATGGCGCGTGGTGTTCGTGAAGACGTTGCTCGGTAATGTCTCCGGTCCGACGACCTGCCCCACAGGCACCCCGGCATGGGGAGCGGAATCGGGGCCGAGAAGGTAAACATTATCCGTGGCCGCCGCGAAAACGCCGGCTGCGCCGAGGATACATCCGAGCCAGACTACGAAAAGGGATCTCATCCGGCCGTTATAATCGACATTGCCCCGTACAGTCGAGCCTCCAATTCCACCCGCGGATCGCAAACAAGACCGCCGCCAATCCCGGGTGACCGAGCGCCCCAGCGATTTCCCCCGGGGCCATTGGCCAGATTGAGATGCTAGTTTTACGGGCGCTTGCGGCTGCTCCGGGTTCAAAGCGCCATCATCAGCCAACCTCCGGGACTTGGGCCAACCCGTTTGTCCCGACATTGAATCGAGTAATCAAAAATGAATTAAAATCAACATTACCATGAACAAATTGCATTAACTAATATTCAGGCCCATTCTACAGGACATACTACGCCTTCAACCAAATAATGTGGTAGCTCATCCACTTACTATTCGTAGTAAACATTGACACAGTTTTAACGCCAACTAACAAGCTTTTTACTAACTTCACACATTCTACAGTCGCTACTCTGGCGGCATGAAATGGAATGAAATTATTCAGATCGCCCTCTTCTTCGGAATTGGCATTGCGTTGACCCCGCCGCTGGGCCGCTTCATGGCGAAGGTCTTCAAAGGGGAGAAAACGTTTCTCCATCCGTTCTTGCACCCGATCGAAAAGCTCATTTATCGGTTGACCGGCACCAACCCAGACGAGGAGATGACCTGGCTAACCTATTTTTGGGCCGTGCTCTTGTTCGCGACGATCGGTTTCGTCGCGGATTCGGTGATTTTTATGACCCAACAATGGCTGCCGCTCAACCCGCAACATTTGCCCAACTGCAGTTGGCATTTGGCGTTCATGCAGGCTTGGAGTTTCACCTGCAACGCGGATTGGCAGTCCTACGCGGGTGAAACCACGATGAGCAATTTCTCCCAAATCTTTGCCATTATGGTCCATCAGTTTCTGAGCGGCGCCTCCGGCCTGGCGGTGTTGGTTGCCGTCGGCCGGGCGCTTAAACGGGCTTCAACCAAAACAGTCGGCAATTTCTGGGCCGACATGACCCGGGGGATGCTTTATTTCGTGCTGCCGCTGAGCGTCCTGTGGACGATCCCCTTGGCATGGCAGGGCGTCCCACAGACGTTCAAGCCCTATCAGACGGCGCAGCTCATGGAGTCGTACACCACGCAGGTTCAGAAAACCGATGACAAGGGCAACAACGTCACGACCAATATTCAGTTGGTCTTGCAAGTCGCGAAGCTGGACGCGCAGGGCAAACCGCTGCTGACCAATGGCACGCCCGTGATGGTGGACGCCCCACAGGTGGACGCGAAAGGCGCCCCCGTCATGACCAACGTTCCAGTCATGATTGACGCGAAGGTCGAGACCCAGCCCATCCCCATCGGCGCCGTCGCCGCGTTTGAGGCAATCAAACAACTCTTCACGAACGGCGGGGGCTGGTACAACGTGAATAGTGCCCATCCCTTCGAGAATCCGACGCCCTTCACCAATTTCTGGGAGATGCTGGCCATCATCATCGTACCGATGGCCCAAGTCTATATGTTCGGCTTGCTGGTCGGCAACAAGAAGCACGCCTGGTGTTTGTTTAGCGTCATGCTCGCGATGTATGTGCTTTCTTTCGGGGTCGCCTGGTATTACGAGGCCCAGCCGAATCCGGTCATGGCGGGCTTCACGCCCAACATGGAAGGCAAGGAGCAGCGCATCGGCGTCATGAACAGCGTGCTCTGGGGCGTTTCCTGCACCGCCATCGACAATGGCTCGGTCAACTCGATGCACGATAGCTGGATGCCCCTCGCTGGGATGATGCCAATGTGGAATATCCTGATCGGTGAAATGCTCTTTGGCGGCATTGGATGCGGTATGTACTGCATGTTATTTCACGTCCTCATCACCGTCTTCATCGCCGGGTTGATGATTGGGCGAACACCCGAGTATCTGGGCAAGAAACTGGACGCCTGGGTGGCGACCTGGGCGGTGATCGGGGTGCTGATTCCGAACGCGGCGTGCCTGCTGCCCACCGCCTTGGCGGTCATGGCGCCGCAAGGATTGTCAAGCATGGCGAATGGCGGGCCTCATGGGTTGAGTGAAGTCCTGTACTGCTTCGGCGAAGCCGCCAACAACAACGGCAGCGCTTTCGCCGGCCTCAACGCCAACACTCCGTTCTACAACGTCGCGGCCGGGATCGTGATTTGGATTGGGCGCTTCATTCCCATCATAGCCGCGCTGGCGATCGTCGGACGCCTGGCGTCCAAGAAGACCGTGGAAGCCTCCGCGGGAACTTTGCCGACGCATGGATGGACGTTCGGTCTCACCCTTGCGGGCGTCATCGTCATCGTCGCGGCGCTCACCTTTTTCCCGGCGCTTTGTCTCGGGCCGATTGTCGAGCAGGGCTTGATGCTGGGAGCCAGAGCGTTTTAGGACCAATCACACATCTCTACATCGTATATGAGCACTAAAGTTGAATTCAAATACTCGGAGTTGTTCCGGCAGGCCGTCATCGACGCGTTCAAGAAACTGCATCCGCGGGACGAGATCAAGAACCTCGTGATGTTCGTGGTCTGGCTCGGTTCCATCTGGACCACGATCATCCTGTTCCTGCCCGGCCAGTGCAATCTGTTCAACGTGCAGATTTGTTTCTGGCTGTGGTTCACCTGTTTGTTCGCCAATTTCGCGGAGGCGATGGCCGAAGGCCGTGGCAAAGCGCATGCCGACGCCTTGAAGAAGATGCGGACCAAGACCATGGCCCGCGCGCTGGTGAATGGCAAGGAAGTCCAGGTGGCCAGTCCCGATCTCAAGGTGGGCGACTACTTCATCTGCGAAGCGGGCGAAATGATTCCCGCCGATGGAGAAATCGAAGACGGGATCGCGACGATTGATGAATCGGCGATCACCGGCGAGTCGGCGCCCGTCGTGCGCGAGAGCGGCGGCGACCGCAGCGCCGTCACTGGTGGCACCCGGGTGCTCAGCGACCGAATCGTCGTGCGGGTCACCGCCGAGGCGGGCAATTCGTTTCTGGACCGCATGATCGAGATGATCGAAGGCGCGCGCCGGCAGAAAACCCCGAACGAAATCGCGCTGAATATCGTTTTGATCAGCCTGACCGCGCTTTTCATCGTGGTGGTCTTCGTGCTGCCGCCCTACGCTCATTACAATGAGACGCAGTCGGGCCAAACGGGCGCCGTCTTGACCACCGTTCCGGTGCTGCTGGCGTTGATCGTCTGTCTCATTCCCACCACGATCGGGGGGCTTTTGAGCGCCATTGGTATCGCCGGCATCGACCGATTGATGCGCCGCAACGTCCTGGCGACCAGCGGGCGCGCCGTCGAAGCCGCCGGTGACGTCGATGTGCTGCTGCTCGACAAAACCGGCACCATCACACTGGGTAACCGCCAGGCAACGGAGTTCATCCCGGCGCCGGGCGTCAAAGTCCAGGAACTTGCCGAGGCCGCGCAATTGGCTTCGCTGGCGGATGAGACACCCGAAGGCCGCTCCATCGCCGTCCTAGCGAAAGAGAAGTATGGCCTCCGCGGACAAGAAGTCGCCGAGCGTTTCGCAACCTTCGTCCCTTTCACGGCGCAGACTCGGATGAGCGGCGTGGACATGTACGCGGAACCCCAGTCCCTTTCCGAAGCGAAGCCGTCGGCGCTCGCGCCAGCCGGACGTGGCCAAAAAGCGGTCGCGCTCGCGACCCCGCCGGTGACCTCACCGATTCGCAGCATCCGCAAGGGCGCGGCTGAAGCCGTCGCGAAACTGGTAAAGGAAAAAGGGGGCAAAGTGGATCAGAGCGTTATGGAAAAGGTGGATGAGATTTCCCGGGAAGGCGGCACGCCCCTGCTGGTGGTGGACGGCGCCAAGTTGCTCGGCGTTATCCGCCTTAAAGACATCGTCAAAGGCGGCATCAAGGAACGCTTCGCCCAATTACGCCGCATGGGCATCAGCACCGTGATGATCACCGGCGACAACCGGTTGACCGCCGCCGCCATCGCGGCCGAAGCTGGCGTGGACGACTATATCGCCGAGGCCAAGCCCGAAGATAAACTCGCCCGCATCCGCAAGGAACAAGAGGGGGGCAAACTCATCGCGATGATCGGTGACGGAACCAACGACGCGCCGGCGCTCGCCCAGGCCGACGTCGGCGTCGCCATGAACACCGGAACCCAGGCCGCGCGAGAAGCCGGCAACATGGTTGACCTCGACAGCAATCCGACCAAGCTCATCGAAGTCGTTGAGATCGGGAAACAATTGTTAATGACGCGCGGCGCGCTCACGACCTTCAGCATCGCCAATGACGTTTCGAAATACTTCGCCATTCTGCCGGCGATGTTTGGCGTGCTCTACGCCACGTCGGGGGGAGGCCGTGGCCCGCTCGACAAGCTGAACATCATGTACTTGCACTCGCCGCAGAGCGCCATCCTCGCGGCGGTCATTTTCAACGCCTTGATCATCGTCGCGTTGATCCCCCTGGCGCTAAGGGGAGTCAAATACCGCCCTCTTGGCGCCGCGGTCATCTTGCGCAATAACATGCTGATCTACGGGATCGGCGGGATCATCGTCCCTTTTATCTTCATCAAACTTATCGACGTGCTGTTGGTGCTGCTTCATCTGGCGCCATAATCAGGCAGAAACCGACCATTACAAACGAGGAAACTCTATGCTAAAACTTATCAGCCAATCCATCCGGCAGACCATTTTGTGGAGCGTCGTGGCCGGTGTGGTTTATCCGGTAATCATGACGCTTTTCGCCCAAACCGTGTTCCCGTATCAAGCCAACGGAAGCTTGGTGGAGAAAGACGGCAAGATCGTTGGCTCCGCCTTGTTGGCGCAACAATTCCAGGGGACGAATTACTTTTGGCCTCGGCCATCGGCTTGCACCTACGGAACCGGTCCCTCGGGCATCGCGGCCTCCAGCGGCAGCAACCTGGGGCCAACCAGCGGGGCCTTGCGGACGAACGTCGTGAATAACATCGCCGCCTTTATCAGTGGCAACAATCTGCCGACCAATACGGTCGTGCCCGCCGACATGATCTACGCCTCGGCCAGCGGACTCGACCCGCACATCAGCCCCGAGTCAGCGCGGCTTCAAATCGCCCGGGTCGCCGCCTCGCGCGGGATCGGCGAGGACAAGGTGAAGGCGCTGGTCGAGGAACATACGGAACCGCCGCAATGGGGATTCTTGGGCCAAGCCCGCGTCAATGTGCTCCTACTTAATGTGGCCCTCGACCAACTTGATTCCAAGAAGCCCCAAAATAACGCCGCCAAATAGCCGCAGACATCGACGCGCCGCGGGCTCGCCGGCCTCCTTCAATTCCGAGCGCGCCCACGGCCCATTACCCCGAGGGTGAAACCACACCCATTAGCGTTGATCATCGACGAGGAGCGCGCCACTCGGTCGCTCCTCCGATTCACGCTCCGGGAAGAGAACTACCGCGTCGTCGAAGCCGAATCGGGCCAGCGCGGGCTAAAACTGGCCGCTCAATGCCCGCCCGACGTCGTCATCCTCGAATTGACCTTGCCCGATCTCGACGGCTTCCGAGTCATTGAGCGATTACGCGCCCGGTCCCGGGCGCCGCTGCTGGTGCTCTCGGAACGGTGCAGCTCGGCGGACAAAGTGGGGGCTTTGGACCGGGGCGCAAATGATTACCTGACGAAGCCATTCGACGGCGCGGAACTGCTGGCTCGACTGCGAGTCCTCCAGCGCAGCATCCCAGGCGTCCCCGATGGCCCTTTGCTGGAACTGGGCGCGCTGAGAATTGACCTGCCCGGGCGCCGGGTCAGCGTGAGCGGTCGAAATCTCAGCCTTAGCCCGACCGAGCTTACGCTCCTCTATTTTCTCGCGCGCGAAACGGGAAACGTGGTTTCTTGCGATCATCTGCTCCGTTCGGTCTGGGGAGATGGCGCCGAGAAAAAGCCACATCAGCTCCAGGTTTACATCGCCGCCCTGCGCAAGAAGCTGCTGCCCTGCCGTGAGGAATTTCACATTTCGACCGAGGGACGCCACGGATATCGACTCGCCGGATCGCTCGTCAATAAAAACGGCGAATTCCCGAACGCATCCGAGGAGGTCGATTAAGCGGCGCCACAAATTCACTGACTCGCGGATGAGTGTGAAGGGGACGAAATACCCCCGAATGGGCGCAGTTCGGTAAGACCTCCGACGCTCGTTGATACCTTTTTAATGAGACCGGGATCGCTATTAATTAGTGGAAACCCCGTGATCAAGATGAGATTGCGGTCATGAGAAGAAACGGCGCCGGCCCCCTCGATACGGTGGAGAGTTGCCACGATGTGCCGGAGCGCCACGACGCGGTGGACCAGTCGGCGCCGTCGGAATTCAAGCCCGGTTACGTTTTAGACGCCCGCTTCGTGATCGGCGAGACTTTGAGCCGCAGTGGCATGGCCACGATTTATCAGGCGCGGGACAGCTATCACAACGATGATCTGGTGGCGATCAAGGTGCCCCATTTGCGCTATGAGTCGGACCCCAATTTCTTCTCCCGATTTCAACGCGAAGAAGAGATCGGCCGTGGACTCGATCACCCGTTCTTATTGAAGTTCATCCCGACCGGCAAGAAGAGCCGGCCGTATTTGGTCACCGAGTATCTGCGTGGCTGCACCTTGGCCCACCTGCTCGACGCCATCCGGCCGCTGCCGGAGAAGGACGCGCTTAAGATCGCCAGTCTGCTGTGTGAAGCGCTGCAATACATGCACGAGCACGGCGTGGTTCACCGCGACCTGAAGCCGGGAAACATCATGATCTGCCGCGACCGGACTCTCCGCGTCATGGATTTCGGCATCGCGACGGCCACCGCGGCCCGCCGCATCACGCTCTCGGGCTTTACGCCGATGCTCGGCACGCCGGATTATATGGCGCCGGAACAGGTCAAGAATAAGCGGACCGACGAGCGCACCGATGTTTACGGGTTGGGCACGATTCTGTACGAAATGCTTACGGGTGTCGTGCCGTTCGAGAACGAGAATCCGTGGGTCGCCCTCAACGATCGTGTGACCGGCGACCCGCCGGCTCCGCGAAAGCTCAATCCCAAGCTTTCGCCCCAGGCCGAAGAAATCGTCTTGCACGCCCTCCAGCGGAACCCGGACGACCGTTATCCCACCGCCGCCGCCATGAAAGCTGAGTTAGATGCCTCCAGCGAGGTCGCGGTCACCGGCTATTGCGACCGGCTGCAAGCGCCCCGCTGGCGCATGAGCTTGGAAGGAACGCCCGTCATCGCGGGTACGGTGGTCGCGGTGGTGTTTATTGTCCTGCAAATCATTTTATTCCTGGCGCTCCGTCATTCGTTCGCTCGTTGAGGCGGCGCCACGATCAAAAAAGGGATTCTTATGCGCGCCGAGAACAGCCTGCCATCGAAGTTCGAATTCTACTTCCCCGCGCTGGACAATTCGGTGCTGGTCGAGAACGGTCCCGATGGCATCATCATCCGCGCGTCGCGCGACAATTTTACGCCGCGCCACAAGATGTTTTTCATTCGCGAGCTGGCGGCGGAAGGGTGCATCCCCGACGAGTATCAATGGTTCTCGGACGCGGAGGATTGCGGTTATTTCGGCGTGAAATGGGTGATCGACCGTTCCTGGCTGGTCTTCGACCCGAAAGTGGCCCAAGACTCGTTCCGGACGCTGCGCCGAATGCTCGTTGGAGCCGGCCTTCTCTGGGTGGTGATTATGAGTTGCCTGTTTATTTCGGGAGCAAGACGCCCGTCAGAAACTCAAACCGTCGCTTCCTCCACTCCCCGCCTAACGCAACCGGCGACTCGCTAAGTTGAACGGCAACGCGAATTTGGGTGCAATTGTTGTCGCCCGCGCTAAGGTGAGCGCGTGAGCGAGAGTGAGCGCCCGAATCCTGACGCGCTATTGGCGGCGATTCAGAGCGAAACCGCGCGACAAAAGCGGGGGCGACTCAAGGTTTTCCTGGGCATGTGCGCCGGCGTCGGCAAAACCTTCGCCATGCTGGAAGCCGCGCGGCGCGAAGTCGCCGCGGGACGGGATGTGGTAATCGGCTATCTCGAGACCCACGGTCGAAAGGAGACCGACGCGCTCGCCGAAGGCCTCCCGGTGGTCCCCCGCCGGCGGGTCGAATACCGCGGCATCCTGCTCTCCGAGTTCGACCTCGACGCAACCCTGGCGCGCAAGCCCCAGCTCGCCCTGGTGGATGAATTCGCCCACACCAACGCGCCCGAATCCCGCCATCCCAAGCGTTACCAGGACGTACTCGAACTCCTCGACGCCGGCATCGATGTCTTTACCACGCTCAACATTCAGCACATTGAAACGAGGGCCGAAGCCGTCCGTCAGATCACCGGCGTGACCATCCACGAGACGGTGCCGGACACCGCCCTGACGGATGCCAAACTTGAGTTGGTCGATTTGCCGCCTGACGAACTTCGCGCCCGTCTGACGGCGGGAAAAGTCTATATGCCCGAACGCGCGGCGACGGCGCAGGATCGCTTTTTCCGCACGGGGAATTTAACCGCGTTGCGCGAGCTCGTGCTCCGCTTCGCGGCGGAGCAAGTCGGCCAGGACGTCCTCGCCTACCGTCACGTCCACGGCGTCGGGGACCCGTGGAAATCGGGCCAGCGCCTGCTCGTGGCGGTTAGTTCCAGTCCGACGTCGGCGTCGCTGGTTCGTTGGACCCGGCGCCTCGCGGGCGAACTCCACGCGAGCTGGCTGGCGGCCTACGTCGAGCATCCTCGCCCGTTGGGAGAGGAAGACCAAACCCGGCTGACGCGACACCTGTCCCTCGCCCGCGAATTAGGCGCCCAAATCGTCACCACCACCGACTCCGATGTGGTGCATGGTATTCTGCGCATCGCGCGGGAACAGAACGCGACCCAGATCGTCGTCGGTAAGCCGGCCGGATGGCGGACGTTGGACCTCATGCGCGGCGGCTCGATGCTCAACCGCCTGATTCGGGAAAGCGGTCGCATCGACGTTCACACGGTCCGCGCGGAGAGCGACGGTGAGGTCCGGCCTTCCGTCCGCGCGCGCGCCAGCCGTTTCACCGACCTGCGCGGCTTTGCGCTGGCGGCGGGCGTGGTCGGCGGAGTGACGGTCCTCAACGCGCTGCTGGAACACTGGTTGGGCAATGAACCGATCGCGCTCGTCTATCTCTTGAGCGTGGTCGTGCTGGCGTTATTCGTCGGCCGCGGGGCGACGCTCGCCGCGGCGACTGGCACGGCGATTTTGTGGGATTATTTTTTCACCGAACCCCGCCTTAGCCTGCGGATCACGAAGGTTGCGGACGCGATGATGTTCGCGACTTACTTCATCGTCGCCGTCGCGATGGGGCAACTCGCGGCCCGATTGCGGGAGCAACAAGCGGCCGAACGTCAGCGCGAACGGCGCGCGACGGCTTTGTACTTGTTGACGCGTGACCTCGCCGAGGCGCCTGACTTGGCGCAATTGCTCGCCGTCGTGATCCGGCAGGTCGGCGAGACCTTCGGCGCCGATGTCGCCGTTTCACTGCCGGACGAATCCGGCTCTGGCCCGTTGACGCTTTATTTTGCCAGTCCGTGGTCACTTTCCGAGAAGGAAGAAACGGTCGCCGCGTGGGCCTTCCAACACCGCCAACCGGCTGGCGCCGGCACGGACAATCTGCCACTCAGCGAAGGCCTGCACTTGCCGCTTGTGGCCGGTGACCGGGCGCTCGGCGCCTTGAGCCTGCGCTTTAAGGAATCGGGGGCCCTGACAACGGCCTCTCGCGACCTCCTCGACGCGTTCGTCCGGCAAGTTTCGCTCGTGCTCGACCGTCAGCGCCTGTCCGACGCGGAAGCGCAAGCCAAGCTGCTGGCCGAGTCGGAGCGATTGGGAACGACCCTATTAAACTCAGTGTCGCACGAGCTACGCACGCCGCTGGCCGCCATTAGCAGCGCCGCCAGCGGTTTGCGCGCCGCGGGCGCCCTCAATGAGCCGCAACAAGCCCTGACGGCGGAGTTGGATGAGGCCACCGTCCGCCTGAACCGACTGGTGCAGAATCTACTGGATGTCTCCCGGCTCGAGGCCGGCCATCTGCGTCCAAACCTCGATTGGCATGATTTGCGCGACGTGATTCAAACGGCGATTCAGAACCTTGGCCACGCGCTGCAACAACACCACCTGAAGGTGGAAATACCCCCGGACCTGCCCCCGGTCAAAGTGGACGCCGCCTTGACCGAGCAGTTGCTCGCGAACTTGCTCGGCAACGCCGCGATGCACACCCCCGCGGGCACGACCGTTCACGTGCGCGCTCACGCGGTGGCCGATCACTTGATCATCGAGGTCGCCGACAACGGTCCGGGCCTGCCGCCCGGGGATCCCGCGCGGCTATTTGAACGCTTTCAGCGGGGGCCAAACGCGGCCGCGGGAGGAACAGGGTTGGGCCTCTCCCTCGTAAAAGGTTTCACCGAGGCGCAGGGTGGCCAGGTCACGGCCGCGAACCAACCCGGTGGCGGAGCGATTTTTACGATTAAGCTTCCCCTGCCCCCCATGCCGCCGTTACCTGGAGAAAGCGAATGAACGAGACCACGCCCAAACCCCTGGTCCTGGTAGTGGACGACGAACCGCAAATTCGCCGCTTGCTCACCGTGACCTTGGAAGCCAACGGCTACCGGGTCCTGCCCGCCTTTACCGGGAACGAGGGCCTCGCGCTGGCGGCGCAGCATCGCCCGGCCCTGGTTATCCTCGACATCGGCTTGCCGGACTTGTCCGGACAGGAGGTTCTGCGCCGGTTGCGGGAGTGGAGCAACGTGCCCGTCGTGATCCTTTCGGCGTTGGGGGATGAAAAGGGCAAAGTCGCCGCGCTCGACGCCGGCGCGGATGACTACGTGACGAAGCCATTCAACACCGACGAACTGCTCGCCCGACTCCGGGTCGCCTTGCGCCATCTCGCCAAACAGGAAGAGGCCCCCGTATTCCAAGCGCGGAATCTGGTAGTCGATCTCGCCACCCGCCGCGTAACCCTTCACGGCAAGGAGGTGAAGCTTTCGGTGACCGAATATAATTTGCTGCGCCTCTTCGTCCGCCACGCCGGTAAAGTGCTGACTCATCGGCAGATTTTGCGTGAAGTATGGGGCGCCGGGCACGACGAGGACACTCACTACCTGCGCGTGTATATCGCGCATCTGCGGGAGAAAATTGAAACCGAACCAAGCTCTCCGCAACTCATCGTGACCGAACTGGGCGTTGGTTACCGGCTCTTGACGCCCTAATCGCCCGCAATGTCTCAGCGCGACGCCTGTTCCACGCCGCATGCGCTCTGAGTCGTTCGATTGGTTAATGTCGCGGCCACGGGTCGCGCAGCGAAACGCGCAACGGAGCGATTCCTACTTGAATCGCCCGCCTCGATAGAGACGCCGACCGACCAGGAAACCCATTTCCCCGCCCACGGCAGAGTACGAGGAATCGAGTTGAATAACCTGGGCACATTTTGGTCTAGTGGTGGCATCTCGATGACCTGTCGGCATCTCATCCTCCTAGTCCTGAGTTTGGCGAGCGGCGCGCTCGCGGCGAGTCCTTCAGGCGACCAAGCGGAGGAAACTTGGTTCGGCCGAGTCGAACCGCTCCTGGATCGCTACTGCTTCAAGTGCCACGGCGGCGTGCGCCAAAAGAGCGGCCTCGACTTGCGTTCACTCGAAAACATCCTCAAGGGAGGCGAACGCGGCGCGGCGATCATTCCGGGCCGCCCGGAGAAAAGCCGCCTTTATCAATTCGTTCTCAAAGGGGCCGACCCGCACATGCCGCTCGACGAAAAGAAGCAGTTGAGCGACCTGGACGTCGCCGCGATTCGCGACTGGATAAGCGAGCTTCCTTCGACGCCGCCAGCGCCCGAGGCGTTCACCAACCGGGTTGGTTGGGCGAACGAATACCTCAAGCGCTTGGACCAATTGCATCGGCCGGTCTGGACTCCATCCGCGGCGACGACCGGACGCGAAGCAATCGATCGGTTCGTCAGCCTCGGGTGGAAGCAACGTCACGCCCGACCGGCTGCCATCGGCGACGACCGAACGTTTCTTCGGCGGATCTACCTCGATCTGGCCGGACGGATTCCGACGCTGGAGGAAACGGACGCGTTCTTCGCGGATCGGCGCAAGGACAAGCGGGACAGGCTGGTCGATTCATTGTTGGCTGGCCCCGACTATCCGCGACGTATGCGGGAAGTATTCGACGTCGTGCTGATGGAACGCCAAGGCGAGAGCGCTGAAGATCAACGCCGTGACCACCAGTGGTTCGCGTTTCTGGAGCGCGCGTTCCGGGAGAATTATCCGTGGGACAAAATCGTCCGCGAAATCATCGTCGCCCGACCGGATGAACCGGCCGATCGCGGCTCGGTCTGGTTTCTTTACGAGCGGAAGGAAAATTATCAGGCGATGGCCGAGGCGGTCGCGCCCATCGCGTTCGGCGCGCGGATCAACTGCGCCCAGTGCCACAACCACCCGCTCGCGTGGGAGTTCGAACAACGGCATTATTGGGGCCTCGTCGCCGCGTTCAATCGTAGCAAGAACGTGGATACCCCGAACGGCCCGGCGGTTTCCGAGCTGGCGACAGGTGGCTTCGTGAGCTTTGCGAATTTGAAGAAGGAGTCGCAACCGGCGGCACTGGCTTTTCCAAACGGGTCCCTCGTCCCGGAGAAACGCCCCGCCGACGGTGAAAAGGAAAAGGACTCGCCCGAGCTTTATTCGGTCCCACCTCCCGCAGGTAAGACCAAGCCAACCGTCGCGGCGATTCCCCTTTTCTCACGCCGCGCGGCGCTCGCGGACGCGGCAACGCACAATAATCCGCAGTTGGCCCGCGCGTTTGTCAATCGGATGTGGACTTTGCTCATGGGCCGCGGATTGGTCCAACCGGTCGATCAACTCGACTCCATGCACCGCCCAAGCCACCCGGATTTGTTGAATTGGTTGTCGGCCGAGTTTGAAAGAAAACACTTCGACATCAAATGGCTCATCCGCGAGATCGTCCTCTCGCGCCCCTACCAGCTCGATTCCGTGCCCCTTGAGCGCAAAGCGACGCTGGCCGACGCCTTTGCGTCCGGGCTGGAGAAACCGTTGTCGGGGGAACAACTTTACCAATCCTTCCTCGTCGCCACTGCGAATCGTCCGGCCACCAACGGAACGATCGCCGGCCATCCGGAGGCCGCTGTTCGCCGCGCCTTTGTTGACGCATTCCCCGACTTGTTTCAGCCGGACTACTCCGCCTCCCTGCAGCAGGCCATGTTTCTCTCCAACTCGCCATTATTGGATGATCTCCTACAAAGTCATCCGGGTAATACCGCCGCCAGCATCCTCGCGGCGAAATCTCCGGCGGAAGGCGTCGAGCGCGCTTTCGTCGCCTGTTACGGACGAAAACCTTCCCCCGATGAAATCACCCAATGTCAGTCCTTCCTGAAACACCGGGATGCGCCGACCGGCGTCCGCGAACTTCTGTGGGCTCTCCTGACCAGCCCCGAGTTTCTCTTAAATCACTGATTAAAGCTTCCGGGCGGTTACGAGACTGCGATCGGCCGCCGTGAGAACGTGGCGCATCTCGACGAATCCGGCTTCGGTCAGGTAGGCCTCCATTTCGCCCAGCGCGTAGCACTTTCCCTCCGTGACGTGCATCAATTGAACCGAGTATTCGGCGACCGGTAATGGTCCGGTTTTCTCTGCGTTGATGTGGGCGTCGTGAACCAGGAGCAGCCCGCCCGGCGCGAGCGAACGGAACGAACTGGCGAGCAAAGCACGCACTTGCCCTTCCTCCCAGTCGTGCAGAACGTTGGAAAACAAATGCAGATCGAACCCCTCGGGCAGCGGTTCCGCAAACATATCGCCGGCGACGACCGAAACTCGAGTCGCGTAGCCCCGTCGCGCGATGGCGTCGGCGCACACGCGATCGACGGGCGGCTTTTCAAATACCGTCGCCGTTAGGTGCGGGTGATGGGCGACGAGCGAACAAGAGTAAATGCCGGAACCGCCGCCGATATCCAAGAGGCGCTTTCGCCGGGAGCAATCGAGGTTTTTCGCGACCGCTTGCGCGAGATAGACGCCGCGGCAATCCATCGCGGCGGTGAATTGTGCGGCAAAGGCCGGTTCGGACATCGCCTGCGCCCAGGCTTGGGTGTCTTTGAAGCTCCCCCAGTTCGCGGGCTTCCCTGTTCGCAAGACTTTCAGCAAATCCTGGCAGACGGGTCGGTCCTTCAGAGACGCAAAGTACGGAACAAGGTTCCACGGAGAGCCCCGGACCAGATGTTCCCTCGCCAGCGTGGTAAGCTCGAACGTACCGTTCGCTCGCGTCAACAAGCCCATCGCGGCAAACGCGGTCAACATCACGTCAGCGGGCCGCTCGGCCAATTCGAACCTCCGGCAGATCGAGTCAAAGTCGGACGGGTGATCCGAAAGCCACGTGAACAGGTCGAGCCAAACCACGCCAACGATCAGAATGTCGGACGCGTAAATACCGTCGCGGTAGCGGTAGATCTCGGTGGGGTCGGTCTGCGGTACTAGAGTCAGGTCAATCGGGTCCATAAATCAGGCGATCGACCGAGGTTAAGGTTTCGCTGCGGCCAGCTTCTGATCGGTCGTCAGCGGGACGGGGATAAAGGCTTTGACCAGCTTGCCTGAACCGACTTCAAAAATACGCACTTGACCATCGAACCCGCCCGTCACGATTTCGTCCTTCTTCGGGTTGAAGGCGATGGCAAAGACCGCGCCTCCGTGTCCCTTTAGCGTCGCCGCGCGCTTGCCATCGTCCGTGCGATAGACCCGCACCTCGTCGCCGACGCTGCCGACCGCGATCAGCTTTCCATCCGGGCTGTAGGCGATTGCGTGAATCGGACCCGGTTGCCGCTCGAATTCACGGATCAGGTTGACGTCGTTGTTCGCCGCCGTTCGGCCCTGGTTTTCCGCGATGCGGTAGATGCGGGCGACTCCGAGGTCGCCGCCGTAGGCGACCAGATCCTCCGTGGGATGCCGCGCGATGCACAACGCGCCTTCGAGGAGCTTATTAATGTCATCGATGAACTGGCCGTTCGCGACGCTAATCAACTTCATCGCCTTGTCGCGGCTGCCAGTGAGGAATCGCTTGCCATCAAGCGTGAAAAGCGTGCCAAACACCCAATCGCTGTGATTGTCGAAGCGGACCAACTCTTTGCCATCGCTAATGTCAATCAAGCGGGCGGTCTTGTCCGCGCAGCCAAACGCGACTTGATCACCGTTGGGTGAGAATGAGACGCCGTAGAGAGCGTCGGTGGTGATCTTGAACGACTTTAACTCCTTCTGACTGGCGGGATCCCAGATTTGGATTTCACCGAACAAGGTCGGCGCATCGCCGCTGACGGCCAGCAACTTGCCGTTCGCCGAGAAGGCCAATGACTCGACCCGAGGGGACTCGCCGACCAACCGCCCGATCAGACCCGACCCGTCCGGCTTGTGCAAAAGCGTTTCGTGGTAGCCGGAAACCGCCAGCATCGTGCCATCAGGAGAAAACGCGAGCGCCGAGAGGACCGGCGGTTGGCGGTACTCTGGAGCCTTGGCGAGCTTGAATCGATTGGCGTCTTCCGCCGGCGTATCGTTTTTGGCGCCGTCGCGAATCCACCTCTCAATGAGAGCCACTTCGGCTTTGCTTAAGGGATCGCCTTCCTTCGGCATCGACGGGTCGTCACCGGAGATTTGCTCGATTAAATGGCTGTGTTCCGGATCGCCAGCTTTGAAGATCGCCCCGTGCTTGCCCCCTTTTTCAACGGCGCCGAAGGTGGTGAGGTCCAACTCACCCTTGAGTTTTCCCGGATGATGACAGCCGGTGCAACTCCGCTTAAAGAGCGGGACGACCTCGTGGTAATAGCTGACCGGTTTCGTTTCCTGCGCCAAGGCCGGCGTTAGGCTCAAAGCGCACAGCGGGACGAGCAAGGCGGCCCGCGCAACAGCCCCTACGAGCGTTTCGCCGGCGCCGATGAATCGGCGACCGTTAGCCCGGAAGTCAAGCGACCGTCGCGAGGCGCTTGTGCCATTGGAGAATCGTTCAGACATAGAGTGGGCGCTATTTCTTATCGGACTTGTTGTCTCCCGCCAGCGCCGGACCTTCACCGGGGGCATTGACAACCAAGGTGATCGCGCTTGTGCGTTGTTGCAGGCGGCGCCCGTTGACGTCCGAGGTGCCCAGGATTTTGAACGTGTTGGTTTTCCCGACGGCCGCTTTTTCGGTGGCGGTCAGCTTGAACGTCGCTTCTGAAACAGAGCGCGGCAGGTTCGTCGAGGTCGCTACGATCCCATCTGGAAGCCCTTCAATGGCGAGCGCAATTTCCTCCGTAAACAGCCCGCGCCGGCTGACCTTGACGCCGAACTCGGCTTCACCGGCCGCTGATTTCGTCCCCTGCGGAATCGCGGTCAAAGTCAAGCGCGGCAGAGTGGTCGAAAGCGTGAACGGGAATTCACGGATGGTGAGCGGAATGGTGCGGCTATATTGATCAATTGTCTGGCCGGCAACATTGGCCTCGCCTTTCACGAATATGGGGCGCGAGCCGATTTCGGAATCAAGCTTGGCCTGAAGGCGGAAGGTCGCGTGAGTTTCGCCGGGCTTCAGCGTGACCGAATCCACGGAGACACTGCGCGAAATCGACTCACGGTCGGACGAAAATCCTTCCAATGAAACCGTCACCGCGCCGTCAAATCCATTTCCGCGCTGAATCACGGCTTCGACCGTGGTTGATTGCTCCTGTTCAACTTCGGCGCCGAGGGAAAGAAAACTGACGGTAAACGGCGGGGTGTCGCGCACGGTCAAAAAGCCTTCATTATTCTCCCGGGAATTGCCCGACGCCTGCGCCGTGCGAGTCGCCAGCTTTCCGTTCATGACCGCCTTGGCGGATACTTTCAATGGAGCCGTCCCGAGGGCCGCGTTCTCATTGGCCGATAACGTCAGGAATCCGCTCGAGAGGTCGGCTGGGATCACCAGCGTTTCGCTCGAAACTCCCATCGGCAGCTTGGCGGCCACGACCTCGATCGGGCCGCCGAATCCCTGCCGGCGGTTAACCTCCACCCGCAACAACGAGTGGCCGCCGCGACTAACTTGGATCGTGTCGGGCAGGAATTTAGCCGAGAAATTCGGGCCGGGCGGGGTTCGAATCGAAAGCCGATAGCCGAAATTGTCACCGCCCCGGCCCAACAAATCACGAATCGACACGGTGTAGTCGCCGGCCTCATCAAAGGTTTGCTCGAGCCGCGAATCGGCGCCATCCGCGTCGTCGTTACGTTGCATAATCGCGCCACTCGGAGACGACAGCGTCAGCAGCGCGTCCAGCGCCGAGCCAAACCGGCTGGCGGAGACCTCAAAGATGAAGCGTTGGCCTTTTTCCACTTTGAACTTGAACGTATCGACATCTTTCGGCTCGCCAATGCGCCCATTGATGACGACTGGCAGGCTCACCGTATTGGCCTCATTCGTGGAATTGTTCGGTTCCTGTTCGATGAATTCGGGCAAGTCGCCAATCACAAAAGGCCGGGGATTCGTATGTCCGCGGCCGGTGTGAGCGCGAACATCTTGGCGCCCAAGCGGCGCATCCGGCTCGATTTTAAGCTTCATGGTCGAGGCTCCATCGAGATTCCGGCCTTGCAGAGAAATCTCCACTTGCTGGCCACGTTGGGCGCCGAATGGAAAAAGCGCGTCAAGGTACGGCACGTCTCCCGCCACCAGATGGTAGCGATAATCACCGCCGCCTTGGTACCGAAAGTCGCGCAACTGAATCAAATACTCGCCGTCGTACGGAACCGCGAAATCAATCAGCGAATCGAAGCTGTTATAGTCTTCGTTGCGCGCCAATTCCTTGCCGCTGGCGTCCAAGATCGCCAGCGACGAATCCAAGGGCGACCCGCTGCGAAAGGCATCGACATCGAATATCAGGCGTTTGCCTTTCTCCGCTTTGAATCGGAAGTAATCGACCTGCGCCGGCGCGCCGATGTGTCCGCTGATGCCGACTGGGAGTTGCACCCATTGAGCTTGATTCGTCGCATTATTCGGCCCGGTCTCGGTGATTTCCGGCAGCCAATTAATATTCAATGAGAGAGGATTCGACACTCCCGAGGGACTCTTCGCCCGAATTTCGCGCGGTCCAAGCGACGCGTCGGCGGGAACGGCAATCTTGATCCGCAAGACCTTATTCTCATCCTCGCCGCCGGGAACGATGCCGCCGGCCGAAGTCTCCAGGGTGACCGCCGGCTTGTCCGCCGGAACCTTCATGGCGGATAGCCCGGAGCCGGTGAATATGAAGCCACTCACCTCACCCAGGTTCTCGCCGTAAAGCGTCACCTGGGTCGAAGCCCCGCGTTGCAACCAAGCCGGAAAAACGGAGTTGATTTTCGGCACCGGTTGGGCTCGGGACGCACAAATTCCCAGGGTCGCAACGAGGAAAACCGCGAGGACCCGTGTTCTGGTTCTCACCGCTAGGCGCAAGAATTGGAAAGCCTGCCCCCGCCCTGCCCGGGCGTCGGCCTCGCCAACCGCGGTTCCACTGAATTGATTCAGCATGCCGAGACGAAAATCGATCATCCGAAAAGCGCGGTGACCGGCTCGGATTGGACGAGTTCGCGCGGCTGATTCAAGCGGTTGTAAACGATCGTGTGGGGGTCGATGCCCAGCGCGTGGTACACGGTGGCCAGAATCTGAGTTGGGTGAACCGGGTTCTCCGCCGGAGACGACGCGGTCGCGTCCGACTTGCCGTAAAGCGCGCCGCGTTGGATGCCGGCGCCGGCGATGAGCGAGGTATAGCAATAGGGCCAATGATCGCGCCCGTCAGGCGCGTTTCCGTTGCCGGACGTGCTTACGCCCAGCCGCGGCGAGCGGCCGAATTCGCCGATGGCGATGACCATCGTTTCCTTCAGCATCCCCCGTTGATCGAGGTCTTCCAACAAAGCGGAGAGGCCGCTGTCCAATTTCGGACAATGCAACTCACGCAACGGGCCGAAGTTGGCCGCGTGCGTGTCCCAGGCGTCAACCTTGGGATCTCCGTTGGCCACCGAGGGCCAGTTCATCTGCACAAATTTCGTCCCGGCCTCAATGAGCCGCCGCGCCAACAGGCAGCCCTGGCCGAACGTATGCCGGCCGTAACGATCCCGAACCTTCTCGCTCTCCTTCGAGAGGTCAAACGCGTTGCGCGCGCGCCCGGAGAGGACGAGGTCGAAAGCTTTTTTGTAGTAGCTGTCGAGCGAATAACTCGACACCGCTTCCTCGAGTTCCGGCATCGCGTCGTCGATTTTTTGCAGCAACGAGACGCGCCGTTCGAGGCGCTCTTTTGGAACCTCTTTGCGCAGGGTCAAATCGTCAAGTTTGATCTCCTTGTTCGGGTCCTGATAAAAATAATATGGGTCATACGCCGCCCCGAGAAAGCCAGCGGTCCCGCCCTTGCCGATCACGTTGCTCTCTTGCAGCGGCCGCGGAAGCATGACGAAAGGAAGCATCGAGACTGACGGCGGTTGGATGCGCGAAATCTGGGAGCCGATATGAGGAAAGTCATTCGGAGCCGGCGGCTCCAGTTGACCCGAAGGCGAGACGCGATCGGGCGTGTAGCCCGTCATCATCTGATAAATAGCCGCGGTATGATTGAAGAGCCCCGCGGGCGTGTAGCTCATCGACCGAATCAGGGTCGCCTTGTCCATCTGCTTCGCGAGCATCGGCATGACCTCGCTCAACCAAATCCCCGGCACGTTCGATTTGATCGACTTGAATTCACCGCGGACGTTCGAGGGCGCGTCAGGCTTCGGATCCCAAATATCGATGTGGCTCGGCCCGCCTTGGAGGAAGACCATGATGACCGATTTGGCGTTCCCCCACCCTGCCTTCGCCTTGACCGCGTCCGGGGTCGTGGACGCGAGCGCTTGCAGGCGGAAGATGTCGCCCAGACTGAGACCGAACAATCCCGCGCCACCGACGCGCAGGAACTCTCGGCGGCTGAAACCGTCGCACGTGCTGCCAGGTTTTCCGGGTATGGATAACATAATTTGCCTCCTGATTAACGGTTGAACAGAAACGCCGGCGAGTTGATCAATGCCCAGGCCAAATCTTGCGCCGCCTCCAATCGTTTGGAGCCTTCACCCAAATCGATCACCGCGATCTCCTTGGCGGTCGGCGGACGATTGAGGACGGAGTAATAAATCTCTTCCACGACCTTGTGATTGTCGCTCTCGGACGCAACCAGACGGGTAATCCGACTGGCCCCAGCGTCCACTGCCTCGCCGATCGTCGAGCCGTTAATCAGGTTGAGCGCATGGGACAGCGTGACGTTGCTTGAGCGTTCGCACTCGCAGGCCGATTGTCGCTTGGGCCGGCCGAAGAGCGAGAGAAAATCGTCGCCCTGCACCGTGCCGTCGGGAATATCGACCGCCCGCATATCGATCGGCATACCGCTGAAATTAGGCCGGGCGCCGGTCGCCAGGTTCACGGCGTCCATCAATTGTTCCGCCGACAATCTCCGCGGCGTCGCGTGGGAATAGTTCAGCGTATCGTCTTCGTTCCACTTATTCCGGCGAAATGACAATTGATAAGTCCGCGAAGTGCAGATGACTTTCATCAGGTGGCGGATATTGAAGCCCGACTTCACGAAATCCTCGGTCAAGGCGTCCAGCAACTCCGGATTGCTCGGCGGGTTGCTGCCGCGAATGTCATCAACCGGATCGATGATTCCGCGGCCGAAGAAATAACTCCAGGTGCGATTCGCGAGCGATTTGGCAAAGAACGGATTCTCCTTCGCCGTCAGCCAATCGGCGAACGCCTCGCGACGATCCTCGCCGGCGCCAGCCTCTTTGGCTTCGCCGTACGGCACTTTGGGAGCGACCACCATATCAGTCTTCGGATGGCGCACCTCGCCGCCGTCGTAGCGCGGATAAATGATTTCTTCGCCAGTCACCGTGGTCTGGTCGCCGGTGTCATTGCGGATCACCTCGGTGCCAAACGTGCCGCGTTTGAAACCGACTTGGGCGAAGAAGGCGCCAAATTGGTAGTACTGGTTCTGGGTCCACTTCTCAAACGGATGATCGTGGCACTTGTTACAATTGAAGCGGACGCCCAAAAACGTCTGGCTGATATCCTCGGCCATCCGGCCTGGATCGCGCAGCACGCGCAGGTAATTCACTTCGGGGTTCATGTACGAGCTTCCCTCCGCGGTCAGCAGTGAGCGCACGAACTTGTCGTACGGCATGTTCTTCGCAACCGCCTGCTGAATCCAGTTGCGGAAAACCCAGACGCCCTTCTTACCCAAGCTCTCGCTGTTGCACTGGAGCAGGTCGGCCCATTTATTCGCCCAGTATTCGACGAAGCTTTGGGTACCGATTAAATCATCCACCAACTGCTCCCGTTTCGTCCGACTCGGCGCCGGATTCTCCAGAAAAGCGCGCACCCGCTCGGAGCTGGCCGGTTGGCCGGTCAGGTCAAACGAAACGCGTCGAATAAACTCCGCGTCCGAACAAATCTCCGAGGGAAGAATCTTCAACCTGCGAAGTTTCGCGTCCACGCGCTCATCGATGTAGTTAAAGTCGGGTTGATCGACCCAAGCGTAGCCGGTGCGGTCGCCCATCACGGTCACCAGTTTGGTGGCGTAGGAGCCCTCGTAACGAACCAGGACCGCGGCTTCGCCACGGCGCACTCCGGTTACGACGTTGTCCTTAACGACCGCAACGTCCGAATTATTGCTGGTCAACACCGCTTCCCGGGTGATGTCGCGCGTGGTTCCATCGGGATAATGAGCGAGAACCAGCATCGTTTGCGCCCGGCCTGGGAGATCCAGTTCAATCTCGGACGGGAGCACGTCAATCCGGTCCGCGCGGGATTTGGCCGGGTCCTCCATCTTCACGCCTTCCGCGATCCATTGGCGCAGCATGAGGTAGTAGCGGGAGCCGGGTTTAATGACTTGGCGCCCCTCGTGGGGAACCTCGGCGGTGGGCTTCAACAACATGAGACTATCTTCGACCACCACGCGGTTGAAGCGCCGCCCGGAGTCATCGTTGATCAACGCCTGATAATCGAACTCGGGATCGTAACCGCGCAACGAGAGCTTAAATCCGTTCTTTCCTTTGGCCGATCCGTGGCAGGTGCCGGCATTGCAACCGACCCTTCCGATCAGCGGCTCGACGTCGCGCACGAAGCGGATCGGCGGAACCTCGGCGTTTTCCACTTTCACCGGCAATTTGATTTGCTGTCCCGCCGCGGTGATCGAAATCTCCGTTTCGCCCTTGCTCTTCGGATGGATCATCCCGTCGGCATCGATTTCGACGATCCCGGAATCGGCCTTGAACACGGCTTCGGCGGTGAGATCCAAATTCTGTCCGTCTGATCCGTTGGCGATTACCAGGACGCGACGTTCGTCACGTCCATCCAAGAGGGTCAAAGACGGGGGTTCAAGCTTAAGCGAGCGGATGGAAGGCAACGGCGGCTTCGGCGGGAGTGGCGCGTTCATCGCCGCCGATTTGTCGGCCCGGGTGGACGGGACAACCGCCAACGCCAGGAGCAATACTGTCACGAGCAAACTTTTCGAGTATCTCATTCTTCGCGGCTCAGATCGCTAATCCGTACACATAAAGAATACGGCCTCGGGGTCAGATTTATTCAGAAAAATACCAAAAATCGAAGGTTCAAGCAAGGAGTTTATCCCGGTTTTTCGGGGAAACTTAGCGCCTCAGTCGCGCCGCGCGGGACGCCGCGGCCAAAGCCAAGCCGCGGTTCCACTCGCTTCAAAATGACCCGCGAGACGCGCCACCAGTGCAGCTTTAACTGCGATTCATCAGCGCCCGGCGACGGCGTGAATCGCGAGGATCAATGAAACAATAAGTCACGCTGCCAATTCAGCAATTCGATCTGGGCGGCGGCGGTGTCCTTGGCCAGCGCGACCATCGTCGCACGGCTCGCGATCAGAGTGGGATCGATGCCTAATTCACCGGCGCGTCGGTCACGAATGCGTCGCAGGTCTTCAAAGCGTTGCTTCTCGCCCGCCGTCAACGGGTCCACAAACACCCGGCGCCGCTGCGGCCAATCGGCGGCGGGGACCGCCAGCCCAGCGGCCAAAGCCGCGAGGAAACCGGCTTGACGCCGCGGCGCAACCTGCCGCGGCGCGATCTCGGGCGGCGCGCCAAGTTCGGCTGCTTCACGGCTGAACGCGACCATCGCCTCGTGACTCAGAATGAAATAGGGCGGCTTATTGGCCGCCACCGCCTCTCGCTCACGCCAGCGCCAAAGCTCCCGCAAAATCGCCTGGGCGCGCGGCATGAGTTTGTCGCTCCCCTTGAGGCGCCAAACCTCGTCCGGGTCGATCGTTCGCGGTTCCGCGCAGTCACGGATCAACTGCGCGCACGTCTCCCGATGCCATTCGAGCCGGCCTTTTTCCCGCAGTTGGCCGCGGAGCGCCTCTGAAAGCGGGCGGAGGTAGCGCGAGTCATTGCGCGCGTAATTCTCCATTCGTTCCGTCAGCGGCCGCACCGCCCAGTTCGCCTTTTGCGGGCCTTTCTCCAGCGTGACGGCCAGGAGTTGGGCGACCAGGCTGGTCAGCCCGAATTGGAGATGCCCGAGCAGGCGCGCCGCGAGCATCGTGTCGAAGATCGCGGAGGGCACGAAGCCGAACGTCCGTCGCAACAGTCGCAAATCGTAGTCGGCGCCGTGCAGGATCAACTCGTGCTTGCCGAGCAGTTCGAGGAGCGGCGCCAGGTCGATCGGCGCCAGCGGGTCAACCAGTTCGTCCACGCCCGCGCCACTGAGCTGCAGCAGGCACAGCTTCTCTGGATAGGCGTGCAAACTGTCGGCCTCGGTATCCAGCGCAATCCAGTCGGCGGTACGCAGGCAGGATAAGAACTCCCCCAATTGTCGCTCGTCATCAATCACTCAAGAGTTCTATCGACCCGGAAGCCATGCGAAAAGCGGTAAATTCAAACGTGCTTCGCCGGCTTGAATCAGGCGGCCAGTCCCCGTCCAACGCCGGTTTTGTGAAAGAATCCGCGAACAAGGATTGACGGGCCGGGGGTGGTTGGCTATTTGGGAGGGACAAAGCCCGTGGATTGAACGACCTGCCACTAATGGACCCCGCAACTAGCCCCGCGATCAGCTTGGCCTCCGCGTTCGCGGCTTCGGTCAGCCGGAACCCCAAAAAAGAGGCTCTTTTTTGGGGCGACCAAGTCTTTACCTTTCTGGAGTTATTCGAGCAATCAGCCTGGGTCGCGCAACGGCTGCAACAACGATTCGCCGTTCGCCCGGGCGACCGCGTCGGCATTTGGTTGAAGAATTGCCCGGAATACGTGAGCGCCCTTTTCGGGGTCCTTCAAATCGGCGCGGTGGCGGTTCCCATTAACAATTTCTTAAAACCGGCCGAGTTGGGTTTTCTGCTGGCGGACGCCGGAGTTACCGTTCTTATTACCGAACGGGAACTGGCCCAAACTCTGACGTCGGCGCCCGAGGCCATCGGCGGCGCGCCCCGGTTGCTGGTCGAAGATTTTGGGCTGCGGGCCGACCCGACGCTTCCGGCCGCCGCCGCGCCGATGATCCGCAGCGGCGATTTGGCCATCATCATCTACACTTCGGGAACCACCGGACGCCCCAAGGGGGCGATGCTCACCCACGGCAATCTGTTGCACAATGTCGAGAGCTGCCGGCTCGTCCTGGAGGCGGTCGATTTTGATCGATTCGTGCTTTTGTTGCCAATGTTCCACAGCTTCATGGTCTGCGTCGGGATTTTGCTCCCGTTGATCGTGAGCGGCTCCATCGTCCTGATCAAATCGGTTCACCCACCCAAAAACCTGCTGCAAGAGATCATGTCCCGTGGGGCGACGATCCTGCCGGCGATTCCTCAATTGTTCCGCACTTTGGCGGGCGCTCAATTGCCGAGCGAATTGCCCCTGCGGCTTTGCATCAGCGGAGCGGCGCCGCTGCCCGCGCAAATCCTGAAGGAATTCAGCGAGCGTGTGCCGATACCGCTCCTGGAGGGCTACGGCCTCAGCGAGGCAAGTCCGGTGGTCTCGATGAATCCGATTCGCGGTCCCTGGAAAGCCGGGTCGATCGGCATCCCCATCCCCAACGTCGAGGTCTCGGTGCAGGACGAGCTTGGGGGGGTGCTGGGAATCGGCGAAACCGGTGAGATTTGTGTCCGCGGCGGCAACGTGATGCTCGGCTATTGGAATCAACCGGAGGAAACCGCGAAGGCGTTGCGGAACGGTTGGCTCCTGACCGGTGACATCGGGCACCGCGACGCCGACGGCTATTTTTACATCACCGACCGCAAGAAGGACATGCTCTTGGTTAACGGGATTAACGTTTACCCGCGAGAGATCGAGGAGGTCTTGTATCACTTCCCCGGCGTTAAGGAAGCGGCCGTCATCGGCGAACCGCAGGTACGAAAGGGTGAACAACCGGTCGCTTTCGTCGTCGCGTCGCCGGGGGTCGAGCTTGATGAGAAAGCGCTCTTGCACTTTGTCCGGGAAAGGTTGGCGGACTATAAAGTTCCCCGCCGGGTCACCTTTTTGGCGGCTCTCCCGCGCAACGCGACCGGCAAAGTCCTCAAGTCAACGCTCCGGGAAATGTCATCGCCAGCGGGCCGTTAGAATAGACATAACACGTTTGTCTTAAAACACTTAAGACTCACACGAGCATCCGGCGTGGCAGCCGCGCCGCCACCCGGGTTTCAACGGTTGAACGGCGGGATTTGGCTCAAATCGCCCGAAATACTGGCAAAAACGCCCGATGTTATGACGTATTATGTTTATATTAAGCATGTTACACACTATTCTTACGCTCAACTGCCTGGCGTTTTCCCAGTTGACGGTGCGGACAACCGCCACCTAAGCTAATAGCAGTCACTGTGACCGCGTGCGAAACGCAGTCGCTAGGAATTTTTTATGCCAGAAGGATATTGCGTTAAGTGCAAAGCCAAAAAGCAGATTGCTGATGCCGTTGAAGAAGTCATGAAGAACGGACGTAAAGCGATCAAGGGGAAATGCCCGACTTGCGGCGTGGTAATGTTCAAGATTCTCGGTGGCAAAGCAACTCCCCCGACTCCGGCGGCGCCTGCGGCGCCGAGCGCTCCGGTCTCCTCAAATTGATTCCATTCATCTATGTCCGAACAACTCGCATACGTCATCATCACGCCCTATTCGCTGAATAAATCCCGCACCGGTGGGATTGTCGCCCGTTTAATTGCCCGCACCGGCCTGGAGTTGGCTGGCGCGCGCATGTTTTCCCCCAGCGCCGAACTCGTCCAGGAGTACTCCGAAGCGATCGTCTCGGGGAATGACCCCCAGGAACGCCGCATCCAGGAACAACTCCGGCAGTACATCCTCAAGAATTTCTCGCCGGATCAAAAGACGCACCGTGGCCGCCGGGTGATGGTCCTTTTGTTCCGGGGTGAAGACGCCGTGCGCCGAACCCGCGCGGTCGTCGGCCACATCAACCCGAATCGCCGCAGCGGAGAAACGATCCGCGACACCTACGGCGATCTCGTCATGGACGAAAACGAAAATTTCCAGTATTTTGAACCGGCCGTACTCGCGGCTCCGACCGCCGAAGAGGCGGTTACCAAATTGAAGCTCTGGACGCGCCATTCAGACCGCGACGGCGGCGTCCTCGAAAACACCATCACCTACCCGGCCGGGGAGACGCCGGAGCGGACGCTGGTGTTGATTAAACCGGACAACTTCCGATTTCCGAACGGACGCCCGGGCAACGTGATCGATTTCTTCTCGCGCACCGGCCTCTTCATCGTGGGCATCAAGGTTCTCCGGATGAGCGTCGCCGACGCGATGGAGTTTTATGATCCGGTTCGCGAGGTACTGCGCACCAAACTTATCGGAGTGGTCGGCTCCAAAGCCAAGACCGCGCTGGAAAAGGAATTCAGCTTTACGATTCCGCCGGCCGAAGAGCGCAAACTGGGAGAGCTATTGGCCGACCTCAATGGCCAGCATCAATTTGAAAGCATCGTCAAGTTCATGTCGGGGCGCACGCCCAGCGAATGTGACGAGGCCCTTAAAAAGCAGCCGGGCACCGAGAAGTGCATCGCGATCATCTACGAAGGCGTGGACGCGGTGCGCAAGATTCGCGACGTACTCGGGCCGACCGATCCCTCCAAGGCTCCTCCTGGCTCGATTCGGCGGGAATTCGGCTCGACGATCATGGTCAACGCCGCTCATGCCAGCGACTCCGTCGATAACGCCAAACGGGAATTCGGCATCGTCAAAGTCGAGGAGAACAACTTCCGGCGCGTCGTCGAGGAAGTGTACGGCAAAACGGCCTAACGCCGCGAGCTAATCGTTCGACCACCCCACAACGCCGGCGACTCCCGCAAAAAGTCCAATAGGCGGACATCGGCGGCCGGGAATCGGTAGTCGGAAAGTTCGTTACGGCGAACCCAGGCGAAGGCATCACAGCCCAGCGCCTGCGGTTCGCCGGAACGCCAACCGCACGCGAAGAATTTGAGGTGGACGGTCTTGCCGGGATAGGCGTGAGTCACGGTCGCCACCAGGGCGTGAATCTCGACCGTGACGCCAAGCTCCTCGCGCAGTTCCCGCGCTAGACAATTCTCGAAGGTCTCGCCCGGCTGTCGTTTGCCGCCCGGAAACTCCCAATAGCCCGCCAAGTGACTTCCGCGCGGACGCCGGGCGATGAGCAAGCGCCGGTCGTGAAAAACCAAGCCGGCGGCCACCTCGATCGGCGTGGAATTCCCCTGGCTCAACGGCCAATGCTCTTGTAAATGAAACCCATCCGTTCCATCTCCTCGACGTCGAAGAGATTTCGGCCGTCGAACATGATTGGGTGGGTCATCGCTTTGCGGGCACGATCTAAATCCAGTTTCTTGAATTCCGGCCACTCGGTCGCGACGGCGAGGGCGTCACAGCCGTCGGCCACGGCGTTCATATCCGCGACGTAGGTCACGGAATCGGGCAGCAAAGCCTTCGCCTTATCCATCGCGCGCGGATCGTGAACGCGCAGACGCGCGCCTTCCTTCAACAAACGTAGGCAGAGGTCGATGGCCGGCGACATCCGAACGTCATCGGTATTCTGCTTAAACGCCAGGCCCAGGACGCCAATGGTCTTGTCTTTCAGAACCCAAAGCGTGTCGCTGATCTTCTTGACGAAGCGGTCCATCTGAGTCGCGTTGATCCGCTGCACTTCGCGCAGCAGGGCGAAATCATAGCCTTCGCGCTCGGCGATCTTGATGAACGCGCTCAGATCTTTCGGAAAGCAGCTCCCGCCAAAACCGAGCGACGCGTCGAGGAACCGGCGACCGATGCGGGCGTCCATGCCGATGCCGTTCGCCACCTCCTGAACGTTGGCCTTGGTGGCCTCACAGATGACGGAGATGGCGTTGATATAGGAAATCTTTAGGGCGAGGAACGAATTGGCGGCGTGTTTGATCAGCTCGGCCGAATTGATATCCGTCACAACAATCGGAGCGCGGAACGGTTCGTAAAGCTCACGCATCCTCTGCACCGGCCGCTGGGAACTGACGCCGATGACGACCCGATCCGGCTTCATGAAATCCTCGATCGCGAAGCCCTCACGCAGGAATTCCGGATTGCTCACCACGTCAAACTCAACGCGCGATTTGCAGTAACGTTTGATCGTCTCGGCCACCTTTTCCCCGGTTTTCACCGGCACGGTGCTCTTATCAACGACGATCTTATAGCTCGTCATGACGCTGGCGATTTCCCTGGCCACGCCTTCGATGAAGCTCAGATCGACGGCGCCGTCCGGCTGCGGCGGAGTGGGCACCGCGATAAAGATAATGTCCGAGCGCTCGACCCCCTCGCCCGTGCTGGTCGTGAAGCGCAACCGGCCTTCCGCGACGTTCCTTTTAACTACCTCTTCAATGCCCGGCTCGTAAATTGGAATCACGCCCGCCTTCAATTGGCTAACCTTGGCGCTGTCACAATCGACGCAGGTCACGTCATGGCCGACTTCGGCAAAACAGGCGCCGGTCACCAACCCAACGTAGCCCGTTCCAATAAGGCAAATCTTCATGCGCTAAAAACGATCCTTACTCGCGGCAATCGCCGACCACTCGGTTATTTCGACTTGGCGGGAGCGTTGGTCGTCGCGGGCGCGAGCGCGGGCGCAGAGACGGTTACTTTCGTCGAGTTGGTCGCCAATTGTGGGTATTTCTGGAGCAATTCCTCGCGTTTCATGCCCGCCGCGGAACTCCACGCGTTGGCGGTCACGTTCGAGCGGGTCATCTCGTCGTAGATTTGCAGGGCTTGCTCGGGATGCTTCTGCGCCTCGTCGATCCGCGCCAGCGCCAGCTTCGCCTGACCAGCCTCGGCCGTGTCGCGGAAGCGGGCAATCAACTCCTGATACTTGGCCGCCGCTTCGCTCGCCTGATCCAAGGCGTCGAGACAGGCCGCGACGCCAAAGCTGGCTCCGGGCGCCAGCGAACTGCCGTCATGCTCACGCAAAAAGCGTTCAAAAGTCGCCTTGGCGTCGGTGTATTTGCCTTCGGCAAATTGCGCTCCCGCGGCCAGATAGAGCGCGTGCTCGCCCGCCGCCGTGCCGGCGTAGGCGTTGGCGATTTGCAGGAAATCGGAACTGCTGGCGGAGGGTTGCGCCGCCGACCCCGCCGCCGCCGGGTTCAATTGCAGCAGCGCGGCCGTGGCGGCCTCTTCCGTCTGCGCGGCCTTGAGCCGGTAAAACCAAATCCCAAAGCCGATGATCGCGACCGCCGTGGCGCCGATAACCAGGCGCTTCTTGTTGACCTCGATCCACGCCAGGAATTCGAAAAGCCCGGCTGATTCTGTTGCGTTTGAACTCATATAAAGCGCTGCAATTTCTGAGCGGGCCACCCAAAAGGCAAGCCCGAAAACAAAAATCCCCGCCCCAATCCGGGCGGGGATATCCGAAAAACCGAGCCCTCGATTACATCCGCGCGAGAATTGTGCCGCACTTGATAGACGGATCGACCGTCTTGCGCGTCAACGTCTGCTTCTTCGCGCAGCTCGACTTGGTCACGCTGGTCGGCTGCGAGCAGCAACCGCCCTTGGCGTCGTCCGAACAGGTCGTTTTCTCTTTGGCGGCTTTCTCACCCGCTTGCGCGGTGGCGCCCAGCGCCAGAACGGCCAGGGTCATCAAAGTAATCAGTTTCTTCATAGGCTATCGTTGCTAAAATTCTTCCCGATTCGGCTTAAGCGAATCATTAACATATCAGACCTCCTTGTCAAATCGAACGTTCAGATTCGCCCGCCCCGCCGCCGCGCCTGTGGGAGGCAGAGCGCCAAGCGGCCAGCGCGACGAACTGGAATAAGCTGACACTCATCACGTTCCCGTTATAGTGAATACCAGCCATGTTATGCGCGCTTGAACAGCTTGCCCGGGTACCCGCCGATGGCGATAATGTCGCCATCGCCACGCGGCGGCTCGAGCCGGGCACGAGAATCGCGCTCGGTGACAAGGTCGTCGTGTTGCCGCACACCGTGCTCGAGGGACACCGTTTTGCCATTGCCACGATTGGGCCGGGCGAGCCGCTGCTTTCCTGGGGCCTCCCTTTTGGCGTCGCGGAATCGTCCATCCGGGCGGGTGACTATATTTGTAACCAAAGAATCCTCACGGCCCTGAGCCAGCGCCATGTCGATTTTCCGCTGCCGCCGACGCCCAACTTTACCGACCAATTGGCCCCCTACTCGTTCGACGAAGCCCAATTCCGGCCGGGCAACCAAGTCCCGCCTGCTCCCGAGGCGAGGTTTTTCCACGGTTTTGACCGGGGGCCGAGGCGCGGCGTGGGAACGCGCAATTACGTCGTCATCGTCGGCGCCTCTTCCCGGACCGCCAGTTACGCCCGCGCGCTCGCCACGCGCTTTAAGGGCGTGACGGCGCAGTTCCCCGGCCTCGACGGCGTCGTCGCGGCCGCCCATACGGAAGGCGGCGGGGCGCTCCCTCCAAACAATCTGGAGGTCGTGCTGCGGACGCTGGCCGGGTTCGTCGTCCATCCCAACGTCGGCGCCGTGCTCGTGGCAGACCTGGGCAGCGAGCCGGTGACAAACGCGCTTTTGCGTGACTACCTGCTCACGCACGATTACCCGCTTGCCGAAGTCCCGCACGCGTTCCTGACCCTGACCGGAGATTTTGAAACCGCGTTGACCGCCGGGGAGGCAGTCGTTAAATCGTGGCTGCCCCTGGCCAATGCCGCGACGCGACGACCGCAGCCGCTCTCCGCGCTTCGGATCGGCTTGCAATGCGGCGGTTCTGACGCCTTTTCGGGCATATCCGCCAATCCTCTGGTCGGGCGGATATCGAAGGAATTGGTCCGCTACGGCGGGAGCGCCAACCTCGCGGAAACGGACGAATTGATCGGCGCCGAGAAGTACGTTCTGGCCAACGTGCGTGATCGGGAGACCGCTCGGGCTTTCCTCGCCAAGATCAACCAATTCCAAGAGCGGGTCGCCTGGCACGGTCACACCGCCGAATCCAACCCGTCCGGCGGCAACAATTTCCGGGGCCTGTACAATATCGCCATCAAATCGATCGGCGCCGCCCGCAAGAAAGACCCGGAGCTTAGACTCGATTACGTCATCGATTACGCGCAGCCAATGACCGAGCCGGGATTCTATTTCATGGATAGCCCGGGGAACGATTTGGAAAGCATCGCCGGCCAGGTCGGTTCCGGCTGCAACCTCATTCTCTTCACCACCGGCAACGGCTCCATAACAAACTTTCCATTTGTCCCGACGATCAAGATTGTCACCACCACGAGCCGATTTCATCTGGTCCAGAAAGAGATGGACTTCAACGCCGGCCGCTATTTGGAATCGGTCAGCATGGACGCGCTCACCGAAGACGCCTTCGGTTTGACGTTACGGGTCGCCTCAGGCGAAACGAGCGTGGGCGAAAAGGCGGGACATTCGCAGGTGCAAATCTGGCGCGAGTGGCGTCAAACTGACGGAAAACGTTTGGCCAACATTCAGGATCGGACGCGGCCTTCCGGCCATCCGGTTCCGTTAGATTCTCTGCCGGCCTACGACGCCACTCGCACGCCGAACGGTGACTCGCAATACTCCGAAAGCGATGACGAAGCCTTGCGGTTCCAGGTCTTCCAGAGTGAGCGCGGGCTGGCGTGCGACCAGGTCGGGTTGATTGTTCCAACGAGTTTGTGCGCCGGTCAAATCGCCCGCTTGATCGCCGAGCAACTCAACCGAGGCGAGGTCAGGTCGCTCGGAGTCTCGCGTTTTGTGGCCTTGCCTCATACTGAAGGTTGCGGGAATTCCGGTGGTGATTCCGAGGAACTTTACCAACGAACCATGGTCGGGCACCTCTGCCATCCCTTCGTCCGGCGCGGGCTGCTCTTGGAGCACGGCTGTGAACGGACGCACAACGACTCGATGCGCAATTTCATGCGCGCCTTGGACGTGGACCCAGCGCGCTACGGCTGGGCCAGCGTGCAGTTGGACGGAGGGATTGGAGCCGTCAGCGCCAAAGTGGCCCGCTGGTTCCACGAATCGCTTCAGGCGGCCCCCATAGCCGCTGCCACGGAGGCCGGCTTGGACCGGTTGCGTCTCGGGCTGATTGTTGGGGATAACTTGCCCGCTTGGGCCAAGACCGCCTGCCTGCGGTTAAGTCGGAGGATCATTCGAGGGGGCGGCGCGGTGGTCATGCCAACCTCATCACCTCTGCTCACGCCCCCCGACTCGACGCGCCAAAGCACAACCGACAATCTGGCCGCGTTCGGGCCGACGCCGACGTTGGCCTACGGCGAAGCGTTCGCCGTGAACGGTCTTCACCTCATGGAGACACCGACCGATCATTCCGTTGAGATCATGACTGGCTTGGCGGCGACGGGTGTCGAGGTCATGCTCGCTTGCGTCGCGGAACGCCCGTTACAAAGTCACCCGCTCATTCCGTTGATTCAAGTCAACACAGACGCCGCACCCGACGCGGCATCAACGGATGATTTTGACCTACGCTTAGGGATGTTCGATGAGTCGGCGACCGCGGGAGCCGAGGCGATGCTGAAACTTGTCTTGCAGGTCGCCTCTCGAGCTTACACGCCCAAGCTCTTCGCCAGCGGGAATATTGATTTTCAGGTGACCCGGGGTTGGCTCGGCGTGTCGATGTGATAGCTGATGCTGGCGTGCGCCGGCCGGTTGGCCAAACGTCTCGCAGCCTCGCCGCGAACCGCAACGACTATTTTTTCCCGTCCAACTGCCACGTACGCGCCGGGGTCACTGCCGGAAAACGAATTCTTTCGCGTTGAGCAGACTCCAGGTGGCGTCTTCGAGCGCTTGCCGACGGTCGGTCGCGTGATCGAGGTAAGTGGTCAGCTTTTCAAGCTCGGAAACCGCGGGCGCCCGCGTGAGGGCGGTCCAATAAAGTTCCTCAACCATCTCCCGGGAGGACTTCCCGGCCGCCAGCAACCGGCCAAGCCGATTGTCAGCGGTGGTCAGAAGCTGGTTCACGGCCGGGCCACCAATCATTTGGAAAGCCTGCCCCATCGTCGTCTCGTTCGAGCGCTCGCATTCGCAAGTCAACAAGCGCGGCGGTTTGCCGAACAGTTCCAGGAATTGGTCGGTGGCGCCGCTCTTGCCGCCGCGCCGGGTCTCGACGCGAGCGCCAGGAATTTGCGCCGCCCGCATCCCAACCGGATAGCCCTCAAACTTCGGCGAGGCGCCTAATACTTCGCTCTCGCAATCGAGCATCTGCTCCGCCGTGAGACGCCGGAGGAGATTTCGCGAGAAATTGACCTCATCCTCCGCGTTCGAGGCATTCGGCTCCGAGGAGAGTTGATACACGCGGGAAATCATAATCGTTCGAATCAAATAGCGGAGATCAAATCGACGGGCGACGAAGTCCTTGGCCAGCGCGTCGAGCAGCGCCGGATGCGAAGGCGGATTGGTCGCGCGAAAATCATCGATCGGGTCCACGATTCCCCGCCCCATCAAGTTGAACCAGATTCGGTTCACTTGAACGCGGGTAAACCACGGATTCTCCGCTCGGGTCATCCACGCGGCCAGGTTCTCCAGAAAATCTTGATCGTCACCATCGATCGGCGCGTCCACGCCCAGAAACCTGGGGCGCGCGCTTTTTCCCGTCCGTGAATTCTTCACGTCGCCCTGCCGCGCGAGATAGACCACCTGCTCGCCTTTGAATTCGTGTTGATCGTTGCTGTCTTGGCGGCGGTTCTCTAAAACCTTGTAATCGACGCGGGCGAACAAGCCGGCCCAATCGTAGTAATCGTCCTGCGTCCAACGGTCGAACGGGTGGTTATGGCATTGGGCGCACTGCAGGCGCGCGCCGAGAAACACCTGGGCCACCGCCATCGACCGCGCCACGGGATCGCGATTGGCCCGGAAAAAATTGGCGGAGGGATGACTGTAAGTGCTCCCGCGGGCGGCGATCAACTCGCGGACGAATTGGTCCAGCGGTTGGTTCTCCGCGATACTTTGGCGAATCCAGTGATGAAAGTCCTGCACTCCCTTTTGATCCAAAACCCGTTCTTCGTTGCGCAATAAGTCCGACCATTTCAGGGCCCAAAAATCGGCAAATTCGGGACGGTCAAATAACCGCTCCACCAATCGCGCGCGCTTCTCGCGGCCCCCGTCCACCACGAACGCCTGGGCTTCCGCTGCGGTTGGCAGCACGCCTAACAAATCGAGGTAGGCTCGGCGCGCGAAAACCTCGTCCGAGCAGAGCGCGGAAGGATTGATGCGGCGTGTCTTCAGTTTCGCGAAGATCTGTTCATCGATATAATTCTGGGGCCGCGGGTTTTGCCATTGGAAACCCGGCCGATCCGGCACGAAAGCCAGGGTCACCGGAACCTGGCATTGCAAATAGCGAACGAGAATCGTCGTCTCCCCCATTGTCTCGCGCCGCGCCAAGCCATCGTGATCCACTGTGGCAACCCCGTTGGCCGGTTCATACACCGCGAGCGACGTCACGTCGCGCGTCGTGCCGTCCGAGAATCGCGCCCGCGCGCGCAGCTGTACTTCCGTGGCTGGCTCGATCAGGATTTTCTCCGTCGGGGTCACTTCCAAACTCACGAGCTTGCGAGTCTCAGCGGGATCGTCAGGCGCTCCCGCCACGATCCATTCGCGTAAGATCGCATATTCGTCCGAGTCCTTCTTGAAGCGCTGTCCGCCTTCGTGCGCGACCTGGGTCGTCGGCTTCAAGAGGATCAGGCTTTGGTCGGGTTCCAAGGGGTTTGTTCGCCGGGCAAACTGGTCGCGCGTCAAGGCCAGCAAGTCCAAATCCGGAGCTTCGCCGCGTAGCGACAATTTGAACCCCGCCTTGCCATTCGCGTTCCCATGGCACGCCCCGGCGTTGCAACCCGCCTTCGAGAGGACGGCCATTACGTCGTTGCGAAAGCTCACGGCCACGGCCACGGAGCCGTCCGCGCGGATCAACAGCAGACCAAGGGCGAGCCAACCCACGCTCCGGCGCCAGCCGGAGGAGGCAGGAAAATCACGTACGGAACTTCGACGCGTCATGCAGGGCTTTGACCGTTAATGAGCGATCAGCGCCGCGAAATCAAGCCGAATGCGCAGGAAAAGCCATCTCCGCCGCCCCAAACAGACACGCGCGTCGGCCAGGCTCTATCTCGAGCGAACACAAAAAAAGTCGTCCCAAAATGTCCACGCCGGGGTTATTCTTTCGTCGATGCAGTGACCGAAACAAATTATCACCCACAAACAAAGGAACAACATGAGCAAAGCGCAGAAAACCACGCCCGCCAATATCGTCTGGTTCGAGATTCCCGCTGACAATCCCGAACGCGCGCAGAAATTCTACGGCTCGCTCTTCGGCTGGAAGATCGAGAAGTTTCCGGGGATGGCCGACTATTGGCACATCGATACGGGCGGCGGCGACGACACCCCGGATGGCGGCCTGATGGCGCGCAAACAACCGCAGCAGCAGATCACGAATTACATCAACGTTCCCTCCGTAACCAAGGCGATGGCCAAAGTCGTGAAGCTTGGCGGCAAGGTTTGCCTGCCGAAAACCGCCGTGCCCGGCATGGGCTATTTCGCGGTCTGCCTGGACACCGAGAACAATTCGTTCGCGGTCTGGGAACGAACCGAGAAGGCGAAATAAATTCGAGATGATTGTCCTGCCGTCACGGATTCATTCGTCGATCTAGTGAACGAACGATAACGATCAACGAACCACCCTCACAAAACTATGGAAACTCCCAAACAAAATGAATTCCTGCTCCTGTTTCGGGGCAACGATTGGTACAACGACCTTTCGCCGGAAGAACTCCAAAAAGCGATGAGCGACTTCCGCTCCTGGTTTGACCGGCTGACCCAGGCGGGCAAGCTCAAGGCGGCGCAGCCACTGGTTCGCGAAGGCAAACTCGTTTCCGGAAAACACGGGCGCGTCGTCGCGGATGGCCCCTTCGCCGAATCCAAGGAAGCCATTGGCGGCTATTTCCTGCTCGCGGTGAAAGACCTCGACGAGGCGGTGGCCATCGCCCAAACCTGTCCCTCGCTTGAGTTCGGCACCCAGGTCGAGGTTCGGCCGGTCGCCGAAGACTGCCCGATGGCGGCACGCGCCCGCCAAGCGATGCCGGAAGAAGAGTTAGCGACGGCTTGATCCGTCGCTTCCCGCAAATCAGCCAATGAGTTCATCCGGGACTATCCCATCAGCTCCACCATCAGGCGACGTCTCCCTGGTGGTGGAGCACCTGTTCCGCCGCGAGGCCGGCAAAATGGTGGCGATCCTGACGCGGATATTCGGCGTCGAGCACCTGACCTTGGCCGAGGATGTCGTCCAGGAAGCCCTGGCCCGCGCGTTGCAAACCTGGCCCTTTTACGGGGTGCCGAACAACCCCGCCGCCTGGATCATGCGGGCCTCCCGAAACCTGGCGCTGGATGTTGTTCGTCGTGACAAAGTTTTCCGCGATAAGGAACCCGAGATCATCCACCTGATGGAGCAACGCGGCCCTGCCCCCGACAACACGATATTCCCCGACAAGGAAATCGCGGACGATCGGCTGCGGATGATGTTCGTTTGCTGCCATCCGGTCATTCCTCCCGAGGCCCAGGTTGCTCTCGCGTTGAAGACCCTGTGCGGCTTCGGCGTGGGGGAAATCAGCCGGGCGTTCCTGACGACGGAGGCCGCGATCGCCAAACGACTGACCCGGGCAAAGCAGAAGATTCGCGAGGCGCGGATTCCCTTCGAGATTCCGGCGGACGAAGAACTGGCGCAGCGGCTGGATGGCGTGCTCCAATCGCTCTACTTGCTTTTCAACGAAGGTTATAAGGCTTCCACCGGTGAAAGGTTGGTACGCGAGGACATCACCGAGGAAGCCATTCGCTTGACGATGCTGCTCGCGGAGCATCGGGCGGGCAACCTGCCGCGCACCCACGCGTTGCTCGCGCTCATGCTCCTCAACAGCGCCCGCTTCCCGACTCGCGTGGACGGCGGCGGCAACCTGCTCCGACTCAAAGATCAGGACCGAACCCGCTGGGATCGTTCGTTGATCGCGCGCGGCTTGGTCCATCTGGCGCGCTCGGCGGCCGGCGA
>CAZFVY010000030.1:0-62210 GCA_964522665.1 uncultured Verrucomicrobiota bacterium | reverse complement strand
AATTGCACCGAAAAACCGATTATGTCCACCTATTTCATGAACAGTACACTAGCGCTGGACACGTTTGAAAAGGCCGGCGCGATTGTTGATCAGCCGTAGCGACTCAACTCTGCCGTGAGTCGCGGCGCAACTCGGTTGACACGCGGGCGGGCGATTTCCTCAAAGCGAGAGAAATGGTCGGAGCCCCCGTTGTCACCGCGCGCTCTGGTTTCAGCGCCGCGGAAGCAGCGGCGAGAGAACGTCCCAACCGAATCGCGCGATCATCGCGGTGACCACGACAAGAAAGAAAACCCGCACGAACGCGTTCCCTTTCAGGATCGCCATGCGCGTTCCCGCCAGCGAGCCGAGGATGTTGCACGCGCCCATCGGCAATGCGTATTGATAGAGGATATGACCGGTCGCCGCGAAATAGCCGACCGCCGAAAGATTTGTCGCGCAATTGATCACTTTCGCGCTCGCCGAGGCGATCAGAAAATCGAATCCGAAAATACTGATAAAGATGAAGATGAGGAAACTGCCGGTTCCCGGCCCGAAAAAGCCGTCGTAGAATCCGATTCCCGCGCCCACCAGGAGGCCAGCCCACGCTTCCTTGCCAGGCGCGAGGCGCGGCGCATGATGATCGCCGAAGCTCTTGCGGAGAAACGTGTATCCGGCCACCGCGATCATCAGCCCGAGAATCACCGGCTTCATGACGCGCGGATCGAGCAGCGTGACAATCCGCGCGCCGAGGAACGAAAACACAAACGCGGTCATTCCCGCCGGCAGAATCGTCCGCCAATTGATCCGCACCCGGCGCGTGTATTGGACGACCGCCATGCTCGTGCCGCAAATCGACGCCATTTTATTCGTGCCCGCCACCGTCGCGACCGAGGCCGACATCGACGCCGGCAGAAAAATGAACAGCGCCGGCATCTGGATCAGCCCGCCGCCGCCCACCACCGAATCGACGAATCCCGCCAAGAACGCGAACGCGCACAAATAGACCGTGTCCATCGCCCATTGATCGTCTAATTCGAAAGCGCCATCAAGATGAGACTGGAGCCATCCAGCGTCGGGCGGAGGATCGAGCGCCACTTTCGACGGGGAACCTTTTCGCAGGCGCCGCATCCTACCACGAGCGTCGGTGGCGCCAGGCGTTGACTCGGACGCTCGCGTCGTTCGGGAGAACCCTCGCGCGCTAGCGCGAGCTTGCCACCGCGGCGCGGCGGCCCTGCTGGCGGCGATCGGCGATCAGCGCGGACAAATCGGGCGATCACCCTTGGATGCGTCGGCAATGGCTGTTGCGCTCGGCGCGGTTTCCGTTAATCTGCCGGGGTTCACGGCCCGACGAGTTGAATGCGCGATCATGAGCGAAACAATTGAATCCCCCAGTCCGGAGCGGCGCGGTTTCTTGAAACAATTCTGCGCGATGGTGATCGGCGGGATCGTCGGCCTGGTTCCGGCCGTGGCGGGGTTGGTGGTCTTTTTCGACCCGATCCGCCGCAAGTCCCAAGGCGGGAAGATGCTGCGCGTCACCACGCTCGACGCCCTGCCCGCCGACGGCGTGCCCCGGAAATTCTCGGTGATCGCCAGCCGTACGGACGCGTGGAACCGCTTTCCCGACGTGCCGGTCGGCGCGGTCTATATTCGCCGGTCGGGCGAGAAGGATCTGCACGTGTTGAACGTGACCTGCCCGCACGCCGGCTGTTTTGTCGATTATCGGGCGGATCGGGACGGTTTTTTGTGCCCGTGCCATAACAGCTTGTTCAACGTGGACGGCACGCTGAAGGATCCGCGCAGCCCGAGCCCGCGCGCCTTGGACGGCCTCGAATGGGAAATCCGCAATCAGAATGAGGTCTGGGTAAAATTCCAGAATTACGAGGCTGGCCGCAAAGAGAAAATCCCCGTGGCATGAAAGCCTTGTTCGACTGGCTGGATCATCGGACCGGCGTCCGCAAGCTGACCCACGAGGCGCTTTACGAGAATATTCCGGGCGGCGCGCGGTGGCGTTACGTCTGGGGGAGCACGCTCACATTTGCGCTGTCGGTCCAATTCATTACGGGGATCGTCCTCTGGATGGCGTACAGCCCGAGCGCGCAGACGGCGTGGGAAAGCGTGTATTACATTCAGCACGAGATGACCGGCGGATGGTTCCTGCGCGGACTCCACCACTTCACGGCGCAGGCCATGACTGTCCTGCTAGTGCTGCATTTAATGCAGGTCGTGATCGATGGCGCCTACAAGGCGCCGCGTGAGGTGAATTTCTGGTTTGGGCTGGCGCTGCTTGGTTTGACCCTTGGGTTGTCGCTGACCGGCTACCTGCTCCCGTGGGATCAAAAGGGTTACTGGGCGACCAAGGTCGCGACGAATATCGCGGCCATCACGCCGTTCGTCGGACCCGAATTGCAGCGTTTGATCATCGGCGGCGCCGATTACGGGCATCACACGTTGACCCGCTTTTTCGCGCTGCACGCGGGCGTCCTGCCGGGCGCGATCGTCGCGCTGTTGGTCGGGCACATTTATCTTTTCCGTCGCCACGGAATCACGGCGAAGCAGCCGTTTCGCCGGCGCGACGCGGCGTTTTGGCCTGATCAAGTGCTGAAGGATGCGGTGGCCTGTCTCGCCGTCCTGGCCGCCGTGCTCGTTCTCATCCTGCGCCATCACGGCGCCGAACTGGGCGCCCCGGCCGATCCCTCCGAGCAATACTCCGCCGCCCGACCCGAGTGGTATTTTCTCTTCCTCTTCCAGTTCCTGAAGTATTTCCCCGGTGGAACGGAAATCTGGGGCGCGATGATCATTCCCGGGATTATCGCGACGCTCGTGGCGCTGATGCCGCTCATCGGAAAGTCACGCGTCGGCCACTGGCTGAATGTGCTCCTGCTCTTCCTGCTGCTCGGCGGCATCGGCCGGCTGACGATGTCGGCCCTCGCCGAGGATCGCGGCAACGCCAGTTACCTGGCCGCCCGTGAGCAAGCCGACCGCGACGCCGAGCGCGTCGTGACCCTGGCCCAATCTCCCAACGGCATTCCGGCCACCGGCGCCGTGACCCTGTTGCGCGATGACCCGCTCACGCAAGGGCCAAAGCTCTTCGCCAAAAACTGCTCCAGTTGCCATCGTTACGACGGTCATGATGGCCAGGGTTTCGCGGTCAAGGACGCGCCCGCGGCTTCGGACCTGAAGGGGTTCGGCAGCCGCGCCTGGCTGGCCGGCCTGCTGGACCCGGACCGCATCACCAGTTCCAATTATTTCGGCGGCACGAAATTCAAGGACTCGCGCATGGTTAAATTCGTCAAGAAAGACGTCGCCGGCTTTGCGCCCGACATGAAGGAAAAGCTGCGCGAAGTTCTGGCCGCCATCTCGGCCGAGGCGCAACTCAAATCGCAGTCGGGCGCCGACTTGGCCGACGCCAAACTGATCGCGACAGGCAAATCGCTTTTGACCGGTTCGGATTTCCGATGCACGGAATGTCATCAATTTCACAAGACGGACGAGGACGCGACCGGCCCGGACCTCACCGGCTACGCCTCGCGCGATTGGCTGATCAGCTTCATCACGAATCCCAAACACGAGCGTTTCTACGGCAAACGCAATGACCGGATGCCGGCCTTCGGCGCCGATCAAATCCTCGACGCCCACGCGATTGGGCTGATCGCGGATTGGCTGCGCGGTGATTGGTACACGGTGGAGACCTCCGCGCGCGTGGACGCGCGTTAATCCTCAACGCTCGCTCGCCTCCTGGACCGAACGGTCCGGCGTCGTTTCATTTCGTCAGATACATACTCTTCGGCGCCGCGGGCGGAATCGTTGCGCCGCTCGCTTGCGCTCCTCGAACCTTGGCGCAAAGCTAAACCCCTCGCGATGGGGACAACTCGCCGGGAACTTTTTTTCGCTCCGCTCATCTCACCATAGCATGAACGTCTTCCGCTCGGCCCGGGCGGAAGCGTCTGGAATTGGAACCATGAAACCTTTGAAAGGACCCCATATGAATGAATTCGATGAGCATTCCTTATCCTTGTCAGCGCTTCAACTTCCCCGACTAGGCCACCGCGCCCGTGCGACAATCCTGGTGATGTCGGCGTTGCTCCTGGCCGGTTCGGCCCAAGCTCAAACGGCGTATCTGCAGCGCAATCTCGTTTCCGATTTGCCCGGCGTCGCCGCCGTTACCGACACGAACCTCGTCAACCCGTGGGGCATCGCCACCAGTTCCTCCAGCCCGTTCTGGCTTTCCGACAATCATTCCGGCCTTTCCACGCTCTACAATTCGACCGGCGCCATTCAAGCGCTCGTCGTAACGATTCCACCCCCGGCCGGCGGGACTCCGCCCGCGGCGCCCACGGGAATTATTTTTAACAGCACGACGAATTTCGCCGTCCCATCCGGCGGCACCAACGCCCCGGCCAAATTCATCTTTGCCACGGAGGACGGCACGATCTCGGGCTGGGCCAGCGGGGGCGCGGCCATCTTAAAGGTTGATAAATCTGCATCTGGCGCGGTGTACAAGGGTTTGGCGGCCGGCAGCGTCGGCGCCAGCAACTATCTGTACGCGGCGAATTTCAACGCGGGAACCATCGACGTCTTCGACGCCAACTACGCCGCCGCCACGCTGAGCGGCACGTTCGCCGATTCGACCATTCCCGCGGGCTTCGCGCCGTTTAATATTCAAAACTTCGGTGGCAGCCTGTACGTGACCTACGCCAAACAGGACGCCGATAAACACGACGACGTGGGCGGTCCGGGGAACGGGTACGTCAACGTGTTCACGACGAGCGGCGTGCTCGTTAAAAGGCTTGTCTCCAGCGGCGTGTTGAATTCCCCCTGGGGGTTGGCGCTGGCGCCCGGCGGTTTCGGCGCGTTCGGGGGCGGCCTGCTGGTGGGCAATTTTGCCGATGGCCGAATCAACGTATTCGATCCCACCTCCGGCGACTATTGGGGAACGCTGAAAGACCCCGCGGGAGATCCGGTGGTGAACATCGGTCTCTGGGGGTTGAAATTCGGCAACGGCGGCAATGGCGGTGACACGAACACGCTCTATTTTGCCGCCGGCATTCCCGGCGGCGGCGCGCCCGAGGATCACGGACTCTTCGGCAGCCTCTCGGTCGTGACGCCGACCGGGCCGGACGTGGAACACAACCTGGTTTCGGACGTGACGGGCTTGACGTCGATCATCGACACCAATCTGGTCAACCCGTGGGGCATCGCCACCAGCGCCACCAGCCCGTTCTGGATCTCCGACAATCATGCGGGTGTCTCCACGCTTTATAACTCGACCGGCGCAATCCAAGCGCTCGTGGTGACGATTCCGCCTCCCGCCGGCGCGGCCGGGCCGGCTTCGCCGACGGGAATCATCTTCAACAGCACGACCAATTTCGTCGTCCCGTCCGGCGCTTCGAACGCGCCGGCGCGATTCATCTTCTCGACTGAGGACGGCACGATTTCCGGTTGGGCCAGCGGGCCGGCCGCGGTACTCAAGGTCGATAACTCCGCGTCGGGCGCCGTTTACAAAGGGCTGGCGGCCGGCAGCGTCGGCGCGAGCAATTATCTTTACGCGGCGAATTTTAACGCGGGAACCATCGACGTTTTCGACGCCAATTACGCCAGCGTCAAACTCGCCGGTTCGTTTTCTGACTCGACGATCCCCGCCGGATTCGCGCCTTTTAACGTGCAGAATTTTGGCGGCAGTCTCTACGTCACTTACGCGAAGCAGGACGCCGACAAGCATGACGACGTGGGCGGTCCGGGCAACGGCTACCTCAATGTTTTCGACACGAGCGGCAATCGGGTGAGACGCCTCGTCTCGAACGGCCCGTTAAATTCGCCTTGGGGTCTGGCGCTGGCGCCCGGTAGCTTCGGGTTATGGGCGGAGGATCTGCTGGTCGGCAATTTCGCCGACGGCCGGATCAACGCGTTCGATCCGCAAACCGGCCTTTTCCTGGGCACACTACTGGACCCGAGGGGACTACCGATTTCAATCCAAGGGCTGTGGGGCCTCAAATTCGGAAATGGCGGCAGCGGCGGCGATACGAACACGCTCTATTTCACGGCGGGCATCGGCGCGGGCGGTTCGCCCGAGGACCACGGATTGTTCGGCAGCATTACGGTCGTGGCCCCGCTCCATTTCACGGGCGTCACGCCCAGCGGCCCGGCGTTGACTCTGAGTTGGTCGGGCGGCACGCCACCCTATCTTCTCCAGCGCAAAACCAGTTTGAGCGCGTCGAACTGGGTGGATATTCTGACGACCTCGAACCAGACCGCGATTGTGCCTACGGACTCGGCGACGTCCTTCTATCGGTTGCAGGATCACACGAGCGCGGTGGTCACGCCGTTCACCGCGTGGATGAACGGGGACCGCGAAAGACCGACGCCGGTTACGACGCCCGCGGTCGGCTATGCCCTCTTCAGCCTGGAGGGCAACGCGTTGAGTTACAGCATCAGCTACGCCGGATTAACCGGTCCGCCAATCGCGGCGCACATCCACGGCCCCGCGACGAGCGCGCAAGCCGCCGGCGTGTTCCAGCCGTTTAGCCCGTTGGGAGCGGCCGCCGATGGCGTGATGTCGGGCACGTTGACGTTGACGGCGGATCAAATGACCGCGCTGACCAATGGGCAGATCTACGCGAACATCCACACGTCCGCAAATCCCGCCGGTGAAATCCGCGGCCAGGTGACGCCGATCCATTTCGCGGCGGCGTTGGCCGGCGCCAACGAGACGCCGGCGGTGACGACCTCGGCGACCGGCTCCGGCGTCTTCAGTTTGGTTGGAAACCAATTCATCTATAACGTCGCGTATTCCGGCCTCTCCTCGACCCCCGTGGCGGCCCACATTCACGGTCCGGCGCCGGTGGGCATGCCCGCCAACGTGTTGCACCCGCTGCTCGGCTTCAGCGGAACCAACGGCGTGCTGGCGGGAACCTTGACGCTGACGTCCGATCAACTCGGTTACCTCGTTGATGGTTTGGTTTATGCCAACATTCACACGCTGAACAACGGCGGCGGCGAAATCCGCGGGCAGGTTGTGCCCGTCTTTCCGTAACGATGCTCTCCGCCGGCGTCCGCGCCATTTCGAACGGCGCCGGGCCGGCGGGTTCGTTGGGTCACCGCAACGCGCGCCGCAAAACCGCGGAGCGCGTTGCGCGTTTAATTTGCACGTCCCCATTTTCCACATCTTGCACTGCAAGCAAGCTCCTCCAAAAAAAGTGGCGGTCTCTCGGTGTGTGTGACTTGCGCCACTCTCTTTTTCGAATGCACATACACTATATAATGTATCGGCATAGTAAAACGAGTCTTCAGAGGTTGCCCTCCGCATTGAGACCGCCACAAAATATCAATAAGCTAAGCAATGCTGCTTTTTAAGTAAATGAACGTTCAACATTTCGTGCCTATTCAGGTTATAATTCGGATTCATTTCATCGTTGTCGCGTTCCAATCCAGTCTTGATCGCTCCAGGAGCCAAAGGCACCCAATTGAAATACCAATTGTACTTACCAACGAAGTTTCGAAAGCAACCAACATCCGATACGGTAACATTATCTGACTCAAGCCGCATGGCGGTTTGGATTATATCATCCTTTTCGGTCGTGCTTAAAAACGGACACGCAGACAAATCGAGCAGTAGGTAAGCCGTTTCAGAGTAATGGCGTGGATCGTAACGAGACATCGCTTCTTTAGATTCCGCCAACACCAATGCCTTTAGTGTTCCGTAAAGAGGATTGTCCCTTAAGTAAAACAGTAATGAAACAATCTCAAAATACGTTATTCGGCCTTTGCCTTTAGCAGTGTACTCATCATCATGCCGATCCTGGAGCCTCCGTATACACTCCTCAATTACTCGGGGCGCGATTGGATATTTATCCGAAAAGATGGCGTTGGTTATCAGGATGTTCATGCACTCCACCGAGTTGCCCTGAAATAGCGCGCTCTCAAAGGCGCTTCTCGCTTCAAACACGATTTTATCCATTAGTCTCGCTTGGTCCGAAAGCGGTAAACGATTCAAGTTTCTCGTAATCTCGAGTATAATCGCACTGATCTTAAATGACGTCACCACTCGGATATCCATTTGAAACACGTGGAACGTTAAATCGAGGTAAACATAAAGAACCTCAAACAACTTAATGTGGTCTGCCTCCACTTCAAGCGCCCTAAATATTCTTCGTATGTGTGTAAACAGCGACGTCAGAAGAAACGCCGAGACTCCAGAAAACCCCACCTCGCCGTGCTTAATCAAAGCGCGCAATTTGTTAATCTCGTTTGCAGATTTGCACGAGCGCAATTTTGCTCTTCGGTCGTATAGTTCATTTAAGTATAATGAAATATCCAGCTTCCGAATGCTGAGATTCGAAATAAAAGGCCTCGTAGCGGCGCGATCCTTATCCCTATTTAAATAGAGCTTATACTTCTCCAACTCTTCACACAAACATTTCCGGAAACGGGCAAACACATTTGAGTCATTGAAAAACACATAATAATCATCGATATAGCGATAGCACCAATACTCCTTTCCGAGCACCAATTTGTTCGCCTTAAGTTTTTCGGCGACGGTGGAATCAATTTTTTGAAGAATCACCTCTGAGAAAATTCGGCACAACTCCGGTCCTATAGGAATTCCGTGTGTTTCTTCGTAATTTAGATGTCGAAGCAGCCCGTCAAAGGCAACATCAAACGCGGGTGCAACATCGTTCTTACTTGGTCTGCCGGAACCAAATTGTTGATGTTTGGCTCTCACCTTACCCCGGATCGCCCAAGAAACAGAATGCGTGTATAAACTCGGGAAAAATGTAGCGATGTCCAAATGTTGCATCTGAGAAAAGCGTTTCTCCAATTCGGTAAATTCATCCGAATCAAAGAACTTATATAAATGCGAAAAGCGATCGTACGCAAAATACGAAGATGCGTACGCGGTCTCTTCGGTAATGCTTTCGACGTTCCTATCCTCATTTGCGAGGCCTTTTGAAAATGTGTAAAACCTTGCGATACGATGCGGCGCTCTCAGGGAAAAGAGACTCCTCCTACACGCGCGAATGATCGCAATGTCATATCGATCGTAAAAGTTAACGATTTGATCAGAGTTGTTAGGGTGAACTAGTGAAAGCGTTCGCGTGCTTAGTCCGTCTTTGTTTATCCGATACTTATACGGGACAGACGTATTTTTGCGTTCAAATAACTTTTTGAGATACGGCGGGTGAGGATTATCTTTTATCGAACAAATGTAGTTATATGAACCCCAGTTTGAAAAAAGTGTCGGTGTCTCATAGGGTGCGATCTCGGTGAGCAGGCACCGCGCTTTTGCTTTTTGATTGATTCGAGCCTTACTCATATTTCCACGCTCGCTTGATCGCCGAAAGTCTTCTTGGTTCAACTTTGAACGTCAATCTACCTGCGTAATGTTTCTGGAATGACGGAGTCCGCAAAAGTTGAGCCTGTTCGGTCGTCAGTAGCTGACGGAGTGCGCGCCCCAACGAATACCGTTTCGAGTTTAGGATGCCATGCAAAAACGAATCGAGGGATTTCAACTGCTCAGACGCCGTTTCATCATCACAGCGGCGGTATACATGCCGATAGCCCGTACAAACTGGCACCTTTCTCCCGACTTTATCCATTCGTGTGCTGCAGCTTAGGAATCGGAGTCGGTCTAATAGCAACTTAAAATCCTTATCACGCAGGAATCCCTTTAGTGACAGAACTATTCGTTTCTTGGCTTTCGCAAGTTTGTTGTCGGCAATCGATACCTTATGCGGTCGCTCGAGCCAAATGCTATATCCCAAAAAATGTAAGGTGTTAGCGGATGGTAGTTCTAGCGCTTGGGTTTTAGATTTATTTAGCTTCAACCCGCGCGGCAGGGCTTCTTGAATACTCGTTTGGATGCTCTGAGGGTCATCGACATGAACTATGCAAATATCGTCAACGTAGCGGGTATAGTAAATCACAGCATCGTTGTTGAGGAGTTTCTGATCAAAAGGCTGTAAGGTATAATGAGCTATCGTCGAACTTAGCGCTAGACCACGCGGGAGCCCGGAGAGGCCATAGTCCCTTATTAAAATAGCATTGAGGTGTTTTAGATGGGAAAGGGCACAGTTGTTTCTAAAACCGTCCTCCTCCAATTGGGAAATTATCCGAGCAAAAGGGATGGATTCAAAATACGCTTCTATGTCAGTCCGTAAGATACGGCATTTCGATTCTCCACGCAAAATGTGAAGAAGCTGTTTTACCTCGTGGTCTCGATTTAAGGAAGAAGCGCGTATAGCGCGCTTGATAATGTTGTTGGTTCGTCGAAGGCAGAGCGCGTCCTGAATACTAGCCGGATGGAAAATGCGATTCTTGCCGAGACTGGAAGCGTTGATCTTTGTTATTTGACAATCGGATGATAGGAAAGTGTCGGAATGGGCTACGATTTGTTGATTAAATTGTGTTTTGGTGATATTGAATTTCCAAAAATCCGCCGTCCGAACGCACTTTTTTAATTCTTCGGGTGAATAAGAGTATTGTACGATGTCAGATAGGAAGCGCATCGAGTTCGTGTTGAAGGAGGATTGAGGTTGATCTAGCGAGCTTGCCCTCGCGGATGCATCGTAGTAGGTGATACACGCCGTAGATATAATCGGGTTCGTCGCACCGCCAACGGGCACCACTCCGACCTTCTGCCGAAGTAGCGTGATGGTTCAACGTAATTGGAATGGCATTCCCTGAGGAGCTTTCGCAAAATGCCGTCGTTGGGAACATTTGTTTGGCAAAATGATCAATGATTGTAGGACAAGCGTACGTTTTGAAGCCCGGGCATGGATCGGATGATCCACTCGCGTGGGCGATTGTTTTTTGGTTCCCACGTCGGCGGGCGAATCGAGATTCTGTAGCCCGCCGTAGGACTGATTCGCGGATGAGCGCAGCTCCCACCGAAATCGCGACTGGAAACTTGATGCGGAATCGATCGGTGTGGCACCGAAATCGTTTTTCGAGCGCGGCGGAAGCCTTGTTCTTTTTCGGGGCGACGATCCATTTCATGAGACTCGTTGAAGTTTAGTTGATTGCGGTTCACGGGCAAACAAAAACCGCGAAGCGCTAATCAATGAAAGTACTCACCCGTGGTTGGGTTGGGATTGGGGCGCTGTAAGGCATGCTTTCGCATTGGACTGATTACGATTCTGATGCGAGTCAACGAAAAAGGCGCGCGACCAATAAGAGGTGGCAAGCCTCCTGATCGTCTCGAGTCCGGATGAAGCAACGCAGCTTGGGAACACAGCACCCTGTCTGATGATGCCGCGCGGCATAATCGTAAGCACGTTCGGTTTGAAACCCGAATTCGGATGTTTTTGTTGCCATCTTGCCGCTCACTCGTCGCGCAGGGCGATCATCGGATCGACTCGTGTCGCGCGGCGCGCCGGCAGGTAGCTCGAGGCCAGGCAAATGACGCCGAGCAAGAGGGCGACGCCGACGAAAATCAGGCCGTCATAAGGGCTGACGCCGTAGAGGAAGCTCGCCAGCCAACGGGTCGTCGCCAACGCGCCGCCGAAGCCGAAGAGCACGCCGACGGCTCCGAGCGTCGCGCCTTGTCCAACGATTAATTTGAGAATGTCGGTCCGTTGGGCTCCGAGCGCGAGGCGGATGCCGATTTCATGCGTGCGTTGACTGACGACGTACGCCATCAGCCCATAGATTCCCAGCGCCGCCAACGCCAGCGCCACGCCGCCGAGCGCGGCCAGGAGAGCGGCGGCCATCCGTTGCGACATGAAGGCCGCCTGAATGTAGTCGTTCATGGTGACGGTGACCCACGCGTCCACGCCGGGATCAAGCCCGTGAATCGCCTCGCGCATCGCCCCGGCGAACGCCACCGGATCTCCGGTCGTCCGAATGCTGACGCCGGTATTGAGGTCGCCGATGTTCTGATCGTACGGAAAATAGAGGAAGGGACGCGGCGGCTCGTTGAGCGAGCGGTATTTGCCAGTCTTGACCACTCCGACCACCGTGATTTCGTCGTGATTGACCTTGAATTTCCGGCCCAGCGCGTTTTGCCCCGGCCAGTATCGACTGGCCGTGACCTCGTTCACGATCGCGACGCGCGCGGATTTCTGGTCATCGGAAATGGCGAAGTCCCGCCCTTTTAGAATGGGAATGCGCATCAGCGCGAAATACCCGGGCGAGAGCAGGCAGGTCTGAATGCTGACGTCTTCGCCGGGGCTTCGCTGGTAGCCTTCCACGTCAATCGTCGTCGTCGAGCCGCCCTCGAAGCCGAGCGGCTGCCAACTGGCGAGCGCCGCGGCCTCGACGCCAGGGGTCGCCAATAACCGTTCTCTCAGTTGGCGATAGAAAACTTTCGTCGCGGCTTCGGAGTAACCCGCGATGCCGAGCCGCACGCCGGCCACGAGGATATGATTTGGGTCGAAGCCGATGTCCACCTGGCGCGCCCGTTGAAAGCCCTTCAAGCAAAGCCCCGCGCCGATCAGGAGCAACAGGGCCAGCGCGATCTCCGAAACCACCAAAGCTCCGCGCAGGCGGTGGCCTCGCGCGCCGGTGGTCGAGCCACGTCCGCCTTCCTTCAGGGCGCGGTTCACGTTGGGCGAGGAGGCTTGCAACGCCGGGGCCAGCCCAAAAACGACGGCGGCGCCGAGCGCCAGCAGCGCGGCAAAACCGAACGTCTGCGCGTTCGGATGAAACTCGTAGCCGATCGGCAAGTGAGTCGGCGCCATAAAGAGGCCGAAAACCGGGCCGCTCCAGGTGGCCAACAGCGCCCCGCCCACCGCCCCGAGCGTGGCCAGCAGCACGCTTTCCGTGAGCAATTGGCGGATTAAACGAGCGCGCCCGGCGCCCAGCGCGAGTCGAACGGCGATTTCGCGTTGCCGTCCGGCGGCGCGCGCGAGCAGCAGGCTGGCGACATTGGCCGCCACGATCAAGAGCACGCCGAGGCTGACCACCGAAAGAATGCTCAACACGGGGAGGAAGATCGACTGCCCGCCGTACGGCGAGCGCCAGAGCGGCAGGACTCGTTCGCCCGTGTCCTTGCTCGAGTCGGGATAGGCGTCCGCGATGTGCCGCGCGAGCGTGTCCACGGCGGCCTGCGCGCGCGGGATGCTCACGCCGGGTTGCAGGCGGGCCTGCGTGTGCAGCCAATGATCCGCCCGATAGATCAGGGAACCGAAATGGGCCACCTCCTGGTGCATCGAAAGCGGCGCCCAAAAGTCAAACTTCAGTCCGCTCATCGTCCCGTGAAACGCCGCCGGGACGACGCCGACAATCGTAAAACTGTGCCGATTCAGTTCGATGCTTTTTCCAATCACTCCGGGGTCGCCCGCGAACTCGCGCCGCCAGAATCCCTCGCTCAACACCAGGACCGGGTTGCCGCCGGGTTTTTGATCTTCCTCGGGCAGGAAGGTGCGGCCGAGCAGTGCCCGCACCCCCAGCACGTCGAAATAGTTGGCGGTCGTAATCTGCCCGTAGGTCCATAGCGCGTGCCCGTTGACGGTGACGTTCGCCGGCGTGAATTGCGACGCGATGACGCCGGTGAAAATCTGTTTCAATTCCCCAAAATCCTTTACGTCGGGATACGACACCGTGTCCCACATGGTCGCGCCCCGGGTCGTGGTCAACACGACCATGCGTTCCCCTTGCGCCACGCCTGGATAAGGGTGAAGGACCATCGCCTGCATCCAGCAAAAGACGGTCGTGTTCGCGCCGATCCCGAGCGCCAACGTCAAGACCACCACCGCCGTGAAGCCCGGCTGTTTCAATAAGAGCCGGATGCCGTAACGAATGTCGTTCATTCTGGGTTCAAGGGTTCGAGCTTATGGCCGTCGGAACTGTTCGCACGCCCCGTGCCAGCTTGGGCGATCGTTGAAACTTGTTCCACGAGAATAACTAAGCGCGACCCGGTCCATCGCGGCCCCCAGCAAGGTTCCCGGCGCTGGGAAGCCGGCGTCCCACAATCGGGACGCGGATCGATCCGGAATTCCCATTTGAGACCACCGCGAAGGCATGTTACGCTGCCACGGACTCGCGGGGTCGGCGCGCGCGAAATGGATCATCGAGCGGATTCGTGCGGCGCCGGCGCGGCGGGTTAATAATTTAGCGCGCGCCACCAACCCATGCTGCTTCGCCCCTTCCAAAGAATCGGCCGCGCCGTCGAGCACGTCCATCGCTTCCGCGTGATCGTGGGAGTGTTTTTGAAATACGGTTACGGCGACTTGGCGCAGCGTTTGCCCTTGCCGAGCGCGCTGCGGCTGCCGTTTCGCAAAATGCGCCACGAGCAGGAGGAAATCGCCCGGCTCTCACAGGCGCAACGGCTGCGCCGCGCGTTCGAGGAACTGGGACCGACGTTCGTCAAACTGGGTCAACTGCTCTCCGCGCGGACCCATCTGTTGCCGCCTTCGTTCACCGAGGAACTGGCTAAACTGCATGACCAAGTCCCGCCGATTCCGTTCGCGGACGTGCAGAAGGCGCTCGCGCAGGAGTTGCCGCGGCCGGTGGGCGATTACTTCGCGTCGTTCGACGAAGCGCCGCTCGGGTCGGCGTCCATCGCGCAGGTTCATCGCGCGACGCTCCGGGACGGCGAGGAGGTCGTCGTCAAGGTGCAACGCCCCGGGATCGAGCGCATCGTGCGGGTGGATTTGCAGATTATCGCGCAATTAGCCGCGTTGATCGAGAACCACGTCCCGGGCTGGAAGGTGCATCGGCCGACGCTGGTCGTGGCGGAGTTCGCGCGGCGGCTCGAACAGGAGCTGGATTTCACGGCGGAGGCCGCGCACCTCGAACGCTTCGCCCACGAGTTCGAGGGCGACCCGACCATTCACGTCCCCGAATTGCACCGCGCCGTCTCGACTCGGCGGATCTTGACGATGGAGTACATCGACGCGATCAAGGCCTCGCGCCTCGAGGAACTCGACGCCGCGGAAATCGACCGACCCGAGGCCGCCAAACGCATCGCCGATCTGGTGATGAAGCAGATTTTCACGCACGGCTTTTTCCACGCCGACCCGCACCCCGGGAACATCCACATCCTGCCCGGCAACGTGATTTGCTTCCTCGACTTCGGCATGATGGGTTTCCTGGACCGGCGCACGCGGGAAACGTTCGCCGACCTGGTTATCGGGATCGCGCAACGGAACGAAGGCGGCGTCGCCAACGCCCTGCTCAAGCTGGCCGGCGCCGAGTTGGACCCGCCCCGGCGCGGCCTCGAGGCGGACGTCGCGGATTTCATGCACCAGCATTTCTACCGCCCGGTCGGCGAAATGGTGTTTGCGAAGCTGGTTAACAATTTGTTCGCGTTGACGAGCCGCCACGAACTCTCGATGCCGCCCGACCTGTTCATCATGCTCAAGGCCCTGAGCCTTACCGAGAGTCTCGTGAGCCACCTGGACCCGAAACTCGACCTCGTCGCGCAAGCCCGGCCGTTTCTCCGGCAAGTGCGACTCGACCGCGTGAAACCGCGACGATTGCTGCGGCAACTCCTCGAATTCGGCGGCGACGCGGGCGATTTTATCCGCGAATTGCCGCTCGAGATCCGCCGCGTGCTCGCTCAGCTCAAAGGCGGCCGCGCCCGGATCACGTTCCAACACGACGGCCTGGAACCGTTAAACAACACGCTCGAACGCGTCAGCAATCGCCTCGCCTTCGCGCTGGTGCTGGCGTCGCTCATCATCGCCTCTTCAGTCATCATTCACGCCGATCTCCCGCCGATGTGGCATGGCATACCGGTGGTCGGCCTGGCCGGTTACATTTTTGCGGCGCTGATGGGCGCCTGGCTCCTGGTTTCCATCCTGCGCCACGGGAAGATGTAGGCCGGGCGCTGCCCGGTGACGCCTGCTCGACTCTACCCCACCGGGGTCCCGGCCCGGCTGGCCGCGGCTTGCTGGACAATCGCTTCGAGCGTGATGGACGCCGCGGCCTGGCGCTCGCGCTCGCGAATGCGGTCGAACTCGCCGCGGACGACCGCCCGCTCGGGGCCTTCGCGCGTGACCAATTCCTGTCCGGCGCCGGCGCGGAGCGCCTGCAGAATCTCCTCGGCGCTGATGCTCGCCAGCGGACGGGCGGGCGCGTAGGCGGCCTCGGCGCCGTTGATCTCGATCAAGAGTTTGCTTTGCAGTAACTGCTGCGCGAGGTGGCTGGTGAGATTGCTCGGCACGGCCAATTCCGCCGCCAACTCAAGAATCGTCGGCGGCCTGGCGCCCGCTTGAAAACGCCGGCCGATGGCGGTCATCAGCCGCAACGCGATGAATTCCCGCCCGCGTTGATTGACCGCCTCGGCCTGGCGCGCCTGGACGTACGCGGCGCGATTTTGGTACGCGTACGCCACCTGCGCGCCAAAGAGCAGAATCATCCACGAGAAATAGAGCCCGATCATGAAGATCGGCACCATGCCAAGGCTGCCGTAAATCTTGCTGTTGGTGACCACCCGCGAGACGTAGAGCACGCTGAATACGTTGTTCAGGTGCCACAGTCCGCCGCCCACCAGGCCACCCACCAGCGCCGCGCGCCACTGCACTTTGACATTCGGCATGAGCGCGTAGAACAGGGCGAAGCTCAGGGACAACACGATGATCGGCAGGATTTGAAAGATGAGATGCCCGACGATCGGCGTGGAAGCCAGCAGGCGTCGCGCCGCCTGCAAGTGGGACCCGCTGGTCAGCCCGAGCGCCACCACCAGGAACAACGGCCCGAGGGTCAACGCCGCCCAGTATTGCACCACGCGCGCGTACCAACTCCTGCCCCGCGTCACGCCCCAGATGTCGTTGAACGTCCCCTCGATCCGCGCCAGCATCGAGATCGCCACGCCGACCAGCGCGATCATGCCGGTGACCCCCAGCGTGCCGCTGCGCACGTTGCCGATGAATTCATCCAGCCGCCGCTTCACTTCGGTTCGCGCCGCGGACGTCTTGGCCGCGGCGTCTTTGCTCGGCTCGGGGTCCGGAAAATCCTCGAACCCCGGAATGTCGTCGGCGGCGGGCGGCGTCATCTGCGTGACCAATGACTGAATGAACCCGTCGATGCGGTCGGTCCCGTTTTTCTTGAGCAGGCTGCTCGAGACGCTCATGACGACCGCCAGCATCGGCACCAGGGCCAGGAGGCTCGCGTAAGCCAAGGCCGACGCGCGGACCGGGCAGCGGTTGCGCACGAAGGTCTTCCCGACCATGACCCAGAAATGCAGGAATTTGTGCCAGGGCGTCCAAGCGTCCTCGGCGCGCGTGGCGATGGCGCTGTCATCCATCAACGCCTGCGCGTCCTGCGTCAGCTTCTTGAGTTTGACGACCGATTCATTAGCCATGCTCCCTAATCTATGGCCCGGCGGCGCAAGTTCAACCCCCAATATCCCCCGGTTTTAGGTTGAATTCACCCCCTGGATTTGCTAGCTTCTGCCGCTATGGACGAAAAGGAAGATACGACGATTTACAAGGTGGTCGTGAATCACGAAGAGCAATATTCCATCTGGCCGGCTGACCGTGATAACGCCCTCGGCTGGCGCGACGCCGGCAAAAGCGGCCCGAAGGCCGAATGCCTGGCTCACATCAAGGAAGTTTGGACCGATATGCGTCCGCTCAGCCTGCGCCGCCAGATGGAGGCGGCGCAGTCGCAGAAAGCGTCGTGATCCCGGGCGACGAGCGTCAATCGACGCGCGCCGAGAAGGAGTCTGAAACGCCCCGTGGCCGCCGGCTGATCGCCCGATGAGCTTGACGCCGCCCCCGTGGTTTCTCCGGCCCGCGGTCAAGCCGGCCGCGCGGACGCGCCTTTTTTGCTTCCCTTTCGCCGGCGCCGGGGCGTCGGTTTTCTTCCCGTGGGCGGCCCATTTTCGGGACCAACCGGTCGAGTTATTCGGTGTGCAATTGCCGGGACGCGAGACCCGCATTAAGGAGGCGCCGTTCGTTTCCCTCGGGAAATTGATCGCGGCCCTGGCGGCGGCGATCCAGCCGTTCCTCGACAAGCCGTTTTGCTTTTTTGGCCACAGCATGGGAACCGTGGTCAGCTTCGAGTTGATGCGCGAAATGCGCCGGCGCGGCTGGCCGCTGCCAAACCGGGCGATCATGTCCGGCTCCCCGCCGCCGAACGTCCGCGCGTTCACCAACGTCCACCATCTCTCGGACGATCAGATCCTCGCCGCGCTCAGCCAGCGTTACCGCGAGCTTCCCGACGGCTTGATGGGCCACCCGGGCCTGCGCGAACTCGTGATGCCCGCGCTCCGGGCCGACCTCGAAGTCATCGAGACCTACGACTGCCGCAGCGAGCAGCCGTTTGGCGTTCCGCTGACCGTCGTCGGCGGCGTCGAAGACCCATCCACGCCGCGCGAACGCCTCGTCCTCTGGCGCGAACACACGTCGCATCCGCTCAAGCTCCTGATCGTGCCCGGCGGCCACTTCTACCTCCGCCCGCCGCCGAAGGCGCTGCTCCAGACGATCACCGAAGACTTGGGCATCGAAAGCTGAGCGGGCGCGGTCTTAAATCAGCGCTTCCGAGGCCCGACGAGGCTTGAAACCCAAGCCTGGCCGAATGGCAAAATCATCGGTGGCAAAATCATGGAAACAGGGACTAAAAACCCGCTCTTCAAAATGCTTCTCTGGAAAATGATTTTGCCGCCACGACTTGTCGCGCTGAAGCCTCGGCGAAAAGCGCTCCAGTAATCCGAACGTGACCGCTCCTCGTGGATCACCTTGAATAGGCGTTACGTTTACCGCGAGCGCAAGCGACTGGAGGGCAATGGTGCTCCCGCCCGGAATTGAACCGGGATCTACCGCTTAGGAGGCGGTAGCTCTATCCATTTGAGCTACGGGGGCGAGCCGTCGTGTTCAGGCAGGATAACGAATTAACCGCGGATGACAAGCCGTGGCGGAGTGGGAAAAAGTCGGTTCGGTTGGCCGGACCGCGGCGGACTCAAATTTGGTGGGCGACGACGGGGCTTTTCGGCGACTTGTGAGCGACTCGACCATTCGTGTTCCCCGACCGAAAGCGGTGTCGCCGCCGATTCCGAATCGGCATTGCCATCGCATAGGGCGCGGCAACCTTTAATCCGCGGCTCTTTGGAGTGCGGGGCCAAGCGTAGCGCGGCACCGCTTTGGGCGCCGGGAGGGCTTGCGGGTGCGAGGGGCTAGGCGAAAGCGGCGTCGGCGCTGCGCTCTGCCGCCGCAGTCCAAGGGCGCGGGCGAATCTGTCGTTTCACGTCAGCCATGCGTAACGTTTCGAAAGGTAGTTGCGACAGGACTTGCGTTAGCCTAATCGAACGCGTTGGCGCCGAGCGGGACGACTTTTTTGAAATAACGTTCCCGCAGAGCAGAGTATCCTGCCAGCGAAGAGAGTTCGATTGCGTCCCGAATCCTGAAAGGATTCCGCCCCGAAGCCCGAGGTTGCCCCGGCCGCCGGGGCTACCTTGGGTCGCCGGTTCGCGCCCGTTCAACCCCGAAGAGGGTTGCGCATCGCCGCACAACGCGCTTTCTGGAATCGGGATGCGTGTGCCCCGATCGTCGTCAAAAACTGAATCATTGACCCCGCGCGAATCGCTGGTTACATCGGCGCATGACCTCATTTGCGCGTTCGATTTCACGGCGTTTGTTTTGGCGCGCCGTGGTCCTGGCTTTGGCGTTGGCGAGACTCTCGTCGAGCCGGGCGGGCGAGTATTTTCCGCCGCCGGACAGCGAGGGCGGGTGGCGGACCCTGAAGGACGCCGGGCAAATTCGGAAGTTGGCGGGAATGGAATTGGGCCGCCTGGAGCAGGCGTGGGATTTCACGCAGCGATGCAGCCAGAACGGCGGGCTGCTCGTCGTGCGGCACGGCTATCTGGTTTTTGAGAAGTACTATGGGCGCGCGCATCGCAACGCGAATCCCGACATGGCCTCGACCGGCAAGGCGTTCACCAGCGTGGCCTGCGGGATCATGTTGCATGAGTTTCACGACAAGATCCCCGACGGGTTGGCGACGAAGGTGTTCACGGAAAAATATCTGCCCGAGGCGTTCCCGCTGGATGATCCGCGCAAGGCGGAGATCACGCTGGGGCAATTGCTCTGCATGTCGGCCGGTTATCACGGCGAAGGGGGCAGCCCGGGCGTGGTCTATGGCAAGGTCGTGCCGCTGACGCCGGTCCCGGGGCAGAACATTCGCGACCTCGATATGTCGTCCATCCGCACCGTCTTGTGGACCAACGCCGGGGGTGGCTATTCCTATTCGTCGCCGGCGCCGCACATTGCGTCGATGGTCCTGCGGCACGTCACCGGAATGGAGTTGCAGGATTACATCGACGAACGGCTCGCCAAGCCGATGGGCTGGGGACCTTGGGCCTATTGCCTGCACCGGGGCGATTACCTGATGCCGCACGCCAACGGCGCCGGGAGCATCGCGGTCCACGCGACTGACGCTTTGCGTTTCGGCTACTGCCTGTTGCATCACGGCAAATGGAAGGAGAAGCAACTGGTCCCGGCGGATTACGTGGCGCTCTGCAACCAGCCGTCGCCGTTCAATCCACACACGCCGTTTAGTCTACAGTTCGAGAACAACTTGGATGGCCACGTGGCCGGCGCGCCGCGCGACGCCTATTACAAATCGGGCGCGGGCGGGTTCGGCATCTTCGTCGTGCCCTCGCTCGACATCGTCATCTACAAAATGGGCGGTCCCGACGGCCAATACGATCCCGCGCTGACCGGCCTGCCGCAAACGTTCCAATACGACGGTTCGCGCACAAACTGGAAACCGATCCCGCGCACGCCCTTCAACGAGGGGAGCATGGGCGGCGACGACGGCCTCCGCCGGGTCCTCGAAATGGTCTCCGCCGCCGTGCGGGATTGAGCGCGGGTGGGGCGGGCGCGCGGCGCCGTCACGCGCGCGTTACGGCGCGCGAGCGTTCTGCGCATGCCTTATGCGCCCACGCCTCAGAGCGTCCCAGCGGCTAAGAGAGCCACTCCAACGTGGTCACTTTGCCGTCGTCCACGCGATTTCCGCCCAGCGCTCGCAATTGCAGGGTCACCCCTGTGGCGCTGAACTTCGCGTCCACCCAGCCCACTGGTTCGCCGTCCGCGAAGTTGTAGCCGACGGCCGGCAGGTTGATCAGGTGCGCGCCGTTCCGTTGCGAGAAGCTGTAAACGTGCGAATGCCCGTAAAAAACGGCCTTAACCTTCTTGTGCGGTCGAATGACTTCGAAGAAGCGCTCCGCGTCCAACAATTCGCCGTCGCCATCACCGAGCGTGTGGTGAACGAAAATCACCGTGTTCCGCGCGTCCGAAGTCTTGAGATACTCGGCAAGCCAGGTCCGTTGCGCCTTGCCCAAGAGGCCCGCCGTCTGGTTTGTCACGAAAAGGGAATCGAGAATCAGGAACCGTATCCAGGGCCGCTCGACCATGAACACGAATTTGGTCACGACGTTCTGCCGCGCGACCGCCGTCTGCGGGAACACCTGCAGGAAACGCTCGCGATGATCGTGGTTGCCGAGGCCGAGGTAGATCGGCGTCCGCTCCGCCACCGGCGCCAGCGCCCGTCTGAGCGCCTCGTAGTCCGCCGTTTCACCGGTCAGCCGGGCGGCGTCACCGTTGAGAATGATCCAATCCGGATTCGTCGCCGTAACCTGCGGCAGGACCGTTTGCAGATTGTCCCACGGCACGAACTTGCGGAACCCGTCCTTCAGGTTCGCGGCGATATGGGTGTCGGAAAGCAGCCCCACCCGCAGCGCCGCCGCGTCGTCCGCGCGCGCGCCGTCCGGCCAACGGCCGACCGCGCCGGCCAACCCGGCGGCCGCAAGGGCTTTCGAGGCTCCCGTAAGAAATTTCCTCCGACTCGTGGGCTGATAAAAGAGGCCTGGCATAAAATCAAATACTTCGCGCGTTATCGCCCGAGACTGTGAATCCGGCGCCGACCGCGTCAAGCGGTATTCGCGCCGTGAGTTCGCCAGAGTTGTCGTCCGCCACCGCCGTGAACCATGCCTCCCATTCCAAATCCCATTCGGTCTCCCATTACCCCTCCACCCCACCAGCGCCCCAATCGCAGAAAAATCAGCGCCTGACAAAATCGCGCTTGACGACCTTCGCGAATGGCCTTACTGTCGCGGCGTGATTCGGAATCTAAATGCTCGACTGCTGCTTACCGGCGCGCTGCTGCGCGACGCGGCAGTTGGGTTTTAGTTCGCTCACACCGGACTTTTTCGACCCCGCTGCCGCGCTGGCAGTGGGGTTTTTGCTTTTAAACCGGACCAATAAACGATCAAATCCAGAATCAAGTTATGAAAAACGACCGCATCCTCATATTCGACACGACCCTCCGCGACGGGGAACAATGCCCCGGCGCCTCGATGAATTTGCGGGAGAAACTGGAAATCGCGCGCCAACTCGCCCGCCTCAAGGTCGATGTCATCGAGGCCGGTTTTCCGGTCACCAGCGAGGGCGATTTTTCCTCGGTCCACACCATCGCGCGCGAGGTTAAGGGTCCGATCATCGCCGGGTTGGCCCGGTGCGTCACCAAGGACATCGACGCCGCCGGCGCCGCGGTCAAGCCCGCCGGCAAGCGCGGCCGCATCCATGTCTTTTTGGCGACCTCGAAGATTCACCGCGAGTTCAAGCTCGGCAAGGCGCAGGACGAAATCGTCCGCCTCGCCATCGAGGGGGTGCGTCACGCGAAATCGTACGTCGAGGACGTGGAGTTCTCGCCCGAGGACGGTTCGCGCACGGAACCGGAATTCTTGATCGAGGTTTGCCGCGCGGCCATCGCGAATGGCGCCACGACGATCAACGTGCCCGACACCGTCGGCTGGGCGTTGCCGCAGCAATACGGCGCGTTGATCCAGCGGCTCTACGATGAAGTGCCCGAGTTTCAAAAGGGCAAGGCGGTGATCAGCGTGCATTGCCATAACGACCTCGGCTTGGCCGTGGCGAACTCGCTCGCCGCCGTCGGCGCCGGCGCCCGGCAGGTCGAGTGCACGATGAACGGCATCGGCGAACGCGCCGGGAACGCCGCGCTCGAGGAAATCGTCATGGCGCTCAAGACGCGCCGCGATTTCTACGGCGGCGTTCAGTGCGGCATCAACACGCGTGAAATCGTAAAGACGTCGCGGCTGGTTTCCCGGTTGAGCGGCATGGTCGTGCAACGCAGCAAGGCGGTCGTCGGCGAGAACGCCTTCGCCCACTCCAGCGGCGTGCATCAGGACGGCATTTTGAAGAAACGCGAGACCTACGAGATCATGGACCCGCAGGAATTGGGCTGGGGCAAGACCGAATTGCCGTTGACCAAACACAGCGGCCGCGCGGCCGTCGCGGCGCGCTTGAAACACCTGGGCTTCAAAATGACCGACACCGAGGTCGCCGCGATCTTCGCCCGGTTCAAGGAAATCGGTGACAAGAAGAAATTCGTCTATGATGACGATTTGACCGCCTTGGTCGAGGGCCACATCACCGACGTGCGCGAAACCTGGTCGCTCGAGTATTTGGGCGTCACCAGCGGCAGTCAGACGGTCCCGACGGCCACGGTCCGCCTGCGCCAAGCCGCCGGCAAACCGACCGAAGCGGTGCAGGACGCCGGCATCGGCGACGGCCCCGTGGACGCCGCGCTCAAGGCCATCGACCGCCTCACCGAGACGAAAGGCAAGCTCATGGATTATTCGGTGCGCTCGGTCTCGCAAGGCAAGGACGCGCTCGGCGAAGTCACCGTGAAGGTCGATTTCGGCGATGGCCAACTCGTCACCGGTAAAGGCGCCAGCACCGACATCATCGAGGGCAGCGCCCGGGCCTACCTCAACGCCGTCAACCGTTTCCTGCTCGACCGCGCCCCCGCGAAACCGAAGGTCCCCGCGCAGCCGTAAGCGCTCCGCCTCGTTCCAGCCCGCGCGCGCGAGGCGCGCAACTCCAGCAGGCGCGGGCTGATAGCGAGGCGATAGGCGCGTAGGCGAAGGGCTATTTGCGGGGGGCGCCCGCCTGCGCTACGCTACGGCGCGGCTGAGGGTCGATGGGCCGAGCCGAAGCCTTCGGCGAAGGCTGGGCCGCCGCACTCCAAAATGTCGCTACGGCGCGGCTGGTCAGGACAATTTGGACTGCGGGGGCAAGCGGAGCGCGACACCGCTTTGGGCGTCGGACGCAGAAACGCACCCGTTCGGTCGGTCGAAAGCGGCGTCGTCGCTACGCTCTCCCGCCTTTGCTGCGCTACGGCGCGGCTGAGGGTCGATGGGCCGAGCCGAAGCCTTCGGCGAAGGCTGGGCCGCCGCCGTCCAAAATGTCGCGGCGGCGCGGACGGTCACGACAATTTGGACTGCGGGGCAAGCCCGATTCAGAATCGGGCGCGACACCGCTTTCGGCGGGTCACGCGGCCGAGACGCGTTCAAATCATCCAACGCCGTTGACGACCGAAACGCGGAGCCTGCCGTTTTTTTGGCTGCGGGAAAAGGTTTCGCGCGATCGCGCTTGGTCTCGAAGGGACCATTGAAACTCGCCCGGCGTTTCAACGCCGGGTTCAAGGCGGAACGACCTTAAGTCCCGATAGGGACGGCCGAGATCCGAGTCCGCAATCGCAAATCGCCCGGCCTCAGCCCTCCCTTCAGGACTTAACCGAAATCGGGGCCAACCCGTCGATGAAACTCCGGGCTAGTGTAGTGTCTCAATCAGTCTCTTCGAGACGGGAACCAACCGCTGCGCGGCCGTCGCGCCGGATTGCCATGTCGTCGCGCCCGGGAAAGACCGAAGTAAAAGCGCCGTCGGAGGGTCCATCGGCAATCGGAAGTCTTCATGAAACTCGGGTGGCTTCATGAAATCCGTCCTGACGAAGCGAGGCCACAACCGAAAACATACGGTCTCGACAAACCCCGGGCCTTGTGGGAATAATACCTCAACTCTAGGAGAACCGGTGTACGCCAATTCAACGTGCAGAATTGAAGGCAAACACGGCTGTCTGCGTCGCTGGCGCGGGACGCGAGCGGTGCATTCCACCTATTCCGCATTTACTCTTGTCGAACTTCTGGTCGTCATCGCGATCATCGCGATCTTGGCTTCGCTGCTCCTGCCGGCGTTGGCGCGGTCCAAAGCGCAGGCGCGGCGCGTGTCCTGCGTGAATAAGGAAAGGCAGATTGGCCTCGCTCTACACTTGTACCTTGATGATTGGGGTAAGTATCCGCCGGTCAATCAATATGATTCCAACGGCAATCCCTGGGGATTCACCTGGGTCAAGGCGGTCTCCTCCTACAGTATCGTGGGCGACAAGTATATGGGGCAGGATTACGTGACGTGGCTGTCATGCCCGCAATCGAACCGCGGCGGCCAAAAGGCGCCATATGGTTACAATTGGGGCGGGATGCAACTGGAGGAAAGCGTGACGTATTATCACCGGCTTGGGCTGGGCGGCTGGGTCGGCTACCCTATTCTTTGGACGCCGAATAACCCGCTGATTTCAGAATCTGAAGTGATGGCGCCCAGCGACATGATCGCGTTTGGCGATGTTTGGAACAACGTCGATACCAATTACGAGGGCGACATTAATATCTGGCTAACTCCCAATCCAGGAATGGCGACCGTGCGTTCAGAACTCCCAAGCGATCGCCATCTTGGGGGCTCCAACATGGCGTTTTGTGACGGGCACGTCAGTTTCGGCAAGCAAAGCTATTGGCTTTCGGATGATGACGTAGTTCTGATGAAATGGAATCGCGACCACCTGCCGCACCGGGAACTCATTACCTCGGCTTCGATCAGACAGTGACCTCTGGATGACGGATGAGCGCTCGCGCCGGTCGCGAGGCGATTGACGCACGTCAGCCAGTTTGAGCGGTCTAATGGCACTTCAGCGCGAGTCCGTGGGCGTCGGTGAGAATTGGACTTAGATACGGAATCCCCAATCCCAGCCCGCGCAGGACCAGCAAGCCGCCGAGCGCGAGCGCCGCGGCGGGGACCAGCGGTTGCAGACGAAAGCGCAGAGCCGCCTGCAATGGCCGGCGGGCGAGGGCGATGCCGAGCATCATCGGCACGGTGCCCAGGCCGAACAACAGCATGAACCCGGCGCCGGCCACGGGCGTGCCGCGGGTCGCGGCGCTGGCGCCGGCGACATAGACCAGTCCGCAGGGGAGCAAGCCGTTCAGCAAGCCGAGCAACAGCAACGAGGAGAGCGCGCGGCGACGCAGGATGATCGCGACCCAGCCTTTAACGCGGGTCACGATGCCGATGAGAGGCGCGCCCAGCGTCCATTTTCGCGACCAGGCAAACGCAAAGAGGATCGTGACGCCGAGGGCAATCGACAACCAGCGTTGCGCTCCGGCTAGGTTAAAGCCTTTGCCGAGCAGGCCGAACATCAGCCCGAGCGCGCCGTAGGTGGCGACGCGACCGCCGTTGTAAGCGAGACGCCCGGCCAGAAACGAGGCGCGACCGCCCGGCGCGGCGGGCAGGGCCAGCGCGAGCGGACCGCACATCCCGGCGCAATGCAGGCTGCCGACCAAGCCGAGCAGAAACGCGGTCCAGAGTTCCATGACGTCTGCGATCAGGACGGGTTTTCGACCACGATCGATTGATCGAGATAGTAGTCGCTGCCGTTCACCTTCCAATACAGCCGCACTTTCCAAAGGCCCGGCTGCAGCTTGCTGGCATCGAGCCGTTGCGCGCCGTTCGGCGCGAGGTCGAGCTTGATCTCGCGGTCGAGCCGCGAGTCGGAGGGGCGGTAGAGGCAGATCTCGCCGGTCGCCTGTTGCGCGACGTGCGTGGGCGGCAGCTTGATCTCGACGTCGCGCCGCGCCGCATCGTAGGCGATCGACGCTTGCGCGCGCACCGCGCGCGTGCGGTCCACGCGGTCGATTTGGTCCTGGTAACGAATTTCATCATCGTAGTAATCGGTGCGCACGAGGTCCTCGGGTTGCCGCGTGGCGAACACGATGTAGGTCACGATGAACGCGATGAACACCGCGAAAAAGGCGATGATGGCGATGGGCCACGGATTTCGGGAAGCGGGCTTGGGATTCATAAATGTGGGTTGCGAGCGGCGCCGGCTAATTGTATTTGCGGGGGCCGACGAAGACGGTGTCGATGGTTTGCACCCGTTTGCCCTCGGCGTAGATGCCGATGCGGAGCTTGGTGTTCGCGCCGGGCAGTGAGCCGGGCGGCAATTCAATCAGCACCGACGTTTGCGCCAATTGTTCCTTCGGCACGACCATCTTCTGGCCGCCCATCAGAGTCAGAACGCCGGTTTGGCGCTCGAGTTTCAATTCCACCGGCACATCGCGCGAGGTCTTGTTGATGACTTTGAGCGTGTAGAGGTTTTCGATGTCGCCAGTCGCGGTTTGCTGGAAGAGCGCGCCCGGGGCGCGCAAGAGCGTGGCCTCGACCGCCGCGCGGGTGAAGATGAGGAACGCGAACAAACTGACGAGCGCCGTCAGCACCACGGCGTAAAGGCCCATGCGCGGGGTGAAGCGAAACTTCTCGCCGCGCTCGATGCTGTTGAGCGAGGCGTAGCGAATCAATCCGCGCGGGCGGCTGGTTCGATCCATGATCGCGTCGCACGCGTCCATGCACGCGGTGCAATTGACGCACTCCATTTGGGTGCCATTGCGGATGTCAATCCCGGTCGGGCAGACCGCGACGCACTGGTGACAATCCACGCAGTCGCCTAACCCGGCGGCCTCGCGGTCGTGGTGGAGTTGGCCGGAATGGAGATGCGCCCGCTTTTCGCCGCGCTTATGGTCGTAGGCGACGATGACGGTATTCTCGTCGAGGATGGCCGATTGGAAGCGGCCGTAGGGGCAGATGAACGTGCAGGCTTGCTCGCGAAAGCGCGCGAAGATGAGGTAGAAAATCACCGTGAACAGCAGCATGAAGAACAGCCCGGTCACGTGTTGCCGCGGATCATCGGTGACGATCTTCCAAAGGGGCCCGGTCCCGATGATGTAGCTGAGCAATGTATTTGCGATCAGAAACGACAAAGCGAAAAAGAGCGCCTGTTTGCCGGCGCGCTTGATGATCTTTTCGCGCGTCCACGGCGCGGCGGCGAGGGCTCGTTGCGCGCCGGCGTCTCCCTCGATGAGATACTCGAGCTTCCTAAACACCATCTCCATCAAAAGCGTCTGCGGGCAGGTCCAGCCGCACCAGAGCCGGCCGAACGCGGTGGTGAAGATGATGATCCCGGTGAAGAAAAGCAGCAGCGCGACCGCCAGGATGATCGCGTCCTGCGGCCAGAAGATCTGGCCGAGGATCGAGAAGCGCCGGTCGATGATGTTGAACAGGAGCAGCGGGTTGCCATTGATCCGCACGAACGGCCCGATGAACATGATCGCGAGCAGCAGCCAACTGACCTTGGTGCGCCACCGATAATACCGGCCGTGCGGCTGTTTCGCGTAAATCCACCGGCGATGGCCGTCTTTGTCCGCCGTCGCCAGGTGGTCGCGAAAATCCTCCCAGTCAACCGCCTGGGCCGGGGCGTCGGCTTCGGGCGCCGGGCTGCGCGGCGTCTCGGTTTCGGTCGCGTTCATGTTCTTAGGCTCCTGCATAACGAGGCCGATCCTTACTCGTACGGATTCGGGCCGGCCGGCGCCGTCTGCTGGTTCTCGGGTGGTTTCGGATTCGGCGGGTGCGTGCCGCGCAGCGTGTAGATGTAGCTGGCGACCGCGTGGATTTCGTTCGGCCGTAAAACGCCGCGCCAGGTCAACATCCCTTTCTCGGGCACGCCGTTGATGATGACTTTCAGGTTGTCCACGAAGTTCGAGCCGTGAATCCAGTAATCATCGGTGAGGTTCGGTCCGACCAAACCGCCGGCGTCCGCCCGGTGGCATGGGGCGCAAAGCGTGGCGAAGGTTTGATGCCCTTTAGCGAGGATGACCGGGTCCTTGGACGGCTCAAGCGTGCCGATGCTCGACTCGAAGCCTTTGATGGCCGCCGACTTGATCTCCTCGCCGCGCTTCCATTCCTTGTCGTATTCGGCCGCCTGCAGGTTGCCCAGGTGGAGCACATGGTAATAGATCAGGTAAACCGCCGCGAAGGCGATCGTGAGGTAGAACAACCAGACCCACCAGGTGGGGAGTTTGTTATCAAGCTCACGGATCCCGTCGATCTCGTGACTCATCAGGGGTTCTTTCGGGTCCTTATTCATCGCGGGTTCTTCCTTTCACCTCCGGGCGCCGCTCCCCGCTTTCGAGGGGCAGAACGCTCATGGAATCGAGGTACGTCTTCTTTTGCAGAAACGCCAGCAGCATCGCGGCGCTGAACACGGCGAAAAACAGGCAGACTGAGACCACGCCGTAAATCCCAATGCCTCCGATTTCGCTGACTATTTTTTGCATCATATATTCAATTAGTTTTTGGCTTGCGCCGTGTTTGCTTCCGCCGCGGCCTTCACCGCGGGCGCGGCGGGGGCCGGTTTGACCGGCGCGTTTTTAATATCCGTCCCGAGCCGTTGCAGGTAGGCGATAACGGCGATGATTTCTCGGTCGGCGTCGGCATGGATCATGCCGGTGACGAGGTTCGTCGAGACTTTGTTCGCCTGCGTCTGCAATTCGGTCAGCGCCACCGCCTCATAGCCGACCGGGTAAGGCACGCCGACCTTGCGCAGCGCCCCGATCCGCGCCGGCAACGAAGTGACGTCCAGTTTTTGGCTCAACAACCACGTGTAGGAGGGCATGATCGAGCCAGGCGAGGTCGAGCGCGGGTTTTCCAGGTGATTGTAATGCCACGCGTCCGGATATTTGCCGCCCTCGCGGTGCAGGTCAGGCCCGGTCCGCTTCGATCCCCAGAGGAACGGGTGGTCGTAAACGAACTCGCCCGCTTTCGAGTATTCCCCGTAACGTTCGGTCTCGGACCGGAACGGCCGGATCATCTGCGAGTGGCAGCCGACGCAGCCCTCCCGGATATAGAGGTCGCGCCCCATCACTTCGAGCGGCGTATAGGGCTTCACGCTCGAAATGGTCGGCACGTTTTCTTTGACCAGATACATCGGGATGATCTCGACGGCGCCGCCGATGAGGATGGCGACGGTGGCCAGGAAGGCGAGCAGGAGCGGCTTCGCCTCGAGCGCGCGATGGCCCCACGGATGCTTGTCATCCACGTGAGCCTGCTCCGAAAGCGGGGCCGCCTGCGCCTCGACGTCCGGCACGAACACGCCTGATTTCGCGGTCCGCCAGAGATTATACGCCATCATAAACGTCCCGATGATGTAGAGTGTTCCGCCAATGGCGCGGAGCCGATACATCGGAACGATCTGCAACACCGTCTCGAGAAAGTTCGGGTATTGCATGAACCCTTCCGCCGTGAATTGCTTCCACATCAACCCTTGGGTGATGCCGCTGATATACATCGGGATCACGTAAAACATCATCCCGAGCAGCGCGATCCAGAAATGCCAGTTGGCCAGCTTGATCGACCAAAGCTTCGTGTCGTAGAGGCGCGGGAAGAGCCAATAGAGAACCGAGAAAGTCATAAACCCGTTCCAGCCGAGTGTGCCCGTATGGACGTGAGCGATGGTCCAGTCGGTGTAATGCGACAGGGAGTTCACGCTTTTGATGGCCAGCATCGGCCCTTCGAGCGTGGCCATCCCGTACGCGGTCAACGCCACCACCATGAACTTGAGCATCGGGTCCTGGCGCACCTTGTCCCAGGCGCCGCGCAACGTCAGCAGGCCGTTCAACATGCCGCCCCAAGAGGGCGCGATGAGCATGATCGAGAACGCCATGCCGAGCGATTGCGCCCAATCCGGCAGCGCGGTGTAGAGCAAATGATGCGGCCCGGCCCAGATGTAAACGAAGATCAAGGCCCAGAAATGGATGATCGAGAGGCGATACGAGAAGACCGGCCGCCCCGCCGCTTTCGGCAGAAAGTAATACATCATGCCGAGATAGGGGGTGGTGAGGAAGAACGCGACGGCGTTGTGGCCGTACCACCATTGCACCAGCGCGTCCTGGACACCCGCGTAGATCGAGTAGCTCTTCCACATGCTGGCGGGGACCTCGAGCGAGTTGACGACGTGGAGGACGGCCACCGTGATGGCCGTGGCCAGATAAAACCAAATCGCCACGTAGAGATGCTTCTCGCGGCGTTTGAGAATGGTGCCGATCAAATTGACGGTGAAGGCGACCCAAATGACCGCGATGGCGATGTCAATCGGCCATTCCAGTTCGGCGTATTCCTTGCTCGTGGTAAATCCGAGCGGGAGCGTGATGGCCGCCGCCACGATGATCGCGTTCCACCCATAGAAATTCAGCCAACTTAGCCGATCACTGAACATGCGCGCCTTGCAGAGGCGTTGGAGGGAGTAATAGATGCCCATGAACATCCCGTTGCCGACGAAGGCGAAAATCACCGCGTTGGTGTGGACCGGCCGCAGGCGGCCGAACGTGATGTACTGGAAATTGAGATTGGCCGCGGGCCAGAATAGCTGTATCGCCGCCAGCAGGCCGGCGCTCATGCCTACGATCCCCCACACGACCGTCGCAATCGCGAAGGCCCGGACGATCCGGTTATCATATTTGAATGTCTCTATTTTCATGGATGTTTCGTTTCGGTATTGATGGAAGAAATCTCCTGGCGGGCCGGCGGTGGCGGATCGTCCTCGAGCAGCGGCCGCATGGCGGGCGTGCAGGTGTCTTCAAATTGGCCCGTGGCGACCGCCCAGATGAACGCGGCCAGAAAGGCCATCGCGACCACGACGCTGACGATGATTAGTATATAGAGCGCGCTCATACGGCGACTTCTTGAACGGGTTGCGGAACAAGGGCCGCCGCGGACGGGCGCTCGACGGCCGCGGACGGCGCGGTGATCGTCCCCGCCGCGGAGCCTAGCCGGCGGCCCAGCCAGACGGTCGCGCCGCAGGTGAAAGCCACCACCGTGGCCGAGCTTAATGGCATCAGTACCGCGCAAATCACCGGCGAGAGCAGACCGCGCGCCGCGATCGTGACGCCCACCAGATTGTACGCCGCGGAAATCAGGAAACTGGCCCGCACGACGCGCGTGGTGGCCTTGGCGAACCGCAGCACCTCGTCCAGCCGCGGCGCCATCTCCGCCTGCAGAATCACGTCGCTGGCCGGCGAAAACGCGCGCGGGGTCTCGACCACCGCCACGCCCACGTCACTTTGTCGCAACGCGCCCGCGTCGTTGAGGCCGTCACCGACCATCATCACGACGCGTCCCGCCCGCTGGCGGCCGCGGATGAACTCGAGCTTGTCGAGGGGGCTTTGGTTGAAACGCAACGCCGCGTCCGCTGGGAAAACCGCCGCGAACCTGTCGCGCTCCCGTTCGTTATCGCCACTCAAGAGGGCCAGTTCAAAACGATCGCCGAGCCGGTTAATCAGCGTGTCCACCTCCGGTCGCAGGGAGGTCGCCAGCATGAACGTGCCGCGGTAGCGGCGATTGAAGGCCGCGTGCGTGGCGCCGCCGGCGGTGGGCGGTTCGGCGGGCAATGCGGCGCCTTTCGCTTTCAGCCAGGCCCAGGAACCGAGCCACACGTCCTGACCATCCACGTTGCCCTCGAGGCCGCCGCCCGGCGTTTCGCGATACGAGCGCACGACATCGGCGCCGCGCCGCTGCCGCCCCAGGAAATGATGAATGCGCGCCGCCAGGGGATGCGTGGAGTGCCCCACCAACGCCCCGAGCCGGCTCTGCTCGGTTTCCGCGAGCGGCGCGCCAAAGAATTGGACGACCCCCGGAGCGGTGAGCGTCCCGGTTTTGTCGAAGACAATCGAATCGACCCGCGCGAGGGTCTCGATCACCCCGGCGTGCTTCAAGACGACGTGGCGCCGGGCCAAGAGGCGTTGCGCGGTCCCCAACGCGAACGGCGCCGCCAGCGCGAGGGCGCACGGGCAGGCCACGATCAACACGGAGGTGAAGGCCTTCAGCGAAAGCGCCGGATTGACCCAGGCCCAAAACATCGCCGCGCCCACCGCGATCGCCATCACGATCTTCGTAAAACGCTGGCTATATTGATTCGTCAACGCCGGGAATGAATTTCCCTTCTCCTTGCGGAAGGCTTCCTGGCTCCAGAGTGACGCGAGGTAGCTCTGCGAGACCGGCTTGACGATCTCGACTTCAATGGCCGCGCCCATTTGGCGGCCGCCCGCGTAGAGGTGATCGCCGGGCTGTTTCGGGACTGGCTCCGACTCCCCGGTGACGAAACTGTAATCGGCCAGCGCCGGCCCCTCGATCAAACGCGCGTCCGCGGGAATCAATTCGGCGTTCCGGATGATCAGACGATCGCCCACCGCCAATCCCGACAACGAAACGGTTTCGTCGATCGCGCCCCGGCGCCGGGTGACGGAGAGCGGAAAGAACGATTGATAGTCGCGGTCGAACGCCAGCCAATCGTAGGTCTTGCGTTGAAAGAGCTTGCCGACCAATAAGAAGAAAATCAGTCCCGACAGCGTGTCGAAGTAGCCTTCGCCGCGCCGAGCCACGACTTCAAACGCGCTCTCGGCAAAAAGGGCAAGGACGCCGGCGGTGATCGGCACGTCGATATTCAGCAGGCGCCGCCGCAAGCTGACCCAGGCCGAACGCCAGTAATCGAGCGCGCTGTAAAGCACGACCGGAATCGTCAACGCGAGACTGAAGAGGCCGAAAAGGTGGCGGAAACCCGGACCGTTCAGCTCACTCAGCCCCAGGTACGACGACAGGCTGAACAACATGGTATTGCCGAACGCAAACCCGGCGATACCCAATTGCAGCCAGAGGCGGCGCGCGGCCCGCGGGTTCGACGACTTGCCCCGCAAGTCCGAAAGCTTCAGGTCTGGTTCGTAGCCGAGCGAGGCCAGGAGGGCGACGACTTGGCTCAGTTTTACCTCGCCGGTCGCAAACGTGATCGCGACTTCCTGGCGGAGGAAATTCACCCGCGAGCGGCCGATACCCGGTTGCAGACGGAACAGATTCTCCAGGAGCCAGACGCACGCCAGGCAGTGAATGGCCGGCGCCCGGAACGTGACCCGCGTCGTCCGCGCGTCCGCGAAATCGACCAAACGCTCGCGGACGGCCGCTTCATCCAAAAACAAGAATTGCTCGGCGGTGGTCGCGGCGTCCACCCGCACCCCGGCGGTTTGGCCCAACTCGTAAAACCCGGCCAGCCCATTTTCGGTCAACAGCTCGAAGACGGTGAGGCAGCCGCGGCAACAGAAGCTTTTGCCGTCCCGAGCGAGCGGCTCGCGCGGACAGGATGAGCCGCAATGAAAACAAGCGTCCACGTCCCCCGCTCGCGCGCCGGTGGCCTGCTCGCGGGCGGGCGGGGTCTCCCCCGACGCGGCGCCCACGTTGGCGCCGGCAGCCCTGCTCGCCGTATGACTTATTTCTTGCATCCCTCTGCCTCAATAACTGCGTTCAATTTCGCCAACTCGCGGCTGTCCGGCTCTCCCTCTTTTGCAATTGTTTCACCGAATTTGGCCAGCGCTGGTGGTCGCATCGACGCCCGCTGGGATGAACGGCGTTGACGCGTCTTCCGCGGACGACGGCGGCCGGGAGCAACTTTGGGCGAGGGAACCGCAAGTCACGGCGAGGCATTCGGCGGACGCCGGCGTACGATAACCGCATGAACGAACGCTCAATCGCGTACTTCTCGATGGAGATCGCCCTCGACGAGGCGATGCCGACCTACGCTGGAGGATTAGGGGTTCTGGCGGGCGACACGATCCGCTCCGCCGCCGACTTGGGACTGCCAATGGTCGCCGTCACCCTCTTGCACCGCAAGGGCTACCTCAACCAACAGCTCGACGCCAGCGGATGGCAACACGAGGCTCCCACCGATTGGAAACCGGAATCGTTTCTGGCGGAACTCCCGGCGCGCGTCTCCGTTCGCATCGAGTCCCGGACGATCAGCATGCGCGCCTGGAAATACGAAGTGAAGGGCGTGAGCGGTGACACCGTGCCCGTGCTCCTGCTCGATACCGACCTGCCCGAGAATTCCGCGTGGGACCGCACGCTGACCCATTACTTGTACGGAGGCGACCGGTATTATCGCATTTGCCAGGAAGTCATTTTGGGAACCGCCGGCGTGCGCATGTTGCGAGCGCTCGGCTTCCCGCATTTGAACCGCTTTCACCTGAATGAGGGGCACGCCAGCCTGCTCGCGTTGGAATTGCTTGATGAATCGGCCGCTCGCGCGGGCCGGACGATCTTCAATCATGACGACGTGGAAGCCGTGCGCCAGCAATGCGTCTTCACGACCCACACGCCGGTGGCCGCCGGTCACGACCAGTTTCCCGAGGAATTGGTCAATCGCGTCCTGGGCCGGCCCGAGTTGTTCGCGATGAAGGAAGTCTTCTGCTGCGACGGTACGCTCAACATGACCTTTCTGGCCCTTAACCTGAGCCACTACGTCAACGGCGTGGCCAAGCGGCACGCCGAGACGTCGCAGCTCATGTTCGGCCACTACAAGATCGACGCGATCACCAACGGCGTCCACGCGGCGACCTGGGTCGCGCCGGCGTTTCACGAGCTATTCGACCGCCACATTCCCGGTTGGGAAGCGGACAATTTCAGCCTGCGTTTCGCCCACAGCATCCCGCGCGGGGAGATCTGGGAGGCGCACGCGCAGGCCAAGCGCGCGCTGGTCCAACGAGTCAACGCGGTTTCCGGCGCCGGCCTGGCGCCCGAGGTTTTCACGCTTGGATTCGCGCGGCGCGCCACGCCCTACAAACGGGGCACGCTGCTGCTGAGCGACCTGGCTCGTCTGCGCTCGCTGGCGAAATCGGCCAGCGGCTTGCAGATCGTCTATGGCGGCAAGGCCCACGCGAACGACTCGGATGGCAAAGAAGTGATCCAACATATCGTCCAGGCCGGGCATTTGTTGCTCCCCGACATCAAACTGGTTTACCTGGAGAACTACGACCTGGAGTTGGCAAAGCTGGTGACGGCCGGCGTCGATGTCTGGCTGAACACGCCGCAACCACCGCTCGAAGCGTCCGGCACCAGCGGCATGAAGGCCGCCCTCAACGGCGTGCCGAGCCTGAGCATTCTCGATGGCTGGTGGGTCGAGGGCTGGATCGAAGGCCAGACCGGCTGGGCGATCAGCGAGAAATGCGAGCTGAGCCATGACCATCCCGATCGCTGGGAGTTGGACGCCGCGTCGCTCTACGACAAGCTGGAACGGGTGATCGTCCCGCTCTTCGCTCAGAATCGGGACGGGTTCACGAACGTCATGCGCCATTGCGTTTCGCTCAACGGATCGTTTTTCAACACGCAGCGAATGCTGCTGCAATACGTCGTCAAGGCTTACGTCGAATGAGCGCTCCCAAGCGTCATTGTCGCGCGCGGACCGGATGGATCCGGCGGATGGGAGATCACCGCGCCCGGGCGGGTGGCGGCCCATGCCGCCGCGACCCAACCGAGGCGAGCGGTTGTGACGCCGCCGACGCTGGTGTAGATTCGCCTCGCGTGTCTCCCGAGCGAACTGAATCCTTTCGCTGGCTCTCCACCGGCGATGAAGCCATCGCCGCGATGCTGGCGGCCATCGATAACGCCCGCGCGTCGATCCGATTCGAGACCTACACCTTTTGCGATGACGAAGTGGGCCGGAACATGCTCGAGGCGTTCATTGCGGCGCAACGGCGAGGGGTCAAAGTTCAGGCGCTGATCGACGCGGTCGGCTCGGTCGAGTTATCCGCGAGTTTTTGGGCGCCGCTCAAGTCGGCCGGTGGCGAGGTCCGTTGGTTCAATCCCCTGCATTTCGAAGGCTTCGCGTTTCGCGACCATCGGAAGCTGTTGGTGTGCGACGATTGGCACGCGATCATCGGCGGCTTTAACGTGGCGAGGGAGTACCTCGGTGACGGCGTGACGTCGGGCTGGTCCGACCTCGGCCTCCGGTTGACCGGGCCGCTGGCGCCGGAGCTGGCGGACGCGTTTGACCGCATGTTTTCGCGGAGCGAGTTTCGCCATCGACGCTTCATGCGCTGGCGGAATTCGGTGGTGAACCAAGTAGTCCGCGCCCACGCCGGCCAGTTGTTATTGAGCGGGCCGGGGCGAGAGCGGAACCCGTTTAAGCGCGCGCTCCGGGCCGATTTCGCCCGCGCGCAAAGCGTCCAGATTATCGCCGCCTACTTCCTGCCCAATCGACGGCTGCGGCGCGATCTGATTCGCGCGGCCCACCGCGGCGCGAAGGTGCAATTGATCCTGGCTGGCAAATCGGACGTCGCGATGGCGCGCCTCGCCTCCCGCAGCCTCTACAGCGCCCTGCTCAAGGCCGGAATCGAGATCTACGAGTATCAACCGCAGATTCTGCACGCCAAATTGATCGTCATCGACGGCGCCGTCTATGCCGGCTCGGCCAACATCGACCGCCGGAGTTTGTCGATCAATTACGAGCTGATGCTTCGCTTGACGGACCAGGCCTTGGTCGCGGAAGCGCGCGGCTTGTTCCAAGCGAAGCTCGCGTTAAGCCGTCGGATCAACCTCGCGGAATGGCGCAAATCCCAGAGTTGGTGGCGGCGGTTGAAACAGCGTTGGGCGTACATGATTCTCGCGCGATTGGATCCATTCTTCGTTCGCTGGCAGTACGGCCGTCTGCCGGAATAATGGCGGTGACTATGAACGCGCGGATTGGTCGTGACGCCAATGGAACCTGCTGATGGCGCCGACAGGGCGGTTCGCCCGCGCGCAGTTGGGTGGCGCCGCTGCGGCTCACCGGGCCGCGCTCCGAGGGAGAAGCGGGGCGCCTCCGGCCGGCCCGGGAGCGGAGCCCTGCTAAGATTGCGTCGGCCCGATAAATCGTCGTTGACCCGGGCGGACGCTTTCCCGGAGATTCAAGAGGCGTGAACCCGTCCAGCCTGAAGCTGAGAGCCGTCCGCGGTTTTCGCGGTACGCTAAAAAACGCTTGGTCTTGGTGGCGGTTGCCCGCGGCGCTCATCGTCGCCGCTTGCCTTCCGTTCAGCGGACGCGCGGAAACTCCCAGCGCCCAACGCTTGCGCGAGAATTTCCTGCGTCCACCCGAGGAGGCGCGTCCACGAATGTTTTGGCGGGTCTTTGGCCCGGCGTGGACGCCGCCGGAGATCGACTATCAATTCGACCTGCTGAAAGCCGCGGGCGTGGGCGGCGTCATGACCTTTTTCATGTACCCGGTCGCGATGGAGAACCCGGCGAATGGCATTCACAATCAAAGGTTTCTCTCGCCGGAGTTTCTTGACACGTTGGGCTACGCGTCCCGACGCGCGCGTGAGGTTGGGCTGCGCTTCAGCCTCGCGGGTGGAACCGGCTGGCCCTTCGGCGGTCCGGGCGTTTCGTCGAGCGACGCGGCGCATCGCCTGCGCGCGCTGACGCTCCCGTCCGAGCCAGGCGCGAGTGGGACGTGGCGGATTCCGACGTTGAACCCCGGCGAATTCCCCGTGGCGGCGTTTGTCGGATCGTCGGACGTTTCCGGTTCCCTGCGGGATGACTGGACGACCTATGAACACGGCCGCCAGGCGGTTTCCGTATCGAGCCTCCACCCTGGCCCGACCTCGGACGTGAAATCAGACTTTCTGTTTAGCATCACGGGCGTCCGCGGTTCGAACTCGCTCGAGCTATTTCTCGCCGGGCCGACCGGGATGCGGGTCAAACGTCCGGCGCTGGGCGCGGAAGGGCTGGTGGTGGACCATCTCAACGGGGCCGCGGTCGGCCGGTATCTCGATACCGTCGTCGGTCCGCTGACGCGCGTTGGGGGCGTCGAGTCGGTGTTTTGCGACAGCCTCGAGGTTTACGGGGCGAATTGGACGACCGATTTTCCGCGGCGCTTTCGCGAACGCCGCGGCTACGACGCGCTTCCCCGGCTGCCGCGACTCTTCGACGAACGCGCCGCCGACTCCCCCGACCTGCGGTTTGATTTCTGGCGGACGCACGCGGAATTGGCGGAAGCGCAATTCGTCCGCGTCGCGCACGATTGGGCCCACCGACACGGGGTCAAATTCGAGATGGAGGCGTACGGCGCGCCGCCCCTGCCGCTGACCGCCGCGCGGTTCATCGACGCGCCCGCGGGCGAACAATACGAATGGCAGGGGTTCTCGCTCTCGCGCCTGGCGGCCTCGGGCGCGCACCTGGCCGGCAAACGGGTCATCGGCGCCGAAGCCTGGACCTGGCTTGGGCTGCCCAACCGCCTGGCCGACAGTTTGAGCGATTTGAAACTGGCGAGTGATCTGCACTTTCTCGCCGGCCTGAATGATCTTATCGGCGTGGACTTCGCCTATTCGCCGCGATCGGCCGGCGCCCCTGGCTGGCTGCCGTACTACGGGCCGGTCCTTAATCAAAACAATCCGCAGTGGCCCTGGTTCCGGAACCTCGCCGATTACGCCGCCCGTTGCCAATGGCTGCTCCGGCAAGGCAAACCGGTCGCCGAGGTCGCCGTCTATCTGCCGGTCGAGGATATCTTCGCGGCGGGTCCCACCGATCAGATGCTCCTTGGCTTCCAGTTGCGCGACCGTTTTGTCTCCGGCGAAAAGACGGATGAATTCGGTTTGGCGACCGCCCTGCGGCATCATTCGAACCTGATCCACGCGCTGCTCACCCATGGATTCAACTACGACGGCATCGATTTTTTCGCGCTCGAACAGCTTGGCCGGGTTCACGGCGGGCGCCTGACCGCCGGCGACGGTGATTATGGCGTGATCGTGCTTCCGAATCTGGCCGGAATGGATTTGCCGGCGCTCGAAAAAGTGGCCGCGTTCTGTCGCTCGGGCGGCACGGTGATCGCCACGCGTCGTCTGCCGGACCGGAGCTACGGACTGCTCGACCGGCGGCGAACGGATCGCCTGCGCGCGTTGGTAACCGAAATGTTCGGCGCCGCCGCGACGACGGCGGGTCGGACGACCGAACGGCGTTACGGCCAGGGCCGGGCGATTTTCGCGCCGGATGAATTGGATTCGCTGGCTCACGCGCTTGAGAGCGTCCCGCGCGACGTCACGTTCTCTCCCTACCAGCCCGAAGTGAGCTTCGTTCATCGGCGCGACGGCGCGCGCGACATCTATTTTCTGGCCAACGTCGGTCCGACGGGCCGGGCGTTTACCGCGCGCTTCCCGCGAGCCAACGGTCATCTGACGCTCTGGGACCCGATGGACGGAAGGACGCGCGAGGCGGCGTTCGTGGAACCGCCGGACGGCCTGATCGCCGCGCCGATCGAGTTGGCGCCCCGGGGATCGATCTTCGCGGTCATCGAACCTCGGCCCCCGGGAACTCCCGCGCGCCCAGCGGAGCCCGCCCGGGTCGAAAACGTTTCTGAAACGGAGTTGAACCTTGAGTGGAACGTAACGTTCCCCGGTATCGACCGGTCAACCCCGCGAGCGATTCGTGAGCTGGTTTCGTGGACGGTTTGGCCGGAAAGCCGGTTTTACTCGGGAACCGCGACCTATACCGGGCAAATCGTATGGGATCGGCCCGCGCCACGGCGGGCGAGGCTGGTATTTTCGCAGGTTCACGAAGTCGCCGCGGTCGAGTTGAACGGGGTCAGCGCCGGAGTCGCCTGGACGCCTCTCTACGAGGTGGACGTCACGGGCCAACTCCACCCGGGAACGAACGCGCTCTCGATCACGGTCGCGAACCTGCCCTTGAATCGATTCCTCGGTCTGCCCGACGAAGACCTTCGGCCACTGCGCGCCGTTTATGGCAATCGCTTTCCCGACCCGGAAGAGAAACAGGTCGCCAAGGAGCCGGCGCCCTCGGGTTTGATCGGCCCTGTCCGCCTCCGCGTGGTTCCGCGATAGCTGGCGGGACGCGTTTCTGGCGCCCGCCGGCGCTCCATAACGTCGCGACGACGCGGGCGGTCACGACAATTTGCGGGCACCCGCCTGCGCTACGCTACGGCGCGGCAGGCGCGCAGCGCGACACCGCTTTGGTCGCGATCGACACCCGCCAAAAGCCGACATCTCCGAGGTATATCTCCGCGAATGCGGCCGCGGCCGCGTCGTCTATTTCCCCGGCGACCTCGGCCGCACCTTCTGGGAAGCCTTCGACGCCGACCACGCGAAACTCCTGGCCAACGCCGTCCGCTGGGCCGCGAACGAAGACCCGCTCGTCACCGTCACCGGTCCCGGCGTCCTCGTCGTCACCGTCTGGCGCCAGCGTGACTCGCTCGCCATCCACCTCGTGAACCTCACGAACCCAATGATGATGAAAGGCCCCATGCGCGAACTCCTGGCGGTCGGTCCCCAGCAAGTCCGCCTCAAGTTGCCCTCCGGCATCAAACCCCGCCGACTCCACCCCCTCGCCAACGGCCACACCCCGCGCGTGACCGAGAGCGCCGGCGCGCTGCTCGTCACCATCCCATCGATCCTCGCGCACGAAGTTTTGGCGGTGGATATGTGAATGGAGGGCGGCGCCAGCCGCCAGCGAACCTCCTCGGTGGGGCGAGGCTCTGCCGAGCCGTGACTAGGGATTTCGCATCCGCTTCCGCTACGACTTGCGAACCACAAAAGCGTAAAACAATCAGATTTGCCTTTGAAGTCATCCACGATCGACGCTGTCCAATTCACGCGCAGCTTCGCCCCAAGCGAGCGCCAGCATTCGGTCGAGTAAGTCCAGGCAAACCCTTTTGTTCTCGACGTCCGTTGTTTGTTCGTAAAACCGGATGACCAACGCAGGCAACTTGTACGCGAACCTGAAAGCGTGAGGTGAATTGGTTTTTCTGTTCTCTTCGAACAGATCGACCGCGCGCCGTGCCAAATCAAGAAACTCCCGCGGAAGCGCTGCGGGAGTATTCTCTAAATTCATCATGCATTCCGCGCCTCCATCGACGAAGGCTGCGCTATTCCCAAATGCTTTGAGCAATTCGCACTGCCATTCCGTCCACACGCCTTCGCGACTTCGAAACCAATCGGTGGCGGCTTCTCTGACACGCTTGCTGGGATCATCGAAGAGCTGTTTCAGGTGTTGAACGCAAACATCGCGGAGCGACTCATAAGCCGCGTGGCGCGCGAAGGTTTCAGCCGCGGCACGTCGGCATTCTTCGTCACCATTGAGTACGAGTTGCGTGTCCTCGCGGGCTTCAGCGTTGCGAAATGACGCGACGCTGATCTGTCGGGCAGCAGCGTGCCGCGCCTGCTTTTCAACGGAGGCCAACATCCGCCGGAGGAGCGCTCGAAGTGCGGTGAAATGAGTAACCGCCGCGTGATATATAAACGTCTCGACCGAATCGACGGCCCACAATGCGTCTCCTGCCATGCATGTTCCAAGGAAAAGCTCAACGGCCGTGTCTCGGTGGGTATTCAATAACGCGGTCAGCGCTTGAATGTTTACAGCCCGTACGGCGACTGACTTGTCAAATGCCAACGCCTTAACGTACGGAAGAAGTCTTTCTGCCATCTCGGGGTGCGCGAAAAGAAAGCGGCTAAAAGAGTCCGCGGCGCTTCCACGCGCGGAATTAATTCCCGCCGACAACGGATCTCCCCCGTAAAATCTTGTGCCGCCGCCGGCATCGGTGGCCCAAACGTCATTCTTGGGATCCTCGTTATTAAGTGCGTAGTCGCCGACGATTTCGACCAATTCGACCGAGATCGGTCGATTGGCCAAAGCATCAGCAACCCGGCAAATTGCGGGGCCGCAGGGTTTGTCCGGCAAGCGATGAACCCGTTCGATGGCCCTCATCAATAGCTCCGTCTCAAGTGGTGGCGTTATCGGGAGCACGACGTCCGATTTCCCGTCAGGCGCTTTCTCCGTTTCAATGGATTCGTCCACAACGCCCGAAAGGATGGCATCAAAGTAGACCGGCAAAATATCATCGGGCATGTTCAGCACGAACGAGGCAAAACGCCGCCGCTCAGCTTTGGCAGCCCTTCGAATCGGTGTCCAAAGCTCCCACGCGCTGCCGTCTGGCGATGATTTAATCGAATCGTACCTCCGGCATGCACCGATAAACTGTTCTTGCGTCATCTTTCCAAACACGGCCGTGGAAATCGGCGGCGGTAAAAAGCCGGATTCGTCGCTTACCGGAGATCGCCTTCCTGTCCGGGTTGGGATTTTGGGTTCTGGAAACTTCCTTTCGAGTTCTTCAATCCGCAGCCGGCTGCTTTGGCTTATGCGATCGGATGCCAGTTGCTGGAAAAGACTTAGCTCGCGATATCCCCGAATTTGCGGCCGGTCCTTTTCGTGAGGGGCGCAAAAACCGTGAATTGCAGCTTCGAGCTTCGCATGGACAGGATTGTCAAGCAATGGGCTGATACGCTTAAGCAATGGGAGTATAATTCCATCCAATTCGTTACCATTCCCAACGAAAACATCATAACCGGTGATAAACGCCAATGGATTGGCCACACAATATGCCGCCGCCCGAGCCGCGAAGCGCTCGGGATTCCCAAGCCATGCTGAAAGCAGTAGGAATCGTAAGGTTTTGTGATTAAGCGTGTCCCACCCCTCTAGGAGCGCATTACATTCGTCCGGTTTTTGACGAGCAATTTCGCAGAGTGACCGCCGAACGGATTCGAGCAAAGCGTCTTTAAATTCGTCGATTCCTCCGGATTGCAGAATTCGCCAGATCTCGTCATAGTAGCCGCCGCATTTTGCCGTTCGTGCATTCCTAAGAACAAGATCTTTAACGATAGGGACAATTCGGTTTGCGAACGCAAGTGGAGCGCATTCGGCAGTCTTGTAAAGAAAATGCAGATCGCAGCCTCGTTCGCCTTCCGGCCCGGCGAACGGATTGGTTTCACCTTCTGCTCTCGATCGAGAAACCAGTCTCTCAAGACCGCCGGCGAGAAACTCGACGGCAAGTTCTGGACGTTCCGTCGCCATATCGGTCAGCGAGGCCGAGAATAGGACATCCTCCTCATGGTCGGATAATCCGTCCTGTTGCAGACCCAGGGCGAGTGCAAACATCTCGTCACTATGATGAAAATGACCAAATCGCAACACTTCTCGAAAACGCCGATCCCAAGCCTCACCACCTCCGCGATGAGCCTGCAGAATACCCGCGATTTCAGTGGAGCGTCGGGTCATAAGCTCCTTTTGGGTGAACGCGCGGACGCACCGGTCAACGAAATCGGAATCGGTGTCAGCGAGCAACGTAGTAATCGCTCGAATTCGGTGCAACAAGTCGAACCAAGGGAGCCTTCCCCAAAATACGTTGAGGGCCGCCCACTGAAGTTGTGAGTCCCGTAACAGAGGCAGAACGATGCCCCATTCTTCCTCGAACGGATCGACCGCTTGCGCGAGCCAATCGAGGGACAGTTTCTTTAGATGGAACCGAATTCGCGACCCGCGGAGAAGCGCCCGCAGCGTCGCCAAGTACCCTGGTCGATTACGGTCTCGTTGGTAGGCGAGAATTTGTCGAACCTGGGCTCTGCGAAACAGATGCTGCTCCGCGCATTCCTCCGCCAAAAAGTGAACTAAATCACGACCCTGCCCGACAAACCGCCGCGCAAAGGCATAGTCGAAAAACGATTCATGAAAAAAACGATACCGACGATTTTCAAGGACGAGGACGTTTTCGGAAACCAGAACCGCGGCATCGTCCGCGACCACATCCAGAGCCTCTTCCAAACTGCTGATGCTTTCAGTTCGGCTGAGCTGATCTGACAAGACGCCTACGACTGTTTCAAAATCTGCCTCGGCAGTTCTTGCCCGCACCCGTTTAGCCTCCCAGAAGCGTGCGAACAACTCTTGGGGGCCCCCGAACGGCGCAGGATTGTTTGGGTCACCCTGGAGAAATAGATAAAGGTGAAAAGGCAGTTGGAGTAGTTCGATTTCGACCGACGAGAGCCGCTGGGGATCGCTGTCACTTTCGGTAACGACGGCTTTCACGGTTTCAACCGATAGCAACCCCAAATCGACCCGCTGTGCCGGCCCTTCCGTCCTCACAAGCTTGGCCAGCCGCGGATCGTATCGGAGGTCAAATTCACGGCATGCCAGCAAAAGTCGAACATTCGGACGGCCTCGAACTTCTTCCAAAAGCTCCTCAAAGACTTGCCACAATCCAGCGTTACGTCCCGAAACCACACTCATCGCGTCCAGCTGATCGACCACCAGAACCGCCCGCGCTCCGTTTGCTATGCCTGCGAGAACCAGCGCGGGAGAGTCTGGCAGTCCCAATTCTCGACCGAGAGCCCGCGTCGTGGAGAGATGTGGCAAATTGTCCATTCGGAGCACGATGAGTGGCACCGCGGCGTGCCGCAGAGCTTCCACTATCTGCGCCACCACACAGCTTTTGCCTCCGCCTGCAGTTCCCACCACAAGTTGTGCCAGTTTCGCACCGTCTAAACGCAACGCCTCGGCTATGGAATCGGCCTCCTCACGGGGAATCGAACGTCCGAGGATCAAATCAGACCGAATGTATCGAAGATACTGCTCGTTTAACCGCGCGACTGCCTGAAACGCATTTAGATCACGGGACCAATCCTTGAGGTGGTATCCGTGTCGCTGGAGCTCCGCGCAAAGATCGGGCTCCGTCAACCGGCGTCCGAGAGAGCCGCAAACGTAATCAGCGAGTTTAAGAACCACCTCGGCCGTATTGACCTCAGCGCCGTCCACCCTATAGAGCAGTAGCCGAACCAACCGCTCGCTCTCTCGCCGTAGCTCGTCTTCGCCAATTGGAACCAGCCGGAAGGAACAAAAAAACTGGAATGCACGTTCAAAGTCGTTCCCTGCAAGTGGCAGAACGTAGTTTGTGAAATCATCGTGGAGCGCCGTTTTGGTATTGAGCTGTTGTTTGAATTCGGTGGCTGTTTTGCACTTACGAGAGCGATCCCAAATCTCATACGCTTCGCTATGAACTGTCGCTGAGACGAATACCACCTTTCGGGCCGGATTCCTTTGGACCTTTTCGAAGAGGTCTCCGAGGACGGACCGACCCTTCTCCGGCCTCGCCAAATCGCTCAGTCGCCAGCCATGACCCGAGCGCTGTCGTTTTGCTGAGTGAAATTCCTCGGAATTGTCTCGAAGAATTTTGACAAACTCGACGCCGTTCGACTCCTCAAATGACTCAGGCGTGAGAGCGGCGGCGTCACCGGAAAGCAAATCAAGGAGATTTTGAACCGTCCACAGAGCTTCGTAACGGTTACCCAGCTTGTCAGATTCACCACCAGGACGAGGCATCTCGATTCTCGCAATTTTTTAAGCACGAACTCCTCAAAGCCATGACCCCGAACGGACGTTCGCCCGCCGGCTCACACAGGGCACAGATTTATCGGAGCCTTGTGGAGAATGGCACATGGGGCATCGCGCGGCAAGCCCTGCGACTCCCTACCCGTTTAACCCGCTGACGTGGACCACGCTTCCCTATCCGGTTCCCCCCAGGCGACGTGCCGGCCCAATTCTTCTGAATGGAAACATGAAAATGTCCCATTGCCTGAAACTCCGCTCCGCGCTCATTCAAGGTCATGCGGCGCACGGACCACCGATGCCTTGGCGAGTTGGTTTTCCTCCTTGATTTCAACTTTGCTTTAACAACTGGCGAAATAACCCGCCGGCCGCCGAGGAATCAGGTCACGCCGCGAACGTTTCCCCACTCTCATGAGCAAGCCATAGCCTGATTTCATCCTGGTGGCGAGAGCATTTCGGGCGCTTTTCCGACGACGATGACAGGCGTTGATGTTCTCCTCGCGGTTGGTGTCGGAAATCCGCTCGTTGGCGTTGACAATCGGGCAATGTCAGATCGAGGTCCGCGTAGGCTGGCGCGGACGCGTCAAGACTCAACGCCCGTTGCCGTTCGCAGACAATCCAGAGTGGACGGATGAGTCGTGACGCCATCGAATCCCGCTGGTTTTGAAGCTCAGCCGTCCCTTTAGGACTTTGGATCGTTGCGGCTTGAACCCGGCGTTAAAACGACCGGGCAAGTCTCAGTGGTCCCTCTGGGACGAAACAGGATGCCGTTAACTTGAGCGCGGGGGCGTGGGGCCGGTAGAAGAGTTCGGTTCGGGCCGCGCGCGACATCGATCGGGAGAAATCGATTTGCTCGGTCCCAAGACCCAAGGTATTGTGTCCGCGGACGCGTTTATTATGGCCGACGAAGAAAAGCACATCCGAGACTTGGAGAACCAGTTTCCGGCGCTGTCGGGCTCCGCGTTCGCGGCGGCTCGCGAGCGGACGCTGGCGGCCGGCCAAAGCGTGCTTCAGTCTTTCGGCGGCGCGATTTACGAGGTTTTCCCCGACGGCACGCGCAAGTTTGTCAAACAGATTGAGACCCCAATCCCGGTGACGCGCGGCGCCAAGTTCATTATCCAGTGAGCGGTCCCACGCCGCGTCTGCGCATGTTCGTGTCACCAACCGGCTCATAAGGCTAATGGGACCGCTTACCCGAGACCGTTTGCGCGGGGACGGCGCCTTGACTCGACCGGAGTGCGCGCACCGGTCATACACAGGAACGTGGCGCCGAGATTGACCGATGGGAGGTCGTCCGCGCGGCTGGCATTGGAAAGCCTATGGCTGGCGTTTTCGTTTGGGCCGTGCTAGCTTAATGCCAGCAAAAAACGCTTGCACAAGTGCGGGGAGCTGTGCTAGCAAAATGCAGATTTTGCGCCGAGTGTTGGGCTTTCTTGTCCCGACCGCGGGCCGAAAGGCCACTCGGCGCGCCTCTTTTTTCGCCGGTCTTTCACCGGGCGTTCCGCAACACTTTCAAGCCGCTCACCATCGTGCCGTCGCTCCACTCGTAGCTCGGGATGCTCCGCTTAAGGTTGCTGAAGACCGGGGCGATCGCTTGATGTGACGCGAAGCGCAGCCCGATGATCGTCGTTACCAAGTCAGCGAGCTGCAGTCCTACATTTTGCGCCTGGGAAATTGCGAAAAGCGGCGTCTGGACGATGGAATCCATCGCTGCGCCTTGGTCGCTGCGCTGGAAGAAGTTGGTGATTGCCTCCGCGTTCTTCTTGTTGATGCCGTAATCGCGGTCATCGAAGACGATCAGCGCCTTTTCATTAAGCCGGTGGATCTTCATCCAAGTGTCAATACGCTCGAATAAATACCGGAACGTCTTGTCGAGCGCAGTTACGTCATCGGCTTGAAACTTCTGGATGCCCTTCTCGAAACAGACGCAGCCAAAAACCGGCAGTTTTTTCCGGTGAATGAGGTCCACGAGATCGGCGCCGAGCGCGAGGTTCTTGGATACGATTCCCATTTTTTGGAGGGCGAATACGTAGTTTTTGAAAAGCTCTTTGCCTTTGATCTCGCCTTTTCGGGCGAAATCGATGTCGAAATGTTTGTGCTTTAGCTCGTAGATGTCGTCAGCCAATCGACGGAGTTGCGATTCAGGTATCCCGAGCCCACACAGGGCGCCCAACGACACGCCAGGATGCGCTAATGATTCGCGAAATGATTCGTCAAAAAAGAAAATCACATTTTTCGCTCGCGACCGGCTACGGCTTTGAACTCCTTCTTTTCTTCGTCCGTGTTATTAAGGGTCCTTCGGCGCGCGGATGACACAGGTCTTGGTGAGCCGGTTTTCCGTCTTGATTTCGCCTTTGTTACAGCAACTCGCAAAATGATCAACCGGCCGCAGCGGTACCGGGTTACTCCGTGAACGTTTCGCCACTCTCATAGGCAATCCATAGCCCGATTTCACCTCGATGGCGAGGGCTTTCCGGCGGCAACAGCCACTTACGCGAGAAGCTCGGAAGCTGAATTCGCTGGGGGATCCGGCATCGCCCCCCAACCTTCCACCGCCCAATGCGGCGGGCGCATCAACTCACTCGTTTACGCTGGAATTGCTGCTCGGGCGCCCACTCTCACGCGAGTTCCGGCGGGAACACCGCGGCGTACTTCGCGCTGGCGCGGGGTTGGGCCATCATGGGGGCGACGGCGTCGCGCCAGGTTTGATAATGGGCGGTTTCCTTGTGCTGAGCGGGAGCGTCCGCGTGGCGGTAAATCTCGATCAGGACGAACCGGGTCGGCTCATCGAGTTGTTGGACGACGTCGAACCGGGCGATGCCCGGTTCCTGGACGCTCGCGCGGGCGTTGGCGAGGGTGGCCGCGCGAAACGCCTCGACGCACTCGGGCTTGACCTGGACCTGGACGTGGACGATGAGCATGGCGCGCGCGGCGCCGGGCGCGGCGGTCCCGCCGTGACCGGCGTCCGATTTAATTCAATGGTGGCAACCGCAGCCGGAGCCGCACGAGCCGGACGCGAAATCGTCCGGATTGGGCACGCGGCCCAACTCGAGGGTCTTGGAGACGTATTGGCTGACCGATTCCTGGATTTTATGCAGTTCACCCTGCGCTTCGAGGAAGCCGCGGGCGACCGGGTTGGCCGCGAGCGACTCGCGTTCCTGCTCGAAGGCGGCGATTTCGTCGTGCGCCATCGGCAGGCCGTATTGCTGCTTCTCGCTCAACGCCTCGCCCTTGGCGACCACCGACTGGAAGTGCGTCCGGGCCTTTTCGTCAGCCATGAAGGCGTCGATTTGCTGGCGCACCGCCTGGAATTCCGGCTGTTCCAGGATGGCCTGGCAGAGTTCCTTGGTCTTTTGCACAATCACGCTTTCTTCGGTCATCGTTGTCATAAATGTATTGGGTCAATCGGGCTTGCGCCCGGGCCAGCCAAAGGTCGCCGGTCGGCCGGAGCTGATTGTCATCAACCTTACCCAAGCTCGAAACAAAGGCAACTGCGGGTTTTTCGGCGGGCTCTGGCGCGACGGCGTTGAGTGGTGTACGTCCGGACCGCGCCAGACCGCGGAGCGCGGCGCGGCGTCTCTACCGAGGCCAAGGCGCCTGAATGGCGCCGGACGCGTTACGAATATTTTACGTCGGTTATTTACAATATCCACTTTCGAGAGCACACTGGCCTTAGACCTGCGGAGAAACTGTTATTCCGCAGCTTATTAAACCCGCAGAAACACATAAAAAATATGGGCGACAAATCCCCCAAATCCAACCAGAAGAAAACCTCCCAAAAAACCGCCAAGGCCAGCAGCGCCGACCAGAAGAAAAAAGCCGTCGCCGCCGCCGCCGCCCGTCCGGCCGCTGGCAAGAAGAAGTAAGCGCCGGCCAAGGCTGTCTCTTCAGAAGAGAACCTAGGAGAGACAGTTTTTTCCCAGCTTGCCCGAGCGTTTCTTCGCGCTCCGCTTCGCGCAAGGCGCGATCCGCTCTCCCCAAAAAAACGCGTGTAACGCCCAATCCAAGGCGGCTTCGCGCGCGCCGGTCCGGGGGTTGAATACGCCCGCAAGGCTCCGTCCCAAGCCGATCCGCTCACTTGGCGAAACGTGAGCTTAACTTTGTCCTCCCCATTTGCCATGCCGCGCCCGATCGTCCCAGTGGTCGCTGCGCCGAATGAAACGGCGCCCGCCCGTCGCCCGAACGCCGAAGGTCCCACCGGGCGAAGCAGAGCATTCCGCAGTTTGGTTTTCGCGCTGGGAGCGCTCGCGGTCGGCGCCGGAGGAATCCGTGGCGCGGCGGAGGGTTCACCAAATCCGGCCTCGACGGTCAAAGTGGCCTTGACGCACGCGCGATGGCTCGACGTGCGGACGGGCGCCGTGACGTCCAACGCGGTCGTGGTCGTTCAAAACGGCCGCATCATTAGCCTTGCCATCGGAACCGCCCCACCGGCCGACGCGCAAGCGCTTGATCTTAAGGGGCGTCTCCTCCTGCCCGGCCTCATTGACTGCCACGCGCACATTCTCGGAAATCAGCGGGACCAATCGCCGGCCGCCGGATTGCGGATGTCCTCGGCGATGGGGGCGCTCTGGGGCGTGCGCAATCTACAGATGCTCTTCGACCACGGATTCACGGCGCTGCGCGATGCCGGGGAAGCCGACGCCGCGTATGGCCAATTCGCCCTGCGCGACGCCATCGTCCAACGGCTGATTCGCGGCCCGCGCATCTTTTCCGCCGGCGGTTTCGTCAGCGTCACCGGCGGGCACGGCGACACCGATCCGCTCGCGCCCGATCAAGCGCTGCCGCGCGGCCCGAACATCGCCAACACCGTGGACCAGGTGAACGACGTCGTCCGCCGCGATCTCAAGTACGGCGCGGATTGGATCAAGTTGATGGCCACGGGCGGCGTCATGGATCCCCACAGCAGTTTCGACCGGCAGGAGTTGAGCGAGGCGCAGATGGCGCGGGCCGTGGAATTGGCCCACCGCGCCGGCAAACGGGTCATGGCGCACGCCGAAGGCACGGAAGGGATCAAGGCGGCCGTGCGCGCCGGCGTCGATTCCATTGAGCATGGCACCATGTTGGACGAAGAAGGAGCCGACCTGATGGAGCAGCGCGGGACCTGGCTGGTGCCGACGCTTTACACCTTTCAGCACGGCGTCGAGCAGGGCACCTCGCTGGGCGCGGACGAAGTGATGGCCGCCAAAGGCCGGGCGATTCTCGCGGCGCAACAACCGGCGTTCGAACGGGCGTTGCGGCATCACCTGAAGATCGCCTACGGGGTCGATGATGAACCCGAGGCCGAGTCCAAGGAGTTCGGCGCCCTCGTCCGGGGTGGTTTGACGCCCCTGGCCGCGATCCAGGCCGCGACGATCAACGCCGCGACCTTGCTCGGCGCCGCCGATGATCTCGGGACGATCGAGGTGGGCAAGTTCGCGGACCTGATCGCCGTCGATGGTGATCCGCTCGCCGACATCAGCGCGATGGAAAAGGTGGTTTTCGTCATGAAGGACGGCGAGGTCATCAAAGAGCCGCGGCCGTAGGTTGTCGCTGGTGGAGAATTCGCGGTCGGTCGGGCGGTTTCCGCGCCTCAGGCCGGGCGGCCCGCCGGGTATCGCGCTGGCGCGCCAGACGGCTCACTTCTCCGGCGGAGTCGTCCGCGGACCGAGCAATTTCGACACCGCGGCGTGGGCGAAAATAACGTCGGGATCGCGCTGGAGCGCGTTGAAGTAGTGGCTGGAAAACCCGTGGCCGTCCTCGGTCGCCACGAGCAGGAGCTTGGTCTGGTTCACGAAGGCGTCCCGATCCGCGTCCGTCATCGGCTCCTTGTCGTCCAAGGCTTCGTCCATCGCGACGATGAGTTGCGACAACGGATTCAACCACGCAAACCACGGATCCTGCGTCAGCAGTTGGAAAAAGTGATTCGGCGATTGGATGGGCCCCACGCTCTGCTCGTAACTCACCCGCTCCGCGTCCACCAAAGTTTTGTGCAGCGCGAGCAGGGCGTCGCGGATGGCTTGGAGCGATGGCGGATTCGGCGAGGTCACTGGCCCCCAAAGGTGCCCCATATCGCGCGCGGCGGCAATGGGAAGTAGGCGAAATGGTTGGCCTAAATGTGAAACACCCGAGGCATTTCGCCCGGCGGACGGGCGGCGCTGCCGCCGGCCCTGCGAAGAGCAAGAAATCCCCGCCCTCCCCGGAAGCAAATACTCTGCTCAAGCGAACCCGCTCGGGCGTTTGGCCAGCCGTTCCTTTGCCAATTCTTCCAGACGCTGGATTCGCTGGCGGAATTGGGGATCGACGTCCATCCGGTCGCGGATCGCGCGGCGGGCGTAGAGGACGGTGGTGTGGTTGCGCCGGAACGCGTGGCCGATGGCCTCGGGCGAATGGGCGGTCAGGTTCGTGGCGGCGAAGATGCCAGCCATTCGGGGAACGGCGACGCGTTCGCGGCGGCTCGAGCTGATCAAGTCCTCCAGCGAGACGCCGAAATAGACGCAGGCGCATTCGCGGATGGTCGTGAGATCGTCCCCGTCCGGCGGCGCCGCGGAGATTCCCAACGCGACGCGCAATTCCGCGAACGCGGACTCGAGCGCGGCGAGCTTGGCCGACACCAGATTGATTGACGGCGCGGCGTCTCGGACCGGCGCCGTGGGTTTCGCGCTCGTCGGATCGGCGGCGGGGATGTTTTCACGGGCGTCCGCGCGGGCGGACGCGACGGCGCCGTCCGAGGTCGCGCTTGGACCCAACGCGGCATCTGGAGCCAGCGACGCGGGGGACGGCGTGGAATCGCCTTCGGGCGAGAGCGTTTCAGGCGGCGGATTTGCGGCTGTTTTCATCGGTAGGTTTGGTTTCGAAACTGACGCGGGGGCTGCTGGAAGTCTCGCAGAGGCGGATGATCTTCACCGCCTCGGCGCCGGCGAAGAGAGCGCGAACGCGGCCGCGGAAGTTGTGGACCGGCTCCCAAGCGAGCGCCGGCGTGAACAACTGCTCCTTGAATCTGCCCACGGCTTCGAAGAGTTTTGCGCCGGCCGGCTTCTCGCCGTTCACGCTCGCCTTGAGGCTCGGCGCGGGAAAATGGACGCGCGCCGCGCAGCCGTCAGAGCCGGGCGCCGTCCAACTGCTGCCGCCGCCGTCGGTGGCGAGTTGTTCCTCGGGACGGCTGTTCGCTTCGGCGATCAGTTGCGCCTTGAGAAGTTTGAGTTGTTCGGATTTCTCCGCGAGTTCGCGGTCGAGTCCGACCGCCAGGGCGACCAGCGCCCGTAGTTTTGTGTCTGTCATGGTGGTTCGAGGTTTCGTTTTTTACGTATTAAGGTTTAAGGCTCAAGCGACCCGGCGTCGGAGCAGGAACGCCTCGACGCTCGCGCGGGAGACGCGGATCGCCCCGCACGGACCACGGCGCGGCGCGTCGAGCGCCTCCAGGAGGCCGTCGCGCGCCAACGCGTGGATGTGGGTCGAGGAGCAACAGAAAAGACCGGTCAACTCGGTCGAACGCAGGGCCGGACGCGAGTGGGGCCAAAGCTCGGGCAGCGCGGTCGCGGTGGCGCCGCGGGCGGGCTGTTGCGGGCGCGCCAGATAATCGAAAAGCGAGTCCCGCCAAACACGAATCTCGCGCCGGGCCGCGCCCGCCCGCCGGATGTCCCACGCCCATTCGATCCGGCCGCATTCGATCAACTCCAGCGCCGCTTTCTCACTCAGCCGTCCCAACGCCGTGAGGACGCCGAGCGGGAGCAACGGACTCACCGACGGCAGCCGCAGCTCGAAGGCGGGCGAGACAATCGTGATGGCGGCCATGGTGGGAAAAATCGTTTAGCGGAGTTTCGTCGCGGGTGGCGGCGCCGTGACGCCCAGGCGCGCGGCGTGCTCGCGCAAGGCTGCGCGGAGGAATCCCGCGCGGGTGACGCCGTCCCGGCCCGCGGCGCGGTCGAGCGCGGCCAGGACGCCGCCGCCGACGCGGAGGCGGACCCGCCGCGCGGGCCGTGAACGTGATACGCGCCGTTTCATGGCTTATGTATTACTGAGTATTACGAAGTTGTCAAGCGCGGGTTTGATCTTTTTTTTTCGACCCGTTAAAAAACCCTCGTGTCTGATCCATCCGCCAATCGCGCCCTCATCACCCTGCGCCTGGACGCGCCGTTCCTCGACGCCCTCGACCGGGCGCGCGGCCACCTGGACCGCTCGACCTTCATCCGCGACGCCATCGCGGCCGCGCTCACGCGCCGCGGCGTGGCGTTCGACGAGCGCCACATTTACGCGCCCTCGCGGGCCGGCAAGGGCGGCCCGAAAAAACGGACCGCGCCGGCCGCCGCCCCCACCGCGGCTTCGGCTCCGGCGGGCGCGCCGGCAAAGATTTCCGGCCTCAGTTCAAAACTAAGCGGCGTCGCGAAAGAACTCTCAGGCGCGGCGCTGGCGGAGGCGCGGCGTCTCGTTCCAGAATCGCCGCGCTCACCCGCAACTGGCGCGCCCAGCGCTCGTACACCGCGGCCAAAGCGCGCCGCTGCGCGGCGGACAAAGTCAAAGCCTGCAACTCCAAATCCGGTTCCAGGCGCACCCGAATCTTGATCCCTGGTTTCGGCATAATCCCACTTCTCTCCGACGCCGGCGGCTTCGCGGCACGCTCAAGGATATCGCCGACGTTCTGCGCTCAGGATGGCGCCGCCGGTCGGACAAAGTCTGTCCTTGTGAATAAGTTCCTGGAACCCGCGCTGGAGAGTCACCGCCCTGGTCGGGCCGCGTCAATGATCGTACCGAAGGCGTAAGCCAGGTCTGATCGTCCCTCCGCAACCAAAGGCATGATGATGGCGCCAGAATTAATCCGGCGAATCACGGGCGACTCGTTTTTGTCCCAGCGGGACAGTTGAGAATAGGCCGGCGTTTCAACGCCGGATTTACAGGGGAGCGGGTTAAAGTCCCGCCGGGACGGCTGAGGTTTGTTCTCCCAAGAACCGGGCGAGAATTCGGCCGTCCCGGGACTGGAGCCGCTCGGGCTTTTTTCCGACGCTGACGTGCCGGGCGATTCTCCATTGATCTCGTCGGGACGAATCACACCCGCTGCCCGACCACCGCGTCGCTTGGCGGACCCCTAACCCGTTCCCTTGCTCAGCGAACTGGGGCAAGAACTGGCCGGAAGCCAGCGCTGATGCTGCCGCCGTCCTCCCCCGGCTCAACGTTGACGCGGCTCGCCGACCGGCTGCGCGCGGCGACGTCGTACCAGGAGCCACCGCGAGCCACCCGGGTCGAGCCACTTGACGGCCCAAGCGGATCAGTCACGCTCCCGCCCGGATAGTAGCCAAACCAATCCAAACACCATTCATACACATTCCCGTGCATGTCATACAAACCCCAAGCGTTTGGCGCGTAACTTCCCACCGCGGTCGTCTGCCCCAACGCCACCCCGTTCGAATTAAAAACCGAGCCAATTCCGCTGACATATTCTTCGAAGCCATTAAAATTTGCCATCCCCGACCGCAGGTCAGGACCAAGATTAAACGCCGTGGTCGTGCCCGCCCGGCAGGCATATTCCCACTCTGACTCCGTTGGCAGCCGATACACCAAACCAGTTGGCAGCCTACCCGCAGCTCGCTCCACGGCGGTCAGCTTCCCGCAGTAGTTCGTCGCATCATACCAGGACACGCTCTCCACCGGACGGTTTAAGCCCGGGCTGATCGATTGGCCGTTGCTGCCGTTGGTCGTGAAATAGCTCGGGTTGTTCCCGATCAGCGCCAGGTATTGCCCTTGGCTGACTAAATTCTTCGCCATGTAAAATCCCTGCGTCAGCGTCACCGTATGCTGGGTTTCATAGAGGAAAGTTTGTCGTTCTTTCTCCGTCTCCGGGCTGCCCATCACAAATGTGCCGGGCGGTATCCAGACCATGCCCGGTGGAGGATTCGTGGAGGCAAACCCACGCACGCGGTAAAAAGTCGGCACGTGAACTTGGATCACGCCATTGGTGTCAACCGTCACTGCGTCCAGTCCCGCCCAATTTGTGTGCCACGGGCCGGTCACTGACGACGCCCACTCGACCGACGCAAGACTCCCCGGGACAAGATTGGTAACGGCCAAAACGCCGGTCTGACTGAACGAACTGACGACCGGCGCCTGAGCGTTTGCCCGAAGATCGGCCGCAGTCAGCGCCGCGAGAATAAGTAACCACTGGTTGGATAACCTCATGGGTTGACAGTAACCCACGCGCCACCAGCTTTCAACCGAACGCCCCCGAATTGCCCGGAAGCGAGCCTCTCGCTCGAGATTCGCGGCTGGACTTTGGAGAGAGTTGCGGACTTGATTGAGCCGTTCAACCCGCGCGACGAGTGAATCGAATTGCGGCGCCAGTTCGGATGGCCTCGCTCGCCGCCCGGCGGGAAACGCGATCGGCGCGCGAAAATGATGGAATTCAATATGCCAACCGACTCATCACGCAAAAGCATCCGCGCCGGAAAAGGGTTCGCGTTTGGAGTCGCGCGCGCGATCCTGGCCGTGGCGTCGCTCGGCCTTCGGGTCGAGGCCCAGCCCGCGGCATCCGCCCCGGCCGACGCGCCGGGGTTCCCACTCAAGGTGAGCGCCAATCGGCGTTACCTCGTCGATCAGAAGAATGTCCCGTTCCTGATCGCGGGGGAGTCGCCGCAGGGGTTGATGGTCAAATTGAGCGAAGCCGAGGCCGATTCGTTTTTCGCCAATCGGCGGAGTCACGGCTTCAACACCGTGTGGATCAATCTCCTCTGCCGGCCCTACACCGGCGGTCCGACCAACGGCGCCACGTATGATGGAATCCTGGCCTTCACGAAAACCGATGATCTCGCGACGCCGAACCCGGTTTATTTCGAGCGGTGCGATCACATGCTGCGGCTGGCCGCGAAATACGGGCTGCTCGTGATGCTTGATCCCATCGAGACCGGCGACTTTCTGAAGGTCATGCTGCAGAATGGACCGGACAAATGCCGCGAGTTTGGCCGGTATCTGGGCGAGCGTTATCGCGGGTTCGATCATCTGCTCTGGTTTCACGGGAACGATTATCAGGCGTGGCGCGAGCCGGCGAATGATCCCGTGGTGACCGCCGTCGCGCGCGGCATCCGGGAGAAGGACACGCGCCATCTGCACACCATTGAACTGGACTACGAAGTGAGCAGTTCCCTCGATGATCCCAACTGGGCGCCGCTGATCGACTTGTGCGCTTCGTACACTTACTACCCGACCTACGCGCAGGTGTTGAAGGATTACAATCGGACGGATTTCATGCCGGTCTGCATGATCGAATCGGACTACGAATTCGAACAACGCGCCACGCCCGCCACGCTGCGGCGCGAGGAGTATTGGTCCAACCTCAGCGGCGCGACGGGTCAGATGTATGGCAACGGATACACCTGGCCGTTCAAGCCCGGCTGGCAGACGAATCTTGACACGCCCGGCGCGATTCAGATGGCGTACGTGAAGGCGCTCTTCGAGCCGCGCGCGTGGTATGAGCTGGTCCCCGACCAGTCGCACCAGGTGGTGATCGCCGGCTACGGGACGTTCGACGGCACGGCGACGCCCGGCAATCACTACAACATGACCAGCGATTACGTGACCGCCGGCCGAACGCCGGACGGGAGTCTGGTCATGGCCTATTTGCCGACGTTTCGGCCGATCACCGTGGACTTGGCGCAGTTGCGCGGCCCGACGACGGCGCGCTGGTACGATCCGAGTTGCGGTAAGTATCTGGCCATCGACGGCTCTCCCTTCCCGAACCGGGAAAAACATTTCTTCATCCCGCCGCGCCACAACGCGGACGGCGACGATGATTGGGTCCTGGTTTTGGAAGCGGGAAAGTGACCTTTAAAACGGCAGTAGGAGCGCGCCGGATTGAGTAAGGCTTTGGAGCAGAAACGGTTTGGAAAAAGCGAAGCCATACCCGCAGCGGTCGGGTGAGCTTTTTCTGAAACGTTTATGCCCAAATGATGACGCAAGATGGCGCGCTCCCACCGCCGTTTTAAAGGTGAAGCGAAGGCAGGCGGACGCCTCGGTATCGCGGTGACGAGAGTGTCAGCGATCGGACAAATGCGCGGAATGCGGGCCTCGATGGCGCCGCGCCGCCGCGTCCCGGCGCGCGGTTCTGTGAACCGCAGCATGTCCACCCGGCAGGACGGCAGCGGCTGGCTTTCACCCAGGGAAAAGACCACGGGCGTGGGCCGATGGGAGGTCGAATGCGCTCGAAGGTTCGCTGCTCGGCAAACCCATTCACGGCTCGGCGGAGCCTCGCCCCACCGTTCACCAGCCGCCGCGCCCTGTCGCGCGGCCCACCGCACGCCCGGCCTACTCGTAGCGCAGCGCCTGGATCGGATTGAGCTTGGCGGCTTTGAGCGCTGGGATCAGGCCGGCCAATACGCCGACGATGACGCTGAAGGCGAAGGCCATCATCATCGATTCGACGGTGATGACCGGGGTATTGTCGGTGGGCGAAACCATTTGCAGGACGCTTACGAGGCCGTAGGAGCAGGCAAGCCCGGCGATGCCGCCGATGACCGCGATGACGACGCTCTCGACCAGGATTTGGATGAACATGTCCGAGTAGGTGGCGCCGACCGCCTTGCGAATGCCGATTTCGCGGACGCGTTCGGTGATGCTCGCGAGCATGATGTTCATGATGCCGATGCCGCCCACGAGCAGGCTGATGATCGAAATGATGCCGCCGCTCATGCGGGCGTTATGGATCGAGCTGGTGATTTGCTCGGACCAATTCTCCTGCGTTTGAAACGCGAAATCCTCGATCCCCTTGTGCGTCGTCATCATGACGTTGCGCGCCTGCTGGAGGGCCGGCTCGAGGACATCGATGTTGGCGACTTTGATGTTGAGCGCGGAGAGGCGCGGGTCGGGGATGTTGTTGGTGCCGGCGGCGGATTTGAACCGAATCCACATGGTGTTCAGCGGGATGTAGATGGTCGCGTTCTTCATGCCGAAGACGAACCCGCCCGAGCGGCCGCGTCCACCCCAGCCGCGGCTGCGGGTCGGGCCGGATTTCGGGCCTTTCGGCCGGTCTTTTTCCAATTCGCGGCGTTTGCGGTCCTGCTCGCTCTCGTAACGTTGGAACATGCCGATGATGGTGAACGGCTCGCCGTTGATGCTGATTCTTTCGCCCAGCGGGATGATCTCGCGGCCGACCTCATCGGGCGACCCGAATAATTGGTCGCGGATGCTCGTGCCGATGACGCAGACGGTGCGGGCGGATTCGTCGTCGATCTCGTTGAACATGCGGCCGTATTCGACCACGTGCTGATTCATCTGCAACGCGGTGGGCCAGGTGCCGATGAGGTTGACCCAGTCGGGCGATTTGCCATTGTGCGAGACGTGGAAAAAGCGCGGGGGGCGCATCTCGGGTTGGATCATGGTGATCAGCGGGGCGCTGTGGCGCAGCGCATAGACGTCGTGGATGGTGGTCCCGACGGCGTCGTCGGCGTATTGCCGCTGGCTGGCCGGGATTTCCTGGTCCTCGACGCGGACCTTCTCGAGGCCGCCGATGGCGATGAGGGCCTCTTTCATGCCGTTCTCCATTCCTTTGACGAGCGCGGACATGGCGACGAGGCTGGCCACGCCCAGGATGATGCCGAGCATCGTGAGCAGCGAGCGGAACTTGTGCGCCCAGATTTCCTTAAAACCTATGATGACGGCGTTAAAAATGTTCATGGCGCGGCGGCGGCGACGGCCGCGGAAGCGGCCATGGCCGCGGGGGGCAGACGATCCAGCCCGGCGAGGCGGGCATCGACGTGCAACGCGACTTTGCCATCGCGGATTTCGATCCGGCGCGGCGTGACCGCGGCGATGCCGGGATCGTGGGTGACCAGCGCGATGGTGCGGCCCTGTTTGCTCAGGTTGCGAAAGAGTTCCAGGATGGCCTCGCCGGTACGGGAATCGAGGTTGCCGGTCGGTTCGTCGGCGAAAACAATCTTCGGGTCGTTCACCAGGGCGCGGGCGATGGCGACGCGCTGCTGTTGGCCGCCGGAAAGCTGGAGCGGACGATGGTCGCGGCGGTTTTCGAGATCGACCAGTTTCAACGCGGCCATGGCGCGCTCGCGGCGTTGCCGGCCGGAGACGCCGCTGTAGAGCATCGGCAGTTCGACGTTTTGAACGACGTTGAGCTTCGGCAGCAGATTAAAGAACTGGAAGACGAAGCCGATTTTGCGATTCCGGATGTTGGCCAATTGCCGCGACGTGGCCGCGTGGATCATCGTCCCATCCAGGCAAATGGTGCCGTGCGTGGGCGAGTCCAGGCAGCCGAGGATATGCATCAACGTCGATTTGCCGCTCCCCGATGGACCGATGATCGAGATGAACTCACCCGCTTCGATGTCGAGCGTAACGTCATCCAAGGCGCGAATAGTCTCGCCGCCCAGGTGATAAATCTTGCTGACGTTCCGAAGTTCGACGAGCGACATAACGGGCTAAATGGACGCAATCACTTCGGCGCGGGGGTTTTGGCGGCGGGGGCCGAACCGGTGGACGGCTTGTCGGCGGGCTTGTCGCCCGGCTTGGCGGGCGCGGCCCCGGGACGCTGGCCGGCGGCCAGATCAGGTCGTGCCACCGCCAAAGCGCCCGCGCGGTCCAGCGGCGGGCCTTTGGCCAACTTCAGGAAGTTTTCGCCGGCCGGTTGCTCCAGCGCGACGACTTCGCCCGATTGCAATCCCTTTTGAATTTCCGCGAAATCGTAATCGGTGACGCCCACCTGGACAACCCGGCGTTCAAAGCCGGTGTCGTTCTTGACATAGACAAAGCGTTGGCCTTCCTCGGTGAAGACCGAGGCCAGTGGCACGGCGATCACGTTGTCGGCCGTCGCGACCGGGATCGAGAGACTCGCGGTCATGCCGGGCCGGATGCGCGGGTCGATATTCTTGATCACGATGCGGGCGGCGTAGCCTTTGATGCCGTTGACAATCGTCGTCTGCGGCGCGATGCGCGAAACCTCACCCTTCATCGCCAGGCCGGAGACCGATTCGATCTGGATGTCCACTTCGGCGCCGGGAACCAAACGGGTCACGTCCGCCTGATTGATGTGGGCGTTGACGATCATGTCGTTCAGGTTCGCGATCGTCAGCACTTCGGTGCCGCTGTTGAAACCGCCGGAGCCGGAAACCGCCTGGCCGATGGAAACCGGGCGGGTCAGGATGGTGCAGTCGAAAGGCGCCTCGATCTTGGTCTTGGTGAGCTGGTATTCGACGAGATTCAGGTCCTTTTGGGCGATATCGAGCGAGTTCTGGGCCATCGCGTAGTCGGTTTTGGCGTCGTCATAGACTTCCTGGGAAACGAGATGGTCGTCGAAAAGCCGCTTATTCCGCTCGTAATTGCGCCGGGTCTTCTCGAGTTGCAGCTTGGCGCCTTCAATGGTCGCCAGCTTCGAGGACTTCTGGGTCTGGAGGTCCTGGTCGTCCAACGCGAACATCACCTGGCCTTTTTTCACCCGGTCACCGGTATCGACCGGCAGGAAATTGATGATGCCATTGATTTCGGGACGGACGGAGACTTGATCGGCGGGGCCGACATCGCCGGCGGCGCTGATGGCGAAGCGGATATTGCGGTTCTCGGCCACCGCGGTGTTTTGGCGTCCGCCCGGAGGAACCGAGGCCAACTCCGGCTTCCGATCACGGTACTGCTGCAAACCCCAGGCTCCGCCTGCCAGGGCTACAATCAAAAGAATCCATTTTTTCATGCGTAACAAACGTTCGGTCGTCAGGGATCAAAACTATACTGCCACGATGCAACCCGGACGCAAAGGCCAGAATCAACCGCGGCTCAATTCTTTCTCGGCCACCGTTCCGCCGACCGCCGCCACGAAGGCGGCCACCGACAGCGCTCCGCGCCGATCCCGCGTTCTCATTGGCCGCGGCGTATTCGTCGGCCAGCGCCGCCCGAAGTCAGCACGACCTCACGGCGATCGCCATCCACAAACCGGCTCACTAATGCAGACTGGATTGGATGAAAGGAAATTCATGAAAATAATACGCCTACGTTGAAAATTTCACGGTCCTAATGGTCTGTCAGGGGAACCCGGACGACCTGTGCGAGGGGACGTCGGTGAGACAACACTCTTACGCCTGTGAGTATCATCGGCGTCTCCATAAATTCATCGACTTGAAACCCTGACATCGAAGGAAATATTACACCAGCGATTACACCAGCGGTGTTGCTTCTGCAACATTGTGTGAGCTGATAGCGGCCTGAGGCGTAACGTTGAGGGCAAATGAAGACCACGAATGGAATTACGCCCGAGCTGGACAATAATGTCGCCGCGCGTGCTCTCAAGATGGCGATCCTGCGCCGGAAGAACTCCCTGAGCTTTAAAACTCTGCGTGGGGCCAGCATCGGCGACGGCCACATGAGTCTCATCGACACCTGTCAACTCAACCGGCTCAACCCCTTTGATTATCTCATGGCCCTCCAGCG
>CAZFVY010000029.1:0-63184 GCA_964522665.1 uncultured Verrucomicrobiota bacterium | reverse complement strand
AAAACCGCTTTTATTCTTGACACTTTCGGCGTCAACGCTTCGGTTGCCGACTACTTGATGAAATCAACCGCGTCCGTCACACGTGCTTGTCATAACAACATTGCCACGTTCTGCATTTTGGGGATCCTTGTGGCTGCGCCTGCCGCCCTTTCGGCGGACGCCTACACCGAGCCGTGGCGGCCGCAGTTTCATTTCACGCCCGCGAAGAATTGGATGAACGACCCGAATGGTTTGGTCTATTACGACGGCGAGTATCATCTTTTTTACCAGTACAATCCGTTCGGCGACAAATGGGGCCACATGAGCTGGGGTCACGCGGTCAGCCGCGACCTGGTCCGTTGGGAACATCTGCCGGTCGCTCTTTACGAGGAGAACGACGTCATGATCTTTTCCGGCAGCGCCGTCGTCGATTGGAAGAATACCAGCGGTTTCGGGAGGGACGGCAAACCACCGCTAATCGCCATCTACACCGGCAATTACACCAAGAAGCCGCTTCAGAATCAAAATCTGGCCTTCAGCGCCGATCGCGGGCGCACGTGGACCAAATACGAGGGCAACCCGGCGCTCGACCTCGGCGAAAAAGATTTTCGCGACCCGAAGGTCTTCTGGCACGACGCGACCCGGCGCTGGATTATGGTCGTGGCTTGGCCCTCCCATCGGAACGTACGTTTCTACGCTTCCCCGAATCTTAAGGAGTGGACGCATTTGAGCGATTTCGGTCCGGCCGGATCGACGAACGGGGTCTGGGAGTGTCCCGATTTGTTCCCGCTGGCGGTCGAGAACCAACCCGGCGCGCGAAAGTGGGCGCTGATCGTCAATGTTGGCTCCGGCGCGCCGGCGGGCGGTTCAGGTTGCCAGTATTTCGTCGGCGATTTTGACGGCCAAAGGTTCACGCTCGACGCTCCGGGCATCCACGGAGCGGAGCCCGTCTCGTGGGCCGACTGGGCGCGGGACTTCTATGCCGCGGTCTCCTGGAGCGACGTCCCGCGGCGCGATAGTCGGAGGATTTGGCTCGGCTGGATGAGCAATTGGGATTACGCGAACGACGTGCCGACCTCGCCGTGGCGAAGCGCGATGACGATTCCGAGGGCGCTGACCCTGCGAAAAACCGAGGACGGCTGGCGGTTGGTACAACGACCGGTAAAGGAACTGGAAACATTGCGGGGACCGGCCTCGAAGACCGCGCTGACGCGGGTGACCGCGGAGGCGGATTTATCGGCCGTCCGCGGCGCCACGACCGGTTTGTTCGAACTCGAGGCGGATTTGGAACCAACCACCAACGCCGTGTTCGATCTCACGGTTCAGACCGGCGCCGCCGAAAAGACGGCGCTGCGCGTCAACGTCCCGAACCATGAACTGACGCTCGACCGCGCTCGCTCGGGCGTCACCGCGTTTCACCCGCGGTTCGCGGGCGCGGCCAAGGCGCCCATCCGCCTGATTGACGGCCACGTGAAGCTCCACCTTTTCGTGGATGCCTCGTCGCTCGAGCTCTTCATCAATGATGGGGAAGCAACGCAGACAAGCCTGCTGTTCCCCACCGGCTCCGCCCGGCGGCTTGACTTGCAAATGGCCCAAGGGGAATTGCGCCGCGCTAGAATCACGGCCTGGCCGTTGGCCTCGGCGTGGCGGCCGTGACGAGGAGTTCGTCCTCGCTCCGGAATCAGCGAGGCGTCAGCGCGTTGTTGATGGCTACGGCGAACGATTGGAAGTCCAAAGGTTTGTAAACCAGGTCGCGGATTCCGAGTTGGTGAATCTCGTCCAGGGTAAGCGTGCCGGCGTAGCCGGAAGTCAAGATGATCGGCAGGTTTGGGCGCAGCTTCAACACCTGCCGGGCCAGTTCGACCCCGGTGATCAAGGGCATCGTCAGGTCGGTGACCAAGACGTCGCAAGCGGCGGGTTCCATCTCAATCGCTTGCAAGGCTTGGTCCGGGCGATTGAAGACGCGCGCGACGTACCCCAGGCGGCGCAGCGTTCGAAGCGCGATCGAGCAGAGAGCCGGCTCGTCATCCACAAAGAATATCCTTTCCCCGTTGCCCCGCGGAATCTCGCCATCGTTCTCCGATTTGCGGGGTTCCGCCGAAGTCAGCGCCGGCAGGAAAATCGTAAACGTGGTTCCCTGCCCCGGAGCGCTTTCAACGGCGATCAACCCGTCGTGGTCGGTCACGATCCCGTGGACCACCGCCAACCCGAGGCCGGTGCCTTCGCCGGGTCTCTTGGTCGTGAAGAACGGCTCAAAAATCCGTTTCAACGTTTGGTTCTCCATGCCGTGCCCGGTATCGCTAACCGAAAGCCGCAGAAAATGCCCCGGGCGCAGTTCGGCGCATGGTTTCGGGTCCGTCTCCACCACGCGCAACGCGTCCAGCCCGACGCACACGCGACCGGGCGCGTTTCCGACCGCGTGGGCGGCGTTGGCGCACAGGTTCATGATGACCTGATGAATCTGGTTTGGATCGGCCAGGACGTCGGGCAAGCCGGCGGCGATCTCGGGCCGCAGTTCAATCGTCGAGGGCAAAGTGGCGCGGAGCAGTCGCACGACCTCCTGGATGATCGGGGCAATTTGGACCGTCTTGCGTTCCGGCGGATGCTGCCGACTGAAGGACAGTATCTGACGCACCAGATGGGTCGCGCGCGTGCTGGCGCCGAGTATTTGCTGCAGGTTTTCCTGAAGGTCCAGGTTATCCGGGTTGTCCATCTTGGCCTGTTCGGCGAAGCTGATGATCGCGGCCAGGATATTGTTGAAATCATGGGCGATGCCTCCGGCCAGGGTCCCCAAGGCCTCCAGTTTCTGGGCTTGCCGGTATTGTTCATCGTGCCGCTTGCGCTCGGTGATGTCGGTCTCGATGCCATCCCAGACGACGCGCCCGCCCGGCAGACCGCGCGGCGCGGAACACAGGTTCATCCAACGCAGCGCGCCGTCGGCTCGACGCATCCGCACGTTGACGTTGAAAACGCTCAGGGATTTCACCGAGGCGTCGCGGGCGTCGAGCACGATCGCGCGGTCTTCCTCGATCACCTGATCGAAAAACAAAGAACTATCCTGCCGCACCGCTTCCGGGCAAAGACCGTTCAGCCGCCGGAGGCCGGCGCTGAGGTGAAGGAAATGCATCCGACCATCCGGTTCGCGCATCACTTGATAAACCACGCTGTCGGGCAGGTTGTCGCTCAGCACCCTCAGGCGTTCTTCACTCTCCGCCAGGCGGCTGGTCTTCTCGGCGAGCAGTCGCTCAAGCTGGGCTTTCTGCAGTTGATTTTCGAGCAGCAGGCGCGAGCGATCCAAATTGCGTTGGATCACCAACTCCAGTTCCTCGCTGTTCGCCACCGGTTTCGCTACGTAGTCCCAGGCGCCCAATCGGATCGCCTCGATCGCGTCGGCCAAAACCCCCGAGCCGGAAACTACGACCAACGGCGTAAGCGGTGTCATTTCCCGCAACGCGGCGATCGTCTCCAAGCCGCCCATCACGGGCATCGCCAAATCCACCAGCACGATATCGAAAACGGCACGCTCACACCACTCCAGCGCCTCCCGGCCGTTGGCCGCCGTTTCGACCACGTAACCCAAATCCTCCAAACTCGAACGGAGGTTCCGACGAATGGCTTCTTCGTCATCGATCACGAGCGCTTTCACGGGCGCGCGGCCCGCGGCCGGGGCTGGAGCCAAGGAGTTCATCGAGTTCGCCTTGCACCTAGCATAAAACCTGTCGGATGGCTGCCTCTAATTCCGCCAGGTCGTTAATCGGCTTGGCCAGGCACTTTCGGGCGCCCGCGTCCAACGCGGCCGCCACCGCGAGGTGATCGCCGGTCCCGGTGATGACGATCACCGGGGTCAGCGGGCTGCTCCGTTTCAGTTGAATGATCACTTCGATTCCGTTCATTTCCGGCATCCGGAGATCCGTCAGCACGACGTCGGGCCGCCCGGCCGCGAAGCATTCGAGGCCCTCTCGGCCATTCGCGGCCTCGAGGACGCGATAGCCGCTATCCTCGAGAAAGGCCGCGATCGTCCGCCGCAATTTGGCCTCATCCTCAATGATTAGTACCATCTCGGCGCTCATGAGCGGGTCCCTTCGTGAAGCGGCAGTTTGATGGTGAACCGCGAGCCGGCGCCGGCGGACGACTCGACGCTGAGGAGACCCTGGTGGTTTTGCGTGACGATGGTATAGGAAACCGACAAGCCCAAACCGGTGCCCACCCCGGGTGGCTTGGTGGTGAAAAATGGCTCAAACACGCGGCGGGACACCTTTTCGTCCATGCCGCAGCCATTGTCCACCACCTCGATCACGGCGTGTCTTTCCTCGCGCCGCAAGCGCAGGGTGATGGTCGGGACCCGGTCGGACGCCGCCGGCGCCAGCGCCTGCGCGGCGTTCTTCAGCAGATTCAACAACACTTGCTGGATTTCCACCACCACCACCGGCAAGTCCGGCAAATCCGCCTGATACTCACGAACGATCTTAATGCCGCGAAAATCAAACTGCTTCCGCAAATCGTAGTCATTCGCCGCCAACTCCACCGTTCGATCCACGAGTTCGGCCAACGAGGCCCAATGGCGCTCGGTCCCGCCTTTGCGGCTGAATTGAAGCATGTTGGCGATGATCTTGGCCGCCCGGCTCGACGCGTCCCGAATATCCTGGATAAATATCAGGATTTCACGCCGCTTGAAATAATCCTGCATCTTCCCCAGCGGGAGTCCGAGTTCCGCGGCGATTCGTTGGTTCGCCGGCAAATCGGGAGAAACCCGACGCTCGATGTTCTGCGCCGCCTGGGTGATGATGCCGAGCGGATTGTTGATCTCGTGGGCCATGCCGGCCGCCAGCCCACCCAGCGACATCATCTTCTCGCTCTGGATCATCATCGCCTGCGCGCTCTCACGCTCCGTGATATTCTCAATGCGCAGGACCGCGCCCTCGCTCCCGCCGGCCCCCAGCGGGTAGAGCATCAGGTCAAAGACCTGGCGTTCACCCAGACTCTCCAAATACATCCGTTCCAACGAAGCCCGGCTCCCCGTCTTAGCCTGGTCCCGCAACGCCGTGATCCAAGGCGCGAATTCGGGAAGCACGGCCAGCACCGCCCGCCCGAGCGCGGTCGCCGCCGGCTGCCCGGTGAGCGTTTCCGCCTGGCGATTCCATTGCGTGACGGCGCCGGCGCGATCCAAGCCCACGAGCGCGGCCGGCAGCGAATCGATAATGTTGGCCAAATGATTCTTCATCCGGAGCAGCCGCGCCTCGGTCTCTTTCCGGTCGGTAATGTCAAACTCGACGCTGACCAGCCAGACCGCGAGCGCCGTCACGAGCAAGGTGGCGCCCATGCTCGCGAAATCCCAGAATTTGGCGCGTCGATAATCGGCCACCCGCGCCGCCAGCAGGGCATCAAGCTCGCGAGAGCTTATTTCCCAGAGGCGAAAACTCTCCGCGCGCGCGTTCCAACCCGCCTTTTCGAAATCCGCGGCCGTGACTCGGCCGCCGGCGCCGACCCGGTTAAGCAGGTCGAGAAAGTCCTGGTTGGCGGCGAGGTATCCTTTTACCGCCGCCGGCAGACGTTCCTGCAACGACCGGCTCACCCCGTGCGCCAATCCATCGCTGGTGACGGAGATTTCGGCGTCCCGCGTGATCCGGTCCTGGTCTTCCCGCCGTAGCAGCGCCGCCATCACGACGATTTGCGTCAGTCGTGACTGAACCTGGCCTTGGCGCAGCCACTGACCGACTTTCAAGGTTATATCACCCAGCCGCTCTTGAGTTTGCGGCAAGGCGTTCAGCGTGATGTCCACCAGGTAGAAACTGTCGATATCGGTGTCGAGGATTAAATTGGAGGCGTTGCCCGCATGACCGATCAGCGCGCGGATTTCGGCGACCAACGTCTCAGTTTGGTTGTCATCGACGGCCTTCGCGGTCTCGGTCAGTTTAAGCCGCCGCCAGCCGGTCGCCGCGGCCGAAAGGCGATTCTGAAGATCCTGCGCCGGGTTGGTTTCGGCGCGAGTCGTTTTGAGCGCGCGCGCCAGTTCGCCGCCCCCGTTCGCCGCCAACTCGGCGAACACCCGGTCAATTTCGATCTCGGTATTCGTCACCGCCGCTGGCGCCGCAACGTCACCGTCGCGGGCCGCGCGGACCGCCGCCTGATGCCGCGGCAGCAGGTCGAGCAACCGTTCGAGCGGACGCTGAAAGGCGTTTCCCCGCATCTCCTGCAAGGTGAAGCGAATGTCCTTGCTGACCGACACGTCAATGAGGTAAGACGCGATCGCCAAGAGCGGAAGACTGCTGGTGGCCGCGACAATGACGACCCGTTGCCAGAGTTTGAGGGGAAATGTTTTCATCGGACCTTGCCCCAAACAAACCCAGAAATGACTCCGAAGCTATTCGTCATAACAGTCCCGCGCCCAATCGCCCGACCCGTTTCGCGAGAGTTAGTGAACCGATCCCGGCAGTCAAGGGCAAGTTGACCAACTCCGCGCCGCCCGGGGACTTGCGATTTGACTCAGAATGAACGTTACCGAACGCGGTGCGAGGAGCTCTCGGTGAAGCCTCGGTAAGCTCAAAATGGGTCTAACCGAAGCGTAAGCGCCGGAATGAGCGCCACCGCGCGAGGACCGGCGCCGGTGGCGTTTGATCCGCCGCTCAGGAGAGCAATTTGAATTGCTCCAGCTTCAGGTGGACGGTCGGCCGGGAAACCCCGAGCCATTGGATTATTTTCGATTGCTTGCCCTTCGCGCGCTCGTGGGCTTGCCGGTAAAGTTCGCGTTCCACCGTCTCCAAAAGCTCGGCGTAAACGTTTTCCTTGTTCTGATTCTCGGCGGCGTCCAGCAATTGAGTGATCCAGCCCTCGAGCGACGACGGCCCGCCGCCGGCGGGGGCGGGGGCGGCTGGCTGCTCCAGTACTTCGCGAATGGTGTCGCAGTTGACGGAACTTGAGCGCGCCAGCAAGAGCGCGCGATAGATCACGTTCTCAAGCTCGCGGACGTTTCCCGGCCAGGATTGCTGTTCCAGCAGTTGGAGGGCGGCCAGGCTGATGGTGATCTCCTCCGCTCCCGTTTCGGCCTTGTAGCGGCGGATAAAATGGCTGACCAGACTGAGGATGTCCTCCTTGCGCTCGCGCAGCGGCGGCAGCTTGATGACGGCGCCGCTCAACCGGTAATAGAGGTCCTCGCGAAACGCCTGCTGGCGAACCGCCTCAGGCAGATTGCGATTGGTGGCGGCGATGACCCGGACGTTCACCGGAATGGCGACCCGGCCGCCGAGCCGGTGGACGCTTTTCTCTTGCAGAACTCGCAGCAGTTTACCCTGCGTGGCGAGACTGATGTCCCCGATTTCATCGAGAAAAAGCGTGCCGTGATCGGCCCGCTCGAACCAGCCGATTTTTTGCGCCGCGGCGCCGGTAAAGGCGCCCCGCTCGTGCCCGAACAGCTCACTTTCAAGCAAGGTCTCCGGGATCGCCATGCAGTTGACGGCCACGAAGGAATGCTGCGCGCGGTCGCCGTACTGGTGGAGCGCGCGCGCGACCAACTCCTTGCCGGCGCCGGTCTCGCCGTGGATCAGCACGGTCAACTTGCTCGGCGCCAATCGGCTGATCTGCTTCAGCACCGCCTGCATCACCCGGCTCTTGCCGATGATTTCGTATTCTTCTCCGTGATGCGGTTCCAAGGCGACCGACTCCTCCGCGACCGGGCGGGTCGCCAGCGCCGACTGGACCGTGCTGATCAGGTCGGAATTCTCGAATGGTTTGCTGAGGAAATCGACCGCCCCGAGTTGCATCGCCTTGATCGCGACGTCGCTCGTGCCGAACCCGGTCATCAGGATCACGGGAATCACGGGCTCGAGTTCGCAAAGATGTTGGATCACCGCCAAGCCGTCCACGTCGCGCAGGCGGAGGTCCGTGATGACGAGGTCGAAGCGCGCTTCGTCAAGTTTGGCCAGACCGTCTCGTCCGCTGGCCGCCAATTCGACCTGATAACCGCCCTTTTCAAGCGCCCGCCGCACGAAACCCGAGTACGACACATCGTCGTCGATCACGAGGATTCGCGCGGCCGGACTTTGAATAGCAGAAGAACCCACAGTAAAGCGCTTATTGAACGCCCTCCGCCTCGGCGCACGGACGCGCCGAACCTTCGGCTGACCCCGGTGACTCCCACGCGTTCATCACGTCGGCGATTATGACAAGAAACTTTCGATTCTGCAAATAGATTTTCGACCCTGGGATCGATCGTGGAACCTTCGAGTATTTCACAACCTATTTACTATAAACATCTTATACAACAATCAAACGCTTGGCATGGCCCGTGCTAAACCGTTGTCCGTGCGGATGTAAAGTCAACGCCCGATAAACGAACAAATATTATGGATGACATTGTTAAAGAGTTTTTGATCGAGAGCTACGAAAACCTGGATCGCTTGGACAGCGCCCTGGTCGCCCTCGAGTCCAATCCCAAAGACAAGCCGAGCCTGGACAGCATCTTTCGGACGATGCATACCATCAAGGGTTCCTCCGGCTTCCTGAGCTTTGTCAAACTTCAGCGCCTGGCGCACGTCGGCGAGAATCTTCTGAGCCGGTTGCGCGAAGGCAAATTAACCTTCAATTCGCAAATCGCCTCCGCCCTGTTGGCGAGCGTGGACGGCGTCCGCCAAATCCTGGCTCGGGTCGAGCAGACCGCCGAGGAAGGCGCCAATGAATATCCGGAACTCATCGAGTTGTTAACTCGCCTCGCGGATGGCTCAAACGCCACGGCGGCGCCGTCCGCGCCGGTCACGGCGGCCACCGTCCCCGCTCAACCAGTCCCCGTCTCCGCTCAACCCGTCGCGGTGGCCCTGAGCGCCGAGCCGGCGGCGGAGACCGCGCCAGTCCCGACTCCGGCGCCCGCGCCCAAGAAGGCCGCGCCCGCGCCTGCGACCGATTCCGCCGCGGTCCCAACCCCTTTGCAGAACCCAACCAAAACTCCCGCCACCCCGTCCTCAACGCCTCCTGCGCCGAGTTCCGAACCGGCCGCGCCAGTCGCGGCCGAATCCTCCGAAACTCGGTCGCAGGGGCTTTCGGACAGCAACATCCGCGTGGACGTGGGCCTGCTCAACAAATTGATGAACCTGGTCGGCGAATTGGTCCTGGCCCGCAACCAGATCGTGCAACATTCCACGACCTCCCAGGACCCAACCTCCCTGGCCGCCTCGCAACGGCTCAATCTGATCACCACCGAACTGCAGGAAAGCGTCATGAAAACGCGCATGCAGCCCATCGGCAACGTCTGGAGCAAATTCCCCCGCGTGGTGCGCGACATTTCCGCGGAGCTGGGCAAAAAGATTCGCCTCGAAATGGAAGGCAAGGAAACCGAGTTGGATCGCACCATCATTGAGGCGATCAAGGACCCGCTGACCCACATCATGCGCAATTCCATCGATCATGGCATCGAGTCGCCCACCAAGCGCGCCGCCAAAGGCAAGCCGGAAGAAGGTGTCCTGCGCATGCGCGCCTTCCACGAAGGCGGCCAGGTGAATATTGAAATCACCGACGACGGCGCCGGCGTCAACACCGCCAAGGTCAAAGAAAAGGCCGTCGAGAAAGGGATGATTTCCGCCGAGCAGGCCGCCCGCATGAGCGAGCGCGAAGCCCTGGATTTGATTTTCCTGCCCAGCGTTTCCACAGCCGAGAAGGTAACGAACGTTTCCGGCCGCGGCGTCGGCATGGACGTCGTCCGCACGAATATCGAAAAGATCGGCGGCTCCGTCGATGTCCTTTCCGAACTCGGCCGCGGGACGACGCTCAAGATCAAGATTCCGCTGACGCTGGCGATCATTCCGGCGCTCACGGTCACCTGCGGTGGGGATCGTTACGCGATTCCCCAGGTCAGCCTGCTCGAGCTGGTTCGCCTGGAAGGCGAGCAAGCCCGCCAGGGCGTCGAGTTGGTCTTTGGCGCGCCGGTTTACCGGCTGCGCGGGAACCTCCTGCCGCTCGTCTATCTGAACCGCGAATTGAAGCTCGACGCTCCCGAGGGCGCCGCGCCCGCCGCGACGGCCCAGATCATCAACATCGTCGTTTTGCAGGCCGACAGCCATCAGTTCGGACTGGTCGTCGATCAGATCAACGACACGCAGGAAATCGTCGTCAAGCCGCTGGGCAAGCACCTGAATGGAATTCCGGTCTTCGCCGGCGTAACCATCATGGGCGACGGCACCGTGGCGCTGATCCTCGATGTTCTGGGCATCGCGCAAAGCGCGCACGTCGTCTCGCAAGTCAGCGAGCGGAACGCCGTCAACAAACTTCCCGCCGGCTCCGAATCCCGCGACGAGCGGCGCAGCCTGCTCATTTGCAAGGCCGGGGAACGGGAGCGCATGGCGATCCCGCTCTCGCTCGTCGGGCGATTGGAGAAATTCTCGCGCTCGGCCATCGAGAAATCCGGCCAGGACGACGTCGTGCAATATCGCGGGCAGATCATGCCCTTGTTGCGCCTCGACAACCTCCTGGGTTACGGCGTGGCCGATGAAAGCCAGGAACTCTTCTCCGTCGTCGTCTATTCCGAAAACGGTCACAGCGTCGGCTTGGTCGTCGGCGAGATCGTGGACATCGTGGAAGACACGGTGCAACTCCAGGAAACCGGCGGCCGCCCGGGAATCGCCGGCTCCGCCGTCATCCGCGGCCGGGTCACGGAACTGATCGATGTGCCCGCGGTCGTTCGCGGCGCCATTCCCAGTTTTGGGGCCGCCTTGGCCGCTTAATCAACCATTACCCATTCAGGAGAACTTATGCCCAACAAAAGCCATCAATACTGCACTTTCACCGTCGAACGCTTCTTTTTCGGCGTGCGCGTCACCCAAGTGCAGGAAGTCGTGCGACATCAACCGCTGACCCGCGTGCCGCTCGCCGCGCCCGAAGTGCGCGGGCTGATCAATTTGCGCGGCCAGATCATCACCGCGATCGACCTGCGCCGCCGCCTGCAACTGGCGGAGCGGCCAGCCGGCCAGGCGCCGATGAACGTGCTGCTCCACACCTCCGACGGCGCGGTCAGCCTTCTGGTTGACCAAATCGAAGACGTGCTGGAAGTCGGCGAAGACACCATCGAGCGGCCACCCGAGACGGTGCGTGGTTCGGCGCGCCAACTCATCTCCGGCGCGAGCAAGCAGAAGAATCGCCTGCTCCTGATCCTCGACACCGTCAAAACGCTCGATCTGACCGCCAACTAAGCGAGTCAGCAGGCGCAACCCCTTGCGCCGAGCCGTAAAACTCCACCCCCAAACACTCCATTCAGCCAACCGCAGAAACACCAATCAAACCAATGAAGAATCTAAAAATAGGCAGACGCATCACGCTGGGCTTCAGCGCCGTAATCTTAATCGTCGTCGGCCTCGGAGCCATCACCTTTACCCGCCTGGCCGCCATCAATGGTCAAGCCGACCGGATCGCCCTGGACGCCCTGCCCGGACTCTACCGGACCGCGCAATGGAAGATCAGCGCCGCCGGTTCCAAGCCGCTCATCCTCGAGCATCTGATGGCCGACACGCTCGTCAAAAAGGCGGCCATCGAGGTCATCCAGAAAGAGAACTCCCGCCACACCGACGAGATTTTCAAGGAAGTCGAGGAGACGATGACCAGCCCGGACGGCAAAGCGCTGCTCGCGGCCGTCAATGCCCCGCGCGACCAGTTCCGGAACATTCGCAATAATGTCGTGCTGGCGTTAAGTCACGAATTGAAAACCGAAGCCGCCCTCGAGGCGTATAAGAACCAGCTCGAACCGGCCTTTGATAAATACATGGACGCCGTCGAGGCCGTCGTCAAGTTCAACCAGGTCAACGGTGACGTCGCAAGTCACGCCATCAAGGCGGCGGTCGGTGGGGCCAAACTCGGTCTCGCGGTCGGCTTCAGTCTGGCGCTCGTCGGCGCCATCTTGATCGGCTACGTGGTCTCGCGCAGCATCACACGCCCGCTCGGCCAGGCGGTGAAGGTCATCGAACGAGTCGCTCAGGAGGACCTTTCCGCCACCCTGAAGATCGATTCCAAAGACGAGATCGGCCAAATGGGCGTCGCGCTCAACGGCATGGTCGCGCAATTCCAACGCATCGTCGGCGTAATCGAAAAAGTCGGGCACGGCGATCTGACGACCAAGCTCGCGGCGCCGGCCGGCGCCGAGTTGGGGCTGGTCTCCGCCTCGGTCAATCAAATGGTGGACAACCTGCGGCACACGATCGCGGCCGTCAACCAGACCTCGGAGGCGCTCGCCAAGTCCGCCGGGAACGTGAGCGACGCCGGCGCCCAGGTCAGCTCCACCGCCGAGGAAACCTCACGGCAGAGCACGGTCGTCGCCGCCGCTGCCGAGCAGGTCAGCCGCAGCATTCAGACGGTGGCCAGTTCGTCCGAGGAGATGACCATTTGCGTCAACGAAATCTCCAAGAACGCCACGGAAGCCTCCCGCGTCGCGGCGCACGCCGCCAGCGTCGCGGAGCAGACCAATCTGACCGTGGCCAAGCTGGGCGAAAGCAGCGTCGAAATCGGCAACGTCATCAAGGTGATCACCTCGATCGCCGAGCAGACCAACCTCCTGGCGCTGAACGCCACCATCGAAGCGGCGCGCGCCGGTGAGGCCGGCAAGGGCTTCGCCGTCGTGGCCAACGAGGTCAAGGAGTTGGCCAAGCAAACCGCCCGGGCGACCGAGGACATCAGCAAGAAAATCAGCACGGTCCAGGCCGACACCCAAGGGGCCGTCTCCGCGATCAAGGAGATCGGCGGGATCATCGCGCAAATCAACGAGATTCAGACGGTGATCGCCGGCGCGGTTGAAGAGCAGGCGGCGACCACGCGCGAAATCTCCAAGAGCGCGTCCGAAGCCGCCCAAGGCGGGACCGAGATCGCCCAGAACATCGGGAGCGTCTCCGAAGCGGCGAAGAATACCGCCACCGGGGCCGAGAACACCGTGGCGGCCGGAACCGAACTGACCCGCCTGTCGGCAGAATTGCAGAGTGTGTTGCAACAATTCTCGACGCGGGACGACGGCTTGGAGACCGCGACCGCGCCGGCGAGTTTCGCCGAGCGCTTGCCGAGCGGCGACGCGGCCACGGGGAGGGTGAACGGCTCCGGCGCCCGCCAGGCGTTCAAATCCCGCTCCGTCCTGCGACCGGCCCACGCGCGCGCCTAAGCGGCGTCACGGCCGCGCGTCCAGCGCGGCTCAACTCAACTCACGGCCCCGGTGGAGAAGTCTCCACCGGGGCTTTCTCTTTTGGTTGGATCGCCTCTCATTCAAAATTGGAGCGCAGTTGACGCGCCTTCGTACCGCGCGCCCGGTGTGTCCAGGGCCCAGGCGCCGCGACGGCGGCAGCCAGGCGGAACGCCGAGCCAACGGAATGCCAAGAAAGTTTCGACGATGCCAATTATTCTTATACTTTCCGGCGCTCGATCGCTTTCGAGATAATTGTGTAAGTAGTTTATCTACAACATGTTGTGAGTATATTAACCGCTTGGCACGGCCGTTGCTATATGCCCAACCGTGCGCGAACAATCAAATAACAATTAATCAAAAACAACGTAGTTCAACCTCAACCTCATAATACACACAACCACATGAAAAACCTCAAGATTGGCAAAAGAATCGTCCTCGGCTTCTCGGGCGTGATCGTCATCGTCGCCGCCCTCGGCGCCGTCACGTTCGGCCGGCTGGCGACCATCCACACGCAGGCTTCCCGCATCACCGTGGACAGCATGCCGGGAACCTACCTGGTCTCCCAAATCCACATCACCGCCGTCGAGAATCAAGGCTTGGCGCTGAAACACATTCTCGCCGACAGCAAGGCGAAACAGGAGGCCATCGACGCCGCGATCAAGGATAACGCGGGCGCATCCGAGCGTTTGCTGGCGGACTACGAAGGCACGATCACGACCCCCAAGGATCGTGAGTTGTTCAACGCGATCAAGACCGCCCGGCAGCCCTACGTTGAAGCCCGCGAAGCGGCGCTGGCGTTGAGCCGCGACGGCAAGGCGAAAGAGGCGAATGAGGCCTTGCAACATCGGGTCGAGCCGCTGCTGGCCAAGTACCTCGACGCCGTCAAAGCCGAGGTGAAATTCAACAAGGAAAACGGCGACGACGCCAGCGTGCTCATCAACTCCGCCATTCGCACCGCCAATCTCGGCATCGCCATCGGCATCGGCCTGGCCATCGCCGCGGCCTTGGGCATCACGCTCTGGGTCACCCGCAGCATCACCCGTCCGTTGAACCAGGCCGTTGACGTCATCGCCAAAGTGGCGCGGGAAGACCTGTCCGCCAAACTCGAGGTCACCTCCCGCGACGAGATCGGCCAGATGGGAACCGCCGTCAACGTCATGGTCGAACAACTCCGGCGGATCGTGGGCGTCGTCGAAAAGGTCGCCCACGGCGACCTCACCTCGCGCCTGCACGCCGCCCCCGGCGAGTCGTTGGGTTCGATTTCCACCTCCGTCAATCAAATGGTGGACAGTCTTCGGCGCACCATCCAGACCGTGACCGAAAGCTCGCACTCGCTCGCCGGCTCAGCGCAGGAATTGAGCGCGGTCGGAACGCAAGTCAGCGCGACGGCCGAGGAGACCTCCTCGCAGGCCAACGTGGTGGCCGCCGCCGCCGAACAAGTCAGCCGTAACATCCAGACCGTCGCCACCGCGGCCGAGCAGATGAGCGCCACGGTGAACGAAATCTCCAAAAACACCTCCGAGGCCTCCAAAGTCGCGACGCACGCCGCCACGGTCGCCGACCAGACGAACCTGACGGTCGCCAAGCTCGGCGAAAGCAGCGTCGAGATCGGCAACGTCATCAAGGTCATTACCTCGATCGCCGAACAGACCAACCTGCTCGCCCTGAACGCGACCATCGAAGCGGCCCGCGCCGGTGAAGCCGGCAAGGGTTTCGCCGTCGTGGCCAACGAGGTCAAGGAGTTGGCCAAGCAGACCGCCAAGGCGACCGAGGAAATCGGCGCCCGCATCAATACCGTCCAGGCCGACACCCAGGGCGCGGTCTCCGCGATCAAGGAAATCGGCGTCATTATCAAGCAGATCAATGGCATCCAGACTGTGATCGCCGGCGCCGTCGAAGAGCAGGCGGCGACGACCCGCGAAATCGCCAAGAACGCCTCCGAGGCCGCGCAAGGCAGCACGGAGATCGCCAAGAACATCGTCAGCGTCTCGGAAGCGGCCAAGAGCACGTCGGAAGGCGCGAACAACACCGCCGCCGCGGGCAGCGAATTGTCCCGGTTGTCCGATGAACTGCAGAGCGTTTTGCAACAATTCAACATGGACGCCGGCGCGGGCGAAGGCGCGGGCGCAACCTCGACTCACAACGGCCACGCGGCCGCCCGCGATAACGCGACGGCGACGGCTAACGGCTCCGCCAAACGCCCGGCGTTCAAAGGCCTCGCCGCGCTCGAGCCGGTCTGCGCCCGGAACTAACGAACCGGCCCGACCTTGCTCAAATCGCTCATGACCTGAACCCCAAGCCCCCCGCGGATGATCTCCGCGGGGGGCCTTTTCGCCCGCCAACCCGACTGTTCTGCCCCGCTCCGCGATGAAACTTGAAAGCTTCCCCGAATCCCGCCCTCTGCCGCCCGGTCTCGCGACCAATGGGTCGGCGGCCACGGCCGGACGCGGCCGGCGGAAGGTTGGAAGCGCCGCCGGTGGCGACCGCCCGCTGACCTGGCTTCGACGACCGGCCCAAGCATGGGCGACTAGTTGGCTCGCAGCCGGCCGTTCGATCCTCGCCCTTATTCTCTGGCTCGGTCCCGTATGCTTGACGGCCCGTTCCGCCTCCCTTTCTCCCTTGGCCACGACGGAAATCGCTTTCATCGATGAAGGCATCCAGGACTACCGCGCGCTCGCGACCGCGCTGCGGCCCGGCATCGAGGTGGTCATCCTTGATCGCGCTCAGGATGGCGTTCAGCGGATGGCCCGGTCCCTGGCCGGCCGGCGCAACCTGCGGGCGATCCACTTGTTCGGCCACGGCGGCGTCGCGCAGATCAGCGTCGGCGCCACCTGGCTGCACGAGCGAAACCTGGACCAATACCGCGCGGAACTGCAGGTCATAGGCGGAGCCCTGCGCCCTGGCGGTGACCTGCTGGTTTTCGGCTGTTTCGTCGGCCAGGGAGAAGACGGCCGAGGGTTTCTAGCCCGGCTCGCCCAGGCCACCGGCGCCACGGTGTCCGGTTCGACGCGCGCGACCGGCGCGCCCGAAAAGGGCGGCAGTTGGCAACTCGACGTCAGCTCGGGTACGCCCACGATTACCAACCCGTTCACCGCCGGAGTCGCCGGCGGTTTCGGCGGGTTGCTCCCGCTGACCGAACTCGCCGCTCGCGATCCCGTCGGCCCAGCGGTCCGCCCTGGCGACTGCTCGCCCCGGACCGCGCCCGCGAGTCACGGGGCCCGACCGTCGGGCGGCTCAGAAAACAGCGAACCATTTCCCGCGCTGATCGCGTTCCCCGCGCGCCCCAGCCGGCCAGTCTGCATCCCTTAACCCCAATTTACGGAGACCCCTATGATTCCTACGGCGCCGCAACTTCAAACGACAAACGGCTGGGCCTCGGGCCACGACCTGACCACGCCCGGTTACGGTTGGCTGGCGCTGACCAGCGCCGCCGGCCTGGGCCACGATCTACCGTCACCCACCCGCGGTCCCTCCACTGGTTCTAGCCCGTCGCAACCGCCGGTCGCGCCGCAACCGGTGCGTGACTCGGTGCTTTTAGTGGAAGACGAATCGTCGTTGCGCTCCGTATTCGCCCGCACCCTCACCCGGTTGGGTTACCAGGTGCTCACGGCGGCCGACGGCCCGGAAGCGCTGGCTCTGACCGGCGCAGCGCCCACGCGGGTTCGACTCCTCATCACGGACATGGTCATGCCGCGGGGGATCAACGGCTACGAACTGGCCACGCGCCTGCGCGAGAGAATTCCCGGCCTCAAAGTAATTCTGATGAGCGGCTATACCACCGAATGGCTTAGCCGCGACGTTCCTCCGTGGGCAACTTTCCTGCCGAAACCCTTCACTGGTTCCGTGCTCACGGAAACCGTCGCCGCCGCCCTTGCGCAGCGCTCAGACGACCGCGCAAACCCGTAGCGCCAGTCAAGCCACTCGGAGACACAAGCAGACCGAAACGACGGGCGCAACGTCGCACGCTCGGTTTCGAGCGGATTCCGCGCGCATTCGCCTTCAGCGCGGCCTGGTCCGTTTGCCTCTCGCACAGCGGGACAAAGTCCGACCAGCCATTCGTGGTCCCGACGAGTTTCGGCGGTGAGCGTGAGCTCCCGATGACAATCACACCGCGCGATCCAGAGTGTCTCAAGTCCGTCTCGAAGGCCCAGAATCGGCCCGCCGAAATGAAAAGAAACCTTCGATCATGCCAAGAATTCTTCGATGATTCGGCCTCTCAATAAACGCACGACAAATGCATAAGCATGTTAATATAAACAGGTTACAACTTGTTCGATTAACTGGCACGGCCATTGCTAATGGTTCAGCGTGCGAATCAATCAATATTCCGTCCCTCGAATTGTGAAAACCAAGCCGGCGCGCCGGGCAAAGCGACGCAACCGGATCTCTACTTGGGCGCAGTTCCGCGAACTCTTCATTGCCGCGGAGCGTGACGCGAACGCGGCGGCGGCGTAAGACCGCGCCTCCAGTAAACCGAAACCTCGCGGGAAGCTAATGCCTATGACGCGTAAATTGCGAATCCTTGTCGTGGACGACTCGGTCGTTGTCCGCCGGCTCCTGAGCGATGCCTTATCGAGCGACCCAAATCTCACGGTCGTTGGCACGGCGCCCAACGGCAAGGTCGCCTTGGCGAAAATACCCCAAGTCAACCCCGACTTGATCAGCCTCGACGTCGATATGCCGGAAATGGGCGGGTTGGAAACGCTGGTGGCCATTCGGAAGCTGTCCGCAAAGCTGCCGGTGATCATGTTCAGTTCGCTGACCGAGTATGGCGCCGCCGCGACGATGAACGCCCTGTCATTGGGAGCCAACGATTACGTCACCAAACCGGCGGGGATTGACGGCGGCGTGGGGGCGCTCCAGAAGATAAAGGGAGAACTCATTCCCAAGGTCAAAGCGCTTTGCGGCCGCGCCGCCACGGCCAGCCCGGCCACCGGACCGGAGCTGGGGAACCGGGGCGGTCGCGACGCGGTCGCCGGAGAAGTCAGGCCGAAGGATCAACTGGTCACCGCGGTGGTCATCGGGATTTCGACCGGCGGGCCGAACGCGCTGGCCGCGTTGACCCCCGGTTTTCCCGCCGATTTTCCGGCGCCGATCTTGATTGTGCAGCATATGCCGCCCGTGTTTACCAAAACGCTGGCGCAGCGTCTGGCCAGCCTCTCGGCGCTCCCCGTCTCCGAAGCGGTGGCCGGTGAGACGGTGACGCCGGGACGCATTTGGATAGCGCCGGGCAACTTTCACATGGAACTTGCCCGCGACGGGCGCGTCGTGCGGATTCAGTTGCATCAAGGCCCCGCCGAAAACTCCTGCCGCCCGGCGGTCGATGTGCTCTTCCGCTCCGCCGCCGAGGCCTACGGGGAGGGAACGCTCGCGGTCATCATGACCGGCATGGGACAGGACGGCCTGATCGGCTGCCGGCACATCCGCGCCGCGGGCGGGCGCATCATCATCCAAGACGAGGCCAGCTCGGTGGTTTGGGGCATGCCCGGCGCCGTCGCGAAGGCCGGCCTGGCCGACCAGGTGTTCCCCCTGGCAAAACTCACCCACGAAATCAACCGCGCGGTTTCGCGTCATCGGCATCATCCGAGTGGCGTCCGTGTCAACTCCCTTCAGTCAAGTCTGTAACCAATACATCTATGTCTATTACCGCCACCGAGTTCGCCTACATCCGCAAGCTGGTCTATGACCTGTCCGCGATCACCCTGGAAGATGGCAAGGAATGGATGATCGAGTCCCGGCTGCTTCCCGTCGCCCGCCGACTGGGCTTCAGTTCCCTCAATCAACTCATCCACCGTTTGCAATGCAGCCGCGTCGGCGGCGAACACCAGGCCGCCGTGGACGCGATGACCACGAACGAGACCTTCTTTTTCCGGGACGTCCATCCCTTCACCGCCCTCCAAAAGCAGGTCATTCCCGACCTGCTCAAGCGGCGCGCGAGTCAGCGCAAACTGACGATTTGGTGCGCCGCCAGTTCGACCGGCCAGGAGCCTTACTCCATCGCGATGTTGCTCCAGGAGCATTTTCCGCAGCTCGCCTCCTGGCAGTTGGAATTCCTGGCGACCGACATCAACGCGGAAGTTTTGCAACGCGCGCGCGACGCTCGCTACACCGAACTGGAAGTCCGGCGCGGGCTGCCGGCGCCGTACTTGAACAAGTACTTTACCCGGCACGGAGCCGATTGGGTGGTCCAGGACCGGATCCGACATTTGGTCGAGTTCCGCCAAATGAACCTCGCTGGCTTTTGGCCCGTCCTCCCGCCGATGGACCTCATCTTCATCCGCAATGTCCTGATCTATTTCGGCCTCGAAACCAAGCGCGAGATCTTCCGCCGCCTGGCCAAGGCGTTGCGGCCCGATGGTTATCTGTTCCTCGGCGGCGCGGAATCGACCTTGAACGTGGACGATTCGTTCCGGCGCGTCCAACTGGATAAGGCGGTCAGCTACCAATTGATCGGCCGAACCGAGAGCGTGGCGTCTCAGCCGCCCTATGCGCTGAGCCAGACCATCGCCCCTCATTTCATCCCCATTCCGCGCCCGGCGCTGCCGGCGTTTTGCCATCCGGCCGCCGCGTGCGCCGCCTGAGTCATCGCTCGCCCGGGAAGCAGTGAAAGGAACGCATGAGAGGTGGCGCGGCACGGGCGGTGGTAAGCGGCCGTCGAGGCTCGCCAAACTCAGGGTTGGCGGCTGACGACGCCCCATTTATTCTTGCCGACCACGCCGCAAGGCATACGGTTGCTCCCGATGCGCGAGTTCCTTAAAGCGCCCGTCTTTCCCGAGCCTGAGCAAACCCGGGAGGCGGGCATGGTTCATGCCGTCCTGGGAATCCTGATGGTCGTCGTGGCGATCATGATCCCCTGCGAAATCTTTGCTTTTCCCGAAAACACGCGCCGCAATCTCCTGGCCTTCGGCGTCGTGGAGCTCGGCGGGTTGGGCTTGCTGGGACTCAACCGCCGCGGCCGTCCCCGTGACGCGAGTATCCTGTTGGTTGCCGGATTGGTGACGCTCATCACCGGGTTGGCGTGGACGGCGGGCGGCATGCGCGCGCCCGTGATCGTCGCCTTTCTGCCGGTGGTCTTCTTTTCTGGAGTCCTGTTGGGCGGGCGCGCGGGCTTCCTCACCGGCGCCATTTGCGTCTTACTGGAGCTGGGCCTGGTTTACGCCAAACAGAAGAATCTTCTGCCCTTCAATACCGTCAGTCACGACGCCGTGGCGCTCTGGCTGTCCAATCTGCTCGCCATCGCCGTGGTCGGCGGCACGCAAAACATCTTCGCCCGGTCACTGCGGGACGCCTTGCGGCGCTCGCGCGACGAGTTGACGGAGCGGGGCCGAATCGAAAGCGCTCTCCGGGTCAGTGAGGAACGCTACCGCCTGCTGGTCGAAAACTCGAGCGACCTGGTCGCGGAGATCGGGGTTGACGGAACCTACTTCTACGTCAGCCCCAATCACGAGGCCGTGCTCGGCTACGCCGCCGAGCAATTGATGAACACCGTTAGCTTCCACCTCGTCCACCCCAATGATCTGCGGAGATTACAACAATTACTGGCGCAAAAGGAAGGGGCCGCCAGCTACCGGATGCGCCACCGGGGCGGCTCATGGCGTTGGTTCGAATCGTTTGGCCGGCAGTTCCAGACCTCCCGGGGCGACCAGCGTTGCGTCATCGTCTCGCGTGATATCACCGAGTTCAAGGCGTCGGACGGGCGCATCCGGAGACTCAACCGACTCTACGCCGTCTCCAGCGGCATCAATGAGGCGATTGTCCGGACCCGCGATCCGCGAACGTTGTACGAGCAGGCGTGCCGGATCGCCGTCGAGCAGGGGCAGTTCCGCCTGGCCTGGGTCGCCCTCCACGATCCGGCCACCAGCACGCTGCGACCCGCCGTTCGTTGGGGAGTGGACGACGGCTACCTCGATCTCATTACGATTTCCACGCGGAACGTGCCCGAAGGCCGCGGGCCGGCGGGCGTCGCCTTTCGGACCGGAGAGTTCGCCTTTTCCAACGACATTGAGAACGATCCCTCGTTTCCGTGGCGCGAACAAGCGCTGGCGCGCGACTACCGCTCCTGCGCCGCCTTTCCCCTGAATACCGCCGCGGGATGCCTGGGGATCGTGGTGGTTTACGCCGACCAAGTGGGCTACTTCAACGAGGAAGAGCTGCGCCTGCTCAACGCGCTGGCGGACAACCTGGGGCTGGCGACCGAGTCAGCCGAACGGGAATCCCGGCGCCGTCAGGCGGAAGCGGCGATCGAGTATCGGCTTAAGGTTGAGTCGCTGATTACGTCGATTTCCACGCGCCTGATCCATTTGCGGGCCGATCAGGCGGCGACGGAGATATTTCAAACCTTGAAATCAGCGAGCGAGTTCGTCGGCGTCGATCGCGCCTGGGTCTCAAGCTACGTCAATGAACGTGAGCCGTGCCAGTCCATCGTTCACGAGTGGTGCGCCGAAGGGATCATTCCAGTCAAGCCAAGGTACCAGCGGGTGCCCGTGTCACGGTTTCCCTTCCTAACCGGAGCTCTCCTGAGAGGTGAACTGATCCACGTCGCCCGGGTGAACGAGCTGGCGGCCGAAGCCGACGCCGAGCGCGCGGCGATGGAGGCCGGCGGCGTCAAATCGATGCTGATCATTCCCCGCGTCATCGGCGGAACGGTGGTTGGCGGCGTCGGTTTCGATTCGTTGCGCGCGGAGAAGACCTGGACGCCGGACGCGATCGCGCTGTTGAAAATCGTCGGCGAAATCATCACCTCGGCGTTGCAACGATTGGAAGCCGAACAAGCGCTGCGCCAAAGCGAAGAACGCTACGAACTGGCCGTGCGCGGCTCGATGGACGGCCTGTTCGATTGGAACATTCTGACCAATGAAGTCTATTACTCGCCCCGGTGGAAGGAGCAGCTCGGTTATTCCGAGCACGAGCTGCCCAACCACCTTTTCACTTTCAGCGAGCATCTCCATCCAGACGACGCGGAATCGACTTGGTCGCGAATCAAGGCCCATTTGGAAAAGCGCGATCGCTACGACACCGAGTTTCGACTGCGCACGAAATTGGGTGACTACCGCTGGTTCCGGTCGCGCGCGCAGGCGATTTGGGACGACGATGCAAAACCGGTTCGTCTGGCCGGTTCGAACACGGACATCACCGAGCAGAAAAACGCGGAATTGGCGATTCTCAAGTCGGAAGAAAAATTCTCCAAAGCCTTCCACGCCAGCCCGGACACCATCGTGATCACTTCTCTGGCGGAGGGCCGGTTGATCGAGGTTAATGAAGGCTTCGTCCGCAACACCGGTTACCAGCGCGATGAGGCGATTGGCAAAACCGTGTTTGAGCTTCGCGTCTGGCCGCGCGAGGTGGATCGAGAGTCGCTGATCGAGTCGCTGCGGCGCGATGGTTACGTGCGCGATTTACCCCACGATTTCCGAACCAAGAGCGGTGAAATCCGTTCCGGCGTCCTCACCGCTGAAAAAGTCGAGGTGGAGGGCGAGGAATGCCTTTTGTCGGTGATCCGCGACATCACCGAGGCCAAGCGGTCCGAGCTTGACCTGCGCAAAAGCGAAGAGCGTTACCGCCTGCTGGTCGAGAACTCGAACGATCTCGTATGCGAAATGACCCCGGACGGCCGCGCCCTTTACGTCAGTCCGAACCACGTCAAACTCAGCGGGCACCAGCCGGAGGCCCTGGTCGGCACGAACCTTCTGGACTTGGTGCATCCGGATGACCTGGCCAAGGTCGCCGCCGTTCTGGCCCAAGAGGCCACCATCTTTGTTTACCGCGCCCGTCACGGCAATGGTTCCTGGCGCAGCCTGGAATCCTCCACCCACACCTTCCGCACTTCCGCCGGGGAACGCCGCTTCGTGGTCATCTCCCGTGATATCACCGAGCGGCGCGAGGCCGACGAGCGACTCCGGCAACAAGCCGATTTGCTCGACTTGGCCAATGACGCGATCTTCGTCCGAGACCTGGAGGATCGAATTTCCTTTTGGAACCGCGGCGCCCAGGACCTTTACGGCTGGGCGGCGCACGAGGCGCGCGGTCAGAAGTTGGCGGACCTGGCGCGCGGCATCCCTGCGGCGCTCGCCGACGCGAAGGCGCGGCTGCTGGAGAACGGGAACTGGCGTGGGGACCTGCGGATTTTAAATCGGCAGGGAAAGGAAGTGATCGTTGACAGCCATTGGACTTTGCTGCGCGACGCCGAGGGCCGCCCCGCGGCGATCCTATCCATCGATTCCGACGTGACGGAAAAGAAATCGCTGGAGACGCAGTTTTACCATGCCCAACGAATGGAGGCGATCGGCACGCTGGCCGGCGGCATGGCCCACGATTTCAACAATATCGTCGGCGCCATCCTCGGGTACGTCGGCCTGGCGAAGGACGACGCGCCCGACAACGGCGAACTGCAGGCCGACCTGGCCGAAATCAGCAAGGCCGCGCACCGCGCGAAAGAGGTGATTAAACAGATATTGACCTTCAGCCGGCTCCAGGAGCACTCCCGCAAGCCCGTGCAATTGCACCTCATCGCGCAGGAAGCGTTCAAGCTGATCCGGGCCACGTTGCCCAGCACGATTGAAATCCGCCTCAAGGTCGAGGGCGCGATCCCGGTCGTCCTCGCCGACGCCACCCAAATGCACCAGGTGCTGATGAACCTGGCGACGAACGCGGGACACGCGATGCAGGAACGCGGAGGCTCGCTCGAGGCCCGGGTCGCTTGTGAGGTCATCGATATCGAGACCGCGCAGGCGCTGTCCGGGCTGGCGGCCGGCCGTTGCGTCGTCCTGTCGGTCGCCGACACCGGCCACGGAATGAGCGAGACCGTGCGGCGGCGGATTTTTGACCCGTTCTTCACCACGAAGGCGCCGGGCGAAGGCACCGGTCTTGGATTGTCGGTCGTTCATGGCATTGTGAAAAACCACGGGGGCGCGATCACGGTGACCAGTGAGGTCGGCCGGGGAACGACCTTTAAGATCTACCTGCCCTGCGTTCAAGACGCGCCAGACGAAGAGGCTCGACCGACGGCGGCGCCAAGCCCGGGCGCGGGCCAGCGCGTGCTGTTCGTTGATGACGAAAAATCGCTGGCCGACGCCGGCGGGCGCTACCTGACGCGCCTGGGCTACCGCGTGACGACCAGCCTCAGCGGCCACGACGCCTTGGAGCGCTTCGCGGAGCGACCCGAACAATTTGACCTCGTGGTCACGGATTTGACCATGCCCCGCATGACGGGCCTGCAATTGGCCACCAAACTGTGGGAGATTCGCCCGACGACGCCGATCGTCATCACGACCGGTTACAACGCGCGCATGACGGCCGAGTCCGTCCAACGGATCGGAATCCGGGAATTGCTCATGAAACCCTACTCGCCGGCCACGCTCGCCGAGACCATCGCCCGCGTCCTGCGACCCACGCCGAACGCGTCGGCGCCCGGAAGCGGCGCCCGCGCCTGACGCGCCGCTCCGCCCCAAGCGCGCCTCGACCACGCCCGGGCCTCCGGTTGGCGCTTGCTTGATCGGCCAGCCCGACGACGGAAGCGACAATCTTCCGAGGTATAGCAAATCGTTTCTTGAGGCCGACCAAATCCCAGCTAAGAATCACGCTCGTGAGTCCGAACGAAATCGCCACCGAAATCCTGAATGTCTTTCGCGAGCGCGGCCATCGCGCGTACGGCGAGGGCGTCTCGGAGCAAGAACACGCCCTCCAGTGCGCCACGCTCGCCCAGCGCGCCGGCGAGGAATCAGCGCTGGTCGCCGCCTGCTTCCTGCACGACTACGGGCATCTGCTGCATGACTTGGGCGAAGACATCGCTGACCGCGGCGTGGACGCCCGCCATGAACAAATCGGAGCCAACCGGCTCTCCGCGTGGTTTCCCGCGGAGGTCATCGAACCAATCCGTCTCCATGCGGCGGCGAAGCGTTACCTTTGCGGGAAGGAGCCGGACTATTTGGGTGGCCTCTCGGAATCCTCCCGCAAGAGTCTGGCGCTGCAAGGCGGGGCGATGACCGACGGGGAAGCACGGGAGTTCGAGCGCCATCCGCACTTCGACCGCAGCGTCCGGCTGCGCCGCTACGATGACCGCGGGAAACAACCCGAGATGGCGACGCTCGGCCTCGAGGATTTAAGGCCGCTGCTCGAGCGCCTCGCGCGAACGTGAGCGGCGCTACGGTTTATCGACCTCGCCAATCGGGCGCACCCAAATGTTTCGGTAGCGCACGGGGTTATTGTGGTCCTGCAATTCGATGAAGACTTCGGGCGAGTGCGGCCCGACATACTTCGCGAGCGTTTTCCAAGGCACCGCAGCGCTGATGCCATCGGTGCTGCCGGTGAACTCGTAATGATTCTGCACCAGCACCCCGTTGTGCAAGACCGTGACGTAGGCCTTCTTGACCAATTCGCCTTTTTCGTTCCAGCGCGGCGATTCGAACACAATATCGTAAGACTGCCACTCGCCGGGCGGTTTGCTGGCGTTGACCAGCGGTGGTGATTGTCCGTAGATCGAGCCGGCCTGCCCATCGGGATAGGTCTTGGCCTGATAAGAATCGAGGACCTGCACTTCATACATGCCATTGATGAGCACGCCACTGTTCCCGCGGCCCTGGCCGGTGCCGCGTGGCGGCGTGGGAGCGGCCCATTCGACATGCAATTGAAAGTCGGCCCATTTGCCTCGCGTCCGGATGCCGCCACCCCGCGCGGCGGTTTCCACGTAGCCATCGGCGACGCGCCAGGTGGCGTCTTGTCCCCGATTGTTCTGCCATTTAGAGAGGTCCTTGCCGTCGAAAAGAACCTCCGCGTCCGAGGGCGGCGGCGCGCCCTGGCTGAACGTGGCGCCCGGCGTGACGACCCGCGGTTGCGGCCGGTCGGGATCGTGCAAATGCCATTTTCCGCCCGGCAACATCGGCGTATCGCGGAAGCCATCGATCTTCTCCCCGGCGCTTTCGGCCGCCGCCAAGCGGGCGATCGCACCCCACGCCAGCAAGCCGATGACCCCGCTCCGAACGAATCGCTTTATGCTCATAAACTCAAAAACCGAACGCTGTGATCAAATCATGGTTCGCGGGCGAATATCGGCCCAAATCGCGCTCGTGAAAAGTTCAATCTTCCCCCCGGGCGACGAGGGACGTATCGATCACGCGGCACTCGAGCTGGGCGTAACACTCGTCGATGAGCGGCGCGCGCACGCATGACGCGGCGGAGGGAGTAAGGCCGAACTTCTTAAACTTATCAATCGTACGGCCGGTCGCGTTGCCGCAGGCGACCACCTGTTTGGCCAGTTCGACCGTGGGGATGTTTATCACGCACTCGCGCGATTTCTTCAGCAGTTCGAACGTGTAATCACGGCCGCTGACGACGCAGGCCAGGATCGGCGGTTCAAAGTCGAGCATCGTGTGCCATGACATCGTCATGACATTCGCGCGTCCGCCAGCGACCGTGGTGAGCAGCACGACCGGCCCCGGCTCGATCAGACGGAAAACCTGCGACAGAGGTAACGTGCTTCTACTCACGGCTGCGCGCAGGCCGGCGTCATCTCCAATTCAGTATCTCTGGCGGCTTGCGCGGCACGGCCGGAATTTGCCGGGCGGCCACGCCGACGATAATGGGCGCGACCGTGGCCATGCCGGCGGGAACTTGCAACTCAGCCTTCCACGCGGGCGTGTTCAGCGCGGAAACCGCCAGGCCGATCACACAGGTGGCCAACCCGTTCGCGCAAGCGGCAAGCATGAGGTTTTCCGCCGCGAGCCAGCAGTCCGCCTCGACGAACGGCCCTTCGAATTTGCGGCAGATGACGATCAATACTCCCGCGTTATAGAAGGCGTTGAAATCCGGTTGATTCACGAGCTCAAGCAGGTGTTTGGACCGGCCAGCGTCGAAATTTCGCGCCTCGACCCGCATCTGCTCACGAACGCTCTCCGATAGACGGTCCAGCTGCTTTTTGTCCTCGATAATAACGAAGGCCCAAGGCTCCTCGTGCATCGCGGTCGGGGCGTGTACCGCGGCATCAAGCAGCGCGCGAATAACTCCTGGGTCGATAGGCTCCGAAGCGAAGTCGCGCACGGAACGGCGGTGATAGATCGCGTCGAGCGCGCTCATCGCGGTTGGGGGCATCGTGGTTTGGGATTGGGTCGTCATAAGCTTCTCCAGGGTTCGGTTTTCGGTCGGCTGTTCTCTGGCGCGCGGGCGGCGCGCGCCCAAAGAGCAACGCGCGGTCAATGCGTTCGCCTCGCCATCGACTCCGCTGATCGATCAGCTCACGGAGTTGGCGCGAATTCCGAGCGCTTGAAATCGACGCTCCAAAGCCCCCGCAACTGGCCCAGTTTGAACCCAATCGCCTCATCGGCCGGATAGGTTTTGCGAATCAGGGCGAGCAAGTCGGGCTTAACGTCCACGCCCGGCGTCCCGTGACAGTTCAAACACAAGGGCAGATTCAGCGCCAACGGCGCATAGTAGGTGAAATAGTCCGGTTTGTTCGCGAACACGACCGGCTTCGGCGTTACGCCCCGCTTAAAGTCGTCTTCAAACTGACGTATGATCGCCAGCTCATTTGCGTCCGCGCGATTCTGCGGGTTGCGCGCCAAGCGGGCGACCCGGCGGAGCGCCACTTGATTCGTCACGCCGACCGAGGAGGTCAGCGCGATGCCATGCACGGAACAAAACCGGATGGCGTTCGGATATCCAGCCTCCTCGACGGCCCGGCCCAGGCGCGAGCTTAGCACGCCAAACGCCTCCGCGGCGATGGCCAGGCCCTTTTTTTGGATTTCGTTCTCAATGGCCGGGGTAAGCGCGGGGACCTTCGCAGGAGGCGCCTCTTCGGCCGCGGCTCGCGCAACGGGGAAGCCGCGGCTTGGGTCACTCGCGCACAAAGTCGCCGCCAACGCGGCGCCAGCGACGAATAGAAACGGTGTCGTTTTCATAATTCAATCAACTTTCCGAGGGGCATAATTGATTTCTATTCTCTGGCGCCTTTCCGGCTCCAACGTTCGGCGGTCGTCAGGTTATTTTAGGGTGGCCTGCGGGTCGTGATCTTGCCGCGCGTCGATTGGCGAAAGCAGACCAGAAATTGGCCCACCGAGTCCGGCTCCCACCCCGACAGAGTCGAATTACAAGCCGAAAGGCCGCTCGTCGCCCACCGAAGTCGGCGGGCGTCCGCTGAACGGGCCAAAGCCAGGGGCCGCCGTCTCGCGAGGCGCCAGCCGCGGCTGCCATGCCGGCGCCGAACGCCACGTGATCGGCAGAGAAATCGCCGCCATCGGCGCGGTTTCCTCCGCGCCGACGCGGTCAAGAACGCTCAGTAATTCGGACGAGGAGCAAGAGTTGGCCGCGCGCATGGCTTTTTGGGTGTTTGGTCCCATGATCGGTTCAAGGAGTTTCCTGATTCGGGTCTGCGTCGAGGCTGGCGAACGCCTCGGCCAACAAAGGGAAAAAAAGCTCGACGGGCCGTTCAATCCCTTGCGCTTCGCGCAACACGGTCTCGACCCTCTCGACCAGATCGGCCGATTGAAAAGGTTTGCGCAGAACCGCCGCCAATTCGAGCGCTTGGTTCTCTCTCGCCTCGGTGGCCGTGAAGTAGCCGGAAGCCATCATCACCGGCACAGTGTTCCCCGCCGACCGGAGCCGTTTCACCAACTCGACGCCGGTCACTCGCGGCATATCGTTGTCGGTGATCAAAAGGTCGTACGGGCGCAAACGCAGCGCCTGCCAGCCCGCCTCCCCGTCGCAGGCGACGTCCACGTGGTAGCCCCTCAACCGCAGCGCTTCGGAATACGCGTCGCGCAACGTTGCGTCGTCCTCCACGTAGAGAATGGTCGAGCGGGCCGCGGCGTCAAATCGGCGCGTTTCGCGCGCGCCGCCGGGCTTAGGGAATGCCTCAACGGAGAAATCATTTGAAAATAATTGTTCGCTTATCACGGATGAAGTATGGCGACCCGTCGTCCGATTGTAATTGGGGGTCAGGCTAAAGATCGCTAAGGGAATCACCTAAGGCCGATACATCGGAACCCCGGCCTTGGTCGGGCGGTTAGCTCCCGAACCCGGCGATGGGGGAGGAGTTTGAATGCCAAGAGAGGAGCAGCCGAGGACGCGATGCCGGCGGCGGCTTTGCTCCGCAGCGAATGGGCGGGACGCCGTCTTCGACCGTCATTTTCGGGGGGCGATCACCAACGGCACGAACGGATTTCGGGCGAGCCGGTACGCGAAACGCCGCCAGCGCGAGGACTCCAGATACGCCTGCGCGGTCGTCGTCTAGCCGTCGCCGGCGCCACGCTTATCCAGGTCGCCCGCGCGGGCGTGGTGCCTTCTCGACACGCCATTCAACTCGAGGCGTAGATCATAATGGAGCGTCCGCGCCAGATGCTCGTGGACGACGACCGCCCCGAAGGTTCCCAGGCGGTGGAGCACGAGCGGCGAAAACGGAATCGCGCCAGTACGCGCAAAGACCGGGGCGTCTTGCGGCGGCCCCGGTCTTCGGTTCGAATGGATTCTACGGCGTTACGGACGCAGGCGGTAGAACTTCTGGCCGCCGGCGCTGATCGGAACCGAGAACGGGCCGGACCCGGCGCCCGAGACGTCCGCCCACGGGCCAGTCACGGCGCTCGCGGATTGCAGGGTCCCGCCGCCGCTCCAACTGAAGACGATGTTGCCGCCCGAGATGACCGTCGGAAGGAACTTGCCCTGGAACGAAAGAACCGCGGTGGTCAACGCGGTGATGCTGCCGGAGCCGGTCGTGTTGGTCGAGCCAACGACCGCGTTCCAGGTCGCCGGGAAGTTGGCTGGATAGCTGGCGGCGAGTTGCGCGAACGTGTATTTGCCCGCGGTCAACCCCGCGCCGTTGATGATGACGCTCTTGAACGTGTCGTTTTGATGCAGGTAAATCTGCCCGCCGCCGTTGATGGTCAGGCTGCTGTTCGTATTGTTGACGTCATACAGCGTTTCGAGAACGCCGTTCGTGCCGACGGTGATTGAGTTCGGGCCGAGCGATCCGGCGCCGGAGCCGAGCAGCACGCCGACTTCGGCGTCCCACTGGCCGGTGAAGGTGTTCGCCGTTCCCGTGATGTTCAGGCTGTGGACGTTCGTCGGGGACTCGGTCGAGACCGGCCCGAAATTATACCACGCCAGATTCCCGCTGCCGGTCAGTTGCGCGTCGATCTTGAAAGTCCGGAGCGAGCCGCCGGAATCCACGTAAATGGTGGAGTTTGTGGCCACGGTGATCTTGCCTTGCAGAATGACGGTTCCGTTGTTCCCGGCGTCGAGTTGGCCGCCGTTGAGGATCAGGTTCGGGAAATTGACAATTCCCGGATCAAGCTGCTTGAAGCGGAGTTCCGCCACCGGAGCGGTCGCGGTCGGGCCGTTGACGAACGCGCCATTCCCATCAACTTTGAGGAACAGACCGGGGAACGTGTCATTTGTGCCGTTGTTGGGGCTGCGCAGGCGGCTGCCCGGAAGCAACTCATAGACGGTCACCGGATTGGCGGCCGCGGAGGTTTTCGCCGGGTTGCCATCGCTCCACTGAGCGGCGGTATTCCAATCGTTGCCGGAGGCCTGTTGGATCGCCAGGGTCACCGAGGCGCTGGCGAGCACGGTGATGCCGCCGGAGCCAGCCGACGCCGGCGAGCCTGCGACGGCGTTCCAAGTGGCGGGGAAATTCGCCGGGTAACTGGCCCGCAGTTGCGCGAACGTATAAGTCCCGGCGGGCAGGGCGGTCGCGCCGATGATGACCGACTTAAACGTGTCGTTTTGGTGCAGATAAACCTGCCCGTTTCCATTGACGATCAGGCTGCCGTTGGGATTATTCACGTCATACAGGGTTTCCAGCACGCCCTGATTTCCGACGGTGATCGTGTTGGTCCCGAGTGAACCGGCGCCGGAGCCAAGCAGCGCTCCGACCTCCGCGTCCCACTGGCCGGAGAAGGTGTTCGCCGAGCCGGTGATGTTCAGGCTGTGGACGTTCGTCGGGGATTCGGTTGAAACTGGTCCGAAGTTATACCACGCCAAATTGCCGCTGCCGGTCAACACGGAGTCGATCCGGAAACTGCGGAGCGAGCCGCCGGAATCCACGTAAATGGTGGAGTTCGTGGCCACGGTGATTTTGCCCTGGAGGATGATGGTCCCGTTGTTGCCGGCGTCGAGCTGACCACCGTTGAGGATCAAGTTGGGGAAGTTGACGATTCCCGGATCAAGCTGCTTGAAGCGCAGCTCCGCGACCGGAGCGGTCGCGCCGGGGCTATTCACGTAAGCGCCGTTGCCATCGACCTTGAGCGTCGCGCCTGGAAAGGTGTCGTTGGTGCCGTTGTTCGGGCTCCGCAGCCGGCTGCCGGGAAGCAGCTCATAGACCGTCGCCGGATTCGCGGCCGCCGAGGTTTTCGCCGGGTTGCCGTCGCTCCATTGGTTGACGGTGTTCCAATCGTTGCCCGAAGCCTGCTGGATGCTCAGCGTCACCGTGGGCGTCGTCTGCGCGGGATTGACGGTCAAGGTCGCCGCGGGCGAACTGGTGACCGAACCGCCGGCGTTGCTCACGACCACGGTGTAGGCGCCGGCATTCGCGGCCTGCGCGTTGGCCACGGTCAGACTCGCGTTGGTGGCGCCGGAGATGTTCGCGCCGCCGAACTGCCACTGGTAGCTCAAAGGAGCCGCGCCCGCGGCGACGACGTTGAACGTCGCCGACGCGCCCGCGGTAACCGTCTGACTTTGCGGCGCGGTGGTGATCGTCGGGGCGGCGGCCGGGGCGGACAAAACCGTGATGCTCCCCGAGCCGGTCGAAGCGGTCGAGCCGATGATCGAGGTCCAACTGGCCGGGAAGTTGGTCGGGTACGCGGTGGAAAGATCCGCAAACGTGTGTTTCCCGACGCTGAGCGGGGTTCCGTTCACGATCACGCTCCCGAACGTATCGTCCTGGTGGAGGTACATCACGCCGTTCAGCGTGAGTGTCGCCGCGGGGCTGTTCACGTCATAGAGGGTTTCCAATCCGCCCTGCAGGCCGACGTTGATGCTGTTCGTGCCCAAAGAGCCGGGCGACGTGCCGAGCAACGGCCCGGTGCTGACGTTCCATTTGCCGGTGAACGTGTTCGAGGTTCCGGTGATGTTCAACGAGTGGACGTAGGTCGAGACATAAGTGAAGTTGGCGTTTTCGACCCAGGTCAGCGCGGCGGCGCCGGTCAACTGCGCGTCGATCTGCATGCCACGATCGTTCGTGCCGTCATTATACAAGTTCGAATCGGCGGCGACGGTAATCTTGCCGCCAATTACGACCGTCCCGTCATTGCCCATGTCCAGTTGCCCGCCGTTCAGCACGAGATTCGGGAACCGCACCACGCCGAAATCGACCTGCTTGAACCGGATTTCCGCGACCGCGGCCGACGAGCCGGGATTGACCACCAGCACGCCGTTGCCATCGACGCGGAGCAACCCGCCGGGGAACGTGTCATCCGTCCCGTTGTTGGGGCTGCGCAGGCGGCTGCCCGGCAGCATTTCATAGGTGTTCGTGGGATTGGCCGCGGCGGAAACCGTGGCCGATTTGCCGTCACTCCACTGCCCGGTCGTATTCCAGTCGTTCCCGGCGGCTTCTTGCACCGCCAGGGTCACCGTCGCCAGGGGAAGCGTATATTTCGGCACGACGAAGGACCAAACGTTGGTGGTGATGAGGGGCGGCACGCTCGTATCGGCATAAACCAACCGCATCGTGTTCGTGCCGGACGGATAGAATCCGGCCGACGGGATATCGAGCGTGGAGACGCTTCCATTCCTGACGATGCCGGTGCCCGTCGGGGCGCCATTGACCGAGAGGAGGACCGACGCGGGGTTAAGCTGGGCGCTGGTTCCATCGAGAAACGTGACGTTCAGGGCCGTGTCCGGGCGGACGCCCGCGGCTCCGACGCCCGGGGTGACCGCGGTGACAATGACGGGCGACGGCGCGCTGCGAAAGGCCTGGATCGGACTGAGCGGGTCGTTGATCAGGACCTTCGTGCCATCCTTCAGGACCGTGAACCACTCGACGCTCCAGCCGCCGGTGCCGTTGAACCAGAGCAGGCGCATCGGATAGATGCCCGCGCTGGGCACCACGACGCTGAAGAGCGAATCGACCGCCGCGCGGCCCCCGTCGAAACTGCCGAGGATCGTGCCAAAGACGTCGCGCGCCGCCTTGCCGGTGGTGACTTTGAAACCGTCGTCACTGTTGACGCCCATCGTGTAAGTTCCCTGGCCGGGGAATTTCAGATAGGTCAGCACTTCCATCGCCCCGTTGTCGAAGCCGTTGGGACCCAGGCCCGGGAACCCGGGTGGGAAAATATCGGGCTGGCCCGTCGCGCCCGTGAAATCACCCAGGGTGGCGCCCGAGCCGTTCAGATCCCAATTAACGACGTCGGTGATGGTGTAAACGCCGTTCGTGTCCGGCGTGAATCCGTTGCCGTCCACGCCGCTGGTGGTCGCGAGGTTCGGACCTTGTTGGCCCTGCAATTCCTGCTCCGCGAAGGCGATGCTCGGCGGAGCCGCATTACTAACTTGATACGGCCGCGCCATGAAACCGGGTTTGGTCTGATCCACCGCTCCAACGACTCGAAACGCGGGATCGACCAACGCCCCCGCGACGGTAAAGCTCCAGGAGACATCGGCTTGGGAGCCGGCGGAATCGCGGTACGCGATTTCCACGGCGTGGGGCGTCTGGGGGAAAAGCAGGATCGGAGGCGTGTACTTGACGGAGGTTTGGCCATTGTTCTGGGTCACCGTCGCCGCCACCACGATTCCGTCCAGCTTGAGTACCACCGAACTGGCGTTGACGGTGGTCGCGCCATCACGCACTTCGACGTCGATTATCGTGTCCGCCGCGGGCGAGCCGCCCGGCGCCGGAATCTGAACGGCGATGAAGGGCTTCGCCGGCGGCACGACTTTGATGCTGCCGGAACCGCCCGAGGTGAAATTGGTCGGGAACGCGGCGGAGAGCTCCGCGTACGTGTGCGTGCCCGGGGTGAGAAACGTGCCTTCAATATTGACGACGCCGAACGTGCAGTTTTGGTGCAGAATCATCATGCCGCCGTGCATCAGCGTGAGTTGCCCGGGGCTGACGAGGTCGTAGTTGACCTCCAACTGCGGAGGATCCGTCAGCAACGTGACGGAAGGATCGACGGAGATCGGGGCGAGCGGATCCATGGTGATATTGCCCGTGCCCAGGGAATTGGTCCCGGAACCGAGCAGCCAGCCCGCCTGCACGATGATGTTGCCGGTGTAAGTGTTCGAGTTGCCGGAGATTTCCTGGGGCACCGCCCCGGAATCCTTGTTGTCCTGCTGATAGAATACCAGCGTGCCACTACCGGAGAGTTGCGCGGCCAGTTGAACGCCGCGCAAAGGCTTGACCACGCCGCCGGTAACGTCGCCCATCGCGATGTACGAAGTCGCTTTGACGAAGACCTTTCCGGTGATCGGGAAGATCGCGTCGTCACCGGCGTTGATCGTGCCACCATTCAGGATCAGGCCGGGATTTCCATTGACGCCCGGAAAATTCAGAATCGCGCCCGGCTGTTTCATCCGGATTTCGGTGTTCGTGTTCAAGGTCAACGAATCGCCGGTGAAGGTCTGCACGCCCGCAAACGCCGGATTGCGAAGTCGCGTGGGGGACAGATTGTTGCCCACCGGCGTACCGTTGAAAACAGTCTCGTAGGTATTGCCCGCGCTCGGCGTCACCTGCCCAGGCACCCAGACGGCCGAATTCCAGTCGAAGCCTATGCCTTCCGTGGCGGTCGTGGTAAAGTCGGCCGCCTCGGTCCGAGCCGCCAGACCGAGGACAACGACGGCGCCGAGAGCGGCGCGCCAGAGGCGGGCGCCTCGCGGGCCGATTAAAGCGGATAATTCCGCAGTTTGATTCTTCATAAGTAATAGGGTTGGAATGATACGTTCGGCTCGAAAACCTTCAGGTCGGGAAGAATTGGTCAATTAAGGTCGCATTAGAACGCAATCAGCGCGCGCGCTAAATGGCGGGATAGATACGCCATAGGGCGGGGTTAGCCGGTTGTGACTCAGGTTATGCAGGAAAGGGTGCCGTGGCCGGGCGTCGAATGTCAAGTGAATTTCTGGTTTCATACCCGCTCGCGCGGCCGAATTTTCTCGGTCGAAAAATTGTAGTTATTCCCCCGGCGCGCGTGCGAGGTTTCCGCGGCGCCGAGGCGCCAAGCAGGCGGACTTGGGCAATGTTTTGGCGATTCCTCCGCGCCTCTCGGAGGGTGACTCGGCGGGGACTTACTTGCCGGCGGGACGGGCCACGCGGGCAGGCGCGTCGAGGCATTGACGCACGGCCTGGACCAGCTTTTGCGGCATATAAGGTTTCTGCAGAAAATCGACGCCTTCGCGCAGGCTCGGGTCCTGCACGCCCAGGTCCAGGCTGTAGCCGGTCGTGTAAATCACGCGCAAATCCGGACGTTCGGCGCGCAACTGCTCCGCCAATTGGCGCCCGTTGATTCCGCCGGGCATCATCATGTCCGTGAAAAGCAAATCGATCGTGCGGCTGTGCGCGCGCCAAACGTTCAGGGCGTCCCGGCCGTTGGCGGCCTCCAGGACGCGATACCCGTTCAGCTTTAGAATGCTCTTGGCCATCGAGCGCACCGAGTCCTCGTCCTCGACCACGAGGATGTTCTCCTGTCCGCCGCGCGCGGGAAGCGGGGAGGCCTCGGCGTCCGAGACCTTGCGCTCGGTGCTCTCGGGCAAAAAGACCGTAAAGGTGGCGCCCCGCTTGAGTTCGCTCTCGACGGTGATCCACCCCTGGTGCTGCTTGACGATGCCGTACACGGTGGCCAGCCCCAGGCCGGTGCCCTTGCCCACGTCTTTCGTCGTGAAGAAAGGCTCGAAAATGCGGGGCAGATGCTCCGGCGAGATGCCGGAGCCGGTGTCGATCACGCTGACGCAGACGTGCGGCCCGGGCGCTGATTCCAGATGATGCTGCACATAGGCGGCGTCAACGGCGACCGCGAAAGACTTGAGGGTCAAACGTCCGCCGCCCGGCATGGCGTCGCGCGAATTGACCGCGAGATTCAGCAGAATCTGCTCCATCATCCCTTTGTCGGCCTTGGCCCACAGCGGCGCGGGCCCCAGCTCCACCTCCAGTTGAATGTGTTCGCCGACGATGCGCCGAAGCAAGCCGGCCATATTGTCCACCACCTGGTTGAGGTCGATCAACGTCAGCTTCATCACCTGCCGCCGGCTAAAGGCGAGCAATTGCCGCGTCAGATTCGCGGCGCGCACCGCGGATTCGGCGATTTGCCGCACGTCGTGCCGGCTCGTCGCATCGATCTGCGCGGAACCCTGCAATAGCTCCGCGTGACCTTGAATGACGGTGAGGATGTTGTTGAAGTCGTGCGCGATTCCGCCCGCCAATTGGCCGACGGAATCCATCTTTTGCGATTGGCGGATTTGTTCCTCCAACTCGTGCTGCTCCGTGATGTCCGTGGCCAACCCGGCGATGCGGTGCACCCGTCCGGTGTCGTCGGGGATCGGGAACGCGCGGTCATGAATCCACCGCTGGGTTCCGTCAGGGCGGACGATGCGGTATTCGAGGTCGTAATCCCCGGTGGTTTGGCGGGTGGCCGCGGCGGCCAGCACTCGCGCGCGGTCTTCCACGTGGATCGCGTCGAGCCAATCGCGCGGGGCGGCGAGCAACGTGGCGCACGAACGGCCCCAGATGCGTTCATACGCCGGACTGATGTAGAGAATTTGGTTTTTATCGGGCGTGGTCATCCAGAAGACCGCGTTCACGGCGCCGGCCAGTTGGCGAAAGCGCTCCTCACTTAGGCGAAGCGCCTCTTGTTCGTGGTGCCGCGTGATCGCGATCGCCGCCGTGTGGGTCGCCAAATCAATCAAACGGAAATGGCGTTCCGTCGGCGCGCTGGGCGCTCGGAAGTAACCCGCGAAGGCGCCCAGAACCCGGCCCTGGGCGTCGATGATGGGATTCGACCAGCAAGCCCGCAGCCCGTGCGCGAGCGCCACCTCGCGATAGCTGGCCCAGAGCGGATCGCTCGCGATGTCCGAGACCACGACCCGCTCGCGCCGGAAGGCCGCGGTGCCACACGAGCCAACGTTGGGGCCGATGGCGACGCCGTCGATGGCTCGGGAGTAAGCTTCCGGCAGATTCGGCGCCGCGCCCCGCCACAAACGACGCCCCTCGGAATCCAGCAGCAGAATGGAACCGAGCATTTCCGGCGAATGCTCCTCGACGACCTGGATGAGGGTCTCCAACGCCTGATTAAGCGGGACGCCGCGCGCGATCTGTTCCAACACGCGCTTCTGCCCCTCGAGCAGCGCCTCGTTTTGTTTTTGCGTGGTCACCTCGACCATGACGCCGCGCAGCATGACCAGCGCGCCGTCGTTCTGGGTCACCGTCGCGATGTCGCGCAGCCAGACGACGCGGCCATCCGCGGCGAGCATGCGGTACTCACAATCGTGAGTCTTGCCGCGCCGCGAGACGGCCTGACGGAACTGCACGGCTCCCGCGCGGTCGCCGGGGTGGATGTGATCCGACCAGAAGTCGGGCTGGCCCAGCCAGTCGGCGATCGGGTAACCGAGAAGCCGCTCGGCTTGATTGCTCACGAAAGTGAAGCGCAACGTCCGCGCGTCGGCCTCCCAGACGATGCCATCGACGGTGTTGACCACATTGGAGAACTGCTGCTCGGAGCGGCGCAACGCTTCCTCCGCGCGCTTCGGCTCCGTGACGTCGCGGCAGATGCGCGCGAAGCCGAGGATTTCCCCGCCCGCGTCCCGGATGGCGGAAATCGATTGCGCCACGACGATCAACCGACCGGACTTGGCCGCGCAGACGGTTTCAATCTGAATGGCGTCGGCGCCGGTATTCATGCGACGGCGGATTTGCGCCTCGTCGTCCAGCTGGTTCGCCGGAAAGATGGTCCCGATTTGGCCGCCAATCACTTCGGTCGCGGCGTAACCAAAGATCCGTTCCGCGCCGTGGTTCCAACTGGTGACGATCCCATCGGTGGATTGGCCGATGATCGCGTCGTCCGAGGATTCGACGATGGCGGCGAGACGGGAGCGCTCGACCATCAAATTGCGTTGCGCCTCGAGGACTTCGAGGCGGCGCTCGATCCGATTCAAGGTCAGCCGCCACGCGGACAAACCGATGCCGCCGCCCGCGACGAGAAACGCCAAGCCGCGAAACCAAAGCGTCTGCCAATAGAACGGCTGGACCAGCAGCGCCAGGGCGGCGCCGGTTTCATTCCAGACGCCGTCGTTGTTCGCCGCCTTGACGCGCAGATTCAGCGCGCCGGGCCGGAGCTGAGGGAACGAAATATTCCGGCGCCCCTGGACGTCCACCCAACGCGCGCCCGGCTCGTCCGCGCGATAAGCAAAGCGCATTTTTTCCGGCGCGGCATAATTTAAGCCCGCGTAGTAAATCGCCAGTTCGCGGCTGCCGGCGGGAACGACGACCTGCCGCCCGGCGGGCCAGAGAACCTCGCGCGCGGCGCCGGAACGATCGGTGTAGGCGACCCGTTCGATGACCACCTTGGGCGGCTCAACGTTCAGATGAAGCTTTTGCGGGTCCACCATCGCGACGCCTTTCAACGTGGCGAACCAAAGCCTGCCCTGGCTGTCCCTGGCGCTCGCCGACTGGTAGCCGGGCGCGCATTCGACGCTCGCCATCCCGTCGCTGATGTTGAAGACCTGATGGGGAAGCTCGGCTTGAACGCCATCCGCCACGCCGTCCAAATCCTGTTTCTTAGCGCGAATGATCCCCCGATTCGAGCCCATCCACCAATTCCCCAGATTATCGTCCAGGAAACAAGTGATGTCCCGGGCGGGCAGACCGTTTCGCTGGGTGATGGAGGACCAGTTACGCCCGCGCAGCCGAAGAATGCCGACGCCGCCCTGGCCGATCCAAACCGTCCCGTCCCGCTCGACGCGGACGCAATTGAGTCCACGCAAGCTCGCGCCGTCCGCGGCTTTGATCTCCCGCCACGCGTCGCCCTCGAGGCGAAATAAACCATACGAATTCGCCGCCCACATCGTGCCATCGGACGGGTTTTGGGCAAAACCTCGAACGGCAGCCAGACGGTTGTTTTCGTTCGGCCCGGTGGTCTTGAACTGTCCCTCGGCGAAAACGGAGATGGTTTCATAGGTTCCGAGCCAGATTCGCCCTTGCGCGTCTTCAAAGAGTGAGCGGACGCCTTCGGTGCCAGCCTGCGCCGGCGGCGCCTTGGGCGGCTCATGGTTCCCGAGGACGATCAAGCTTCGGCCGAGGCTCTCGGCGCGGTAGCTGCCAATCCAGGTGTTGTCCAGGCGGTCCCGCACGAGACATTGCACGAACCCGGAGTACTCCTGACCTGGCGGGGCGGGCACGGGCGAGAAGCGGCCCGCTTCCAGTCGTTCAATCCCCTGCCCAAACGTGCCCACCAGCATCCGTCCCGGCGCCTCTTCCATGACCGCCTTGACATTCCGTTCGGCCAAACCGTGCTCCGTGCCGTACGAAAAAACCGTGCGGCGCTTCAAACGCATCAAGCCGCCGCCGCTGGCGCCAACCCATATGTTGTGTTCCCGATCCTCGAAAGTGAATCGCAGGTTGTCGTAAGTCAGCCCGTTCGTGGAAGAGAAATGCGCGACCTGGCCTTGCGGCGAAATGCGATCCAACCCGTGACCACTGACCCAAACGTTGCCTTCTCCATCTTCGTCCAACCGCCACGCTCCCGGACTCATGGGAGGCAGTTCAACGCGGCCACGAAGCTGCCCATCCTTGATGCGCAACAGGCCGGAGGTGTCGCCCAACATCAGGAAGCTGCCGTCCCGAGCCTGACCAGCCCAATTGAAATGATTCGTGACCAAATCGGTCAGCGGAGAAGCCACCCATCGCTGGCCGTCCCAGACGCCGAAGAATCCCTGCTGCGCCACCCAGACCCGGCCCGCCCCATCGACGTTGCCCGCAAAACCTTCGGATGGGCCCGGCGGCCGGGGAAGCTCCCGCACTCGGTCATTTTCCACGCGGAAAACCTTGCCATCGAAACTGGTGAGGCAGAGCACGCCGGCATTCTCGGAGAACGTCCGCACATAGTTTCCGGTCCAACCCTGCTCCGGACCGTACCGAACCCAAGCGCCGCCGCGGCGGACCACCAAACCGAGCAGCGTGCTGACCCACATGCTCCCGGCCGAGTCGAGATGCAGGTTCACGATGCCGGCGCTCGGCAGTTCCGGAGTGTTGGAAGCATCCAGGACGCTGAACTTGACCCCGTCGAACCGGACCAGCCCGTTAAACGTCCCAAACCAGAGGTAGCCATCCGCCGTCTGCGCCATCGCCGTCGCGGAATTCTCCGGCAGACCGTCGTCGGTTTCCCACGCGTCAATCAGGTATTCGCTGTCGCCCCGCTGAAAGATTTGTCGAGCCCACGTCGAAGAACCGGTCGCCAAGGCGAGCAGCGCGAACAACGCCGCCGCCTTGAAAAAGGCACGGCGAAGTCGGGTACGGGCGCGCGCGATCATCGGATCAAGTTCAGCGTATCGGTCGAGTGCAGGCGTAGCCAGAGCATATTGCCGTCGCGTTCAGTACGAACCGGATTACCCGCGCCGCAAAACCCCGGCGGCGCTCGCCCAGTGGACCAGGCCAAGGAGTTGAAACCACGCGTTTGGCCTGGGCCATTGAGTGAGAAACGGCCCGCGAGCGCAATCGTTTTTCTTGCCCCGGACTGGCCTCGCCCAAAATTTTAGTCTCGGTCTCCGCGCCGTCGATTGCATCCGCCACGACGGCTCCCGCGATCTCACCCCGATTTGGCCACCGTCCGCGCGCGCCATCGGGGCAATAACGTCCGCCCGAAAAATATCCGTTGACGGCCCCCCTCGAACCGCCGCAACCTGCTCACGAAAGCCCGGACCACGCGACTTAAGCCGTCGCGCAATCGTCGAATCGCCGGGCGGGAACGTCCCATGGATATTCCTGTGAAATGAGCGCTTGGGAATATTTTTTGAAGAAATCGCCACGCGCGCGCCTCCAATTTACTAAATAATGAAAACGAACGCCCTGCCGATCCTCGGCCTGCTCTTCGCGAACCTCACTCTCTTCGCCGCGACCGACTTGGTCGGCGGCGCGAACATCAAAATCGCGAAGGGATTCAAAATTGAAACGCTCTACACGGTGCCGCGCGAAACCGAGGGTTCCTGGGTCGCGATGTGCCTGGATCCCAAAGGCCGCTTAATCGTGTCCGACCAGCACGGCGCGTTACACCGCGTGACCATCCCGCCGCTGAGCGGCGGCGTCACCAAGACGGAGAACATCAACCTTCCCATCGGCGGCGCGCACGGCTTGCTCTATGCGTTCGACAGCCTTTACGTCGCGGTGAACGAGGGTAATCGCCCCCACGGCGTCTATCGCGTCCGCGACACGGATGGCGACGATCAATTTGACAAAGTGGAATTGCTCCGCCAAGTCCAGGCGGGCGGCGAGCACGGGCTTCACTCGCTCGTCCTGGCGCCGGACGGCAAATCGATTTTTGTCGCCATCGGCAACAGCAGCACGCTCACCGAAATGAAATCCTCGCGTGCGCCCATGGACTGGAGCGAGGACCAATTGCTGCCGCGGATGCCGACCGGCTTCATGGACGACTCCTACGCGCCCCAAGGTTTCATCTCGCGCATGAGTCCCGATGGCAAAGAGTGGGAATTGATCGCGATGGGCATGCGCAATGAGTTTGATATTGCGTTCAATAGCGTCGGTGAATTGTTCACCTACGACGCGGACATGGAGTGGGACATCGGTGATCCCTGGTACCGTCCGACCCGCGTGAATCATGTCATCAGCGGCGCGGAGTTCGGCTTCCGGAACGGCAACGCCAAATGGCCGGATTACTATATCGACAGCTTCGGCGCGGTGTTGGACATCGGTCCGGGATCGCCGACCGGCATTGGCTTTGGGTACGACGCCAAATTCCCGACGAAGTACCGGGAAGCGCTGTTCCTGGCCGACTGGAGCTTTGGCAAAATCCGCGCGCTTCACCTTACGCCGAGCGGCGCGAGTTACACCGCCGAGGTCGAGGAATTCATCAGCGGCCAGCCGTTTCCGGTCACCGATTTCGTCATCAATCCGGCCGACGGCTCGATGCTGATCGCGGTCGGGGGACGCGGCGCGCAATCCGCGCTGTACCGCGTGACCTACGTCGGCTCGGAATCGACCGCGCCAAGCCGGCCCGACACCCGGCTTCAGGCTCAGCGCGACTTGCGGCACAAACTGGAATCGTTCCACGGACATCAGGATCCAGCGGCGGTCAAGACGGTCTGGCCGTATCTCTCGGACCCCGATCGCTCGCTCCGTTTCGCCGCGCGTATCGCGCTCGAATGGCAGGACGTCGCGCAGTGGCGCGAGAAAGCGCTCACCGAGAAGAATCCGCGGCGCGCCATCGCCGCCCTGGTTGCTCTGACCCGCCTCAGCGGCAAGGACGCGATTCATCGCAAACCGAGCGATCCGGCGCCCGACCCGGCCTTGCGCGCGCGGCTGCTCGGCGCGCTTGATGGTATCGCCTGGCCAGCGCTCGGCCCGAGCGACCGGGTTGATCTGCTGCGCGCCTATTCGCTGGTGTTCACTCGCCTCGGGAAGCCGGACGACGCAGAGCGGCAACGCTTGATCGCGAAATTCGATCCCCTGCTCCCCGCCAAGCGACCGGAATTGGACGAGTTGCTGGCCCGCCTGCTCGTTTATTTGGAAGCCCCGAACGCCGCCGTTAAAGTCGTGGCCGCCCTCCGCGCGGCACCCACGCAAGAAGAACAGATCGACTACGCCGTATCCTTGCGTTCGCTCAAAACGGGTTGGACGCCGGCCGCGCGCGAGGATTACTTCCGCTGGTTCACGCTGGCCGAAAGTTACCGGGGCGGCAACACCTTCGCTCCATCCCTGCGTCGCGCCAAGAGCGACGCCGTCGCCAATCTGACGGAGGCCGAGCGCACTGAACTGAAGCCGATTCTCGAGGCGCGCACGGAACGCAAATCGCCACGTGATCTCATCGCCGCCCGTCCGTTTGTGCGTGAATGGAAGCTCGCGGAACTCGTGCCTTTGGTCGAAAAAGATTTGGGCAAAGGGCGCAACTTCGATCGCGGTCGGCAGCTCTACGGCGCCGTGGGATGCGCCGCGTGTCATCGTTTCGTCAACGAAGGCGGCTCGGTCGGACCGGAATTGACCGGCGTCGGCGGCCGTTTCAGCGTGCATGATCTGCTCGAATCGATCGTCGAGCCGAGCAAGATCATCAGCGACCAATACGAGGCCATCATCATCCGCAAAAAAGACGGCGAGACCATTACGGGGCGCGTGGGCAATCTCAACGCCGCTGACCTCAACGTCATCGAAGATATGTTCGACCCCGGCCAGATGACCAACATTCACCGGAAAGACATCGAATCGATGGAACCGTCAAAAGTCTCGATGATGCCCGAAGGCCTGTTGAACTCGCTTAAGCTTGAGGAGATTCAAGACCTGGTGGCGTACCTGCTTACCCGCGGCGACGCCAAAAACGCGATGTTCCGGTAACCGGCGCGCGGCTCTCAGTTGGCACTTGCGTGTCATTGCGCCGCCAAAACCTCGACCAGGTAACGTAGCTCGGCGTCGATGTCCGCGCTGTCGGGGACCGTCTGCGCGATCTCCGCGCGGATCAGTTCCCGGAAGCGTTTTCGCAACCGATGCACGGCAACTTTCACCGCCCCCTCGCTTAGCCCGAGCGCGCGCGCCGCGCCGGCTTGCGACATCGCGGGAGTCTCGCCGATCAGCCACGGTTTGAGGACGGTGAACTGTTCGGCTTTTCCGGCCGTGGCCAATTCGTCCGTCAGCGTGGCAAACGCCCGATCCATCAGCGCGAACGCCCATTGCCGGTCAAAGTAGGTGTCCGGCACGCCGGCCTTCGCGTCGGCGATTTGGAAGCCGGCTTGCGTGTCTGCGCCGCCCTCGGACGACAGTGGCTCGGCGCCCACGCCGCCGCCGCGCTTCGCGGTCCGTTCCCGATCACGCCGGTCGCTGAGAAAATGTTTCACCGCGCCGAGCAGGAAAGAGCGGAACCTCCCGCGCACCGGGTCGGCATGAGTGAAACCGTCGCGCGTCAGAACTCGAGCGAAGAACTCCTGCGTCAGTTCCCGCGCGATATCCTCATCGCGACCTTCACCCCGCAGAAAGCGAAAGACTGGCGTCCAATAAGCTTCGCAAAGTTCGCCAAGAGCCGCTTTCGCCTCCGGCGTCTCCCCACGCGCGGCCAACACGCAAGTCCACCGGGTGGTGACAAACACGCCGCCCTTCGCCGGAGGCGACGCGGCGGTAGAAGAAACGGATTGGTTCATTGAGCTGCGGGACGCCCGATGGAGGTCGGCGGTGTTTCAGCGATGTGCGGTCCGGGGATAAGCTCTAGGCGTACTTCCTCTGCGCCGGCGTTGGCGATCCGAACTGGGACGTTGAAGTGCAACGGGAGGTCGCCCGAGACGGAATTTCTGGCGATTCTAAAAATCTCACTTGGTTCGCCTGAAAGAGCCGCCCTTATCACGGCCGGAGGTTCGTCGGGTAACTCGATGTTTTTCAAGTGATTACCATTTTCCATCTGGACTCCCTTGATACTAAACCCTACCGGAGCGTTCGTGACATCTTCGCGCTGGTACCACGCCATCACCATAAGAACATAATTGCCTTGCCCGACAGGTTGAAGCGGAATCCGAACGCGACGACTTCCCAATGTCAATCGAACGTCAGCCGGAACGCTCGCGCGGAGCTTCCACACCGTCTCAACTGAGTTTGTTCCCGCCCCGAGTTGAATTCGTGTTAACTCCCCGTCCCGGCTCGCCGCGAGGTTGGTTGACGCCGGAATAATCTCCATCTGCACAGGCTCCGAGCCCGCGAAGGCGATCGGGACAGCCGTGCTAAACTTGAGCGGCAAGTCAGCGGCCGCTTGCGCGGCGGCGTTGGCGATCACGTCGCGCGGGTCGCCGGGGAGATCGAGCCGGAGGATGCCACCGTAGGCTGGCTCGCCGGCGCGTTGGATGTAGGAAGTCCCGTTTTGAAATGGTTCAAGCGCCGAGCTCGACATAGTGGCGACGCCATTGTCGTCCGGCTTGGCCGCCGGTAGCGTGACGAAAAATACGCCGTTGCGTCCTTCACCGCCACCGACGCTCAATCTCACAGCGCCCCCGTCACTCACGCGCCGGTAAACGGCTTGTACCGTAACGACGTAACTCTCCGAGCCAATTGCTTGGAGCGGGATCAGCGCGCTCTGGCTACCGAGAGTTAACCGCACAGCGCCCGCCCCCCGCGCGCGCAACTCCCAGGCGAAGCGCGCCCCTGTCGCCGCAACGTACCTTTCCGTCCGGGCGAGCCGCGCGTCCGGCTCTGCGGCAGCGTCAGCCGCCACCACGGTCGGTGGGCTCGGCTTCGGTTGCTTCAACATCATCGGTATGACGAGCGCGACGATGAGCGCCAGGACCGGCAAGACTATTACGAGCAGCACGGCCCAGAAAACGCGCTTCGGCCATGGACTCGCGACGCCGGGCGCGTTGCCGTCCGACGCCTTCGGTCGGCTCCGCACGAAGCCGACGCCCAAGGCCAAGCCAGTCACCATTGGTATCATTCCGGCCATGATTCCACCCAGGCCGCCGAAGCCGTGGCTCATCAACATCGGCGCGAGTACCGCGGCTACGACCGCGGAGGCGGGCAATAGAACTATCGATAGCAGCAACCAGTAGAGCCGCCACGGCCAAAGGTTGTTCAGTGCGTCAGGACGCGGCGCCGTCGGGAGTCCGAACACCGGACGCAGACTGCGCAGGCAGAGTACCCAGATTCCGGCGACAAAACCGCCCAATTGCAGCAGACCCAAAAACACGGCGAGCGCGCCGGGGTGGTTTCCGCCACCAACGACGACTACCCCGTAGGTGGCCGGCGGGGCCTCCCGCGCCGCGAAAAGGAATACCGAGAGACTCACCAACCCCAGCACAATTCCCGCGAAGTTCGACAATAAGGCCGTGAAACGCCACGCCTCGCTGCGGGTCAATAGCGCGATTCCCGTGAGCGCGAGCAACGCGCCCGAGTTGAATACCCGCATCGAGCTATTCAAACTGAAGAGCGTCGGGAGCAATCCAATCGCGCCCGCCACTAGGAAAAGGTACGCGACCCGGCGCGCCCAATCCGGCAATGGCCCACGCGGCGTCGGCGACGCCGTCAGCGCGGGTGAAACAACCGCGGAAGCCGCCGTTTCCGCGCGAGTCCCCAAACCTTCGACCTGAGTTTTTACTTCGCCGGCGCTTTGTTGGCGGAGTTCGCGCTCCTTCGCCAGCGCGCGGAAAACGATGGCATCGACGCGCGCGTCGAGGTCCGCCTTGGCGGACGGCGGCGCGAACCGGCCCAACGGCAACTCGCCCGTGAGCAGTTCGTAAAAAACGACGCCGAGCGAGTAAATATCCGCCCGATGATCCACGTCCGCCGGCCGTTCGATCTGTTCCGGCGCCATGTAGTGCGGCGTGCCCAACTGCGACCCACTCTGCGTCAACGACACGTCGGTCGGCTTTTGGCCCGGCTCGCGCACCAGTTTGGCGATGCCGAAGTCGGCGAGCTTTACGCGGCCGCGGGCGTCGAGCAGAATGTTCTCCGGTTTGATGTCGCGATGCAGCACGCCGTGGTCGTGCGCGTATTGCAACGCGCCGCAAATGCTCGGCACGATGGCGAGAGCCTCGGCCGGAGAGAAACGCCCGGCCTGCATTGCCTGCCGCAGGTTCACGCCGTCCACAAACTCGAGCAGGAGATAGGAAAACCCGCCCGATTCGCCGAAATCGAAAACGCTGACGATGTTCGGATGACTTAGCCGCGCCAGAAAACGGGCCTCACGATGGAAGCGTTCCGCGAACGCCGGGTCAGCGCTCAACGACTGCGGCAAGAGCTTGAGCGCAACGAAACGGTCCAGCTTCGGTTGCCGCGCCTTGAAAACGAAACCCATGCCGCCTACGCCAATCAACTCGATGATTTCGAACTGCGGGAACGCGGCGGCGACCACTTCGAGGGGCGGCGGCGACGGGCGTTCGCCCGGCTTGGGGCCGGTCTCGGTGGGGGTGGCCGCGCTGGCCAGCACGCACCGCGGGCAAAGGCCCTGCGGCGCCTCGTCGGGAATGGCTCGGCCGCATTTGGGACACGGATTCAAAATCGGTTCTGTGTTCATACGCCGGTTTCCTGAGGCGGCGGCGACCCGAGGTTACAATAAAATCGCGCGGTGTAACCAAGGATGTTGGCGGGCGGCGGCGACGGAGCGACCCGAGAGGGGCCGCGCTCCTAGAAAGCGCGGACTCGAACGCGCTCGGAAGATTGCGGGCCACTCGTAGTTTGTCCCACAGGGACAATTGAGAGAAGCCAGGCGTTTTAACGCCTGGTCGCCCGCAAACGAGTCGAAAGTCCCGCAGGGACGGCTGAGATTCAAACCGGGTAAGACTTGATCGTCCGAGGACTCAGCCGTCCCTTCGGGACTTAAATCATCGCTCTCTTCGCGGCGCTGAAGCGCCGCGCTACTCTCACTCGGTCCCTTGGGACGACCGAATGCAACTCGCGATCAGGCGGCAACCGGCCAAATCATGCGAGTTGTGCGATTGTGAAGAATCGGCCCAAGGGGCGCCTGACGCCTTCCGGCGGGATCAACTTCGAGTTGTTGCGGTTTTTCGCATTGCGCCATGCGGAGCAACGCGAAGCGGTCCCGTCCTTACCGGACGGAAAGATTATTATTGTTGAGGCCGGTTTCCTGGGATTTCGCTTCTCTCCATCCCAGCTATCCCATGTCGGGCCTTCGCTGCCTCAGACCGGAAGCTGCGGTCCATACCACTCGATAACATCAACAATTCGAAGTTGCACCCCCATCCGACCGCGTCACCCAGGGCAAACGCATCTAAATGTGGAACCCACCGACGGCGGTTACCAATCCCACGGGATTCTCGATTCGACCCCGTTGTAGTCGCGAGGATCTTGTTGCCGTAGCCGGATTCCCATTCAGGAGGTCATCCATTTTTGCGCCCACGCCTTCCTTCAGCCCCTGCGGGGCTGAGTCCTAAAGCCCAAGGATGGCGCAACGCGCCTTCCTTGGGTTCAGACGCCTCTGTTTGCCAACCCCGAAGCGGGTTGTGGCGGCGGCCGGCGCCACAACCCGCTTCGGGGTTGGATCGGGACGGACCGGATACCCAAGGTTGCCCGCGGCGCGGGACAACCTTGGGCTTTGGGACGGAATCCCTCCAGGATTCTTTCACTAGATCATCTCCTAAAACCGAAGGAAGCGACCCTTGCTCAAAAAACGGGTCGACACGACTCGCACGGCAGGACTTAGATGCGTTTGCCCTGCCGTGTCGCCTCCCCACGCTTGCTCGCACAAACATTTCCGAATAGCGTCGGTCTCGATCACGCGACGCGTACTTTACACCCATCATGAAAGACCTTTCTCGCCGAAAACTGCTTGCTGCCGGAGGGCTGCTGGCCGCATCCGCCGTGTCCGGCCTTGCGGCGCCCGGCGCGGACTCGGACTCGGCGGCGGTTTCGCCCGCGCCCAAGCGCAAGTTCAAGATTGTGGTCACGGGCGGGCATCCGGGCGATCCGGAGTATGGCTGCGGCGGGACGATCGCCCGCTATACGGACGCCGGCCACGACGTCACGCTGCTCTATCTCAATCGCGGCGATCCCTCGGAAACTCCGGGGGATACGCGCGTCTTCCCGCGCGTCGCCGAGGCGGCTCGCGCCTGCGAAATCCTCAAGGCCCGACCGCTTTTCGCCGGGCAGATCGACGGGCACGCCATCGTGGACCCCGCGCATTATGCCGCCTTTCGCCAACTGCTGGCCGCCGAGAAGCCCGACGCGGTGTTCACGCACTGGCCGATCGACAATCACGCCGACCATCGCGCGATGTCGATGCTCGTCTATGACGGCTGGTTGCAACTCCGAAAACCGTTCGCGCTTTTCTACTACGAAGTCTCCAGCGGGGAGGACACCGTGCAATTCGCGCCGACCGAGTATCTCGATATTACCGAGACCGAGCCGCGCAAGCGCCTCGCCTGTTTCGCTCACGCCAGCCAAAGCCCCGACCGCTATTACCAACTTCAAGAAATGTCCGCCCGGATGCGCGGGATCGAAAGCGGGCGCCGCCACGCCGAAGCTTTTGTCCGGCATATCCTAAGTCCGCCGTTTCCGCTCACGCCAAGTTGATTGGCGAGGGCCTTGATTCGCATCGGAACGGCATGCTTCACTTAGGCGGGCCGCGAGCTCGGTCCTCGGACACGCGGGACCGAGGGCAAAACCGCTCGCGGCGGACATGAAGCATCAGGCAAATCCTCAATGCCCGCGCCGAGGCGCGGAGTGACGGCCGCGGGACGGTCCGGAAGTCAGCGAGGCCCGACGGTTGAGAGAAAGCATTAAAACTATGAGCGTAATCAAGGAATTCAAAGAGTTCGCCGTGAAGGGCAATGTCGTGGACCTTGCCGTCGGCGTGATCATCGGCGGCGCCTTCGGCAAAATCGTCACCTCGGTCGTCAACGACGTTCTGATGCCCCCCATCGGCAAGGCGATGGGCGGGGTGAATTTTACCGACCTTTTCTTCAACCTTGACCCGGCCAAACTCGCCAAAGACGGCTCCCACATCAAATCCCTGGCCCAAGCGAAGGAAGCGGGAGCCGCGGTGATCGCCTACGGTTCGTTCATCAACACCGTAATCGATTTCGTCATCGTCGCCTTTTGCGTATTCATCCTCGTCAAGGCGATCAACACTCTCCGTAAGGCTCCCCCGCCGCCTCCGCCCGCGCCGCCGGAGCCGACCCGCGAAGAGAAACTCCTGGAAGAAATCCGGGACCTCCTCAAAGCGCGATCCTGAAAGCGACCCGCCAAAGACGAACCGCGGGTCCGCGACTGGTAAATCGCCCGGTCGTTCGCGGCCGGAGTAGGTCCGCCATAAGTCAGATCAACTATTCGTTGAGCTGATTCAGCCCGATCGACCGCGAGGCGCGCGTGGGTTGCGCTTCGGCATTCGTTTGGCCCATTGACGCCGAGCGACGACACGGCGGCGCCGCGCCTCCTGATCGCGTTCGGCGGGCGCTGGACGGATTTCCCGGCGGACGGACAGGGAACGGCTCCGCAGTATGTTAGCTGGGGGAGTCACCTACCCCCGGCCGAGGCGTCACCGAGGTAAGGCGTCGCTTCAAATCAGCCACTCACCAAAAAATGCGCTGCAAATAACAACCGCCGGGTAGTCGGCGCCGCGCGGAACGCCGAGATTATCACCATGAAACGGCGCCCCAGCCTCAAAGCCCGGAGAGCGAATGGATTCCGCGGAACTGACCGTCCGTCGGCGGCGGGAACTCCGTGGGTCGCCCCGCGGTGGCAAGCCTCACCGGCTCGAAATCAGAAAGCGCCGATTCACCGCTTATGACTACCCTACCCGATTATCCGTCTCGCGCGCAGGTGAAGCCTGGTTCGACCCCTTTGGAACCCTGGGCCATTTCGGCCATTGACTTTCCCCACGGCGGCACACCGGTGGAAAAATGGAAGTTTCTCCTCGGTTACGCGATCCTCGCGCCGTCCAGTCACAACAGCCAGCCGTGGCTCTTCCGCATCCACGGCGACAAATTGGAGCTGTACGCGGACCGCGCCCGGGCGTGCCGGACCGTGGACCCGGACGACCGGGAATTGATCATCAGTTGCGGCTGTGCCCTGCAGCATCTGCGGGTCGCGCTGGGCCACTTCGCGCACTTGGGCGATATCGAAACGCTACCAGACCCGCACGATCCTGATCTGCTGGCGCGGTTAAGCCTCGGCGTCAAGCAAGCGAAGGACGCCGATGAGCAACTGCTTTTCAACGCGATCACGCGGCGGCGCACGAATCGGCAGCCCTTCCGCGTGGAACCGCTGCCGGCGAACCTGCTGGCCGAGTTGAAGGCGGCGGCGCAAACGGAGTCGGCCTGGCTGCAACCTGTTGAGAGCGAGGAACAACGTGGGCATTTCGCCAAGCTGATCGGCGAGGGCGACCGGCGGCAATGGGCGAATAAGCGCTTCCGCCTGGAGCTGGCCAGTTGGGTGCACGCCAATCGCAGTCAGGCGCGCGACGGCATTCCGGGCTACGCCCAAGGCGTCGATGATCTCCTTTCGTACGCCGGCCCGTTGGTCGTGCGGACCTTTGACATGGGCGACGGTCAGGCCGCCAAAGATTACGAATTGGCGGCCGGTTCGCCCGCGCTGGTGGTTCTCGGCACCGGCGCCGACACGCCGCGCGACTGGCTGCGCGCGGGCCAGGCGCTGGCGCGCGTGCTCTTGCGGGCGCGGGCCGCCGACGTCTGGGCTTCGTTCCTGAATCAGGCCATCGAGTTGCCGGACCTGCGCCGGCGCCTGGGCGTGAATCTCGGCCTGCGCGGCTCACCGCAGGTTTGCCTGCGCCTTGGGTTCGGCCCGGACATCAAGCCGACGCCGCGCCGCGACGTGGACGACGCGTGCATCTAAAGGCACGGCCGTGAGCGCACCCACCACACCATCCGAGGCGGCGCTACTGGTGGCGTTCAAGCAGCAATGGGAAAACGCCCGACACATCAAGAACGAGCGGCTTTCGTTCACGAACATCTACGCGCTCGTCTCGGCGGGCATCCTTTCCCTCCTTAACCCGATGCGCGCCGAGCGCGTGCTCGAGACATCGATGTTGATGTTCCTTTGCAGTTTTTCGATCATCGGCCTGCTGACGAGCCTGCGCTTGAAGGCGGAACTGGAGGAGTGCCTCCGTAATATCGAGAAGACGGTGGCCCAACTTGGGTTGGAGAAGTTCATGCCGCTGGTTGATTCGCAGGGCGCGCTGACTCGCTACCCGAAATTCCGCTGGCTGTTTCCCCTTTTCTATTCGATCACAAGCCTCGGCTTCATCATTTTGCTCATTTATCATTTAACGAGCGCCGGCGGACAGTCGGGCCATTGATCGGTCGCGCGCGCCAGGCCGCGACGACACTCAGTGACCGTTTCGGGCCGGGCGCCGGATAAAAACCTCACGCCCCCGCGAGACGGCCATTCTTCCCCTTGACATTCTACAAGAGCGCGCGTTAGAGTCACTCCTGTCGAGCCTCTAGGAATGAAAATGATGAACAAAGACAAAACCGATCTACTGCAGGGAACGCTGGACATGCTGATCCTGCGGGCGCTGCAACTGGGGCCGATGCACGGCTTTGGCATCTCCGTGCTGATTCGCCAGATGTCAAAAGAGGTCCTGCAAGTCGAGCAAGGCTCGCTTTACCCGGCGCTTTACCGGCTGGAGGACCAGGGCTGGATCAGCTCCGAGTGGGGCGTCTCGGAAAACAACCGCAAGGCGAAGTTTTACCAACTCACGCCCGCCGGCCGCAAACAATTGGCCGCCGAGCGGACGAATTGGGACAAGCTGTCCGCCGCGATCAACCTCGTGCTCAAGCCAATCTAATCCGCTCCCGACGCCGCGGCGCCGCCGGCTTTGGTCACCGCGCGGGCGGACGCCGCCATCGGCTAAACCCCGACTCGTATGTTGAAATGGTTTCGCGACCGCCGTCGAGCGCGCCAGTTCGCCGCGCGAATCAACCCAGCGGAGGCTCCGCGGAATGAGTAAGCTACGAACCAGCGGGAAAACTCCGCGCGCCTTCGCCAGACGCGTCAGGGTCGAAGCTTTGCGGCCCCTCGGCTCGTGCCTCGCGGTAATCGCGAATCCCGACCCGCATATTCTCCAGCGCTTCCACCAAAGAATCACAACGATTGCAACAGCCCGGCAGGCCGTGGCCGCAGGCGCCCAACCCTTCCTCGGATCCATCCGAGGTCACCAAAAACTTCATGGCACGAAAATAATCCTTCCCGCCAAATGCGCAAGTCACGATCGGCGTTCGACCGCGGCCAGCCGCGCGGCAGCCGTCCGCGCGGCCGGAATTAACGAATGGTTCCCCCGCGGCACGAAGGTGGGACAGGCTTGCCTGGATCGTCGGGAAGAGCGAGGCGGCGCGGGCGGGCGTCAGCCAGGCGCCGGCCGGTCGGTTGATCCGTCGCGGCGCCAGCCGGAAACGGCAGATTCATGAACTGGCTCCAAGTATTCCAACGGCGTTGGCGGGCGTTGCTGCGCCGTCATGAACTCGACTCGCGCATGGATGACGAGATGCGCTCGCACGTCGAAATGCAGACCGCGGAGAATATCGCGGCGGGAATGGACGCCCGGGCCGCGCGCTACGCGGCGCTTAAACAATTTGGCTGGGTCGAGTCCGTCAAGGATCGATGCCGCGATCGGCGGCGCGGCGCCTGGCTGGCGGATTTTCTCCGGGACCTCGGCTACGGCGCTCGCGCGTTGCGCAAGAGTCCCGGGTTTACGGCCGCGGCGGCGTTGACGCTGGCTCTCGGCATCGGAGCCAACGCCGGAATCTTCAGCCTGGTGAACGCGCTGCTGCTGCGGGCCTTGCCCTATCCGGCCCCGGAACGGCTCGCGGTCGTCTGGGCGTCCAACTCTCGATTAAAGCTCGGCCTGCCCGTGATTCCGCCCGCCAACGCCGACGTCGCGGCGTGGCGCAAGCATACCGAAAGCTTCGCGAGCGTCGCCGCCTTCGCGCCGGCCACGGCCGACCTCGCCGAGGCGGGCGGCGCGGAGCGAATCGGGGCGGCGCGCGTCACCGCGGGCTTCTTCGAGACGCTCGGGATCACCCCGCTCCTGGGGCGGACGTTTTCCGCGGACGAGGACAAACCCGGCGCCGCGCCGGCCGTGATGATCAGTTATGGCTTATGGCAACGCCGTTTTGGCGGCGACGAGGCCCTGCCGGGCCGAACCATTGCCGTGAATGGCAATCGGCGTACCGTGGTGGGAATTCTGCCGCCGGAATTCGACCTCCCGCGCGGCGCGGAATGGCCGGCCTATTTTGGCTTCGCCGGGCGCACCGACATCTGGCTGCCGCTGGCGTTTTCGGCGGGCGAATGGGAGGCGCGGGACGAACGCGGGTTAGTGACGCTCGGACGATTAAAGGCCGGCGTCGGCGCGCGGCAGGCGCAGGCCGAATTGGACCAATTCGCCGCGCGCCAGGCGGCGGATGATCCGCCCTCGCACGAGAACTGGACGCTGCGACTTTGTTCCCTGCGACGCCAACTCGCCGGACGCTCGGAGCGACCGGTGATGATTCTGTTCGCGGCGACCGGGGCGCTGCTCTTGATCGCGTGCGTCAACGTGGCCAGCCTGGCGCTGGCGCGCGGCGCGGCCCGGCGCAAGGAACTGACGATTCGCGCGGCGCTCGGGGCTGGTCGGGCGCGGTTGATCCGGCAATTGCTCGGCGAAGCGAGCCTGCTGGCGCTCCTGGGCGGCGGGGGCGGACTCGTGTTGGCGAAAGCCTGCCTCCGGCTCTTTCTCGGTTTCAACCCGACCGGCTATACGCGCCTGGACGACGCCGACCTCGATCCGCTCTGTCTCGGGTTCACCGCGCTCACCGCGGCGTTGACCACCTTGGTGTTCGGGCTGGCGCCCGCGCTGGAGGCGTCGCGCGTTGATCTGCGTGAAGCACTGCAGGATGGCGGGCGGGACGCGGGCCGGTCCGTCCGGCGGCGCGCGCGAAGCTGGCTCGTCGGATCGGAAGTCGCTCTGGCGATTGTCCTGCTCTCGACCGCGGGGCTTTTAGCGCGGAGTTTTCTGCGCGTTCAATCGGTCAACCCTGGTTTTCGCGCGGAGTCGGCGCTCTGCTTTGAAGTGCAACTGCCCGACGCGGGTTATCCCACCGACGCGCGGAAGGTGGCCGGTTTCCAACGGCTGCTCGCCGGCCTGCAAGCCAGCCCCGGCGTCCGCGCGGCGGGCGCGATCTCTTATTTGCCCCTCGGCGGCGGTGACAATCTCGGCAGCTTCACCGTGGAGGGGACGCCGCGCCCGCGTCCGGGCGAGGAACCGTCGTCCGAACGCCGCACGGTGACGGCCGGATACTTCGCGGCGATGGCCATTCCGGTGCGCCGCGGACGCGCATTTCTGGAAACGGACGCGGCGGATCACCCGCTCGTCGCGGTCATTAACGAAACGATGGCGCGCGAATTCTTCGGACCCGCTGATCCCGTCGGAAAACGCTTCAAACTCGGGTCCGATGGTTCAGGCCCGTGGCGGACGGTGGTCGGGGTGGTCGCCGATGTGAAAAGCAGTTCGCTCGAGGCGGAAATTCGCCCGCAACTTTACCTGCCGCACGGGCAATGGCCCTGGGCTTCCATGACGATCATCGTGCGAACCAAGGGCGATCCGGCCACGCTCGGCGGCGCCGTCCGCGCCGAATTGAAACGCCTCGATCCAGCGCTGCCGGCGGCCAGGATGCGGTGGTTGCGCGAGGTCGTTTCTCAGGCCAGCGCCCCCCGCCGGTTTCAGATGGCGCTGATGGTTTTCTTCGCGGCGACCGCGCTGCTGTTGGCGGCGGTGGGCATCTATGGGCTGGTCGCCTACCTCACTCAGAGGCGGGCGCACGAGATGGGCGTCCGCCTCGCCCTGGGCGCCACCCGAAGCGAGATTCTGCGCCTGGTGGTCGGTCAGGGAATGAGGCCCGTGGCGCTCGGCTCGATGTGCGGTCTGGCGGGGAGCCTGGCCGCGGCCCGGCTGGTGGCCAAGGAGCTTTATGGAACGGCGGCGTTCGATCCCTTGACGCTGGGAGGCATGGTGGCTCTTTTATTCCTGGTCGCGCTGGTCGCCTGCTGGCTGCCGGCCCGTCGCGCGGCCGCCAGCGATCCAATGCAAGCGCTGCGCGCAAGCCGGTGAATTTCACCGTGAACCCGCGGGACCCGGCCGTTGACGGCGCGGTGGTCCTCTTGCTCGCGCCGGCGACGCTGCCGGCGCGCACGCTTCCCGCCCGCCGCGCGGCGCGGGTCGATCCGATTGCGGCGTTGCGCGCCGACTGAACCTTTGCCATTACTGTTTCAGATGCAAGTTCAAGCCAAGCTAACCTCATCGCAGATAATTCTGCCACTGCGGACGCGGCAGCGGTTGGAGATGAATTGTCAGATCGTGCACGACTCAATCCATCGGCGCGAGGGCTGGACCTTGTCGTACTTGCTGGAAATCGAGGGCGCCACCGCCGGCTTTGGCTCGATCGCGATCGGCGGGCCTTGGAAGGACAAACCGACGGTTTTTGAGTTTTACGTGGCGCCACCGTATCGCGGACAGGCGTTCGATCTGTTCGAAGCTTTTCTAGCGGCCAGCGAAGCCCGCTATTTCGAAGTCCAAAGCAACGACACGCTGCTGGCCGTCATGTTGCACGCGTACGGCCGCGAGCTCGCGAGCGAGAAAATTGTCTTTGCGGACGAAGTCACCACGGCGCTGCCCGCCAACGGCGCGGTTCTGCGCGCGGTCACGCCGGAAGTGGAAACCCGGGCCGCGTTGGAACGACGGCAAGGCGGAGGCGAGTGGACGTTGGAACTCGCGGGCGCGACCGTCGCGACCGGCGGGATACTGTTCCATTACAACCGGCCCTACGGCGACATCTACATGGAAGTCGCGGAACCGTTTCGGAGGCGGGGCTTCGGCTCCTACATTGTCCAGGAGCTGAAACGGGCCTGTTACGAACTCGGCGCCGTGCCCGCGGCTCGTTGCAACCCAGCCAACATCGCCTCGCGTCAAACGCTCCAGAAAGCCGGATTCGTCCCTTTCGCGCACATTCTCAATGCCGTCATCCCCGCGCCCTGAGGCGCCCAACCATCACGCTGAAAAAATGAACCCGCTCGAAGATTCCTTCCTGGGCGCCATCGAATGTCACGCGCCGTCCGAACTGCGCGCGGTCCTGGACGCCGGACTCTCGCCGCAAGGCTTGGTGCGGGGCCGCACGCTCATACAGTGGCTCACGGAGATGTACTCGCGCTCCGACGGTTTTGTCGATTGCCTGCGACTACTGCTCGCGCGCGGAGCGACCTTGGATGACCCGGCGTTGGCGCCCGTCTTACTGAACGACCCCGACGCGTTGCGGGCGGCGGTTCACGCGAACCCGGCGTTGCTCACCCACCGGACGACGTTGGTCTCCGCGTTTACGCCGTTGATCGGCGCGAGCCTGCTGCACGTCGCGGCCGAGTACGGACACCTCGACGCGGCCCGCGCGCTGGTGGAATTGGGCGCGGAGGTGGACGCGCGGGCGGCGATCGACAAATTTGGACTCAATGGCCACACGCCGTTGTTCCACACGGTCAACTCGATCAGCAACCGAGCCGAACCGATCATGCGCCTGCTCCTCGGCGCCGGCGCCAGCGCTGAAACGCGGCTGCCCGGAATCACCTGGGGCAAGGGCTTCGAATGGGAGACAACCTGTTTCGATGTGACGCCGGTCTCGTACGCCCAACTGGGACTCTTGCCGCAGATGCATCGGCGCGAGCGGGACATTTATGCGAATATCGGTCACCTGCTCCAAGCGGCGCGGCGGAACGTGCCGCCTTTGGCGAATATTCCCAATCGTTACGTCTATCCGAAAGGCGCTTCTTGAAAACGCAACGCAAACGAGGCTGCTTAAGGCGAGGTCGTTGTCCGTCCACGCAAGTCGGATTCAACGTCCTTTCGAAAGCGGAGCGCCGGTCGGACCACTACCCACTTCAAATGCGGATGCTCGCCAAGCAGCGTGAATTGGCCACGGCATCGTCAAGGGACGCGAGTGAGATCTGTCGCTCGCCCAGGATCACGCTTGCCCGCCTGCGCTTGGTCCTTCCGTGGCGCAAAGTAAATCGCAAAGCTTTCGCCGGGTCGCTTTCATGAGATCCCCAGGCAAAACCCCAATCGCGCCGCTGATCACGGAGAGATGCAGCGTCGTGAGCTTGTCGACGCGTACAACGGACGGCCGTTTGAGTCCGGTCGCGCCCCACGCCGGATGATTTGGAGCCACCGTGATCGTTCTCGCGCTCGAGGGCGAGTTCATCGAGGAGGTGATGAACGCGACGATGAAATCGTCCGGAGCATCGCATTGGGCCAATACCAAGCAAGGCCTCCGCTTCAAACTTGTTAGGTCTGTGAAAGGGAACGCGGCGTGGACGATTTCACCCGGTCGGAACATCCGGTCGCTATTTGCGGAAGCGGGGGTTCTCGCGGCCGGGAAGAATATCGAAATCGCTGTAGATTTCGGGCTCTTCTTTGAGAAAATCGAATGCGCCGCTCTGCTCCGCCAACTTTGAAAGCGCCGCGCCGTCCGATTCCTCCAGGCCGATTTCCGACGACTCGAACACCAGCACGGCAAGGCGCGCTCGCGCCGGAAGTGAGACGCACGCCGGCAGCTTCAAAGCGCCGTCAGGCTCGACGGTAATTTCCAACGCCTTCACGTTTTAAGTCTAGCTTCGAAAATCCGTTTGCCAAGACCCAACTTCCACCAGCCCAGCGGCAGATCTTTCACTAAAAGATCAAACTAATTCGCACTCGTAAACTTCGGTTCCGCGCGTTCATGTTGAAGCGAAAACTCGACACGGAGATGGACGACGAAATGCGCGCGCACGTGGAGACGCAGGCCGAGGAAAATGTCGCGTCGGGCATGACGCCCGCGGAGGCGCGCTATGCCGCCGCGCGACAATTCGGCGGGCTCGAATTGATTCAGGAGAACTGCCGCGAGCGGCGCGGCGTGGCGTGGCTGGAGAATCTTCCGCAAGGTTTGAAGTTGACGGTTTGGGGAGCGGTCGCCGGTCTCGCCGTCGCTCTGTCGGCGACGCGACTGTTGCGCGGCCTGCTTTTTGGGGTCAGCCCGGCGGACCCGGCCACCTTCGCGACGGCGTTGCTCCTGGCGGTGGCTCTCCTGGCCTGTCTCGTCCCGGCGCGCCGCGCCGCCAAAGTGGACCCGATGACGGCGCTCCGGGCCGAGTAACCCTTAAAACGCCAGTAGGAACGCGCCAGATTGAGTAATGCTTGGGAGCAGAAATAGTTTGAAAAAAGCGAAACCATACCCGCAGCGGTGGGTGAAGCTTTTTCCGAAACGTTTATGCACAAATGATTACGCACGATGACGGGTTCCTACGGCCGTTTTAAGGGTAAAAGCAAGCCTCCTCGCTCACCCCAGTACGGCGGCCAAGGAAAGGCGACGGAGTGACGCCACCGAGCGACCGCCAGACTTGATCGTGTTTTGCTCTCGCTATGACAAGAAGCGTTTGCTCCTGGAACTCATCTCAAATAAGGGTAGATAAGGTCAAAAATAAGGGAATGTCCTATAGACGTCACGCCTACGGGCATGTTCAATTCCTAGCGCAAGACGGATCATTCCGAGGCTCGGGTGGTTGAACGTCTTGGCGGCGACGCGACGCCATCGGACGCGCGAACGGACAATGGCCGCGGACGTCGCGGAAGGTCCGGCGCCGGACTGAGGCCGGGCTAACCGCCGGCCACAACGTGATCGTGAATCATCAAAACAAGAATAGGCTCCGAGTCGGTCTCCGGCGCGCGCGGCGGCCATCGCGACTCGACGGAGCCACGCGACGGGCGTCTCAAAAATAACATGGAAAAGCTAGCTTCCGACCCCACCAGTGGCCCGCGGATTTTGATCGTTGACGATGATCGGACGGTCCGCGCGATTTTACGCGGCATGCTCACCACCGCCCATTATATCGTCGCCGAGGCCGAAAGCGGCGAAGCGGCGTTGGAAAAGATTCATCAATTCGATCCGCAGGTCATCCTGCTGGACATTATCATGCCGGGCCTGAGCGGCGACGAATTGATCAATACGATCAAGGATTGGCGGCCTGCGGTCGAAGTCATCATGATTACCTCCGTGACCACGGAATCGGTCTGGGCGGAGTGCAAGGCGCGAGGTGCGTTCGACGTGCTCCTCAAGCCGCTGAGCTCGAAAGCCGTCCGCGCCGCCGTCGAGCGCGCGCTCGAACAACAGCGCTCCCACGCCGCCGTCTAGCGCGGCAAACGTTCCGGGGCCTCGGCCACGCTGTAGGCCATCACCGCGAGCGCGGCGACACATTGTTGGATTTCCGCCGGCGCAAGTTTATCGATCGTGTCGGCCTCCGTGTGGTGGTACCAGAAATATTTGGCGCCTTCGACGACCAGGTCCATGATGGGGACTCCGCCGCTCTGCAATTGCGAAACGTCGGTTCCGCCGGCGCCGAATTCGAGTTGGCCGGCCCCGATGCCGGCGAGTAACGCGCTCGCCGGCCGCAGCCGCTCCAACGCGTTCGTCGAGCCGGCAAATTTGAACCCGAGCGGTTTGAAGACGCCCTCGTCCGATTCAATCGCCAGGATGAATTGGTCGAGTTCGCCGGCGTGCTGACGGCGATAAGCCTTCGCTCCGGCGACTCCGTTTTCTTCGTTCGTCCAAAGCACGACCCGAACCGTCCGACGCGGGCGGAGGTCCAGTTTCCGCATCAACCGCACGGCCTCCCATGCGGCGACGCACCCGCCGCCATCGTCCATGGCGCCTTGGCCGACATCCCACGAATCGACATGGCCGCTAATGACTACCACTTCCTTCGGGAATTCGCGGCCGGTAATCTCGGCGACGACATTGCGTGAAGGCGCGTCGGGGAGCGTCCGCGCTGACATCTTCAGTCGCACGATGATTTTTTCCCCGCGCTCCTGCATTCGCGCCATCATTTCGGCGTCCTCGACCGTGATAGCGGCGTGGGGAATCGGCGGAACCGCGGGATCATACACCATCATGCCGGTATGCGGCGTTTGGAGGGAGGACGGCGTGACCGACCGAATCAAGCTGGCCACCGCGCCAACCTTGGCGGCTGCAATGGCGCCATGCGAGCGAATCGCGACCGTCTTACCATAGGTGACGAACGGTTCATTGATGAGCACGATTTTGCCCGCGGCTTGGGCGGCGTGGGCTTGCAAATCCGCAAAGCTCCGCACGACCAGAACCTCCGCCGTGAGGCCCTCGGGCGGCGTGGCGACGCTGCCGCCCAGCCCGAGCATGGCGAGCCGTCGCGGCCGCGGCTCGATCAATTCCGCTGACTCCACGCCGCGCACCCAATGCGGGACCATGACCGGCTCCCCATGGACGTTTTCCAAGCCATCCTCGCGCATTCGCTCCAAGATCCAATCGATGGCCGCTTCCAGATTGGTTGTGCCGCTGAAGCGTGGGCCGAAGCGGTCGCACAAGCGGGCCAATCTCGGCAGCGCCTGATCGTCATCGACGCCCGCCTGAAGCAAACGCCGGGCGCCGGGCTCGCCAGCCAGGAGGCTCAGGTCACCGGTTTTTGTGGGCGCGAGCGCCGCTTGCGCCGCCGCGTCGCGTGGAATGACGGTGAACGTGAGGAGGGCCGCGGAACAAAAAAACATTAACCACGAGTTCATGCCGCTCACGCCATAGCAGAACGCCGGCGAATTGGCAGTGATTTCTTTGCGCGGAATTTACCGCTTGCCACGATATATGTGGCCCTCGATAGCCGACGCCGCTCCACCACCGAACTCCGCGGTTGGCCCTCCCGAATGCCGCGCGCCGGTCGAGGCTAATTTTTTTCCATATTGCCGGCGCGCGTCGGCGGAGCCGCCGAACGGTCGATCTCAACCGGACCGAAGGGGTCAGAGATGAATAAGTGCATAAAAAGAATCCCCGACGATCGAGACAGGGTGAAAAATCGCACGCCAAATATGTAATTATTCATCTCTGACCCCTTGGACGCCTCGGTCTCACTCGACCGGTGACGGGAGCCATTGGCTGTCGGCGGCGTAGATGACGTGGGCGCCGCGAGCGACCGGCCAATTGTAGTCGTCGCGTAGAGTCAACAGGCGTTCATGCAGTGTGTTCCGCACGAATCGCCAGCGCGCCCGCCAGCGGCGCGGCGGGGCTTGGAAGCTGATCGCGGTAATCAGCCCCTTGCCGGAGCCGAGGATGGTTTCGGAAAAGCCGGCGTTCAGCGCTCGGGTCGAGGCCTCGACCTGAATCCCGCAGCCGGCCAGGAGTTTGACCGGGACGCCGGCGCGGTTGGTAATGCCGAAGACCGCCGTGACCGAGCCGGGCGTGGAATTCGTGTAACCCAGCAAGGTCGCGGTGACAACCGGATAGCGCGCCGGTGAGGAAAAGAAGAGCCAATACAGCAGACCAAGCATCAGCAGCACGCCGGCGCCGAGGACCGCGATGGGTTTGGCTCTTTCCATGAATTCGCGCGTGCCGCGTGCGGCGTCTCTCCGGCGCGCCCGCCGGGAAGTCCCAGGCGAGCGGCGTCAGCGTCTCGGGGCAATCGCGATCATGCGAAGCCGCCGTTGACGCCGATGTTCTGCCCCGTGACCCAACTCGCCTCGTCGCTGACGAGGAAAAGGACCACGCGGGCGACTTCGTCCGGTTCGCCGATGCGGCGCAACGCGGCCATCTCTGCCAGCCGCTTGATCGTTTCCTCGTTCTTGTCTTGGTTGAAAAGCTCGGTGTTGGTCGGGCCAGGTGAGACGGAGTTCACCGTAATGCCGCAGCCGCCGGCTTCCTTCGCGAAGACGCGCGTTAATTGTTCGACCGCGCCCTTCGTGGCCGAATAGACGCCGTAACCCGGCACCATCAAGCGGGTCACCGAGGAGGATAAATTGACGATGCGCCCGCCGTTTTCAAGGCGACGCGAAGCTTCGCGCAGCATGAGGAAGGTTCCGCGAACATTGATGTCGAACGTCTGCGCGTAATCCTCGTCGCTGGTTTCCTCGATCCGCTTAAAAATCAAGACGCCGGCGTTATTGACGAGGATATCGACCTTGCCAAAGCGCTCAATCGCCACGTCGAAGAGGCGGGCGGCGTCCGCGGGTTTGCTGACGTCGGCCTGGACCGCGACCGCATGGGCGCCGGCCTCGCCAAGCTCGCTCACCACCTGCTCGGCGGCGTCGCGGCTGGTGACGTAGTTCACAACGACATTCGCGCCGGCTTTGCCCAAGGCGACCGCGATTCGCGCGCCGATGCCGCGCGAAGCGCCGGTGACGATCGCGACTTTATTTGCAAGTGTGCTCATACAAGATTGTTCTGCTAAATCAAATGCCCGCGCCGCCGAACCCAAACCGGCGCCACCGGGCGCGCATGAATATAGCTCCGAATCCTCCAGGCGCAATGGCGGGTCTTCGCGCGGGAACGCGCTGAATCCACCGATTAATGGACCGCTTCACCGAAGTGTCGCCGCGGGCAAAACCCCTCGACGCGGTCGGAAGGGATTATTCTCGCCGTTCATCCGTAGCCGGTCATATCTAGTGTACTGTTCATGAAATAGGTGGACATAATCGGTTTTTCGGTGCAATTTCA
>CAZFVY010000028.1:0-63363 GCA_964522665.1 uncultured Verrucomicrobiota bacterium | reverse complement strand
CGCGCGCCAGTTTGGGGCAATGGAGGGATCATTCTAAAGCTTCCCTTTCGTGCTCGGGATCAATCCCGGAATTCGCGCATCTCGTTGGCAGGCAAAGTCAACCGATCTCGCGAAGGCCTTGAAAAGCGCTTCAACCACATGATGTGGTTCCTCACCGTAAAGCAGTTCCAAATGGAGCGTGCAACGCGCCTCATTGGCAAATCCTTGAAAAAACTCACGCGCCAATCCAAATCGAAAAATCGAAGACATATCCTGCTTTCGCTCGGCTTCGGATACCATTTTTTGCCCCAGTTTGCCCATTCCGCGCCAAACCAAGTAGGGACGCCCGCTGAAATCCACAACGGAGCGGGCCAGGCATTCGTCCATCGGGACAAACGCCTCGCCGGTCAACGGGTTGCGCGGGTCAAACCCGGCCCCGTAGCGGCGAATCCCGCGCTTATCTCCCAAGGCCTGACTGAACGCCTGCCCAAGCGCCAAACCACAGTCCTCCACCGTATGATGTGCGTCAACCGCCAGGTCACCGTCGCACCGCAACCGCAAGTCAACCGTCGCGTGCTTGGCGAACAGCGTCAGCATGTGGTCGAAAAACGCGATTCCCGTCCGAATCGACGATTTTCCGGACCCATCAAGCTTCAAATCCAGCCCGATCCGCGTCTCCTTGGTATTACGGCGAATCTTGGCAATGCGGCTCTTCATTTTTAGTCACTAACGAATTATTGGCTCAATTCGGCCAGGTATCGTTCCGCGTCAATCGCCGCCGCGCACCCCATCCCCGCCGCCGTGATCGCCTGCCGATAGACGTGATCTGAGCAATCCCCCGCCACGAAGACCCCGACCGCGCTGGTCTGCGTCCCCCGTTTGGGAATCACATAGCCGTTATCGTCCATCTCGATTTGGCCCTTAAATATCTGCGTATTAGGAACATGCCCGATCGCCACGAAGACCCCGGCGCAGTCCAATTGGCTCGCGGCGCCCGTGGCCACGTTCTGCAACCTCACCCCTGTCACCTTATCAAGTTTGCAATCGAGGATTTCCGTCACCACCGAGTTCCAAATCGGCTTGATCTTCGGGTTCGCCAACGTCCGTTCGGCCATGATTTTCGAGGCTCGCAGGCTGTCCCGCCGATGCACCAGATAAACGACTGAGCCGAACCGCGTCAAAAAATTGGCCTCCTCACAGGCCGAATCCCCGCCGCCAACGACGACCAAAGGCTGATTCCGGAAGGCGGGCAACGCGCCGTCGCACGTGGCGCAATAAGTTACGCCCTTCTTTTCGAGCAATGCCTCGCTCTCCAATCCGATATGTCGATGCCCCGCTCCACTCGCGATGATAATCGTTTGCGCCTCCAGCGGTTCCCCATCCACGGTCAAAACCGAGGGACGTTTGCTCAGATCGACCATTTCCACCTCACCGAATTTGATCCGGGCGCCAAACTTCTCGGCCTGCTTTTGCATCCGCGTCATCAATTCGTAGCCATCGATCCCCTCGGGAAAGCCGGGAAAATTCTCGACGATGCTGGTCGTGGTTAGCAGCCCGCCGGGCATGCTCCCGGTGATCACCAGCGGCTCCAGCCGGGCACGCGCCGTGTAAAGCGCCGCCGTCAACCCCGCGCAGCCGGTCCCAATAATCACAACTTTTTCCATATAACTACGTGAACGTAATAATGCGGCCCTCTCTTTGCAAGCGTCCGATAAGGATTGCCTATATTCTTTTCACGGCTGCGTGAACACGCCTAATCGAATTCGCCGCGCGGCCGGGTCGCTTTCCAGGGAGCTGAACGCAATCGACCCTGGCCGTCGCCAAAGGATCGGGAAGAGGAAGCGCCTCCCAACGTCAAACTAAACCGAAGGCTCCTAGGGAAAGCGAGACGCTGCCGTCAGGCAAGCAGACAACCAACCGGCGGATCCGGGGGAATGAGTCGATCCGGTACCGCGAATCAATTCCGTCTCAACGACCCTCCATGAACGAAGGCGGCAAACCGTTTTCCCAACTCTTCGGCGTATTCCACGGTTGCGAAGACATATTGTCCGGGTCACCCGAGGCGCACCCAGTCAACACAAAAGCCGCGACCAACAAGAACAAGCAGGACAATCCCCAAGCACGAATCTCAGCCCGCTTCATGACGTTAGCCTCTTCGGTTCAATAAAAAACTTGATCGCCTTCCAAGACGTCGGTTTGGCGATACTCTTGCAGCACATTCGCGATCGAGCGATCCGATTGCACGCTCAGAATCCTCACTTTGGCGACCAATTTGCCCCCCCGGTTTACGAGCAGTTCGCCGCGTTCCAGCACGCCTTGCTTCGAACCGATATCGAGCACCACAAAGTCATACTTCGGATCGACGGCCAGAACTTTGCCCTTCAAGCCGGCCGGCAACTCCACTTTATCATTCTCGCCGGTATAACGGGCGAGCTCATTCTTCAGCTTATTATTGTTGCGGAGCAAAACCTTTTTCTCTTCGACATCCACGCCAATCGTTTCATTGGCTTTTTTCAAGTCCGCCACCAGTGTAGTGATCTTGTCCACCGTAATGCCGGACGCCTTCCAAGCCGAAAGTTCCTGCTGCGCGGCCAACTGCTCTTGTTTCGCCTGGCTGAGCTGGGTGTCCAATCCGTTCGCGCGCTTCTCCTGTTGCTCGACCCGGGCCTCCAATTGAGTCTTCTCTTCAGCGAGACCCTTGGCGACCTTTTCGGCGGCGTCCTTCGCGTCGCGCGCCTTCTTGGCGTCCGCTTTGGCTTTCGACTCGCCGGCTTGAGCGGTATTCTTGTCCGTCTCAAACTGATTGCGTTCGGTGGTGATGTCCTTGATCTTCTTATCCACCTTCATCGTCAACCCTAATGCCCCCGCCCCTGCCAGAATTGCGATGCCCAGAAAAATTCGTAACATTGTCTTAAAGTGTTAGGTTAATTGCTGTGTGAAAAGTTAGCAGTTTCCTTGCCAGTGTCAATGGCGCTTTGCGCTCAATCCAAAGTTTATCCCGTCGCTTCGACGCCATTCCTCACGGCTTTACGCCGGCGCGCTTCGGCTTCGCCAGGAATTCAACGCTTCGGGTCCGCTGGATCGCGAACGTAAAATCAATTCTTCCGTCGGCCGGCAGCGGCTTCAGGCGCGCGCACACCTCGGTCGCGTCCGCCGATTCCGCCGTCGAAGACGACTCGACTCGGACCGACTCCCCGTGACTACCCCGCGCTTCGACCAGGGTGATCTCCATTCCCAACGGTAGTTTAGGCGTCGCCCGAATCACATAGTATGGGGTCGGCGCGATTTGCAACGCGTCGGGAATGATGGCCAACTCGCGGGAAAGCCCGACAAATTGGTATTTGACGCCGTCGCGAACGGTCGTCTCCGGCGTCAGGACAAACTGCCCCGCCGCGGGCGCCGCGACACCACCGACCCGCCAAAGCTCAGCGGGGGTGAAATTCGCCGCCGCGGTCCGCGCCAGCTCGACCTCAAACTTCCAGGCGCGCTCGCTTGGCGACAGGCCGCCATTGATCTTCAGCGCCACCTCGTCACCTTGTCGGTCGAAAATCTGGTTCTGCGGCTTCCACCTGTTTCCGGTAGCGTCAGATAGGGCCACCGCCCGGACCTCCCAACCCACCGTCGATTCCCCGGCCCCTTTCAACCGGCCCGCGATAAACGTCGAAAGTCCTTCGCCCGCCTCCGCGACTCGGATTTGCGTTCCTTGTTCCGTTACCCCCGTCAGGACGTTCGTAATGGTCAACTCGATGCCACCCGCGCGGCGGGACAAGGGCAACGCTTCCGGCTCCCAAATCGGATACGCTCGGCGGACCGGGTTTTCGACCCGAAACTCCGCCGACTTGAGCCACGGGCCCCGCGACGCGCGACAGTAGATGCGGAGTTTGAACGATCGTCCTCGCCGGGGAAACGTCTGAAACGACCACGCCTCCGCCAATTCCAGCGGCTCCGGTTGCAACGCAAAACGAGTCGGTTCCGGCTCAAATTCGTTCCCGTCGTCATCGACCGTCACCGCGCGCGCCTCCCAACGAAGCGTCGCCGGAACCCGGCCGCGGAGCGTCCAAAGGATCAGCCGCTTTTCGGCGTCGTTGGAAACGTAGAAAACCGGCCGACTGCCGGAGCGGCGCTTGTATCTCGCCGGCAGCAGGCGAAAGAGCAGCTTCTGCCAGGGACGTCCGACGAGGTAGCGATGTTCCGTTCCGGCGCCGTAGGTCGCGCCTTGCAACACCATTTCCGAACCATCCGGCAATCGGGCCGTCTGCGGCATCACGCGCTCGCAGGCCCAAGCCAGCAGCCCGACCAACCCCGCGCCAATTCCCCAACCAATCCAGCCGCGGCGCCAGCGACCTCGTCGGCCCACTGGCGCCGAGCTTTCAAACTGTCCCTCAGCATTCACGATCGCGAGTCACTGGTGAGGATGGTAACCCTTGGCGCCAACGGAATCAACCGGCGTCGGCCAATCTGCAGTTGTAACCGCAGATCCATTGATCTCGCCCGGACGGCTCGGGCCAGACGCGGAGCCGACCAGCTCCAAACGCGACGCGCGCACCCAGACCCGCAGGACGATCGTTCCCGGGAAGAGCGCCCGTTCAAGCGGCCCGCGAATCACTTCGCCATCGCCAATTCGAGCGTCTCCTCCCGGAGTTGATCGCGGTCTTCTTCCTGATTGATCTCGGGCGCGGAAGGCGGCGGCTCCAAGGCCGCGGGCACATGGTCCGTGACCGCTTCGCCGGTTTTGTGGAACTTAACGCTGACGATCTTGCTCACCCCTTCCTCCTGCATCGTCACGCCGTAAAGCACGTCGGCCATGCCGATCGTCCGCTTGTTGTGGGTGATAATGATGAATTGGGAGTGCACCAGGAATCGCTGCAGCACCTTGATAAAGCGATTGATGTTCGACTCATCCAGCGGCGCGTCCAATTCGTCCAATACGCAGAAGGGACTCGGTTTGACCTGATAGATCGAGAACAAGAGCGCCACCGCGGTCATCGTCTGTTCACCGCCAGAGAGCAATGAAATCGTCTGCAACTGTTTCCCCGGAGGGCGCGCGACGATTTCGATTCCGCTCTCCAAAACGTCCCCTTCCTCCACAAGGATCAGGTCCGCTTTGCCGCCGCCGAAAATCTCGGTGAACAGCATGCGGAAATTGTCGCGGATTTTGTGGAACGTCTCCGTGAACATCTCCTTCGTTTGGACATTGATCTTGCTCAGCACCTCGACCAATTGGGCCTTGGCCTTTACCAAGTCCTCGTACTGCGCCGCCAGAAAATTGTGGCGTTGCTCCGTCTCCTCGTATTCTTCGATCGCCACGAGGTTGACCGGCCCCATCTCGTCAATCCGCGCTTGCAACGCCGAGACCTGTTGCCCGACCGCGTTCCAATCGGTCGCCGCGCCCGAGGCCGCCATCTCCTCGGGCGACAAAGTCTGGACCTTCGCCGGGCCTTCATCCGCGATGGTGATCGTGATGCACTCGCTGCGAATATTCTCCAGGGTCAATTGATACTTTTGCAAAACCCGGTCACGCAAATTCTGCACCGCCATGTTTTTCTGCGCCAACTCGATTTCCAGGTTGCCCCGCTTATGCTGCTCTTCCGCGAGAATCCGGCGCTGGTCGCGTAATCCCTCCTCGCGCGAGGCGATCTCCGCTTCCTCGGTTTCCGTCTGGGTAAGCAATTCCGCGGTCTGCGCGTTGAGTTGTTCGCGCTGATGCCGCAAACTCTCGATCGCGCCGCGCGCCTCGGTGATCTCCGACTCCGCCTGATTCTTCCGCTGCAAGAAGGAGCCAATTTCGCCCCGCCGCCGCTCCGCCAACTGGCTAAGCTCACGAATCCGCTGCGCCAGCGGCTCACGCTGCCGCCGGAACGAAGCGGATAATTGCTCCTCGGTCGCCAGGGCGATCTTGGCCTCCGTCAACGCCGCGTTGGCGCCGTCGCGGCCCTGGCGCAGTTCGTCGAGACCCGCGGAGAATTCGGCCACCTGTTGTTGCAGCGTTTGATCCGTTGCCTCCCATTCCTGGGCGCGCGCGCTCAGGGCGTCACGCTTGCCCGCGCCTTCCCGCTCCTGCGCCGCCAGGCTTTGGACCTCATAGACGACCGTCTCAATCTTCTGATTGAGGATGCGCTGGGAATTCTGGAGCGCGTTGAACTCGCCCTGGCGGGTGGCCACGGCGACCTCCTGCGCGCGCAATTCCGTCTGCGCTTGCTGGAGACTGGCCTGCAGCAACGTCTGCTCGCCTTGCAAGGCGCCCTTTTGCCGCCCTCGTTCGCCAATTTGCCGCTGCAACTCCTCTAGTTGCTCCGCCAAGGCCGCCACCTGGTTCTTCCGTCCGAGGATCGAATCAGGCGTCTGACCCGAGCCATTGCCCGCGCCGCCGAAATAGACGCCGTGCCGCGTCAATAGTTCGCCAGTCGTGGTCACAAAATCGCCCGCGCCCGGCTTCCGGCGCCAAGCCTCGGTCGCCGCGGCCAAGTCAGCGACGATCCACGTTGATCCAAGCAACCTTTCCAGCAAATTCCTGACCGCCGGCTCCGCCGAAACCACGCTCACGGCGGCGACGCCTGGCGCCGGCTCGGGAACGATCGGTATTGCTTCGGTAGGCGCGGGCGTGACGGCGCTGTCGCTCGTGGCTGGGGTCACCTCGGGCGACGCGATGAGCGGTTCGGACGCCACGTCGCACGGGGCCGTCTCCGGCCCCGCGGCCGCCTTTTCGGGCGCGACCGGCGTGTCAACGGCGGGCGGAACATCGCTCGCGTTCGCGACCGGTTCGACGCACACCCCCGACGACGCTACCTCCGCGGCTGGGAGTCCGCCGGTCGAAGAGGCGACCGGCGTCGGAGCCTCCGACCACAAAGAAAGCGCCGCGATGCCGGCGCGGCCTTTCTTGGCGGCGCGCAGATCGGCCAGAATTTGTTGGGCCGCGTCCGGCCGCTCGGTGAGCACCAATTGCAGATGGTGCCCGAGCGCGGTCTCGATCGCGGTGATGTATTGATCCGGCACGCGGATCTGGTCCGCGAGCGAGCCGAGCACGTTTTGCGTGTTTTTGAGCGCGGCCAGCGTGCCGGCGCTGAAACCATGGTGCTCGGCCTGCAGTTGTTGCAGCACATTCAGGTGGGAGCGCTTCTCCGCCTGTTGGCGCAAGACCCGCTCCAACTCCGCCGCCGCGCGGCTCAACTCCTGTTGAATTTCCTGCAGACGTTGCTGCCGTTCCGCCAGCGTGCCGCGCTGCGTCAAGACGTTTTGGCTTTGCGCCGCGACATTGGCCGCGAATTCCTGCAAGCGCGCCTCGAGGCGGACGCGTTCCTCCTCGAGCTGGATTTTTTCGGCCGAGAGCTTTTCCAGTCGAATCTGGTTGCCCTGCTTTTGCAGGTCGAGGGCGTTGATCTCATTGCGCGCGCGCGAAAGCTGCTGGGCGGCCGCAAAAGACTGCGATTGCGCCTGGCGCAGCGCCTCCTGTTTGCCGCGCAGGCGGTCTTCCACCTCGCGCAACGCCGCCGTCTTGACCGCGAGCGACTCGCGGTGGCTCTCCAAGGTGAGATTCGAGGCGTTCAAGCGCTCGGTCACCACCGCCAACTCCGACTCCGCGCCCTGGCGGCGTTCCTCAGCCTGGTTGATCTCGGCCAGCGCCGTGGCGTTCTGCGTCTCCAACTCCCGCAGACGTTCTTCATTGAATTGGATGCGGCCCTCATGGCGGTCGATCCGATTCTTCAACTCAAGCCCCTCTTGCTGCAATTGGTGAACCTGATGTTCAAGCTCCGAAAGACGTTGACGGAGTTGGGCCAGTTCGTTCTCGCGCCGTAAAATGCTTTCCGAGCCGGTCTCAATCGCGGTCCGAAGTTTATTAACCGCCTCTTCGCGCGCGGCGATTTCGGCCTGCAATTGGTCGTACTGATGCCGGGCCAATTGGGTCTCGAGATGCTGAAGCTCGAGCATGATTTGCTTGTAGCGGCGCGCTTTGCCGGCTTGCCGCTGGAGCGACCCGATCTGGCGTTTGACCTCCCGGAGCAGGTCCGAAATGCGCACCAAATTCTGCTCCGTGTACTCGAGGCGCCGCAGCGTCTCCTTTTTTTGCGCTTTGAACCGCGTGATACCTGCCGCTTCTTCAAAAATCATGCGGCGATCCTCCGGCTTGCTCGAAAGAATCTGGGTGATGTTCCCCTGCGCCATGATGCTGTAGCTCGTCCGGCCGACGCCGGTTCCCATGAACAACTGCTGGATGTCCTTCAACCGGCACGGCGTCCGATTGATAAAGTACTCGCTCCCGCCATCCCGAAAAACCCGCCGGGTCAAGGTCACCTCATGGTACGCGACCGCCACTCCAGCCGCCCGCAAGTCTTCCTGATCCACCCCGTCGATGGTCAGCGAAACCTCGGCCATCCCCAATCCCTTGCGGCGATCGGTTCCGTTAAAAATGACATCGGCCATCTCGCCGCCGCGCAGCGCTTTGGCCGATTGTTCACCCAAAACCCACCGGATGGCGTCCGATACGTTCGACTTGCCACAGCCGTTCGGCCCGACGATCGCGGTGACGCCCGGTTGGAAATTGAGTGAAGTCTTGTCCGCGAAGGACTTGAAGCCCAAAACTGTTAAATTCTTCAGGTGCATTAGACGTGAAAATCAAAGCATACCCAGAAACGCAAGTAAAGCAAAAACCACAACCTGCTGTGGGTAGGTCTTTCGAACAACACAACTAATGGACAACTTTATCGATATTCCCCAAGCAGAAAAACGGCTCTCCCTTGTTCCTTCTGCGACTGTTTGAGCCTGCCGCTCGCATCGGCGACGACCGATTCTGGCCGCAGTCGAGACGGCGAAGCCCGCCCTCCCCCGCCTCAAACTCTGAGGGTCGAACGAACTTTGACCACCGGCAAAGAATCCGCCGGACACCCGCCTTGAGTCTTCAAATCGATGTTCAGCAATAACGCTCATCCGCCCCACACGTACGCCCGGACTCGGCCAACTTCAACGCCGAGTTCCTAGCGCCAATTGAGGTTTTATTAACTCCACCTTGAAGCTTCGCCGTGTCGATGCCGAAGGTCGCGACACTTTGGAGTGCGGGGGCACGCGAAGCACGACCCCGCTTTGGTCGCGATCCCCGCTCGACCGCCAAGCGTCGGCGCACCAAGCCCTGGACCCCGGCGGCACGTGGTTGTCTATCACCTGTTCGACGGCGGAAGACAAGTTGCCGATTTGTTTTCACCAGCCTATCGTTTTGCCATGAAGAGCGATTACACGGCTCTCGTGAAACAAGACGGCGATTGGTGGATCGGATGGGTTGAGGAAATGCCGGGCGTCAACGTACAGGAGCACACAAAGGAAGAGTTGTTGGATTCCCTGCGGGAAGCCCTGCGCGAAGCGATCGCGTTTAATCGAGAAGACGCCCGTAGCGCCGCTTGTGGTGACTTCATCGAGGAGCCGTTGGTCTTGTGAAGGGGCGGGAGCTACTGGCTCATTGGAGCGAGCATCCGTAAGAAGCCTACAAGCGCTGGTTCTCACTCCAGACGGCCTTAAGGTTAATTGGTTCTTCAGTCCGGAGGCGCGGGCTCCGACCGCCAAGCTCACCTAACCACGCCCTGCATTCGCTTCAACTCGCTCGCGCCACCCTATGCCACGATCTCATGGACAATTCGCCCCGCCACGTCCGTCAGGCGAAAGTCGCGCCCCGCGTAGCGGTAGGTCAGCTTCTCGTGGTTGAACCCGAGCAGATGAAGCATCGTGGCATGGAGGTCGTGAACATGCACCGGCTTCTCGACCGCGCGGTAGCCGAACTCATCGGTGGCGCCATGAACGACGCCACCTTTGACGCCGCCGCCGGCCAGCCAGACGCTGAAGCCCCAATGATTATGGTCACGCCCACGACCGTTTCCGGGAGTGCCCGGCGCCGGCATCTCGGCGGCCGGGGTTCGGCCGAATTCCCCGCCGCACAATACCAGGGTCTCGTCCAGGAGACCCCGCTCCTTCAAATCGTAAAGTAAGGCCGCCGCCGGCTGATCGATTTCACGCGCAAGATTGCGATGGTTCTGCTCGATCATATCGTGGCTGTCCCACGGTTGGACGTCGCCGTGGTAGCATTGAACCACCCGCACGCCGCGTTCGATCAATCGCCGGGCGATCAACAATTGCCGCCCTTGGACATGGTCGCCGTAGGCCTCGCGGATGTATTGCGGCTCCTTGGAAAGATCGAACGCGTCGGTCGCCGCGATCTGCATTCGGTAGGCCAGTTCAAACGATTGGACCCGCGCCTCAAGCGCCGGATCGTCTTCCCGTCCGCGTTCGTAGTCACGATTCAACTCCGCCAAAAGATCCAGCTGCCGTCGCTGCGCCGCCAGGCTCACGCGCTGGTTGACGATATTCTCGATCAACTCCTCGGGCTTGGTCTTCTTCGTGTTGATATGGGTCCCTTGATAAATGCCCGGCAAAAACGCCGACCGCCAGTTCGAGACGTCCGCGACCGGCATGCCGGGGCACATCGCGATAAAGCCCGGTAAATTCACGTTATCCGTCCCCATGCCGTAGGTCAGCCACGCCCCATAACTCGGGCGCGAAAGCCGCTCGTCGCCGCAATTCATCAGGCGCATCGACTGCTCGTGATTCGGCGTGTTCGCCTGCATCGAACGAATGACGCAGATGTCGTCAATGTGTTTGGCCGTTTTCGCGAAAAGCTCGCTCACTTCGATGCCGCTCTGACCGTACCGGTGAAACTTGAACGGCGACGGCAGCGCCGCGCCGGTCCGCCGCTCGGTCGTCAAATTGCCCGCGGGCAACGTTTTGCCGGCGTATTTGTCGAGCAGCGGCTTCGGGTCAAACGTGTCCACGTGCGACGGCCCGCCATTGAGGTAGATGTGGATCAGGTGTTTGGCCTTGCCGGGAAAGTGAGGCGGCCGCGGCGCGAGCGGATTGGGCGCGCCGTCGCTAGCCGACGCCCGGGGAATCAGCAGGCCCGACTCCTGCGCCAACAACGAAAGCCCGAGCCAGCCCAGGCCGGTTCCCATGCGGCGCAGCATCTCGCGCCGATTCAGGAAGGATGAGCCGTAGATAGGTCGGTGTTCTGCGGGATTCATGTTTTTGTATGAACGATTCTCTGTACTTCGATCCAGCGTCACCGGGACTTATTCAACAAATATCATTTCGTTCGACATCAGCAGCACTTGGGCGAACCGCTCCCAGGCGCCCAACTGCCCCTCTTCACCCACCGCGGGGAGCGTATCGTTTTCATGCACGAACCGTGCGCCCAACTCGACCTCGCGTAAATCCGGCAGCCGTCCCAGCGCCAGCCGGTACAGCGCCCGGATTCGATCCGCCGGCGTCGCTTCGCCCCCAGTTCGCTCGGCCAGCGCCCGGGCCTGCTCCATGATGAACGGCGAATTCATCGCGAAGAGCGCTTGTTGCGGCACGCTCGTCCGGGATCGCCGGTCCACGCATTGGTCGGGCACCGCGAAATCAAAGGCGCGGAAGAACGCCGGCAAATCCTGCCGATCGACTAAACCGTACACCGTTCGACGCCGATTGAACGGATCGCCCGCCACATCGACCGAACGGCCGCCGAACGTGGGATCCAGCCGACCGGATACCACCAGCAACGTATCGCGCATCGCCTCGAGATCCAGACGGCGCCGGCCGAAATGCCAGAACAATCTATTGTTGGGATCGACCCGCTCGCCCAGCGCCTTCGCCGGCTCTGGCGTTTGGACCGACTGTTGATAGGTCGCCGACAGCATAATTCGCCGGTGAAGCCTCTTAAGCGACCAGCCGTCTTCAATAAGCGTAGCCGCCAGATAATCGAGCAACTCGGGCTGCGCGGGCGGTTCGCTCCGCGTCCCGAAATCGTTGGGCGAGCTAACGAGGGGTTCGCCAAAATGTTCCATCCAGACGCGGTTGACGATGACCCGCGCCGTCAACGGGTTGTCCGGCGCCGTGATCGCGCGGGCGAGGTCGAGACGGCCGCTCCCGTGCGAGAACGGTTTGCGATCGTCGCCCGCCAGAACCCGCAGGAACGCCCGCGGCGCCAACGCCCCCGGGCGCGCCGGACTGCCGCGGATAAAAATATGCGGCTCGTGAATCTCGGGCGTGTCCGCCACCACCATGGCTCGGGCCGGTGGCGCGTTCGTCGAATACGCCGCGATTTTGTCCAGTTCCGCGACCAATCCGCCAAATTTATCCGCCTCCACCCGCGACATGTGCTGCGCGGTCTGTCGCTTCTCAAAGAACCCCGGGCTTTCCGGACCCGAGACCAACGCCAGCAACTCGCGCTCGTCCGGGCCGGGCGTCCGCGGAGTCGCGGACGCCGACGAAGCCTTCGAATCCAGGTAGGTCCGATGGAGCAACTCACCGTAAATCCGCGCGGCGTCGCCCTTGTTGGTTGGCGACGCGGCCGTGAACGCCTTAACGACCAGTGGATTCAACCGAACGCCTCCCGTGGAAGCGTCGCCCGCGCCTTCCCGCGACGCTTCGCGGACCACCTCGCGCGCCCGGGCGGCGAATCCTTCGTCCGGCAGAGCCATCAGCTTGGCCCACAGCCCGAAAACATGATCGTCCGGACGGGCTCGCTGTTCAACGTAAAGCCGCCAGCGATGCACCAGGCCGGGGCGCAAATCGTCCGGCGCCAGCGAAAGGAAGAAGCTCGAATTCTCTGAAATATCAGGCGTCGAGGTCGCAATGCGAACCAGATAATCAGCCACCCGGTCGCGGGCGATTCCGCTCAGCTTTTCGTACTCGGCGTCGATCAACTCCTGCAGTTTCCGCCGGGACTCCGCCAACTTCTTCTCGAACGCTTCGCCGCCCGGAACGCGCTCCGGCGCCTCGATCAGCGGCAGGTCGTAAGGCCGCTCGGAATTCGCAAACACGCCGTACAGACCATAATAATCCTCGCTCGTGATCGCGTCGTACTTGTGGTCATGACAGCGAGCGCACGCGACGGTTAAACCGAGGAACGCCCGCGACACCGTGTCGATCTGGTCGTCGATCTGGTCATGCGGATTATTGTCGTAAAGCCGGCCCAACGTCAGAAAACCAAGCGCCGCCTGCCGCCACGGTTCGCTTTGCGGCGCCACTTGGTCGGCCGCCAACTGCTCACGGACAAATTGGTCAAACGGGAGATCAAGGTTGAACGCCCGTATCACGTAGTCGCGGTACGTGTACGCGTACGGCCGCAGCCGGTCCTTGCCAAAAAGCAACACCAGGTCTTTTGTCTCCGCGTAGCGCGCCACGTCCAGCCAGTGCCGTCCCCACCGCTCGCCGTAACGCGGTGAAGCGAGTAATTCATCCACCAACCGGGCGTAAGCCTCCGGCGAATGGTCGCGCGCGAACGCCTCAACGACTTCGTACGCGGGCGGCAAGCCGATCAGGTCGTAATAGACCCGACGGATCAGCGCTCGCCGATCCGCCGGCGGGGAGAGCGTCAATCCTTTGCCCTCCAACTGCGCCAGTACAAACGCGTCGATCGGTGATTTGACCAGCGAGCCATTCCGTACCGGTGGCGGCGCTGGCCGATGAATCGGCTGATAGGCCCAATGACGACGCGCCGCCACAAAATCCTTGGGCGCGGCCGGTGTTTCGCCCAACGCCGGTCGTGCCCACCAAGACAGCCCGAAAAGGACCGTCCACGCCAAGGTTTTCAACGCCTGGGACAAGGTTTTCACGATGCTTCCAAAGTAGCGTTCCCGACGCACGCCTCCAAGCGAAATTCCCGCCCTCGCCCCAAATAGTTCCGCCACTCGAGCGGCAGCCGCCGCCCACGCCTCGTCCGCTTCGCGGTCGAGCGCCCCAAAGACGGCGTCCGCGCCTCCAATACCGGGTAAAAACAGGCGGGATTCTCGACCCCGCGCGAGACTTGCCTCTCGTCGGGCGGGTCCGGAGGGATCGCTGGATCGCGGCGCCAGCTTGACGGTCGGCGGGATTACCGGTAGTACGAGCGTTACAGACGCTCGAGTGAAACCCAGCCCAACTCCATCGCATGACGCTCGCGAGCCAGACCCGTCGCGCCCGCGTGCCGCATCAAGCCCCGGCTCGGCCGGCGCCTTCGACGATCTGGCACGGCTCGCGGCGCAGATTGCCGGCGTGCGGGTCGCCCTCATCGGTCGGCTGACCGGTGATACAATCCGTTTCGCGGCCTCCCTAGGAATCCCGCTTGACGAAATTCCGGCCAGCGACGCGCTGGCCAGCGCGACGCTTGAGGCTCCCGAAATCCTTCTCATCGGAGACACCCGCGAGGACTCACGATACCGGGCCAGCGAGCTGGCCGCGGGGTCGGCGCCAAATTTCTTCTACGCCGGCGTCCCGTTGCGGAGGCCAGCCGGGGAGGTGATTGGCATTCTCGCCGCGCTGAACGAGTCCCCGCTCAGCCTGAACGTGGATCAGATCGCGGGATTGCTTCGCGTCGCGCGTCTGGCCGTCCGACTCGCGGACTTGGCGGAGCCGCCGGGTGAGGCTCGATTGACCGGCGAGCTCCCCGGGAAACCGAGCCACGCCGAACCTGGGCCGGGCGCCGGCGACGCAATCGCGTCCGGCTGGGCCATCAACGCCTTGCGCCAGTCCGAAATGCTCTATCACTCGTTGGTCGAGAACCTGCCGCAGAATATTCTGCGCAAAGATCTCGCCGGCCGGTTCACGTTCGCCAACCAGCGGTTTTGCCAGATGTTGAAACGACCGCTCGCGGAGATCGTCGGCCAGACCGATTTCGATTTGTTTCCCCCCGAGCTGGCCGCCAAATACCGGCAGGATGACCTGCAAGTGATCGCGACCGGCCTGCCAATCGAAAGCGTCGAGGCCCATCAAACCGCCGACGGCGGCAAGCTTTACGTGCAAGTGGTCAAGACCCGCCTTCTGGACCCGCAGGGAACGCCCATGGGTATCCAGGGCATATTCTGGGACGTCACCGAACGCCAAAAAATCGAGGAGACCCTCGCCTACGAACGCGACCTCCTGACCGCGCTCATGGCGGGGGTCTCGGATAACATCTATTTTAAGGATCGCGAATCCCGGTTCCTGCGCATCGGCCGCGCCCTCGCCACCGCGTTCGGCCTCGACGATCCGGCGGCTGCGGTCGGTAAGACCGACTTTGATTTCTTCACCGAGGAACACGCCCTCCCGGCGTACGAGGACGAGCAAACGATCATTCGCACCGGCGAGCCGATCATCGGCAAGATCGAAAAGGAAACCTGGAAGGACGGCCAGGAGAAATGGGCGTTGACCACCAAGACCGCCTATCGCGATCAGAAGGGAAACGTGATCGGCACGTTCGGCATTTCCAAAGACGTCACCTACCTCAAAGTAGCGGAGGATCAGCTCGCCGCGGCCCGCGACGCCGCGCTCGAATCAACCCGCCTGAAATCAGAATTTCTCGCCAACATCAGCCATGAGATTCGGACGCCGATGAACGGCATCGTCGGCATGACCGGCCTGTTGCTGGAGTCTCCACTTTCGCACGACCAACGGGAATTCGTGGAAGCCGTGCGTTCCAGCGCCGACGCCCTCCTGACCATCGTCAACGATGTCCTGGACTTCTCCAAGATTGAAGCGCGCAAGATGGCGGTCGAAACGATTCCCTTTGATTTGCGCGAAACGATCGAAGGCGCGGTTGAATTGCTCGCCGGCCGGGCGGCGGCCAAAAGCGTGGAACTGGCCTGCTTCATCCCGGCCGACGTGCCCCAGCGGCTGCGCGGCGATCCCGGGCGGCTGCGGCAGGTGCTGATCAATTTGGTCAGCAACGCGGTGAAATTCACCGAGCGAGGCGAAGTCGTCGTCGGCGTTACGAAACAGGCGGAAACGGAGCAAACCGTGACCGTCCGCTTTGGGGTAAGCGACACCGGCATCGGGATTCCACCCGAAGACCAGTCGCGTATCTTTGAGGCGTTCATGCAGGCGGACGGCTCCGTAACGCGCCGCTACGGCGGAACCGGACTAGGCCTCGCGATCTCCAAACAATTGGTGGAATTGATGCGGGGCGAGATCGGCGTCGAGAGCCGCGTCGGGTCCGGCTCGACGTTTTGGTTCACCGTCGCCCTTGGCAAGGATACCTCCTCGCCCGCGCATCCGCTCATCCGCCAACACGATTGGACCGGCGCGCGCCTGCTCATCGTGGACGCCAACTCCACCAGCCGGCACATCCTCCAGCAGCAGTTGCTTTCCTGGGCGATCCCCTCCGACTCCGTCGCCAGCCACGAGGACGCGCTCGCGGCCCTCCGCCAGGCGGCGGAGCGCGGCGCACCCTACTCCGCAATCGTCCTTGATTTGCAATTGCCCGGGGTTGACGGTCTCGACTTTGCGCACGCGCTCCGGCTGGCGCCCGGCGGCGCGGACGTTCGCGTCGTGGCGCTCGCCTCGAACCGCCAGCGCCTCGGCGCGGAGGCATTGCAAGCCGCCGCCATCGACGCCTGTCTGCCCAAACCGGTCAAGCCCTCCCGACTTCTTGACTGCCTCAATAAAATTATGGCTGTCCGCTCACTCGGAGCCTTGATTGAAGGCCGCAGCCTGGCGGCCGCTCACGTTGATGCCGCGTCCACGCCCCTCAAATCCCTCCGTATTCTGCTGGCGGAGGAGAACATGGTAAATCAAAAGGTCGCCCTTCTCCAGCTAAGAAAGCTCGGTTACAAGGCCGATGCCGTCGCCAATGGAGTTGAAGTCGCGCAGGCTTTGGCGCATATTCCCTACGACGTGATCCTCATCGATCTTGGCGCCCACGAAGGCGAAGGTTTGAAAACCGTGCGGCGGATTCGCGACCGCGGCCCGGGAGCGACGCCGCCCTACATCATCGCGATGAAGTCTCAGACCCAACCCGCCGGGAGCGACGAATACCGCGCGGCGGGCGTTGACGCCTGCGTGGCCAAACCTTTCCGGCCCCTCGAGCTGGAGGCCGCCCTGGCGGCGGCGCAACGCGCCTCTCGTCCGGCCCCGCAATTTTCATCGCCATGAAGATCCTCGTCGCGGAGGACGATCCGCTCTCGCGGCGCGTCCTCCAGCTTACCTTGCAGAATGCCGGCCACGAATTGCTCCTCACCGAAACCGGGGCGCAGGCTTGGGAAATGTGCCTGACAAAATCCTGCCAGATCATCGTCAGCGACTGGATGATGCCGGAGATGGACGGGCTGGAGTTTTGCCGCAAGGTCCGCGCGCGCCGCCGGCGCGAATACACCTATTTCATCCTTTTGACCGCCCGGGTCGGCCGCGAGAATTACCAAGCCGCCATGAACGCCGGCGTGGACGATTTCCTGACGAAGCCCCTCAACGCCGATGAACTCCTCAACCGCGTCCGCGTCGCGGAACGGCTGCTCGGCTTCATGAACCAAGTCCGTGAACTCAAGCGCCTGTTGCCGATCTGCAGTTACTGCAAGAAGATTCGCGATGACAAGGATTACTGGCACCAAATCGAAACCTACATCCACGACCACACCGGCTCCGATTTCAGCCACAGCATCTGTCCCAAATGCTACTCCGAGCACATCGTGCCGCAATTGGAAGCCCTCCAGGCGGAGAATGAACGGCTCTCCTCCGGCGCGACGCCGCCCGGCGCCAAGTAATCCCTGGCGTTTTACCACCCGTCCAGTACGCGCGAATTGAACCCGATGGAAAGTCTGCACGCCCCCTGGCGCATCGATTACATCCTTGCTCCCAAGCTTCCGCCGCCGGCGGATGGCGCTTCGCTCTTCACCCGCGTCGCTCAGTCCAACGATGATGTCGCCCACTACGTCGTGGCGCGGGACCGCGCCTGCTTCGCGCTCCTCAACACGTACCCGTACACCGGCGGCCATTTGCTGGTGGCGCCCTACAAACAGGTCGCGGATTTCTCCGGGTTGAACGACGAAGAATTGCTCGGCCTGTTCAAATTGGCGCGACGGTGTCAGGCGGCCCTGACCACCGTGATGAAACCGGACGGTTTCAATCTGGGCGTTAACCTCGGCAAGGCGGCCGGCGCGGGCATCGCGGAGCACCTTCATCTGCACATTGTGCCGCGCTGGATCGGCGACACCAATTTCATGCCGGTCCTGGCCGGAACCACCGTCCTGCCCCAAGCGCTGGCCGAGGTCGCCGCCCGCCTGCGCGCGGCGCTCGCCGAGTGAGCGCGCCGTCCCACTCCTAGCTCCCTCTTATGCCCACCGAAACCCTCCATTTTGAAAACGCCCGTTTCGCTCAGCAGCTGTTCAACAGCGAGCCCCGCAACCTGCTGGCGCTCCAAGAGCAATTGGGCGTCGCCGCCACCTCGCGTGAAGGCTGGATCAAATTGGATGGCCCCGATGAGGCGGTCGAACGGGCCAAGAAGCTTTTCCAATACCTGGAAAACTCGACCAAGTCCGGCAGCCCCGTGCGCAATCGCGATTTCGCCCACGCCCTGAACGTCGTCAAGGTGGACGGCGCCGAGGCGCTCCAAAGCCTCTTTAGTGAGCGCATTCACACCTCGCCCCAAAAGGCCTCCGTCACGCCCAAGACCATCGGCCAGCGAAAATACGTCGAAGCCATCCGCCACCACGACGTCGTCTTCGGCGTGGGTCCGGCGGGCACGGGCAAAACCTATCTGGCGATGGCGACGGCGGTCGCCGCGCTTCGCGAAGGCAAGGTCTCGCGCATCATTCTCACCCGGCCGGCGGTCGAAGCCGGCGAGGCCCTCGGCTTCCTGCCCGGGGACCTCTATGAAAAACTGGCGCCGTATCTGCGCCCGCTGCATGACGCGCTGCACGATATGCTGCCCCTGGACGAGATCCAGAAACAGATGGAGCGCGGCGGCATCGAGATCGCCCCGCTCGCGTACATGCGCGGTCGCACGCTCAATAACGCGTTCATCATTCTCGACGAAGCGCAAAACTCCACCGCCGAACAGATGTTCATGTTCCTCACTCGACTCGGCCACAATTCGAAGGCGGTCATCACTGGTGATCCTACGCAAATCGATTTGCCGGCGCCGAAGCGCTCGGGCCTCGTCGAGGCCCGCCGCGTCCTCAACGGCATCGAGGGGATTTCGATCGTCGAATTCTCGAAGCGGGACGTCGTGCGCCATCCACTGGTCCAACGCATCATCGCGGCCTACGAGGAACATCGCGGCAAAGCCGCATGAACGAACTCTCCCTGAGTAACCGGAGCCGCGGACGCCCGGTTAATCTCCGTTTCGCGCGGACGTTGACGCGCGCCCTGCTGGAAGAATTGCTCGGCTTCGCGCGCTACGAGTTGGGCGTTCACTTCGTGACCCGCGCTGACATCGTCGCTCTCCACGGAACCTACCTGCAGGACTTCAGTCCCACCGACGTGATCACGTTCGACTACTCCGACCGGGCCAACGGCAACGCGCTCCACGGCGAAATTTTCATTTCGGTGGATGAAGCCGTCGCGCAGGCGCGGCGGTTCGGAGCCTCCTGGCAATCCGAACTGGCGCGTTACCTGGTCCACGGCGTCCTCCACCTCCGCGGCTTCGACGATCTCGACGCGGCCCGCCGGCGCGTGATGAAGCGGGAAGAGAATCGGCTCCTGCGCGCCTTGGCGGGTCGGTTTGCCTTGAGCCAACTCCGCCGGGCCGCTAAGCTTTCCCGGTGAGAAAAAGTCTCTTCGCCCGCTGGCGCGCCAACTTCCTGGCGGGTCTGGCGGTCGTTTTGCCGGCGGTAATTTCCATTGCGGTCGTGGTCTGGCTCTTCCGGAACGTCTCCAACCTGACCGACACGCTCCTCATTTTTCTGCCCAAGGAATGGACCCATCAGCGCGACGGCGACGGGAAGATGTACTGGTACTGGAGCGTTTGCGCGTTGGCGTTGGCGATCCTGCTCATCGGCCTGGTTGGGCGGCTGGCGCGCAACTACGTCGGCAAGCAGTTGATCGGCATGATTGACCTCGCCATGCTCAAAGTCCCGCTGTTAAACAAGATTTACGGCGCGATCAAGCAGGTAAACGACGCCTTCTCCAGCTCGAACACCTCGTTCAAACAGGTTGTGCTCGTCGAATTCCCCCGCGCTGGACAATATTCGATCGGCTTCGTCACCGGCGCTGACCACCAACTCGGGAGCGCTCAGGCCACCGATCGTATGCTCAGCATTTTTGTCCCAACGACGCCGAATCCGACCAGCGGCTTTCTGGTCATGACTCCGGAGCGTGAGGTGACGAAGCTGAACATGTCCGTGGCCGAAGGCATCAAATTCATCATCAGTCTCGGCGCCATTTCCCCCGAACAAGCCTCGCCGTTGGACGTCAAGCATCCCGCCCCGCGGGACAGCCTCTCCGGTTGAAAACTCATGGATGAACGCGCGACCGGCCTCGTCCTGCGCCTCCACCCGCTGACCGAATCGAGCCTCATCGTGCATTGGCTCACCCCGGACTGCGGGCGACTGGTGACCGTGGCCAAAGGCGCCCGCCGTCCGAAATCAGCGTTTCGCGGCCAATTGGACCTTTTCTATCTCGCCGACTTCTCCTTCCAACGAAGCCGGCGTTCCGAGCTTCATGCGCTGCGCGAAGTCAGTCTGCGCGACCCGCACCGGGGGCTTCGGTCCGATTTGAACCGCTTACAGCAAGCCTGCTACGCCGCCGCCCTGATCGTGCAGACCACCGAGCCAGAGACGCCGCTGCCGATCTTTTTCGCGCTTTTGCACGGGCTGCTCCGGCACCTCTCGGAACATCCGCCGCAACCGACGGTGATCCTCGCGTTTGAAATTAAACTGTTGAACGAACTGGGGCTGGCGCCGGACTTGGCCACGAAGAGTCTGAGCCCGGGCGCCAGTCAAGTTTTGCAGCGACTCCTCGCGAGCGACTGGAGCCTGATTCCGGTCTTACGGCCCAGCCAACTCCAGATTATCGAAGCCGCCGGTTTTCTGGGCCGGTTTGCGCGCGACCATTTGGAACGGGCGCCCACCGGTCGCGACTCGGCTTTGATGCTCCGCGGTTAGGGCGTCGAGGACGGCGCCACTCGCCGCCGGGTAGCGGCTAACAGTTGACCAACCGCCCCGCCTTCGGGGCACGACCGCGGGCGCCATCCACGATCGCCACAATCGCCGCGAATACTTGCTCGACCGGCTCTTCACCGTTCACGACCGTCAGGGTGCCCGATTTCGAGTAATGATCGATCAGGGGGCCGGTGGCATGTTGGAACACTCGCTGCCGGACCTTGACCATCTCCGGGCTCGCGTCCTCCGCCTTGCACAAATGCTCGCCGAGACAAAGTTTAAATGGGCACGAGCTGAATGGGGAGCTGTTCTTGTCGAACGCCTTCTGGCAGACCCGGCACACCAGCTTGCTCGACATGCGCTTCAGAATCTCAGTCTCACTCGCCCGCAGGTAGAAGATCGCGTCCAGCGCGCGCCCCAAGTCCTCAAACAGCGAATCCAGGAACTTCGCCTGGTACGTGGTGCGGGGAAAACCGTCGAAGACCACGCCTTGATTGGCCGGAAGCTGGCGCAGCTTCGCCTCGACCATCGCGTCGGCGATTTCGTCCGGCACCAATTCGCCCCCGTCCACATATTTCTTCGCCATGAGGCCAAGGCCGGTCTGCTCCTTGATGTTCAACTTGAAGACGTCGCCCGGCGAGATGACGAGCAAATCGTATTTCGCGGCGACCCGAGCCACCTGGGTGCCCTTGCCGACGCCGTAGGGTCCGATCACTGATACATTCATAACATTACCATCCGGAATCGCCCGCGCCGATCAGGCGCGCCATACGCGCGCCGGTCCGCCAATTCGAATCCCGGCTCCTGGCCCGCCGACTCAAGGTTATTCGCCCGCGCCATTGAGAGCCTCACGGATCATCTTGATAAGCTCGTGCGGATAATACGGCTTTTGCAAAAAACTGTGCTTTCCGATCGCGCCTAATTCATGTTGAAAAACGTCCGCGCTGTAGGCGCTCGTGAAAACGATTTTCAGGCCCGGCTTCTGCGCGATGAGATTTCGCGCCAAATCCAGGCCCGAGACGCCGCCCGGCATCATGATGTCGCTCAGCAACAACTCGATCCGTCGGCCCTGTTCCGGCCATAGCTCCAGCGCCTTGGCGCCCGACTCCGCCTCGATGATCGCGTAACCCTGGCTTTCCAGAATCGACCGGACCAGCGAGCGAATCCCAGATTCGTCCTCGACGACCAGTATTGTCCTCAGTTGCTCCAGCACGTTAGCCCATCTCTCTATTCAGCGCGGCGACCGGCCATATCCTGAGTCGGGGCCGCGCGCCCATTTTGATCTTGCCAAATAATCGGATTGCAGTTTCTACCGCAGTCGTTCGCGAGCCAGCCGGGCCGCGTTACTGACCGGGATATGCTGGCAGGGAATGAGACCGGCAGCTATGGCGAGTTTACGCTATGCGCCCGCCCGCTGGATGAAGGGCCGAATCGGGCCAATCGAGGATTTTTCGCGGCGACCTGCGGCCAGCTTACTCCTCGACGTAGATCGGCATTTTGATCGTGTTGATCTGAGCGAAATTATTCAGCTTCTCCAGCAGCGACGGCGTGATCGTGTTGCCCGCCGCCACCAAGACCGTTTCGTCACCGGTGACGATCGGCGCCATCAGCGCGTCGCCGACCCGCAGCGACTCCAGGGTCACCGGCTTGCTGCCCCGCGGCGGCGCCTCAATCACATCGACGATCGCGACCGCGAGGATCGTGGGGTCGTAAAGCCCTTCCGCCCGCTTCATTTCGTCGGCGATCTTCCCTCGCGGGACACCCGAGGATTCCATGCGGTCGATGTCGGCCAGTATCTTCAGCATCCGCGCGCCGAGGGGAATTTTTGTTCCCGAGACCGAGTCCTGCGGAAAGCCCGTGCCGTTGAAATTCTTATTTTGATAAAGGACGATCGGAGCCACGGCTTCCAGCCGGGGAATCCGGGCCAGCAGATTGCGGCCGAACTCGGGAACCCGGATCACCATGTCCTTTTCCACCGTGGTCAGACTCATGCCGCCACGCAGCTTTTGAATCACGGTGGCCGGAATGCAGACGAACCCGATCTGAAACAAGATGGCGGCCATCTCCAATTCCCAGACGTCATCGATGTCCATCGTCTTGGCCATCGCAAGGATGTAATCGCGGAACTTCTGCCCGTGCCCGAATGATTGCGGCACCACCGTCGCCAGGATTTCGGTCAACACCTGGATGCTCCCACCCAAGATCCGTTCGACCAACTGCTTCTCGGCCGCCAGCATCCGCGCGCGCTCCTGCTCCATCTTGTGCTTGTACAGCCCCATTTCGATGTTGGTCTGTAGTTCACGCTCCTCGAACGGCTTGATGATGTAGCCGAATGACTCGGTAATTTTGGCCCGGTCAAGCGTCGCCTGATCGGTATGAGCCGTCAGGTAAACGACTGGCAAATCAAATCGCCGGCGCACTTCGGCGGCGGTTTCAACACCGTCAAGTTGCCCCGCCAGCCGGATATCCATCAGCACGAGATCCGGCGAGTTCTTCGGAATGGAAGTCAGGGCCTCTTCGCCCGAGGAAGCGGAGCCGGAAACGTGGTAGCCAAGGTGTTGCAGGCGGCTTTCGATGTCCGCCGCCACGATCCCCTCGTCTTCGACAATGAAAATGCGGCGGGCCTCTCCGTCATTGGGATCGTTCTCGATGTTCATCATTGCCACGCGCGGTCAGATCGGTCCCGACCAGTCAATTGTCATCGCTGCAGCGAGCCCGGATGCCGGGGTTGGCGCTGCCCTGCGGTGCGCGATTTGCCGGCGCCTGTTGCCTGACTTGGCGCTAAGCCGTGTGCCTCCGCGACCTTTGGTTAAGCGATACCGCTCCCGCCCCCGAGCGCATACGTTCAGGGACCAACCAATTCGCGAGATCGCCCGTGGAAATCCAAAAACGAGCCACCGTTCAGCGCCTGCAAACCATGACTGCAAACCGAGACTGGCAGCTTTCTATAATTCCGGCAATGCCGAAATCGCGCTATTAACGGAACCAATTGAACCCGCGCGCGGCCGCTCGAACGCGGGCGGACCCCTCACTCCCTTCGGAGTATGCCGGCGGGTGGGTCTGATTGAACCCGACCGGCGCTGATTCGTGGAAGCGTTCCAGGAAAGAATTTGGCGGGCTCTGGGGGCGCGCCAACTATTTCGCGCCACTCACCAAAACCCGCCCGTCGGGGAATGTCTCTAAGCGATCAATCGCGTTTCCGGTCGTCCCGATTCTTATCTCCGTGATCGTTTCTTGGATTACGCTCGATCCGCTCGCCCCGTTCCACCCGTTCGATTCTCACCGGGCCAGGCCGGACAAGTTCCCGCACATAGACGCGCTCGACCGGACGATGGGTATAAAGCGCGATCCGCTCGCGCCCAATCCCTTCATTGATAAAGCGACCATTGACGATACGGAAGTCATTGAAAACATGACTGTTCCGGAAGACGATCGACACCTCGGCCCGCGGCAGGATGTGCAGCCGCAAATCCGGCTCCCAGAAGTGATTGTAGGCGACGAACGTGAAGTAGCGGTCGCTCAAGCCGAAATCGAAATCCGCGGCGACCCGGCCATTGCGGAACACCAGTCCGACCCCGGCCTCGAATCGAGCCCCGGGAGGCAACGGCGCCCAGCCGCAATACCCTTCCGCGTGCCGCCAGCAAACCCACGCCGGTCCCCACGTATAATCGGGCGCCCAAAGCCAACCGTAGCGCGCGTCGCTGAACCAGCGTCCATAATGGAACGGAATCACGCCCCAAGCGTAATCGGATTGCCAGAACCAACCGTCATCGGAATAAACCCAATGGCCGCGATCAGAATAGGGACGCCAGCTCGGGTCCATCGCTGCCTCCGCAGGACGCCAGCTCCAGCCGTAGCCGGGAATCTCAAGCCAGGTTCCATAGGGGGCCAGTTGATCATGAAATGAACTGAAGCTCGCGTCAGCCGCCGGTCCGCTGGGCGCGGGGCTGGCCGGCATTATCGGGGCCGGGCCAGCCGTGGGCGGCGGGGCCGCTGCGCCAGGGGCGAACGCCGGCGGGGGTGCAGTCACCGGCGCCGGCGCCGGACTGCCACCACCACTTTGGAGCAATGCGGAAATGACGGGCTGCGAAACCCCCTGCTGATTCAGGTATAGAATATCGTCCGCCGTCAAATGATAGGCCCCCGGTCGGCCTTTGAGAAAGTTGAGGATGACGTCATCCGACATGTGAGCCTGGCTCAGCTTGACCACCTCCGCCAATCCCGGTGAAAGAGTAGCGGGCGCCGTCTGCGCCAAGATCGTCGTTTGTCCCGTCGCCAGGATCGTCCCTATTCCAACGATCACTGCCAACCGAATGCCTAGCCTTAGTCTCAGTAATTGCGATGTTCTCATACCATTATACTCCCATTAAAATTGGTGATTGCCAAATGAACGCACACGACGGCGACGCGGCAATTCTCGGCTCACGCTGCTTAATTCCTACCATCGTCCGCATCTTCACGCCGGTATTGACGTAATCCCTCCCAAAGATGTTCATTTGGTTGTAACGCTATAACAATCAACACGTTGTACCGTTTCTGACGAGGACGCGCGGGACCAACATGACGATTGAGCGCCAACGCGGGGAGCGGCGACCCAGCGGCGAGCGACCGAAAAGACAGAATGGCCGATCGAGCGATCAGCATGACACATCCTATTATGTTCCAATAGGTTTTGAATGAGGCATTGCGCCTCGCCGCTTTCGCCTTGCCGCTGCCGCCTCCCTTCCCCATCCTCTGCCGTTGATGGCCGAGCGGATAGTTTCAGACGTGCTGACCAAACCGGACGCCGCGTTAGAAATGACGTTGCGGCCCTCCTTGTTTTCGGACTTCACCGGCCAGCCAAAGGTCAAAGAACGCCTCGAAATCGCCGTTCAGGCAGCCAAACAGCGCGGCGAAGCGCTAGATCACATTCTTCTCAGTGGGCCACCTGGGTTGGGCAAAACCACCCTGGCGCACATTATCGCCAAATCGATGGGGGCCAACCTGAAGAATACCAGCGGCCCAACCATCGAAAAAGCCGCTGATCTCGCCGGTTTGCTGACCAATCTTGAGGAGGGCGACGTTCTGTTCATCGATGAAATCCACCGCCTGCAAAAGACCATCGAAGAATACCTCTACCCAGCGATGGAGGATTTCAAGCTCGATATCATCATCGACCAAGGCCCGAACGCTCGCAGCGTAAGGCTGAATCTGCCGCGATTTACCTTGATCGGCGCGACGACCCGGAGCGGGCTTTTGACCGCGCCGTTGTTGACTCGATTCCCCGTCCGCGAACGGGTGGATTATTACCAAACCGAACAACTACAGCATATTGTAACCCGTTCCGCTAGACTCCTTAACATCGAAATCGAAGCAACGGGCGCTCGGGAAATCGCCCGCCGCAGCCGCGGCACACCGCGGATAACCAACAATCTCCTTCGCCGCGTCCGGGATTACGCCCAAGTCCGTGGCGATGGTCGCATCACCGAGGTCATTGCGGATCGAGCCTTGGCGATGCTGGAAATCGATCAAAACGGGCTGGACGAAATGGATAAGCGCATCCTCGAGGCCATCGTCGTGAAGTTTGGCGGGGGGCCGGTTGGGGTTGGCTCGCTCGCCGTCGCCGTCGGCGAAGAACCGGACACGATCGAAGAGGTTTATGAACCTTACCTCATCATGGAAGGCTATCTCAATCGGACGCCGCAGGGCCGCGTCGCAACTGAACTTTGTTACCGAAAGCTGAATCTCAAACCCCACCTCGGCAAACAAGCCAATCTGCTTTGACCGAAAAGAACTGACACCCGAAGGAGAATCGTTTTAAGTCGCCGGGTTTTATGCCGAGACGCACCGACATTCATTCTGTTCTCATTATTGGAGCCGGGCCAATCATCATTGGTCAGGCGTGTGAATTTGATTACTCAGGCACCCAAGCCTGCAAGGCTCTGAAGGAAGAAGGCTTCCGGGTCATTCTGATCAACTCAAATCCCGCGACCATTATGACCGATCCCGAGTTCGCGGATCGGACCTACGTCGAGCCGATCACCCCCGAATGCCTCGAAAAGGTCATCGCGCGCGAGAGCGAGGAACTCAAACGCCTGGGAGCGACTGGCAAATTGGTCTTATTGCCCACCCTCGGCGGCCAGACCGCGCTCAATACCGCGATGGCGCTTCATCGCCTGGGAACCTTGGAAAAGTGGGGCGTCGAAATGATCGGCGCCAACGCCCGCGCGATTGTGCGCGGCGAAGATCGCCAGGTTTTCAAGGATTTGATGATCAAAATCGGGCTTGATACCCCGATCAGCGGCACGGCCCATAACCTCGAGGAAGCGCGCGCGGTCGCCGAGAAAATCGGCCGCTTCCCGCTCATCATTCGCCCCGCCTTCACGCTCGGCGGCACCGGCGGCGGGATCGCCTACAATCGGGAAGAATTTGATGAAATCGCCAAGCGCGGCGTGGAGCTGTCACCGGTTTCTGAAATCCTGGTCGAAGAGTCATTGCTTGGTTGGAAGGAGTTCGAGATGGAAGTCATGCGCGACCGCGCGGACAACTGCGTGATCATCTGCTCGATCGAGAATTTCGACCCGATGGGCGTCCACACCGGCGATTCCATCACTGTGGCGCCGATTCAGACGCTGACCGATAAGGAATATCAAATCATGCGCGACGCCTCGTTCGCGGTGATTCGCGAGATCGGCGTCGAGACCGGCGGCTCAAATATTCAGTTCGCCGTCAACCCTGAGAACGGCCGGATGGTCATCATCGAGATGAACCCCCGCGTCTCCCGTTCCTCAGCCCTCGCCTCGAAAGCGACGGGATTCCCCATTGCCAAGATCGCCGCGAAGCTGGCCGTCGGTTACCTGCTCGACGAAATCAAGAACGACATCACACGCGAGACCCCGGCCAGCTTTGAACCGACGATCGATTACGTCGTCACCAAAATCCCGCGGTTCGCGTTTGAGAAATTCCCCCAAGCCGACCCGACGCTTAACACCCAGATGAAATCGGTCGGCGAGGCGATGGCTATCGGCCGAACCTTCAAGGAATCGCTGCAGAAATGCCTGCGCTCGCTCGAAATCGGCCGCTATGGCCTCGGTGGCGACGGGAAGCCGTGGCGCATCGGGAACGACGTGTATGGCGACCGTGACATTCTGCCGCGGGACATCATTTCGCAGAAACTAAGCCGGCCGAACGCGGAACGAATCTTCTTCATCCGCCACGCGCTCCGCGCCGGATTCTCGCTCGATGAAATCTACCGGTTGACGAAGATCGACCCTTGGTTCTTAACCCAGCTCAAGGAAATCGTCGATTTCGAAGAAATCCTGGCGCAGTCGAAATAGCGGAAAACTCCGCACGAACCGGGTGTTACTCGCGCCGGCGCCCAAATTGACCCACCGACGGCTCGCCACGTTTCTCGGCGTCTGGGTGGGGGCGGCGTTACGGCTTGTCGCTCAAATGCAGTTCGTACGGCGCTGACACCGCGCTGTCGCCCTTCGGCTCCGGGATCGCGTTGTACTTGTATTCGAACTTGAAGTGGTAATTGATCAGGTCCGTCCCGGTCGGGACCGGCGCCACGGTTTCCCAACGGCCGTTCACCTTCGGAACCGGCTCCATCGGGTAAGTATTCATCCCCATGACGACGAACGCTTTCAGGGTTTCCCGCCGCAGGGCCTGTTGCCGGCTCTTGAATTCCACTTCAAACGGATAAACTCCGTTCGCGTTGCGCGCTTGGCGAGAGGGCGTCAGGTTGACGATCGTTGGCGTCATGCAACCGGCCAGTAAACTGCACGCCAACCCGAGGAGCAGAAATCGTCGCAACATAATAGAGCAGAGGGTTACACGAGGCGCGCCGAGTTGTAAAGTTGCATTTCGGCGCCGCATTTTTCGCCGGTGACGCCTCCTTCCCCCTCGCCTCAGCCGGCGCTCACGCGCGCTGTCGCCCGAGGTCTTCCAATACCACCGCGGCCGCGTTGTGGCCGGGCGCGCCCGTCACTTCTCCTCCTGGATGCGTCCCCGCCCCGCAAAGGTAGAGGCCTTTGATCGGTGTCCGATAATGTGCCCATTGAGCCATTGGTCGTTGGTCCAGCATTTGATCCGGGACCATGTCCAGATGACGGATATTGCCATCGGTCAGCGCTACTCGTTCCTCCAGGTCCGCCGGGGTGAAAAGCGACCAATCGACGATGATCTCGCGCAAATTCGGCGCATAGTTCGCCAGCGTGTCGATCAAACGCTCGCCACATTCGCGGCGCCGGTCCGCCCAATTCCCGCGGCGCAACTTGACCGGAGCGTAAAGACCCCAAATCGAAAGCACGTGATGCCCGGGGGGCGCCATCGACGCGTCATAGCCGCTCGGCATCTGGACCTCCATCACCGGCTCCCGCGCCGGCTCGCCGACCAACGCGTCACGCCAGCTTCGCTCGTAGTATTCCACCGACGGGCAAATCTTTACCTCGGCCAGGACCTTGGGATCGAATCCGCCTGGTGGAAAGTAGGCCGAAAAATCGGGAACTCCCTTCAACGCCGCGTGGAACTTGAAGTAACCGGCTTGGGTTTTCAACCGCCCGATTCGACCGGCAAATTCCGCCGGCAAATCCTCCGGCTTAATCAGACTTAGAAAGGTTCGCTTCGGGTCCGCGTTCGATAACACGACGCGGCTGCGCGCTTCCGTCCCGTCCGTCAGCAGGACGCCGATCGCGCATCCGTCTTCCACCAGGATTCGCTGTACCCCGACTCCGGTTCGCAGTACCGCCCCGCGCGCCTCCGCCGATTTCGCCAGCGCTTGCGTAATGCCGCCCATCCCGCCCCGGACCAGCCCGACATTCTCGGGACGGCTGAACATCGTGCATTTAATATAGGCGTAACACCACGCGCTTCCGGGCGCGGAAACGTCTCCCACGTCATGCGCGTGAATCAGCGCGGCGCGCACCCGCTCCGACTCGAAGAACTCATTCACAACCTCACGCATGCTGAGGACGCGCAGGCGGGCCAGGAACGCCTCGTCCGGCGTGCCGCGAACCGCCGCCAGCGCTTCCTCATTCGTCGGCGGCGGCCGCAAAAAATAGCGATGCATCAGTCCCGCCGCTTGGCGCCAGAACGCAATCCAGTTCGGATAACTCGCCGCGTCGCGCCGCGAGAACCGGCCGATTTCCTCCTGCGTCCGCGCGACGTCGTCCCAGAAGAGCAGCCGCTCGCCGTCGGGAAACGGAACGAATCGCCACGGATCAATCGGCAGAACTTCGAACCCGTAGTCCCGCAATCGCAGATCATCGATCACCTTATTCTGCAGAAGGTAACACAGATACGAGCACGCCGAAAAACGATAGCCGGGAAACAGTTCCTCGGTCGCGCAGGCCCCGCCCAATAAGGGACGGCGCTCCAGCAGCAAGACTTTCAGCCCCGCCTCCGCAAGGTACGCCGCGGCCACCAGACCGTTGTGGCCGCCGCCGAGTATGATCGCGTCCATGGGCGTAGAGGATGATGATGGCGCGGCGAACTTCAATCCCCGAGCGCATGCTTGCCCAGCCCGAACCGCCTCCAGTCGATTAGAACGCGCGCCAAAGCCGTCAACTGCGCGGGCGAATGTTCACTCGAGATCACGAACCTGAAATAGCCGCTCGGCGGTCCACCCGGATAATGGATCAAGGGCGCATGAATGCCGGCGCTCCTTAACGCCTGCCCCAACTGGTTCGACAGTTGCGGCGTCGGTGGCAAGATTGGCACAATCGGACTCGGCGTGGCCCCCAGCGCGAAGCCCGCGCCGGTGAGCGACGCCCGGACGAGTTCGGCATTATCGCGCAACCGCCGGCGAAACGTCTCGTCGGCCCGAAGCAATCGCATGCTTTCCAGCGCCGCCGCCGCCAACGGCAACGGCACGGGCGTTGCGCCGATCAATTGACGACTCCGCCGCCGCAGTTGCCCCGCGAACTCGCGCGCGCCTAAAATCAATCCGCCGTACGCCCCGAATGCCTTCGCCAGCGAAACAGTTTGGATAATCCGCCGGCGGCTAACCGCTTCCGCCTCCACCGCTCCCCGGCCCCGTTTCCCCAATACGCCCGCGCCGTGCGCGTCATCCACCAGCATCCAGCCGTTAGACGGCAGCGCCGCCGCATATTTCCGCAGCGGAGCCACGGCGCCATCGAACGGAAACATCCCATCGGTCAAAAGCAAAAGCCGCGCCCCCTTTCCGCACGTCTGGACGGCGCCCGCAAAACTCGTCGGATCGAGGTGGCGAAATTCAAGGACCGGACAGCCAAGCGCCTGCGCCGCGTCCCGCAGACTGGCGTGCGCCTGGGCATCGATCACCGCGTGGGTTACGCGCCCCGCCAACGCCTGCGCGACCACCAGATTGGTCGCGTAGCCGCCAGAAGTCAGGACCGCGGCTGGCGCTCCGAAAAAGCGCGCGGACACCGCCTCCAGCGCCTCATAAAGTTGATGATTGCCGGTGGTGAAACGAGAGGCCGAGACGCCCAGGCCGAAACGCCCCATCGCCTCCCGCGCTGCCTTAAGAATCGCCGGGTGACTCGCGAGGCGAAAGTAATCGCAGCCGGCGAAATAGACGAGTTTGCGCCTCCCCTCTTGGACAAAGACCCGGTCCACTTGTTGGAGCGGTCGCGCCAGCGCCTTTGCCCGCGTCACCGGCCCGCGGCGCGCAGCGCGATGTGCCCCTCGACCGCTACTTGATGTCGAGTTCGATCGCCGAGAAGTGCTCGTGGTCACTCTTGCTTCCTTCGGACTCAACGCGCAGCAGATAGACTCCCGGGCGCGAAATCCGAAATTGCTGCTTCAACCCGGCGCGGCCTTTGGTTTTGAAATCGAGGACCAATCGTCCCTCGGCGACAACGTCTTGCGCCAGGCTTGGCAACTCCTTTTGTCCGACCTTCCCGATCGGCGCCAAAAAATAATGAACCGCTCCCTGCTTAAGCACGTCATGTGGATTCACGTAGGTCATGAAAAACTGGAGCGTGAACGCCTCTGAAACCTTGCCGTGAAACACCGGGCGCGTATGCAACCCTTCAACCGGCGGACTTTCGTCCGAGTACGCCTCCTGCTTTTCGTCCGCGCCCTCGACGGTCAACGTGATGTCGAAGTGCTCCGCCCACGCCGAGCCGGCCCACATCAAAGCCGTCACTACCAGCGCCGCGGTCCGGCGAAAACGCCTATGCCTTGCCTTTTGAATTTGGCACACGCCGCTCATTTGACCTCCATATCCAACGCCGCGAACGGCTCCAGCGGCAAACTCTCAGCCACCCCCTGCGCTTCGACGCGGACCAGATAAATTCCCGGTTTATCGACCCGAAACGTCAGCGACGCGTGCGCGCTGTCACCGGCCTTAAAGTCCATCGTGATCGCGCTCTCCAGCGCCACACGATCCGGCTTCAAATCGGGCGGGTCGTCCTGATCCAATTTCTCCTCCCGCGCGACATAGACATGCACCAGCACGTTCTCGAACAGTTTCGCCGCCTGGCTGGAGCACTTCCACCGCAACGTCAACGCCTCACTGACGGCCGCATGAAACACTGGCCGCGCCTTCTCGCGATGACGGCCCAACCCGGCGGCGCTTTCCGTTTTCTGCGTCCCTCCGGCCCCGCTCAACTCGAGCGTGGCGGAAAAATCTTCCGCGCGTCCCAATCTCGTCAGGCCCAGCAAAATCGCCACGAAAACACCGATCCGGGAGCCCGTTCTCTCGGCGAGTGGGCAACGCTTCTGATGCGCGGCTCGGGAGCAGCGCCGCGGGCGCTTGCCGTTCCTTGCGCCGTCTAATCCTTTATTCAACCGCGGCTTTCTGCTCATCGATCCGCGGGCGGACCTTCGCCCCGTTTCGCCGAATTGGCCTGGTAGTCTTCCAACATTTCTTTGATTCGTCGTGCGTCCGCCTTGTTGTGACCGTGGCTGGCCAATGGGTCTGTGCCCCCGGAGGACTCGATCAGGATGTCGGCCCAAACCATGCCCGTCCGAAGATGCACGGACGCGACTTTGGAAAGGCCGACACTGATTTCGTCGCAGCTGAACCACGAACGCTTTCGTCGGATCACCGCCTTATCCGTAACCTCGATCTCCGTCGGGAACAGAAAATTGCCGCGCGTCCATCGGCTGGCCTTAAAAGATTCGGAACTCATAACGGGGTGTTTTTCTAAACTCTAAGCGCGGCGCAACATGCGATGCAAATTAATTTGCCGCCGTCCGCTTCGGCGCCATCGCCCCCGCTCCCAGCGCAAGATTCACTTGCGCTCTGGCCATTCTATCCGATGATTGACCAAGAGAGCGGCGTTCGCCCCGCGGGCGCCCGCGTCTCGGCGCCGTGGGCGGCGCGCGGAAAATATGAGTCATAACCGATTTCAGGATCAGCGGTTCGAAATAAAGTATTTGATCGAAGAGCGGATGGCGTCGAAGGTGCGCACCTTCATCCGTTCGTATCTGGACATCGACGAGTATGGGGCCAAGCAGCCTGACTTGGCCTACCCCGTCCACAGTCTTTACCTCGATTCCGGCGGACTGAACACCTACTGGCACACCATCAACGGCAACAAGAATCGCTACAAGCTTCGCCTCCGTTACTATGACGCCCGGCCCACCACGCCGATCTATTTCGAGGTCAAACGCCGCATGGACAATCTCATTCTCAAGCAGCGCGGCGGGGTCCGACGCGAGGCGGTTGACCGTCTGCTCGCGGGTCAATACCCCGAGCCGGGCGACCTTATCTCTTCCTCGGCCGAGGACTTGGTCGCCGTGCAGCGCTTCGTCGAGTTGATGCTTTACCATCAGGCCCGGCCCAAGCTGCACATCTCCTACCGACGCGAGGCGTGGGAGAGTGACGCGGAGGATCCCGTCCGCGTGACGATGGACCGTCAGGTTCGCAGTGGTCCGAGCCATTCGACGCGGCCGGTCCTCGAAACCCCGAAGCCGCACGACGTTTTCGACCTCGTGATTCTCGAGTTGAAGTTCACCGATCGCTTTCCCAATTGGATGCGCGATTTGGTCGAAACCGCCGACTCAATGCAATGCGGCGCCGCCAAATTCGCCGAAGGCATCTTCGTGAAAGGCGAGGATTGGGTGACCCGTCCTAAGTTTGTGCTGCCCTAAGCGTATCGAGAGCCGGGCTCTCCGCCTTCACTCGCTGTTTCCCCGCCGGACAGTTCAATATTGGCCGTCAACAGCTAGTCGGAACCTCCTGCAAGACCTCCACGCAGTGCGGAATCGCCCCGGCCACGAAACTCAGGCACTCAACCGCCCCGCTCGGTTTCCCCGGCAGGCAAATAATGAGCGCTTTATCGACGACCACCGCCAGCGCCCGGGATAGGATGGCGTTCTTGGTAATCTTCATCGATTCGATCCGCATGATCTCGCCGAAACCAGGCAGTTCGCGAATGGCGATCTCCCGGACCGCTTCCGGTGTCACGTCGCGCAACGCGACGCCGGTGCCACCAGTCGTCAGGATTAATTGGCACCCGCGAGCGATCTGCTCGCGAATCGCCCGCTGAATGTCCCGTTTCTCGTCGGGCGTCAGCTTCTCGTCCACCACTCGCCAGCCGTGTCCTTCGGCGGCCTTTTTGACCGCCGGGCCGCCCAGATCATCGTAAAGGCCGCGCGACGCGCGGTCGGAGATCGTGATAATGCCAGTTTGGATTTCCATACCGTTATCGTTTCGTCTTTGAAATCAGGCGCACGTTCGTGATGCGCATTTTTTTGTCCACGGCCTTGCACATGTCGTAGATCGTCAACGCGGCCACGCTCACCGCCGTCAACGCCTCCATTTCCACCCCCGTTTGCGCCGTAATTTTGGCGGACGCCGCGATGACGATGCGGTCGCGTGTTTCTGGAATCGTAAAATTGACCTCGCAGTGGGTGATCGGCAACGGGTGGCAAAGCGGGATCAGCTCGCCAGTCTTCTTCGCGGCCATGATGCCGGCGAGCCGGGCCGCCGCCAGGACATTGCCCTTGGCGACCTGCTGCGCTTCGACCAAATCGAGCGTCGCCCGATGGAGCCGAATCTCGCCCTGCGCCACCGCCTCGCGCGTCTGCGCCGGCTTCGCTGACACATCCACCATGTTGGCGTCTCCGCGCGCGTTAAGGTGACTCAGCCGCTTCATACAATCACTTCCGAGGCTGGGCATTTGAGAGCTTCCTTCCATTCCCGAACCGCCGCCCGCATCTGATTGGGGATTTCCAGGCGTGGTTTGACATGCCGCGGGATGCGACCGGGCGTCGTCCCCCACAAATCATTCGTCACGAGAATCTGTCCGTCACAGTCCGGTCCCGACGCGATCCCGATGGTTGGAATCGCCACCGCCCGCGTGATTTCCTTCGCCACTCCCGGCACGACGATTTCCAGCACGATCGCAAAGGCGCCGGCCTCGGCCAACGCGCGCGCGTCATCCAGCAAATCGTGGCGTTCCGCGTCGCTCTTGCCCATCGCCCGATAGCCGCCCGACTCATGGACCTTTTGCGGCAGCATCCCCAGATGGCCGCAGAACGGAATTCCTGCCGCCACGATCGCCCGCGCCTGCTCGATGATGGCTCGTCCCCCTTCGGCCTTAACGGCCTCGGCCCCTGCCGCCACCAATCGGCGAGCGTTCGCCAGCGCGCTCGTCACCGACTCGTAGCTGTGATGCGGCAAATCCGCCACAAGGAGAGCCGCCGGCTTTGCCCGCGCCGCGGCCCGCACGTGATGGACCATGTCTTCCATCGTGACGAGCGTCGTATCGGGATAGCCGAGGAGAACGTTGCCCACCGAATCTCCGACCAAAATGAACGGTATCCCGGCCTCGTCGAGCAACCGGGTTTGGGGATAGTCATAGGCGGTCAGCGCCGCGATCGGCGTCTTCCCCTTCATCCTCCGGATGCTCTCCACCGTGACCTTCTCAACGTTCATCCGGGAACGATTGCCTTGGATCACGCCACCGACAAGCCGAATCTGTTCGGGTCAAAATCATGTCCCTGATACCAGTTGCCCCGCGAGACTCACGCTGTTAATCTCCGCGAGTCCATTTCAAAACCGCCGCGCAAACCCATTTCGCCATGCAATACGATCTAAACGCCAGGAATTCGAGAGTTGGTCGCCGCCACTTCTTGAAGACCGCGAGCATGAGCCTTGGCACGCTCGGCTTGGCTGAGACCTCCCTTCCCGCCGCGACGCCACAACCCAGCCTCGCTCAACCTTCTCGACTGCGCCTGGGAACCGTCACCTACAACATCGCCAAGGATTGGGACGTGCCGACGATCATCAAGAATTGCGAAGCCACGAAGTTCGAGGGCGTCGAACTCCGCACGACCCACGCCCACGGCGTCGAGGTCAGCCTTACCGCCGACCAACGCGCGGAAGTTGGCCGTCGATTCCGTGACTCGAAGGTTGCGCTCATGGGCCTGGGCAGCATTTTCGATTACCACACGCCCGACCAGGAGAAGCTCAAGCGCGACCTTGCCGCCACCAAGGAATACATCCTTTTGGCCCGCGACGTCGGCGCGCCCGGCGTCAAGGTCCGGCCCAACGGAATTCCCAAAGAGGTCCCCAAAGAAAAGACGCTCGAACAAATCGGCCATTCACTCCGCGAGATCGGCATTTTTGGTGAGGAGCACGGCATTCAAATCCGCCTCGAAGTCCACGGCGGTGAATCCCAACTCCTGCCCAACATCCGCCGCATGCTCGACGTCGCCGACCACAAAAACGTTGGCGTCTGCTGGAACACCAATTCCACCGACCTCGACGGCGACGGCTTTGATCACAACTTCGACCTCGTCAAAGACAAGATTTTTACGGTCCACCTCCACGACCTCTTCGACGAAACCTATCCCTTCCGCCGCCTCTTCACCCGCCTGAACGAAGCCGGCAAAACCTGCTTCTGCCTCGCCGAAATCCCCGAAAGCTCTGACCCGCTACGTGTCATGCGCTACTTTCGGACGAATTTCCTCGCGTATCAGAATCTGTTGTAAGAATCCGCTCGAGTCCGTTCAAATACCTGCATCCAGCGACGTAGGAGAGGCAAAACCCGGGTCACAAATCCACGGTATCTACGGCAACTCCTCAATCGTAATATCCCGGTACGACGCTTCCGTCTGCCCACCGCCGTGGACTTGCAGGCCGATGATGCCGAATTGCTCAATGCTGTCGTCCGGCTCGGTGTAATCGACCGTTTTGTATCCGTTTAAGATCACCTGGATGTGCTTGCCCTCGCAGCGGACGACGTAGTCATTCCAATCGCCGCGCTTCAGGACTTTGTTGACCTCCTTGATGTCGGACTTGGCCACGACTTTATCGCGGCGGGATTCATCGTAGAGGCAGCCCCACCATTCCGGATCGCCCATGTCGGCCTGATAGCCGCTCAGTTCATACGCGGGTTTGGCGACGTGCTTGCTGCGGACCTGGACGCCGCCGTTGATGAAGCCCGACTTGCCGACCAGCTTGAACTTCAGACGCAGGACAAAATTCGTATAGCTCCGTTCGGTGCAGATGAACTCATTGTGCGGCACCGTCGTTTCCATCCGCCCGCCGACCAAGGCGCCATCCTCGATGTGCCAGGTTGTCTTCAGGTCGCCTTCCCAACCCTTAAAGGTCTTGCCGTCAAAAATAGAGACCGGCTCACCGCCGCGGACCGCCGTTGCCGTCAGGAGACAAACGGCCAAACCGATCATTGCAAGTGGATGTTTCATAATTCTGGAAATGCTCGACTGCTTTCATTCGCGCAAGTCTGCCGGATCGCGCTTCAAGCGCGCTCATCGGTCAAGCTCGGCTACGTCATTGTTCGTAACGGAATTCCCCCGCCCTGTCGAGTCCGACGTACACGCCTCCAGTCGCCGAAACCGCTTCCCAGCGTCCATCCCGTGTCGCGATCCCACGGAGCGCGGGGCGCCCGCCTCCACCTCGCCTCGGCGCCGCCAGAGCGACGCGCTCCCGCCCCGCACCGCAACGCCAAACTTGGGCTTCCCGTGAATTTGGACTGCGGGGGCAAGCGTAGCGCGACACCGCTTTGGTCGCGGCCCACCCGATTCTCGCACTCTGCTCCACTTCCCCCCTCACCGTTCACCACCGCCCAATCAGAGCCTTGGCGGCGCCGGCTTAATCGGCAAATCCCACGCCTGCGCGCCATGAACCTTCACCTTTCGCTTGTAAACCTTATCGCCGCACGCGCAGTAAATCGTGTCGAACTGTTCCCCGCCAAAACAGAGATTCGCGACTTTGCCGTTCGGCGTCGGGATGATGCAATTGACGCGCCCCGCTTGATCGCAAACCTGGATTCCCATTCGAGTCGCGACGTAGAGCCGCCCGTCGCGATCCACGCGCATCCCATCCGCGCCGCTGTCGTCGGCCGTGTCGGGCACGTGCAGATGATAATACCGCTGCTTGTTCGTCAATGAGCCGTCCGCTTGAATCTGATAGCTGTAAACCCAATGCGACTTTGTATCGTCCACGTAAAGCAACGACTGGTCCGGCGAAACGGTGATCCCGTTCGAAAACTTTAGGCCGGTATCCACCACCTTCTTCTCGCCCTTGGGGCTGATGTACCACACCTTGCTCGGATCGGTCCCGTTCCACCCCGGGTGCGTCACGTACAGTCCGCCGTCATGCAACACGACCACGTCGTTGCCCCGAAAGCCCTCGGCGATGACCGAAACCTTCCCCTCTGGATCATACGCGACGATCTTTTCTTCGGCGCTAGCCACGGCGTAGAGCCGCCCGTCTGGTCCGAACGCCTGGCCATCGCCCCGCTTGGAATCGGCGATAAAAACCACCGGCTTGCCATCCGGGTCGAGCTTGTAAGTCTTACTGGCAGTCACGTCGTTGAAGAAGACCTCGCCCTTGGCGTTCACCGCTGGACCTTCGGTCGCTTTGTAGCCCTCGCCGACAAGGCTCCACTCCTCGCCCGGCAGCAGAATCTCCTTCAATTGCGACGACCCGGCTCCGCGCCCTATCGGTTCCGGCCAGCCTTTCCACAGCCAGCGCAACGCGTCAGGAAAAACCGCGGTCGCCTGCTTCCCATTGTGCCCACCGTCGCCCCACACGTGATCGACTTCATACCCAGCGAATTTCAGCGCGCGTTCCATCTCTTGATTGGCCATCCACCAATCGCCGCCGTAAATGTTCTGATCCGCGCTTCCGTCCTGCAGAAAAACCCGTATCGGTTTCGGTTCAAACTTGCGGATCAACGTCGGATAAACGTTGCCGCCGCGCAACCCGACGTACGTCCCGATGCTGCTGAACACCCGGCTGAAGGCGTCAGGCCGCTCCCACGCCGCCGTGAACGCGCAAATCGCGCCGCTGCTGCCGCCGCCAATCGCGCGGTCGTTTCCGTTGTGAGAAAGCTTGATCGCCCGGCCATCCTCGGTCGTTTTTTGTTCCACGTCGGGCAGAAGTTCCTCCAATAGAAATCGCGCGTACGCGTCCCCCAGCCCATCGTATTCGTAGCTTCGGTTGAATCGGTCCAACGCCTCCGCGTTCGGCGCCTTCACGCGGCCGGGCGTCACGAACACACCGATCAACACGGGGATTTCCTGCTTTTGGATCAGGTTATCGAACACCGTCGCGGCGTTGTACGAAAGTCCGTCCTGATTGACGTAAACGCACGCCGGTTTGGCCGGGTCGTACTGTTTGGGCACGTAAACCCAGTAATCACGGGTCGTGCCCGGGAAAATCTTGCTGTGATCGAGCGTATATTTTTTGACCTCCCCTTTGGGAACGCCCTCCTGCGTCTTCGAGTCCGGCCCCGGCACGTAGTCATCCGCCGCCCGCGCGCTAAACGCGAACAAGGAAATTGCGATCAAAGCGATGGGCGCGCGGCGGAGACAGCGAGGATTCATGGAGTAATTCTCTGAAAATACGGTCCGGTGTCAAAGCGAGACTTGCGCCAGCGACAGCCTCGATCAATCGGCCCGAACGTCGTCTTGCGCCAAACAAACGCAAAACGGGAAGAAACCGCCGAATATCCAGACCGGGGCGCCCGTGTACAAATCGCGCGAATTGAGCGAGCGTATTCGTTTGCCGCAATCCGACACATCATGATAAACTAACCAGTGATTGGTCAATTTAACGATTCAGACTTATGGAAAGCGTGACTGCGTGGGAAGCTAAAACTCGATTCGGTCAACTCCTGAAACGGGTTGGCCACGGAGAAGAGATTATCATCACCAAACACGAAAAGCCGGTCGCGCGCCTCGTGCCGGAGGGGCGGCGAAACCTCGAGTCGGTACGGCGATCCGTAGAGGGAATATTGGCTTTAAGCCAACAAATTGCCGCGAAAAACAAGCGCAAATCGGCGCTTACCGGCGCGGAGGTGAAATCATGGATCGACGAGGGACGGCGTTGAGCGCGGGAGTGGTCGTCGATGCGTCGGTGGGTTTCGCCTGGGTTTATCCCCAACAAGCGACGTCCGAGACGGCCAGACTTTTGGCGGAGGTCGCGGCAGGCCAGGCCGTCGTGGTTCCTGCTCTTTGGTTTTTGGAAATGGCCAACGTGCTGCTAATTGCGCAACGCCGGCGCCGCATCACCGCGGCTCAGCGTAAAATCGCCCTGGAAATGTTGCTCGGAATGCAGTTCACCTTGGATGAAGAGGCTGGACGCAACGCGTTTGGCCGGATCAGCGAGCTTGCCGAAGCGCACGGACTCAGCGTCTATGACGCAACCTATCTTGAGCTCGCCCTGAGGCGAAAACTCCCGCTGGCGTCACGGGACGAGCAATTGAGAAGCGCTGCCAAACGATGCGGTATCAAGGTGATTTAGCGGGGCCGTTTTCTCCGATGATCTTTCGGTCTCTCGGCCGGCGTCAAAGTTTCTTGCGAAATTCCCACCGCGCCGCGCCGACCAATTGAAACAGTCTTGAAGCTTCATGGTAGGCGGGCTTAACCTACGCCAAGCCAGCACGAACACCGCCATCCCAAACGACCACGAATTTAAATATGACCACGCCGATCTCCTCGCTTGCGAATCGCCTGCCGCTCGTCTGTTTTGCGACTCTGTTGCTGGCGCTCGGCCTTGAACGCAGCCTAGCCGCCGGCCCGCGCGCCCTTCCCGAGGGCAAGCTGCCCGAGGACACGCGATTGGAACCACCTAAAGATTTAGACGGCTATTTTCCCTTCACGCCATCCGATTCGCCCGCGGCGTGGGAGAAGCGCGCGGCGGCCGTTCGCCAGCAACTGCTCGTCGCGCTCGGTCTATGGCCCATGCCGGCCAAAACGCCGCTCAACCCGGTGATTCACGGCAAGTTCGACGCCGGCGACTACACCGTCGAAAAAGTTTTCTTCGAAAGCGTTCCCGGCTTTTACGTCACCGGGAGCCTCTATCGACCGAAGGATGGCAAAGCCAAACATCCGGGCGTGCTCTCGCCGCACGGACACTGGGACAACGGTCGCTTCTATGACCTAGGTCTCGCCAAGACCCGCCAGGAAATCGCGCAAGGCGCGGAACGATTCGAGGACGGCGGACGCAGTCCGCTCCAATCCCGCTGCGTCCAATTGGCGCGGATGGGCTGCGTGGTTTTCCACTACGACATGGTCGGCTACGCGGACAGCATCCAAATCTCGGAGGACCTCGCGCATCATTTCAACAAACAACGTCCCGAAATGAATTCCGAACAGAACTGGGGCCTGTTCAGCCCCGAAGCGGAGGCCCATTTGCAGAGCGTGATGAGCCTCCAGGCGATTGATTCCGTTCGCGCGTTGGATTTTCTCATGGACCTGCCGGACGTCGATGGAGCGCGCGTCGCCGTGACCGGCGCGAGCGGTGGCGGGACTCAAACGTTCATCCTGGGCGCGATCGATCCGCGCCCCGCGGTCATCTTTCCGGCGGTGATGGTCTCGACCGCGATGCAAGGTGGTTGCACCTGCGAAAATGCCTGCCTCCTGCGCGTCGATACCGGCAACGTCGAATTCGCCGCGATGTTCGCGCCCAAGCCGCTCGGCATGACCGCCGCCAATGACTGGACCAAGGAAATGGAGACGAAGGGTTTTCCCGAGCTTCAGGCGCACTTCAAGATGATGGGCGCCCCGAACAATGTCGCGCTCACGCCGCTGCTCCAATTTGGCCACAACTACAATTACGTCAGCCGCGCCGCGATGTATTCCTGGATGAACAAACATCTGCAACTCGGCCTGAGCGAGCCGATCATCGAGCGGGATTATCATCGCTTGAACGCGCGTGAACTTTCCGTTTGGGACGAATCACACCCGAAACCGACCGGCGGCCCGGACTTTGAACGCGCGCTCCTGCGCTGGCTGACCGAGGACGCGGACAAGCAACTGGCGCCCGCCCGGAAATCCGCGAAGAGCTACCGGGAAACCGTCGGCCCCGCGGCGGATGTCCTGATCGGGCGCAATTTCGCGACCGCCGGCGACGTCACGTGGCAGCTCGGCCCCAAGACCGATCGCGGCTCCTTTCTTGAGATGACCGGCACGCTGCGCAATAAGACCTATGGCGAGGAACTGCCGGTCACGTTTCTCTACCCCAAACAATGGGGCGGGCAAACCGTCATTTGGGTCGATTCCGAAGGGAAGTCCTGCCTTTACGCGGCCGACGGCTCGGTCAAGGCCGACATCAAAACACTGCTCGACGCCGGGGCGACGGTGGTGGGCATGGATCTACTTTTCCAAGGCGAATTCGTCGCGAACGGCGAACCGGTCACCCGGGCGCGCAGCGTGAAAAATCCCCGCGAATCGGCGGCGTTCACCTTGGGCTACAATCGCGCCCTGTTCGCTCAGCGCGTCCACGACGTCTTGACCCTGCTCAAGTACGTGAAAAACCACGAACAACATTCGGAAATTGTCGATGTCGTCGGCCTGGGCGGCGCCGGGCCGTGGGTCGCCGCCGCCAAAGCCCAAGCGGGCGACGCGATTGACCGCGCGGTGATCGACACCGCCGGGTTTCGATTTGGCAAAGTGCGGGATTACCTCGATCCCGCCTTTCTCCCCGGCGGCGCCAAATATGATGACCTGCCCGGACTGCTCGCGCTCGGCGCCCCGGGCAAGCTCTGGCTGGCGGGCGAAGGTGAGCACGCGCCGGATTTGCTCCGCACGATTTACGCCTCGGCGAAAGCTGAGGCGAATCTCACTACCTACGCAGGCTCAACCGACGCCACCCGTGACGCGGCGATTAAATGGTTGCTCGCCAAACCATAGGGGAGCCGCGCGGGCGCTCCTGCGAATTCTGGCCGAAACTGATTGACGAGGGCATCGATGCGGGTCACGCAATTCTCCAGAATCCAGCGTTGACAGCCAATCCGGCTCTTCGTAGTTTCCGAGCGTAAATACCGCGCGTATGCCCCGAATTTACTCTTCGGGGCTTTTTAGTGCCGACGCGGGACGAAGCAATTTATGGCCAATATTATATTAGTGGGCGCCCAGTGGGGCGACGAAGGCAAGGGGAAGATTATCGACGTCTTGACCGAGGAGGCGGATATCGTCGTCCGCACTCAAGGCGGCAACAACGCCGGGCATACGGTATTCCTCGGGAGCAAAAAGTATGTTCTGCACCTGGTCCCCTCCGGCATTCTCCGCAGCCGCAAAGTCTGCGTCATCGGCAACGGCGTCGTGATCGATCCCGTGAGTCTGGTCGAGGAGATTGACGGCCTCGTGAAATTGGGCGTTAAAATCAACGGCAATCTCCTCATCAGCGAAACGGCGCATCTGGTTTTTCCCTACCATCGCGAATTGGACGCGCAACGGGAGATTCTTAAAGGCAAGAACAAGATCGGGACCACTAAGCGCGGCATCGGCCCCGCGTACGGCGACAAAGCCGCCCGCACCGGCCTGCGCGTCATCGACCTGATCAATCCCGAGCGTTTCGAGCACCTTCACCGCGCCAAGATCAAGGAGAATAACGAAATCCTGAAAGCCCTCGGCGCCAAACCGCTCAATTTCAAAAAAGTACATGCCGCCTACACCGCCGCAGGCGAGCGCCTGAAGCCGTTCGTTGTGAACACCGTCGTTTATCTGCACCAAGCCGTGCAGCGCGACGCCAACATCCTTTTTGAAGGCGCCCAAGGCACCTATCTCGATATCGACCACGGGACCTATCCGTTCGTCACCTCCTCGAACACGACCTCGGGCGGCGCCTGCACCGGTTCGGGCGTCGCGCCGAACAAGATCGACAAAGTCGTCGGAGTCATGAAGGCCTACACGACGCGCGTCGGCGAAGGCCCGCTGCCGACCGAGAACGCCGAGATCGCCGACCTCCTGCACGGGATGGGCCGCGAGTTCGGCGCCACCACCGGGCGCCCTCGCCGGTGCGGTTGGTTTGACGCCGTGGCCACCCGTCAGGCGACAATGGTCAACGGCATCGACGATCTGGCCATCACCAATCTCGACGGACTCGACACGCTCGCCACGATCAAAGTCTGCGTCAGCTACAAAGTGGGAACCACCCGTTTCGACCATCTTCCGAACGACGTCGAACTGCTGGCGAAGTGTCAGCCGGAGTACGTCGAATTCCCCGGCTGGCAAGCGACTACCTCGAACGCGCGGAAATGGAACGAACTGCCCGCGAAAGCGCGCAGCTACCTCAAGGCGATCTCGGAATTGACCGCCGCCAGACTGAGGATTGCCTCGGTTGGTCCCGCGCGCGAGCAAACCATCTTTGTCTAACGCGGATTTTTGAGCTGACGGCGGAGACGATCGGGACGGGATGAGCGCCCACGGACACCAACTTAGCCCCCAGGCGAAAGCCAGCCTCCCGACCCACGTCGCCATCATCATGGATGGCAACGGCCGCTGGGCGAAGCAACGCCACCTCCCCCGCGTCGAAGGCCACCGCAATGGCGTCGAGTCGGTCCGCCAGGTCGTCCGGGCCGCGGGCGAAGTCGGCGTCAAATACCTGACGCTCTACGCGTTTTCAGTCGAGAACTGGAATCGACCGAAGGAAGAGGTCGATACGCTGATGAAGTACCTGGCGCGTTACCTCAAGAACGAGATCGGCGAGCTGACTCGCAACAACGTCCGCCTCGAAGCCATCGGCCAAATCTACCGCCTGCCTGAATTCGTGCAGGACCAATTGACGAAAACGAAGGCGGCGCTGGCCAAGAATAATGGGCTGACCCTGGTCCTGGCGCTGAGCTACGGCGGACGCACGGAAATTGTCGAGGCCGTCCGCACCATCGCCACGAAAGCCCTCCAAGGCGAGCTTGATCCGGCCGAGATCAATGAGCAGACCATCTCGCAGCACCTCTACACGCGGCACATGCCCGATCCCGACTTGCTGATCCGCACCAGCGGTGAGATGCGCGTCAGCAATTTCCTGCTCTGGCAAATCTCCTACGCGGAATTGGTCGTCACGCAGACTCTCTGGCCCGATTTCCGTAAGCCGCAGTTTTTTGAAGCGCTGGAGGAATACACCCGGCGCAACCGCCGATTCGGTGGCGTCTGAGGCGGCGCGCTATCGCCCTCGAACAAGCCATTTGGTCGAACGCCCGTTAACACCCCGAAAAGCCGGACTCGACAGGCACGGATAGATCACTACTTTCCTTGGCCGTGTCCACCACCACCCAACCGTCGCCGCCTGGTTCCTCGAAAGGCGTCGTTTTCCTGCGCCGCCTATTCAGTTCGGTCGTGCTGTGGACCGTGGTCATTGCCGCGCTCCTTTCACAGAACAAACTGCTTTCGGACAGCGTCTTCTTCGTGATTTTGATGACGCTGACCGCCGCGGGTCTGACGGAGTTCTACGACCTGATGGCGAAACGCCACCTGCCCTGCTTCAGCAAATGGGGACTGTTCGCCGGACTATTATTGACCGGCAGCACCTTTTTCTACCTCTCCGGTTGGTTTCGGCCCGTCGTGCAGCCGTCCAAGGCGAACGATTTTGAAACCGGATTCCTGATCCTCTTCGTCCTCGGGCTTTGCATCTGCCAATTCCTCAGCCGCGACAATTCGCAGGGCATCGTCTCGATTTCGACGACCCTGTTCGGTTTGATGTACGTGCCCTGGTTGCTCAACTTCATGCAGAAGATCAACTACTTCCCGAAAGCCAACGGCCCCTACTTCCTCCTCTACTTTATTCTCGTGACGAAGTTCAGCGATATCGGCGCCTATGCCGTCGGCTCGTTGATTGGGCGACACAAAATGATTCCGCGGATCAGCCCCGGAAAAACCTGGGAAGGTTTCGGCGGCGCGATCGTGGTCTCGACGGCCGCCAGTCTGATCTTTGCCCACGCGGCCGGGCCAAAGCTGTATGGCATGAATTGGATGCACGCCACGATCCTTGGCATCGTCCTCAGCGGAGCGGCGGTGCTCGGCGATTTGATCGAATCCCTATTCAAACGCGAAGCCGGGGTGAAGGACTCCGGTCATCTGTTTCCTGGGATTGGCGGGATTCTCGACTTGCTCGACAGTTTGCTGTTTAATGCGCCCCTGATGTATTTGTATCTCCGCCACATTTTAACGCATTGAAGCCCGCATGAAAAACGTCGTACTGCTGGGCAGCACTGGTTCAATCGGCACGAGCACGATCAAAGTCGCGGAAGACCTCCCGGACCGCGTCCGGCTCATCGGCCTCGCCGCCGGGGCCAATTCCGAATTGCTCCTTCAACAGACCCTGAAGTTCCAACCGGCCGCCATTTCGATCAACGCCTCCGATAAGGCGCGCGAATTGGAAAACACGCTTGGGACCGCCACCAAGGTTTATTGCGGTGATGAAGGCCTCCTGCGGCTGGCCACGTTACCCGCCGCCGATATCGTGCTCATCGCGATCGTCGGCACCGCTGGCCTGCAACCGGCCCTCGCGGCGATTCGCGCCGGCAAAGACATCGCCGTCGCGTCGAAGGAAATCCTTGTCATGGCCGGTGAAATCGTCATGAGCGAAGCGCGCAAACATGGCGTTAAGGTCCTGGCGGTGGACAGTGAACACTCCGCGATTTTCCAATGTCTTCAGGACCAACCGCCCGATTCGGTCCGACGCCTTTGCCTGACCGCCTCCGGCGGCCCGTTTCGCGCCACTCCAAAAGAGGAGTTCGAAGGGATTACCGTGGAACGGGCGCTCAAGCATCCTTCGTGGGTGATGGGGCGTAAGATCACGATCGACTCGGCGACTCTGTTCAATAAGGGCCTGGAGATGATCGAAGCGCATTGGTTGTTCGGCATCGAAATGGCGCGGGTCGATGTGGTCGTCCACCCGCAGAGTATCGTGCACTCGTTGGTGGAATTCATCGACGGCTCGATGATCGCGCAACTTTCGACGCCCGACATGTGCCTGCCGATTCAATACGCGCTGACCTATCCCGACCGCGTCGCCAATGGCCGCGTGCAGACCAATCTGGCGAGCATTGGCGCCTTGACTTTCGAGGCGCCGGATATTGACCGGTTCCCTTCGCTCGCGCTCGCGCGCCGGGCGGGAGAGCTTGGCGGCACTCTCCCCGCGGTGCTCAACGCGGCGAATGAGGTCGCCGTCGAAGCGTTTTGCAACCGCAAGATCCGGTTCCCGGACATCACGCGAATCGTGACCAGGACGATGGAGCACCACCAGGTCGTCACCAACCCTTCCCTCCCGCAAATCCTCGAGGCCGACGCCTGGGCGCGTCAAGCCGCCGCCGTGTAGTCTGCGCTTGTCGCTAGCGGGAGAAGGTGAAACGATAAATGGTGATCACGGACCCACGCGGCCTCGATAACGCGCCGCCGCGCAAACGCCGGCCCTGGCTCACGATGACCGACATTCCGACCTTCGCAGCCCTTGACTTGCATTTTCCGGCGGCTACATTTTGATCATGGACTATCGTGAACGGATCGTCATTGATCCGCGTATTCGCGGTGGCAAGCCTTGTATCCGCGGGACTCGGATCACGGTCAGCGATGTTTTCCAGTATTTGGGCGGCGGTATGACGATGGAAGAAGTCCTTAAGGACTTTCCCGATCTAACCGCGGTCGATATTCAGGCGTGCTTCGCCTTAATCGGTGACACAGACCTTCGCTTGAAAGTCGTTCCCAATGAAACTGCTCTTCGATGAGAACCTTTCGCCGAGGCTACCTAGACTTGAGTCGGTAATGATTCTATCTTAGTGATGACATCCATGTGGAACCGCGGTGTCCGCTCCGGAGTTCTCGCGTCCGAGTATTGCGCCCGCTATTTGATTGGCGCGGAATGACCAACCGCCCCAGCGGCCCGCACGAACGCTACGACGAGTGGATGCGGGCGTTCCTCCGTTGAGGAAAACTGCGGGATGAACAGCGTGGCCACGAAGAACCGGTTGCCGGTCAACTCGACCGCTCTGATCGCGCCGGTTTCATCGCGGGCGCAGACAATTAAGCCCCCTTGCTCCAAGCGTGGCGCGAAGGCCGGGTTCACGCCGAAATTGCACCAGAATTGTTCCACCGACTCGCTCACGCCAAACGCCGACGCCAAGCGGGTTTGTGGCAGGACGATGACCTTCGCCTTTTGACCGACCAAAGAACAGGCCAAGCGACTGATAAATAAAGTCGGCGCTCCGGGCGCGGATTCTTCGTGTTCCGCGTCGCGAACGGACAACACGTTGCGCGCGAATTCAATCACGGCGTGTTGGAAGCCTCCGCAGGTCCCGATGAACGGCCGATCCTTCTCGCGCGCAAACCGAATGGCCGAGAGCGCGCCTTCCATGTCGGCGTACGGGCTTCCCGGGGCGCAAACCAGACCGTCAAACTGAGACAGGACCCGGCTTCCGGCGTCGCCGTTGAGGGTTGGCGTCGGCAGCCAAGTAGATTCGACGGTTCGCCCCAACGATTTCGCGGCGTGGCCCAGCGCGGCGTCCGTCGCGACGTGCGATTCATTATTCGGATTGAAGTCGCCGATGATCCCGATTCGTAACGCGGATAAGTTCATATTCAATTTCTCCCGACCAGGGCTTGTGGCGGCCGGTTGCAGAACCGCCGAATCTTCACCCTCGCTACGGAACTCGCGCCAGGTGAGGTTCCACGTTAACGCGGTCCGCGCTAGTCCTAGATTCCCTCAGTTACCGAACCGAGCAAACGAAAACGCGACTGTGTCGGTGAACAATTACGAAAACTGCGCCGGTGACATTACGCCGCCGAAAGACTTCATTCGTGTCTCAGCGCGACCATCGGCGCCACCTTGGCCGCGCGCTGCGCCGGGATGAAGCAGGCCAGCAAGGTCATCACCAGCAGCAGCGGCGGAATGACGCCGAACGTTGGCGGATCAAAGGCCGAGACTTGATAAAGAAAGCTCTCGGCGAACCGGCCCACCGCCAGCGCCAGCAAAAGACCAAGCGCGATCCCCCAACCCGCAAGCCAGGCGCCTTCACGAACGACCATCGTCACCACGTCCCGCGCCGTCGCCCCCAACGCCATGCGAATCCCGATCTCCCTCGTCCGACGCGCGACCGAATACGCTTTCAGGCCGTATAGCCCCAGCACGCTCAGTATCACCGCCAGCGCTCCGAAGGCGCCAAAGAGCGCCGAGCCAAGTCGCGCGATGCGCACGAACGGCCCGTCCCGGTGCAACGCCGCCAGCGTCTTCACCTCGGTCAGCGGAATCTGTGGGTCGAGCCGATGCAGCTCGGCGCGGGCCGACGCCATCAGACTCAACGGGTCAACCCCCGGCGCGACTCGGACGTGAAGCTTCACGTTCGCCTGAAAATCTTGGCCTGACGGAACGTATATTTCATCGAAGGGTCCCCGGGCAAAAACCTGCCAGCGCACCGGCGGGACGACGCCGACTACCGTCATCTGGGGCGGTCTCCCGGTTCCCGAGCCACCGGAAAATTGGATCGTGCGCCCAAGCGGGTTTTCGCCCGGCCAAAGCTCGTCCGCAAGCCTCTGGCTGATGATGGCCACCAGCGGACCCGAACTGCCTTCCGCCTCGCGACGTTCAAATTCACGTCCCAGCCGTAACGTCATTCCCATGGTTCGGAAATAGTCCGCGCCAACCACGTTGTAGGTGGCTTCAAAGTCCTTCCCCTCGGCCGCGCTCGCCGCGGAACTCGTGGGAGCCGGCGCCCCGCCACGCTGAACGCCACGACTCCAATTGCTGTCTCCAAACGGAATATTCATCGCTGGACTGACCGATTCGACCCCCGGCAACGACCCCAACCTTTCCAACGCTCCGCGGACCAACTCACGCACACGCGCGTCCGAATACCCGCTCAAACTGGGATCGAGCGCGCAATAAAAATTTGAGCCAAACTCGAAACCGGGGGTCGCCTCCGCGACGTGAACCGCGCTGCGACTGAACAGCGCCGCCGCCACCATCAGCGCCAAGGCCGCCGCCACTTGGCCGATCGCGAGCAGTTCGCGCCCACGAAAACGCCCGCGCCCACGTTCCTGGGCGTCTTCACCCGCGTGCCGCTTGAGGTCCGAAACGACGTCCAGGCGGCTCATTTTCCAAGCCGGTCCGAGCGCGAAAGCCAGGGTCGCCACCCCACTGAGGAAAAAGAGCGCACCCAACACCCGCCAATCAGTGGCAAATTCGAATCTCGGAAAATCCGACGGCATCCCATTGCCCGAATAGACCAGGGCGGTAAGCAGACGCGTCGCCCAAATCGAAACGACGAGAGCCGCGGCGCCGCCCAGCACGGCCAGCAGCGATCCTTCCACCAGCAACTGGCTCATAATCCGGCGGCGGCCCGCGCCGAGCGCCAAGCGCACGGCGATCTCTTTCCGCCGGGCGGCGCCGCGGGCGAGCATCATGTTCGCCAGATTGAGGCAAGCGATAAACAGGACCAAAGTTGCCAATCCAAACGCGAATCCCGCGATCGGGAGCAACCCCTGGTCGCCTCGGCTCGGGGCGTTGCCGAAGTTAAAACGCGACGGCGCCGTGCAGATCAATTTCCTCGCCTTCGGCTCCGCGGGATCCGGCATTGAGAACTGCGCGTTCAAGCCATCCAGCGCCCGATCCACGTTCGCGAGCGTCAGCCCCGGTTTGAGACGGCCCATCAGCATCAAACTTCGATTCGAGCGGCTCGCGAGAAGTCGCGGCGCCGGCTGACCGGGGACCGCCGCGAGTGTTTCGGCCATCCCCAATGGAAGAAACATGTCGGGGCTGAGCAACTGCGCGCCCGTGAATCCTTTCGGCATTACTCCGATCACCGTCAACTCGCCCCGGGTCAGCTTTAACTTCCGCCCCACGATGGAACGCTCCGCTCCCAATTGCGTCCAATAGGCGTAACTCAACACCGCCACCGGCGTTCCCCCGGTTTCTTCCTCCGGCAGAAACACCCGGCCCAGCGCTGGCGCGACGCCCAACGCCGAAAAATAATTCGCGCTGACCACTCTCGCCAATACCTTCGTCGTCAATTCATCCTGCACGCCAACCGACGCCATGCCGAAAGCGAAGACTTCCGTGAACGCCGCGTCCTTCCCGGAGCGCAAGTCAGTAAAATCGGGATACGAAAACAAATTGAAACCCTGCGGACTTTCAACGTCGTGCTGGTAAATGCCGACCAACCGACCGGGATCACGAACCGCTATCGGTCGGAACAGGATGGCGTTGATGATCGAGAAGATTGTGGCGTTGGCCCCGATCCCTAGCGCCAGCACGCCCACGGCGATCGCGGTGAACCCCGGACTTTTTGCCAGCGCGCGCGCGCCGAAGCGGATATTATCTAGCATATAAGATTATACCCACGCCGTCTTCGTGAAGTTTCAGAATCCCGTCGTCGGCCTCAAGATTCTTTTGGCGTCGGCGCCGCCGATGGGTTGCCAGGTCGGAGTGAGGGCGAAGGCAGAGCAGAGCCTCGCCCCACCGTTCGGTCAGGCGGGTTCTTGCCTTGATCACGCCGAAGCAAAAGCAAAGCTATCGGTTCGCCTCAGCGTTTGGCTCGCTGGCCACTTAGCGCCGACCATTCACGGCGGCTCAGTGGGTTTCGACGCTCTCCTCGACCACGCGCCCGTCAAAGAGGTGGACCGCGCGTTCAGCATGGCGCGCGAACCGCGTATCATGCGTGACCATGCAAATCGTGGCGCCTTCCCGGTGCAGTTCTCGCAGCAGTTCCATCACCGCCTCGCCGTTCTTGGAGTCCAAATTGCCCGTCGGCTCGTCCGCCAGGAGAATCGACGGTTTGCCCGCCAACGCGCGCGCAACCGCGACGCGCTGCTGCTGACCGCCGGAAAGTTGCGACGGGTAGTGCTTCACGCGGTGAGCCATGCCCACCTTTTCCAGGGCCTCGTTGACCCGTTGGCGTCGTTCCGCCGAATCCATGCCGCGGTAGGTCAGCGGCAACTCGACGTTTTCAAAGACCGTCAAGTCACCAATGAGATTGAAACTTTGGAAGATGAAACCGACTTCACGGTTCCGGATGCGCGCCCGCTCCGAGAGTCCCAGGTTAGCGACCGCGTGGCCGTTGAGGGTGTAGGTTCCCTCGGTGGGCGAATCAAGCAGTCCGAGAATCGAAAGCAGGGTCGATTTGCCACAACCGGACGGACCGGCGATGGCGACGTACTCGCCCTTTTTAATGTGGAGATGGATTCCCGAAAGCGCGTGCGTTTCGACTTCGTCGGTAAAAAAGACCTTCGTGATCCCGTCAAGGAGGATGAGTGCGTCCATGTGTGCTCTGAGTAATAGGTTTGGTGATTTGATGATCGCCGGGATTTCGCGAGGCGGAGGCGGCTAGTTGACCCGCACCCGCGCGTGAGCGTCCCAAGCCGACATGTCGGAAAGAATGACTTTATCTCCCGCCTGCAAGCCGTCCACGATTTCGATGTAGGTGACTGAACTGCGTCCGAGTTTGACCGGGATGCGCACGGCCTCATGACCGTTTTCGACGACTTTGTAAAGTCCGACCGTGCTCTCACCCTGGCCATTGACCGGCCGCCCGACGAACAAGACATCGGTAAGCTTCTCAAGCTGGATCGTTCCGTCCACGTTCAGATCAGGCCGGGCCCCCTTGGGGAGCGCCCCTTCCAGCGTGACATCGACCGTGAAGGTCCCACTTTCCGCGGCGGGATCGATGCGGACCACTTTGCCCATCACGATACCGTTGCGCGTGTCGATGGCGGCCGGCTGGCCAATTTCAACGTCCTTGATCTGCGTCTCGGCGATTTTGACCTGCGCCTTCAAGCGCTTGGGATTGGCCACCCGCGCCAGGTTGGCGCCCGCGACGATCTGCTGTCCTTTCTGCAAAAGCGACGTGTCCCCGAGGCGTTGCAACACGCCGTCGATCCCGGCGCGCACCTTCAGCGCTTCCACCTGCTGTTTGCGAAGCTCATACTGCCCCCGAAACTGCTGCACTTTCGCCTCTTGAGAGGCTAACTGCGCCTGCTTCGAGTCCGGGATCATTTTCAAGCGCTCCTGCTCGATTTGGCGCAACTTATCCAACTCGTCCGCGGTCGATAGCGAGGCCTTCAGGGTGATATCTGGAACCAAGCCATCCTTCGCGAGCACGGCGTTGACATTCGCGTCCATCCGGGCGCGATCATAATTCGCCTCGGCGGTCGCGGTCGCCGCCAATTGGGTCAAGCGCGCGGTCTCCAACTGCACTTTCAGATTGGCGGTCTCGGCCTCCGCCGCGTTCAATTGCCATTGCGCGTCCAGCATGGCCTGCTCCGCGTCGGGGTTGCTTAATTCCAGCAGGATCGTGTCCGCCTTAACTTGCGCCCCGACCTCGACCAGGATCCGTTCGACCCGGCCGGCGTTCACGGCGGGCACCCAACGAATCTCCTCGGGCACCAGTGTCCCGCTGCCGCGAACCTCGCGCAACATCGGCCCACGTTTAACGACATCGGTGTAGGGGTTCTCGACTAACGGCAAGGCGGGCTGAAGGCGGGAAAGCCCCACGGTCACCAGCGTGATGACCGCGAGCGTTACGGCCGCGTAGATGATGCGCCGGCGTCGGCGTTGTTTGGCTGCTTCGGGACGGGGAATATCCATACGATCTTCTATGCCTTCAGCCCCGGCCGACCGGCTCCCGCCGCCGACTCGCGGCCGCGCTGCTGATAAATTGACGATGTTTCATTTCTTTCCGGCGTCCCTGAAGCTTGGCTCTCTATCCCTGAAACCAACGCTCAACGGCTCCGCTTAGCGCTCAATTCGCAAATGCCATGCCAATCCCCGGACAACCTCTTTGATTTCCCCTTCAAACCGCTGAAGCAAGCCCATGGAGCACGAACAACGCGATACACAACACATTGCTGTTAAGTCGATAACGCCTCTTCCCTGACCCAGCTTTATACTTGCCGTCCGAACGGCCGAATCTCCCTTCAAAACGACGCGCGGACCGCAAGGGCAGGCGCGAAACTCACTTGTGGGATTGTTTCGTCCCACAAATGGGAATGCATTTTGACGTCAAAATCGACCCCAAATCCCCCCTCAAACAGACCGTTAATTCACTTGCGATTGTCGGCCTCCGGGGCTATCAGTCTGCGCCGAATTTTATGACGACGACTAGCACCCCCGCGGAAAAGCCCGCCACGAACTTGCGCGACGAACGAATGGAAGCGCTCTACCGGACCTCTGACCGAGTCTCCGCCCTTTCACCGTCTCTCACCCTGGCCATCGACGCCAAGGCGAAGCAGATGAAGGCGGATGGCCAGGACGTGGTTGGCTTCGGCGCCGGCGAACCCGATTTCGATACCCCGCAGCACATTAAGGACGCGGCCGCGCAAGCCTTGGCCGCCGGGTTCACCAAATACACGCCGAGCAGCGGCATTCCGGAACTGCGCCAAGCCATCGTCGATAAGTTCAAACGCGACCAGGGACTGAGCTACAAACCGTCCCAGGTGATCGTTTCCAATGGCGGCAAGCACTCCTGCTTCAACGTCATCATGGCGACCTGCCAAAAAGGCGACGAGGTGATCATTCCCGCGCCCTACTGGCTTAGCTATCCCGAAATGGTCAAGCTGGCCGACGCCAAGCCGGTGATCCTGGAAACGTCCGACCGGACGGAATTCAAGGTCACTCCCGCCCAATTGCGCGAGGCCATCACCAGCCGAACCCGCCTGTTCGTCCTCAATTCGCCCAGCAATCCGACCGGTTCGCTCTACAGCCGGGAAGAAATCAAGGCGCTGGGTGACATCTGCGTCGAAAAAGGGGTGCTCATCATGAGCGACGAGATTTACGAAAAACTCGTTTATGATGGCGCCGAGCACGTGAGCGTCGCCACGTTTTCACCCCGACACTTCGAGCACACGATCATCGTTCACGGACTGGCGAAGGCCTATTCCATGACCGGCTGGCGCCTCGGCTATCTGGCCGCGCCGGAACCGATCGCCAAAGCGATCGACGCCATGCAAAGCCACAGCACGAGCAATCCGACTTCGTTCTCCCAAAGAGGCGGCGTAGCCGCATTGAACGGGCCGCAGGATCATCTGCCGAAATGGCTGGCGGAATACTCGAAACGCCGGGGCGTCGCCTACCAAAAGCTCAATCAAATTCCCGGGCTCAGTTGCGTGAATGCCAAAGGCGCCTTCTATCTCTTTCCCAACATCTCGAAGCTGGGGCTGAAATCCACTGAGTTTTGCGCCCGGCTCCTCGAGCAGGAAAAAGTCGCGGCCGTGCCCGGCATCGCCTTCGGAGCCGACGACTACATTCGCATTAGCTACGCTACCAGCCTGACGAACATCGAGAAGGGGCTGGACCGGCTCGATAAGTTTGCCCGCAGTCTGGCCAAATAATCACACTCTCGCGCGGCGCCTGCGCCATCCGCGCTGGCGCCGCGTTAGCGGACCTCCAGATCGGTCAATTGCCAGTTGGGCAGCACGTCCGCGTCCCAAGTGGGCGTCGGTGCTCCCGCCAGGAACCGCCGTTCCGCCAGCGCCCCGATCATCGCGGCGTTGTCGGTGCAAAGATTCCGCTCCGCCAGCCGCAACGTCAGTCGCTCCCGCGCGCAGGCCGCCGCCAGTTCCCGTCGGAGCGCCACGTTGCAGGTGACGCCGCCGGACGCCGTCACGCAGCGGACTCCCAGCCGTTTGGCCGCGCGCACGGTTTTCGAGACTAAGACTTCAATGATTGCGGCCCGCGCGCTCGCGCACAAATCGCGCACGCGCGGCAGATCCTCGAGCGCGGCGGGATGATCCCGCAGAAAATACCGGACGGCGGTCTTGAGTCCGCTGAAACTGAAATCGTCGTTCGCCTCGCGCAAAAGCGGACGGGGAAATTCAATCGCCGCCGGGTTCCCCTGTTCCGCCAACCGATCCAGCGCCGGTCCGCCGGGATACGGCAAGCCGATCAACTTTGCCACCTTGTCAAAGCATTCCCCGGCGGCGTCGTCGAGCGTTCCGCCGAGCACTCGGTGCCGGGTTTCATCCAGCACGTGCGCCAGCAGCGTATGCCCGCCGCTCACGATGAGCGAGACCGAGGGTTCAAAGGCCGCGAAATCGGCCCGCGGCGGGTCGCCGCTGAGCCACGGTGAGTAGAGATGCGCCTCGTGGTGATGTATCCCCAGGAATGGCTTGCCCGCCGCAAAAGCGAACGCCTGCGCCGCCGTGAAGCCGGCCATCAAGGCGCTGGGCAAACCCGGGCCACGCGTCGCGGCCACGGCCTCCAATTCATTCACGGAAACCCCAGCCAGACGCAAGGCCTGGCGGACGACCAGCGGTAAATTGCGAAGATGCTCCCGCGCCGCCAATTCCGGCACGACGCCCCCGTACTCCGCGTGGAGCTTCACCTGCGAGGCCACGACGCTGCTGAGCGCCACTCCGTCCTGCATGACGGCCGCGGCGGTCTCGTCGCAGGAGGTCTCCAGCGCCAATAACCTCACGGCTGGAAGCCCATCATTCCGTCTTGGTCTCGGCGCCCAACTTGGCGCTCTTAATGATCGGCTGTTTCTCGTTCGCGTTGGACCGGTGGGTATAAAGCGTGATGCCTTTCAACAAGTCCATCGAACGCTCCAGTTGCACATCGTGCGCGTTCTTGACCCGCTCGCGACGCTCGTCGTCCAGCGCGTCCGTCGCCCCGTTGCGCTTGAAAAACAACGCCTCCTCCTCCTCCGCGGACATCGGGATCACGATGTCCGGCGTGATCCCCTTCTCGTGAATCACCTTATGGCTGGGGGTGTAATACTTCGCCGTCGTCAGCCGCAAGGCCGAACCGTCCGCCAAAGGCAGTATGCTTTGCACGGAGCCTTTGCCAAATGTTTGCTCGCCGACGATCACCGCCCGCTTCGTGTCCTGGAGGCAGCCCGATACGATTTCCGAGGCGCTGGCGCTGCCGCCGTTGACGAGCACCACCATGGGAATGTTCGCGTGCTGCTCGCGGCCGGTCGAGCGGTACTCCGAGCGCATCGCCGCCGTCCGCCCTTCCGTGCTCACAATCAATTGATTGCGGGGCAGGAACTTCTCACAAACCTTGAAGGCCTGCTCCAACAGGCCGCCAGGGTTGCCGCGCAAATCGATTATCAGCCCCTGCATCCCCTGCGCTTCCAACTTTTTCAACGCGCTCTCCAGATCGGTCGCCGTCGGCTCATTGAATTGGGTCAAACGGACGTAACCGATATGATTCTCGCTGATTGGAAATTCACGCTTGTCGTTGATATCCTTCACCGTATCGACCTTGATCACCGTCCGGGTCAATTTGACGTCCCGCAATTGGTTCGAGGACGGCCGGAACAAGGTGATCGTGACGTCGGTATCAGGTTCACCACGCAGTCGCTTTACCGCGTCGGTTAAGTTGAGTTTCTCCGTGCTGTGGCCTTCGATCTTGACGATTCGGTCGCCCGGCATAATCCCCGCTTTGAACGCGGGGGTATCTTCCATCGGCGCGATCACCGTCAGGTAATTATCCCGCAGCCCGATCGTGATGCCAACGCCCCCAAACGAACCCTCCGTGTCCTTCCGCAGTTCGTCGTACTTGGTCGGCTCCATGAATTCGCTATGCGGGTCCAACGTGCTGATCATTCCCCGCAACGCTCCGTAGATCAATTCCTGGTAGGTCAAGTTCTGGCCGTCCACGTACTCCTTGCGCACCCGCTCCAGAACGCGGCTGAAGAGTTCGAGGTTGCGGTAAACGTCGTTCTTATCGGCGGCCTCGGCGTTATCGAGGTAAACTTGCGCGCCAACGAAGAGGTTGAAGCTCAAGACCACGAAGAGCAGACCGTATATTACACGCTTTTTCATAAACTGACCCATGCATCAATCTTGACTGACAGTAATTGCGCTAACGGTGGTTTGCAAGGGCCGGATTCTCCGCGGCGCCACGCGCCAACTGGAATTCCAAAAACGCCAGGTCCGCCGGCGAAGTCGCCTTGGGATTCGGCTGTGTCGCCTCCACCAGCCTCACGGCCTGACCGATCAATTCGCAGGCCGCGGTATCGTCCGTCAGAATCAGATTTCGCGCCCGGGCGGCCGTCAGTGCGCGTCGGATAACCTCCACCCGGAAGGTCTGCGGCGTTTGAACGGCCCAAAGTCGGCGACGTTCCAAGGTTCGTTCGACCAACGCGCCATCGCTCGATTCCTTGATCGTATCCACCACCCGTTGCGCCGTGACCGCCGCTCCGACCTCGCGGGCCGCCGCGATCGTCGCCTCGATCAAGGCCTCACCCGTGCACGGCCGGGCGCCATCCTGGATGGCGACGATTTCGGTCGCCGCGCCGAGCGCCGCGAGGCCATTCCAGACCGAGTCTTGCCGTTCCGCCCCACCGATGGCCAATCGGAACGGTTTCTTGAAGCCAAATTCAACCGCCATTTCCTTGAACGCCGACTCCAATCCCGCCCGAATCACCAGCACAATCTCCTCCACGCATCCCGCGCGGTCGAATCGCTCCCACGTGTGGGCGACCAGCGGCCGACCGGCCAGGGGCAGGAACAGTTTATCCACGTCCGGCCCCATCCGGGTGCCCCGGCCCGCCGCTACGATTAATGCGGAAACCATGATTCGTTTACCCTAAACGAGCCGCTCCCGCGAGTCGAGCCGCTCCCGCGAGTCGAGCCGGCCGCGCTCGCGAAATCGGCCCGCTACCGCGCCCGCTCTACGCCAGCGCTTCACGGCGAGACCACCTCGATGGTTACGGTCGTGCCGTGCCGCCGTTGGCTCTCGATCTTCACGCTCCCGCCCAACTGCGCCGCCCGCGAAGTCAGGCTATTGAGACCGTGACCGCGGGACGCTTTTCCCGCTTCGAAACCAACGCCGTCATCTCGCACTCGGAGCGTTAGCGTCCGCTCGGCTTCCGTCATTTCAATCTCGACGTGCGTCGCCGCGGCGTGCTTCTGAATGTTGTGGATCAGCTCCTTGAAAATCAGAAACAAGTGGGTGCGAAACTCCAGCGTCAGTTTGCGCTCTCGGCCCGTCACATTCCACTGCGCGTTGAATTTCACCTCCTCGGATAGGCGGGCGACGCGGCTTTCCATTTCATCCAGCAATTGGCCCAGCGTGTCAAACTCCGGACTGATGAGCCAGACCACGTCGCGGACCGATTCCGCCGTCGTGGCGCTGATGCGCTCGATCTCCTGCAGTTCCGCCACGGGCTCCTGGCGCCGTTGCAGCAGTTTCACCGCCCGACGGCTGAGCAGGCGGATACTCCCGAGATTACTCCCGGCGTCATCATGCAAGTCGTGCGCGATCCGCACGCGCAGCGCCTGGATGCGGCGCGCGTGATTGACGCGGAGCCAGACGATGCCGAGGACCACCCCCGCCAGCGCCGCTCCCGCGGCCGCGCGGAACCACGCGGTCTGCCAGTAAAACGCTTCCACCTGCAGACCGAGCGTGGCGTCGGAAGAATTCCACTCCCCTTCGCTATTCGCCGCCGTGACATGAAACTGGTATCCTCCCGGGCGCAAATGAGTGTAACTGACGGCGCGGCGTACCCCGGTCTCGATCCAGTTTGGATCATATCCTTCCAGCCGATAACGGAACCGTATTTTCTCCGGAGCCGTCAGGCTTAGGCCGGTGTAGGCGAGTTCGACTCGCGCGGTGCCCGCCGGCACGACAATAACGGGCGCGCCGGATCCGCTCTTCGGAATCACCCGCCGTTCATCCAAGGTGACAGTCTCGATCCGCGCTGGCGGGGGCGCTTGGTTGGGACGCAACTTCTTTGGGTCGAAGACGACCGCCCCACCGATGGTGCAAAACCAAAGCCGTCCGTCACGCGCCTTGAGGCAGGCGGATTGGAATCCGTTGGCGCACTCTGATTCGAGCAGACCGTCAGTTTTTTGAAAAGAGATGCCATCAACAAATCGGCTTTTGCCATCCATCGCGTCGGCCAGAACCCGCTTGCGCACGCGGGAGATTCCGGCTGTGCCTCCCATCCACAGGTAGCCGTAATCGTCCTCAATCATTGGTCCTATGACGTTGCCCAGCAAGCCTTGGTCGGTCGTGAGCGTCGCGAAGCGGCCGTTTTGGTAACGCGAAAGCCCACCGCCCCCGGTGCCAATCCACAACGCTCCGGCCGGGTCGGCATAAAGACCGTAGATCGCGTCGCCACCCAAGCCATCCTGCCGAAAAAACCGGGTCACGCGCCCCGCCTCGATCCGATTCAATCCACGCACCGAGCCAGCCCAAATCGCCCCGGACGAATCCTGAGCGATCGCGGTGACCGTATTCCGGGAAAGTCCGCTCGCTTCGTCGTAACGTCGCCGTTGCTCGCCGCGTCGATATTCAAGTCCGGCTTCTCCGTCCCCGATCCAAAGCCCGCCATCTCGGTCCTCTAGGAACGCCCTCACCGACTCGAGGCCCTGGTCGGAAATCCGCTCAAGTTCCCCGTTGAACCAACGCTGCGATGGATAATTCTGGCCACCCAGCCAGATGGCCCCGTCGCGGGTCTGACACAACGCGCCGATGCTCGGCTCGCGCAGGCGATCCGCCGCCAGCGGGAACTGCTTCCATCGGTCACCCGTCAAGACGTTGACGCCGGCGCCAAATGTTCCCAGCCAAATACGTCCCTCGCGATCCTCGATCACGGACGAGGCGTCGTTGCCGCTTAGCCCGTCCTGAGTCGAATAGACCTGCGCTATCCGCTCCCGCAGGCGGTGCAAGCCGCCGCCGTTCGAACCTAGCCAAAGGTTGCCTTCGCGATCCTCAAAAAGACCGGTAATTTCATTGCTGAGTTCGCCGTCTCCCACCCTGACGCGCAGGCGATTTCCGCCGCGGATGCGGATCAACCCAGCCTCGGTTGCCACCCAGAGATCGCCGTTGCGGGTCCGTCGGCACGAGGCGAAGCGCGCCGGGGAAAAATCGGTGTATCGGACGGGTCCTACGACCGGAACCTCGGCGACTCGGCCGCCCTGCAGCCCGCACAATGCGGCGCCGTCGGGGTCAACTCCCAAGGTCATGATGGGAACGTCAAACGATTCCCGTAAGTTCATCCTGCCGTCGGCATAGCGATAAAGTCCCTCGTCCATCTGCATCCAGACGTCGCCCGCGGAGTTTTGGCCCAGGTAACCGTAGGCCTTTACGCGCGTAAAATCCTGGCCGGGAACCGCGATCGGCTCCCATTCCCGGGCCTTCAACCGAAAGACGCCGTCCACGGTCAGCACGAGCAAGCTCCCGTCCCGCGCCTGAACCACCCCCTGAATCGATCGTGCCTTGCCCACTTCGTTCCCGGGACCAGGGGTGAACTCGCCATTTTGGTAACAGGCGAGGCCCTCGCGGACGGTTCCAATCCAAAGTCGGCCTTCCCGATCCTCACAGAGACGCGTAATATCACTCGAACCCAAGCCCGGCGCGTTCGCGACCGTAAAAACCGTGAACTGGACCCCATCGAACCGCGCCAATCCGTCATAGGTTCCGACCCACAAATACCCGTCGCGAGTTTGGAGAATCGCCTTGACCGTGTTTTGCGGCAACCCGCGCTCCGTCTGCCAGGAATCGACCAGATACTCCGGCGCCGCGAGAGCGACGCAGGCCGGTAGCGCCAAAGCCAGAACCGCCTCCAGCACGATCGGGAGCCAGCAAACCCCACCGCGACACGGTCCCTCCGCTTCAAACGACCGCGACGACGGCGCGCGGCCGTCCCGGCGCCGCGCGGGCGGTACGCGCTCCAGCGCTCCGCCGGCGTTTGGTCGGGCCGCTCGCGAGAATCTCATCACCAGTCTGCGTCGATCGAATATCCGGGCGAGAATGGGTGAGAGCCGGGAGGGTGTCAAATCGGGATCGACCGGAAAGCGACCGCGGGTGTAAGCCAGAATTCCTCTAAGTGCCTCCCGGTCTTGGAGCTTGCGTTCCTGGCGGCTTGCCCGCTCCAGACGGGACGACCGAGGGCAACTCGGCGCTTGAACGCCGAGTTAACCGCGGAGTGATCAACAATCTTGATCGGGAGAATAGAGCTTACCTAAGCGATAACATTTTGCCGCATAGTCTGTTGCGTGGCCAGTGAACAGGTTGACTGGCAACTCTGCTTGCCTCGGCGCGATCAAGCCAAGAATGCGCCACAGCGAATGGTGGGGCGAGGCTCCGCCGAGCCGTGACGAGGGTCGGGACATGGGCTACGCCGCACGCCCCCGAGACCGTGTTGGAGCGACGGTATCTCAGTGGAATCGAGTGTTGGTTAGCTAACCGGACAACCCGCCGCTTAATTAGGGCTCGGCCGAGCCTCGCCCCACCCTAAGTAGCGTGGCGTCCTACCAAGGGTTCGCTTTTCGACTCGGTCCGGGGACATCGCGCTGCGCTGTCAAGGCCCGGCCGACTTGCCGCGTAGAAGCTCGGAGCGATGACGGGGCGCGCCGTCTCCCTGGGAAGGCTTAAGTAAGCGCCATTCTCCCGATTGGGACGGCTGAGTTTGAGCTCCCGCGCTGGTCGATCGCGCCGGTGTACGCTTATCGCTGCCGCTTGAACGTCTCGATCTCAGCCGCGCCTGCGGCGCCGGCCGCCGGCCGTTTAGCACAACCGCTCGCGGATGGCCTTGGCGACCGCCGCCGTGCCGTTGTTGACGTGCAATTTCCGGTAAATCCGCTTCAAATGGTCGTCCACCGTGTGGTAGCTCAGCTTCAGCGTATCGGCGATCTCCTTTTTAATCCGCCCCTCCGCCATTAACTGCAGCACCTTCCGCTCTCGATCCGAGAGGCGGTAGTCGTTGGAAACCGGCGTGGACCGGGTGAAATAATCGAGCGCCGCCCGGGCGATGGGACGGCTCAGCGGCGCCCCTCCCTTCACCGCCTCATGGATCGCGGCGGCAATGTCTTCATTCGACGATTTAAGCAGGTAGCCGGACGCTCCGGCGCAGAGCGCCCGAAAGATGCGGTCTTGATCGTCAAACATCGTCAGCATGATGATCTCCGAATCGGGCGCGCGCGCCTTGACCGCCGAGATTGCCTCCAGGCCGCTCAAACCCGGCAGGCCGATGTCCATCAGGAATACCTCCGGCGCCGGAGCGTGCGCCAAACCTTCGAGCAAGGACTCGCACGCGCCAAAATCGCGCTCGCATCGCAGGCCGTCGTCATCGTTGATCTCGTCGATCACCGCTCGCCGAAAGCTGGCGTTGTCATCAACCACCCAGACTCGAATCATCTTTTTCATTCCGCGCTCTCACCCGCGACGTCCGCGCTCACCCGAAACATCGCCTAATCCCAAGCCCGTCCAGGAGCGCCGCGACAAGCGCCCAACGCTCCGATTTCGTTCAAGCTGCCGAACAATCGTCGCCCGCGCAATCCACGTAAACACGGGTAGCCACCGGATTCGGCGCCAAATCTCGGCGCTGGAAGCAGCGCTTCGCGAACTTCCAACGCCACTAAAGAAACGTCGCCTTGGTGGCGTGGGTGTGTGACGGCTAAGTAACCCAACTTGAAACAAGCGGTAATGGCGGTCTTT
>CAZFVY010000027.1:0-63747 GCA_964522665.1 uncultured Verrucomicrobiota bacterium | reverse complement strand
GCCTCGAGACCGAGTTGGCGGCGTAGAGGAGGGCCGTGACCAAGGCGGGAATCGCGCCGCTTTTTCAGGGCTCGGCGGAGCCTCGCCCCACCAAGAGTAGAGGGGCGGTTTGCCGAGGGTTCGCATCTCGACTCGTTTCAGGGATATCGCGCCGCGATGTCGCGGTCCTGCCAACTTGCCGCTTTGAAGCTCCGAGCGAACACTGGGCGGAACCCATGCGCCACCCTGGCAAGGCTTAAGCAAGCGCCACAACCCGCTGCGGGGTTGGATCGGGACGGACCGGATACCCAAGGTTGCCCGCGGCGCGGGACAACCTTGGGCTTTGGGACGGAGTCCCTCCAGGATTCTTTCACTAGATCGTCTCCTAAAACCGAAGGATGTGACCCTTGCTCAAAAGACGGGCAGACACGCCTCGCGCGGCAGGACTTAGATGCGTTTGCCCTGTCCCAGCCCCCGGCCCGCCTTGACTTTTGCGCCTCAGCTTTTTAGCTTGCGGCCATGTACGGTGGAATTCCCAGTTCTCTCACCCGCCTCGTGGCCGCGGCCGCGCTCCTGGCGGCTCCGATTTCTTCGTGGGCGCAAACGGCTTACACCTTTACCTCCTTGAAGACCTCCGCTCTCTTGGCAAGCCCCTCTGATGTCGCGCTGGATGGTAACGGGAATCTCTACGTCTCGCAAATCCGCGGCTACCGGATCCAGAAAGTCGCGCCTGACGGTACCGTCTCGACGCTCGCGGGAAGCACGATGGGATACTCGGATCGCTCTGGCGCGGACGCGCTTTTCTCCATCGTTTTGGGGATTGCGACCGACGCCGCGGGAAACGTCTATGCCGCGGACACCTACAACGACGTCATTCGCAAGATAACGCCGGACGGCGCGGCTTCCACTCTGGCTGGCTGGGGCGGGCTTGCCGGAAACGCCGACGGAGTCGGCAGCGACGGGCACTTTAATAACCCAAGCGGAATCGCCCTCGACGCCGCGGGAGTCGTTTATGTCGCCGATTCTGGCAACCATACGATTCGACAGGTGAAACAGACCGGAGACAAGTGGGTCGTCAGCACTTTGGCGGGGAATCCGCTTGTTTCGGGCAGCGCCGACGGCCCCGGCAACGTCGCGCGGTTTCTCTATCCCTCCAGCGTGGCGGTGGACCGCGCCGGGAATAACCTGTATGTCGTCGATGGCAATAATTTTACCATCCGGCAGTTGGTTCGGGTCGGAACGAATTGGGTCGTGAGCACTTTGGCCGGAAAGCCCGGGATATCCGGTTACGTGGACGGAGCGGGCGCCGCCGCTCGGTTTTGCTCCCCGCAAAACGCAACCGTGGACGCGGCGGGCAACGTTTACGTCACGGACCGGAACAACACGATCCGGAAGATAACGCCGGCCGGTCTCGTCAGTACGATTGGCGGGACCGCGGGGGGCCCGGTCTGGGGGAAAACAGACGGCACTGGCGCCAACGCTGGCTTTAACCTCCCCGAAGGCCTGACGGTTGATCAGACCGGCCATCTCTATGTGGCCGACACCGAAAACGACCGCATCAGCGTCGGTTTGCCGGAAACGCGCCTGACGGCCACGAGTCCGTCAGCGGGGCAACTGGCGCTCGAGTTCCCGAGCGTCACCGGGTTGAAATACACCCTCATGCAGAAATCCAGCTTGAGCGACCCGACCTGGAGCGCCTTGACGAACTGGGCGGGAACCGGCGCGCCGATACAGATTCATCCCAGCGCTCCCCCGGGGAGTGAGGGCTTCTTTCGACTTCGGGTCGAGTAACGCCGCTCGTCTCGCGGGCAGCTAATCCCAGGCCCTTCGGCTAACAGCCCATTAAAAAACTACGGAGACGTTCACGTGACCACCGTCGGTACCATCGAGAGCCTATGGCGCTACCCGGTGAAGAGCATGGGTGGCGAAGCGCTGACCGAGGCATTCATGGGATTCTCCGGCTTCTTTGGCGACCGATGTTACGCCTTCAAGAATTCGTCCGCGCGCAAGGGCTGTCCTTATCTTACGGCGTCAACGCAGCCGCAAATGCTCCGCTATCGGCCCCAGTTTCGTTACGCCGACAGGGCGGCGAGGCCCCCGAATTTGACCGAAGCGATGAGCATCTCGCCTGGGATCACGCCGGCCAATGCCGAACCTGACGACCTGATCTTGGAAGTCATTACACCGTCCGGCGCCGTGGTCGGTTTGGAGGACCCCGCGCTGATCGAAATGCTCGGCGAAGGACTGCGCGGCGAAAATCACCTCACGCTGGTGCGTTCTGACCGCGCGCTCACCGACGCTCGCCCTGTTTCGCTGATCAGCCGGCAAACCATCCGACAACTTGAAGCGGAACTGGGCTTCACGCTTGATCAACGGCGCTTTCGGGCAAACCTCTATCTTGATCTCGCGTCGGATCACGGCTTCGCCGAAGACGAGTGGGTCGGTCGCCGGCTGCGAATTGGATCGAGCGCCACGATCATGGTTCTGGAACGCGACCCGCGCTGCAAGATGATCTCGCTCGACCCGGACACCGCTGAGCACAACCCGGAAGTTTTGCGCCAAACCGCCGAAGCGCACGCCGCCTACGCCGGCGTCTATGGCGCCGTTTTGGTTGAAGGAATCGTAACGAAAAGCGATCCCATCACGCTGTTGGACTAACAGCGCGAGGCGGCACGAGACACGCTGGCGTAGTGTGATCGCCGCAGCATCCCGGGAAACGGGGTCAAAAGGAAAGCCCAACGAACGAGCGTTCGCAGGGCTTTGCGGGGAGACGGTGAAAAGCGGCTTACTTTTGGCCGTGCTGAGCGCCGTGAAGCGTCGCAACCTGATCGGCGTGGTGCCTCGCGCTCATTTGATGTCCTTGCGCGCATTGGGCGTGGTGAGCGCCAGCTTCGTGCTGGCCGGCAGCGACATGCACCGCGGCTTGCTCATGATGTTTCGCCGCGTTCTTGCATTCCTCCGCCGCCTTCGTGTGCGCTTCGTGAATTTTTTGGGGCATTATGTTTTTGCTTTCGTTGATGTTAACCGCATTCGAAACGAACGACCTCAACCGAGGTCGCTCATTTCGCTCGCAACGTTGCATCCGGAGCGTCGTCAAGAGCGATAGGGTGTTCCCACTAGGGTCTCCGACCACGCGGGTAAAGCGCCACAATGAACACCGAAATGGCGGGGAACGTCCACCGAATCAGTCCGGGCAGCTCCACGAGCGCCGGCGAGAAGTCACACCGCTGGATGCGCCCGGGCGCCCCGCAAAATGCCGCGACTCTCGTGAGCGCCCGGTTCAGCCCTTAACAGCCGTATTTAGTTCGGCGCCAGCCTCCCGGCCTGATTGAGGTCCCGGTCGAAGGGGTCGGAAACGGAGGCCCCAATTTGGGCGCGGGCCCGCGGACGACGTAGCCGGGAAGCGGAACCGGGTCCGACCCGGCGAGCGATCGGCGGCGGAACGTATCCATTCTCTTCATCACACGCCTGCTCGCCCACGACCGATCGTTCAGCCTGATTCGCCGAACCGTCATTACCGCTTTCTGCTTTCCGCCTTTCTGCTTGCATTCGTCACGGCCGGTGGGGCACTTTTTTCCCGATAAGCCATACGGGCAATATACATTTGTGAAAGGTGAATAGCGCCCCTCCAGCGTCAGGCAAGCCGTCCCGGGCGCCCTCGCGGAGAAGGCAAACGGGTTCGCCCGTCACCCCCCCGTGCGCCCGACCCATTCTGTGACCTCCGGGCTTTCCGCTCGCCGGCAGTTTTGGATTGTCCTGCTCACGACCGCCGTCTTGGGCCTCGGCGCCAGCCAACTCACCGCGCGCTGGCTCGGTTTCCAGACGATCGCCATGACGCCCTACGACTACGGGGCTGGCGCCGCGCCGGTTCGCGCGTTCGCCGCCAGTTCTTCGCTCGGGTATTATGGTTTGGATTGGGGCGCGATCGCGACGAATACCGGCTGGTCCATCCGCCGCTACGACATTCCCGCCGGCTCCCCGTGCGAAATGGAGGCGGGTCAGGAATTGGCGACCAACGCCACCGCCAGCATCCTCGTGGTTTCCGCGTTTGACCTGGATGAAGGCTTCTTTTCCGAGTTCCGCTGCGCCCTCGTGCCGTTGGGTCGGACGTTTCAGGATCTGCGGGAATCCCAGGCGTCGTGGGCCTTTTCCAAACGCGCGCTTTCCCGGTATCCGGAATATTGGCTGAAGCAGGTCTTCCCGACGGCTGGTTCGTCGATGGGCGTCTTGGTCGGGTTGCGCTCGAAAGCCCAGGCTTGGCGCCGAAGCGGTGGTCCCTCGGATAAGGCCGTGCTGAACGGCTCCCAAGCCCAGGAGAAGACCGAGCGCGTCTGCGACTGGGACCAGGGGAAATTGTTGCGCAACGCGGCTACGCTGAACGCTTCCGCCCAAGGGACGCATTTCTATTCCGGTCCCAAACATCAATCGCTTCGCCGCATCCTCGACCGGGCCAGGATGCGCGGTCGGGTCGTGGTGGTGGTCCTGCCCGTGTCGCCGGCGTACCACCGGCTGGTGGGCGACAAGTCCGCGACCGAGTTTGAAACGTCGCTGGCCGGCTTCGAGCGCGATTTTCCCACGGCTCAATTCGTACGGCTCGATCGGCTGAAGGGATTGAGCGATGACTGTAACTTCTGGGACCTGGTGCATCTGAACGTTTATGGACGGGCCATCGCGACCCGCGAATTGGAGCAACGCCTGGCCGCCCGTTAGAGAGACGATCAACAATGCTCACGATTCTTTTCTTAACCGGCTGTTAGGACAACCCGCCAAAAGCGATTGATCTTTACCTCCTTCGAATTCCTCATTTTCTTCGGCCTCGTCTGGAGCATCCGGAGCCGGATACGCTCGTTTGGAGCGGAGAAGTGGTTCCTCCTCGTGGCCAGCTACGCGTTCTATATGACCTGGAACGCGCCGTGCGTTCTGCTCATCATCGGCTCTTCGCTCATGGATTATACCGCCGGGCGCCTCATGGGAAGCGCCCGCAATCCGCATCGGCGCCGGTTATTCCTGATCGGGAGCGTCTGCCTGAATCTGGGGATGCTGGCTTACTTCAAATATCGCAATTTCTTCGCCGATAACATTTGGACCGGACTATCCCTATTTGGCCTGCGTCCGCCGCCGCTGCATTTTCGCGTTTTTCTCCCGGTGGGCATCTCCTTCTTCACCTTCCAGAGCATGACTTACACGATCGATGTCTATCGACGCAAAATCGAGCCGTGCCGGAATCTGCGGGACTTCCTGTTATTCGTCGCCTTCTTCCCCCAATTAATCGCCGGCCCCATTGTCCGGGCGGCGGAGTTTCTGCCGCAACTCGCCGCGCGCCGGCGAGCGACCTGGAAGGAATTGGAAGGCGGACTTTACCTGTTCCTGCTTGGCGCGGTGAAAAAGATGGTCATTTCCGACCAAATCGCGCCGCAAGTCGATTTGATCTTCGCCGATCCCGGGCGCTTTGACGCCTTCACTCTCGTCCAGGGAGTCCTGGGCTATTCCATCCAGATCTATTGCGACTTCTCCGGATACTCGGATATGGCGATCGGCTGCGCGCGCATCCTCGGATTCCATTTCCCGGAGAACTTTATGATGCCGTACGCGAGCCGGAATATCACCGAATTCTGGCGCCGCTGGCATATCACGTTGTCCTCCTGGCTGAGGGATTACCTCTACATACCGCTGGGCGGCAATCGCAAGGGAGTCACCCGGACCTACGTCAATTTGATGCTAACGATGTTGCTGGGTGGGTTGTGGCATGGCGCGAGCTGGAATTTCATCATCTGGGGGGGAGTTCATGGTTTGGGGCTGGTGGTTCACAAGCTCTGGTGCGCCGGCCCGTGGCACGGGTGGACCTCCCGGAGAAGATCACCGCTGGCGCCGCTGGCCAATCTCTGCGCCCACGCGGCCACGCTGACGTTGGTATGCGGCGCCTGGATTTTCTTTCGGGCGCAGACTTTCCCGGCCGCCCGACAAATGCTCATGAGCATCCTGACGCTCAAGCATTCGGGCGATCGCGTGACCTCCCCGTTTATTCTCGCGGCGATCGCCGGCGTTGGTTTGGTTCACGTATTTCAATCCAAGGACGCTAAACTTCACGAAACCCTTCCCGACGCGGGGCTTTTCGCCCGTATCGTGCCCTACGCCGTCTTGCTCACCTTGTTGGCTCTCTTCGCCGTCGTGGACGGCGCGCCCTTTATCTATTTCCAGTTTTAAAAACCGCCTGCCGCATTTAAGTGCGATATTTTGTACATTTCTCGCTTTGGCGGGTGCTATATTCGTGACAACTGATGAAGGCCGACTGCGAATTAATTCGACGTTACCTGGATGAGGGCGAAGAAAGCGCCTTTGCCGAGTTGGTCGAGCGTCGGTTCAGGATGGTTTACCACACCGCCCTTCGGGTGGCCGGAGGCGATTCCCAGTTGGCGCAGGACGCGACGCAAATCGTTTTCACGGATTTGGTTCGCAAGGCGCGCCAGTTGCGCGAGCGCCCGAGCCTGGCGGGCTGGTTGCATACCAGCGCGCGATTTACCGCGGCCAAACTGGTCCGAGGCGAGCGCCGCCGTCAGGCGCGGGAAGCGACGGTAACGGTTGAAAGCGCCGCCTCCGGTCAGGAGGACGATTTGTCCCGCCGGCTTCGTCCGGCGCTCGACGAGGCGCTCGGTCAGCTCAATGACGAGGATAGAACCGCCGTCCTGCTCCGATATTTCGAGGGAAATGATTTGAGCGAAATCGCCCTGGCGCTCGCGTTGAACGAGAACGCCGCCCGCTCGCGGGTTGTGCGGGCGTTGGTCAAGCTGCGGCGGCTGCTTGTCAAAAGGGGAGTAAGCATTTCCGGGTCGGCGCTCGCCGTCGCGCTTTCAAAAGAGGCCGTCGCCGTCACCCCAGTGGGTTTGAAGCCCGCGCTGGTCGGTCTGGCCATCGCTCCGATCACCAAGGCGGCCCGCGCTACATTCTTGTATTCACTTATGAAGGGAACCTCCTTGAAATACACCACCGCGCTCGCCGTATTGGCCGCGCTCGGAACCGAGATCGGGGTTCAGAATCGTGTCATTAACCGGTTTAAGCAGGCTAACGCGGATCTGAGCCGCGAGGTTGACGGGTACCATGATTTGGAATCACGACGCCAAACGTCAACCGATCCGGTTTCGCCGGTTGGGCCGGCGCCCGATCTGAACGAATTGGCGCGAATGCGTGCTGAGCATCACGAAATGCTGCGGCTGCGAAATGAGACCTCGCAACTTCGGCGAGAATTGGACGAGCGCAAGCGGGCCGCGGAGTTGATGGAGTTACCCGCTGGTTTGAAGAACGCTCTGCGCGAGCCAGATCCCAACACGGGTATCGTACCGAACGAGGCAAACGATTCCTCGGCTCAGCTACCCCGAATGTTCACCCGGGTATTCAAGGTCAACTCGCAGCGGCTCACGGGCTACGCGGAGAGCCTGCCGAATCCCGAGCCCGAAACAAAGATGATCCCGAGCCTTAATTCGCCCGGTGGGGAGCAATCCGATCCAGTGTATGTGAAGCAACTCGCGCAGAATCGGATCCGAAGCGCGCTGACCGCAAACGGACTCACTTTGGAACCGAGGAAGGCGTGCTACTTCGATAACGCCAGAGGCTTGTTGATGGTGCGCGCCACGATGCCAGAACTAACCGCCGTCAGCGATTTCCTCGACCGGCTCGATCTCAACGCGCCGCCTTAGTCAGCGGCTCCGCCACGGCGCGGCGATTCCGTCCGGTGCAGGCGCGAAAATAATCTGGTGATCGCGCCACATTCCGTTCCGGGAGGGGGCGCTTGCGGGGCGGCGGCTTTGCAGAGGCATTCTATTCGCCAAGGCTCCCGTGATAATCTGATCCTTTCGCCTCCCTTCGCCGATAATAGAAATAGATCGGGGCGCCCGACAGCACGAGCGCGAGACCAAGGGCTGAGTTCAACATCGCGGGCCGGCCCGCGGCGACCGCCTCGCGATACGCCGTGAAATCGTTCACCAAAGTCAGCGCCAGATAGACCAATCCGAACCCGATGAAAGTCACCGGGACGAACGGATACCACGGCGTCTTGAACGGGCGCGGCGCCAGCGGCTCGCGCCGGCGCAGCACGACGACCGCCCAGCCGTTCGCGATGTAAAAAAACCAGCTCACGAAAATCAACGTGTCGGTCAGCGTGTCGAAGGTCCCGCTGAACAACAGCAGAATACTCCACGCCGCCTGCGCGAGGAGCGACGCCGCCGGCGTGTGAAAGCGCGGATGCGCCCGCCCGAGAAACGCCGGGACCGAGCGGTCTCGACCCATCGAGAAATAGACCCGCGCGCTGGTCAGGATCACCGCGTTGGCCGCGCCGAACGTCGAGAGCATCACCGCCAGCGCGATCCAGCGGCCGCCCCCCGCGAAACATCGCTCGGCGACGTCCGCCGCGACGAGCTTTGAACGCGCCATTTCGTCCACCGGCATTACCAGCGAATAGACCGCGCTCATCAACGCGTAGAGCGCCGTGACCAGCAGAATCCCCAGGATGAGACTCCGCGGCAAATCGCGTTTCGGCGATTTCAATTCGCCGCCGATGTAAGTGATCTTGTGCCAGCCGTCGTAGCCCCAGAACGCGCCTTGCAACGCCGCCGCGATCGCCGCCCACCACGCCAGTCCGGTCGGATGAATCACCGCGCTGGGCGTCGTCAAATTCGCCCAACGCGCCACGCCCGGCGTCACCGCGACCACGACCGCCAGCCAAAGCATCGCGCCCATTTTCGCCAGCGAGAATATATTCTGCACCACGCCCCCGAGCCGCACGCCGAGATAGTTGACCGCCGTCAGCAGCACGATCACCGCCGTCGCCAGCGCTTTGATGCCGAATTCCTTGAACGGCACGACGTCGCCGATGAGCGGCAGATGAAACGCCCAGCCCGCCAGCGCCGGCGACGCCTCCGGCAACGACACCAGCCGCGTCGTGTATTCCCCGAACACATACGCCAGCGCCGCGATCGAACCGGATTGAATGACGGCGAACAGCGACCACCCATAAAGGTAGGCGACGAACGGTCCGTAGGCCCGTTGCAAGAAGACGTATTGTCCCCCGGTGCGCGGCATCATCGAAGCCAACTCCGCGTTGCTCAACGTGCCCAGCGCCGAGACCGCCCCCGCGACCAGCCACACGCCCAGCAGCGCCAGCGGCGACCCAACCTGCGCCGCCATCACCCCGGGCTTTCGAAAAATCCCCGACCCAATCACCCCGCCCGCCACCAGCATGACCGCGCTGAAAATCCCCAACGTCGGGATCAAGCCGGCCTGACCCGGGCGCGGGTCTTCGGAATGGGCAGGGTCGTTCATGGATGCGTCGCCCAAAACGCTACCGTCAACCCGACGAGAATAAAGCGGAATCGGCGGCCCGTCCGGTCAAAGCCATTCGGAGCGCCGCGGATCACGCGCACGACCAAGGAGGCAGCGGTCAATAATGGCGAATCGTGCGTCGGGTCCACCGAGCGGAACTCGAAAACACTTACCACCGGGGACTCATCAAGTTGATCGAGATCTAGGAACAACCGCGCCGGACCATTTGTTCCGCGGGCGGGTTCAATCGAGCCTGAAAGCCAACCCAGATCCGGGCGCTCTTAGCTCCCTCCCAACCGCAACGCCCATCTCGCGTCGTTCCTCAATACTCGTCGATCCGGCTCGAAAGCAGTCGATCAAGCAACCCAGTTGTCAATAGTAAGAACCGACCCGTTCACGATTATCCGCCACCGATTCCCAAGAACCACAAAAAGAGCCTCGAGAAGTAACCCTGCCGAACCGTAAAATGGCGCACTTTTCCCTTGCGCTTTTTCGCAGTCAGGATAAACTGTGCATTAGTCTCAACGGCGGAACATTCGAGGGCAGATCGATATGAAGATCGAAGCATTAAGGAATCACTCTCGAGCCCGGAACCCAGACGTCGAGGCGAAAGTGGCGTTTACGTTAGTGGAGTTGCTCGTGGTGATCGCCATCATCGCGATCCTTGCCTCGCTTCTTTTGCCGACTCTCAACAGCGCAAAATCCTCCGCCAGAAATGCAAATTGCAAGAGCAATGTCCGTCAGATATTTCTTGCCTTGCAAATGTACGCTGACGACGCTCGCATGTTTCCACACCGCGTCTGCGGCCTCCTTGATCAGGGAATGTCCTATCCCGATCATCCTGATGTCTTCTGGTTTGACGCGCTCATACCCTATTCGGCTAACTCGTGGACCGGCCGCCTCTATCGTTGCCCGGACTACGCCGGGGTAACGAAAGACGGGGACCGATTCAACGTTTTGTATCCAGGTATTCCGCTTGGAAGCTATGGTTACAATTGCTATGGTACGGGCTGGGCCACGCTGATTCCGCCGCGTCAGCCGCTTGGCCTAGGTCAGGAGTACTGGTCCGGCCTGATCGTTACGCCGGATATGATTAGGGAACCAAGTGATATGATCGCGTTGGGTGATACCACCCTGCTATGGGAGGCCGATTTATCTATGTGGGGATCACCAACGAAGGGCGGGACCTTCGGCCTGCTCGACCTCACGTTTGGAATGGGCCGTGCCATCATCAACCAAAGTGTCAAAGGATGGCCCGGAACCTTTGACTTTGGCATGGCAGATAAAGTCACCAAACGACGACACCGAGGCCGCTACAATATCACTTTTTGCGACGGACATGTGGAGGGTGTCAAACGCGAACTTCTATTTGATCGGGCGGACTCGAACTTGCGTCGCTGGAACAACGACCATGAGCCGCACGGCGATATTATTTCAGATTAGCCAGTTTTGACGTCATTGCCTCACATGCAGGTGTCAGTTCTGAATGGCGGTTAGATAAGGCCTTTAGACTGGGGCACTCCGGCGGCGGTTTTGTTTTTGCGATAGCGGTTTCGGTGGCGGATTTCTTTGAATTTGCGTCTGGGTTTGTGAAGGGGTCGGTTCTTAGTATTGACAACTATTTGCCAATACTAAGAACCGACCCCTTCCCGGAATAACCACGCTGAACCATTTGTTCCGCGGACCGCTTCAACCGAGCCTGAAAGCCAATCCGCATCCGGGCGCTCTTAGCTCCCTCCCAACCGCAACGCCCATATCGCGTCGTTCCTTTACACTCGTCGATCCGGCTCGAAAGCAGTCGATCAAGCGATATAGTTGTCAATACTAAGAACCGACCTGTTCACCTCCGTCGGATTCGTCCGTGGACATTTGATTGTCTTGGTGCTCACGCATATCGGCTGTTCTGGCGGCAAAATAGTCCGCCGCTACCGACTATAATCACTGCGGCGGATTGTAATTGGCTCGGGTTGTTCTTTTTGCTGAGATCAGATCGCATGAAAAGACTCCTTGGCTTGTTGGGAACGTTCTTATTGGGCGCGGTCGTCAGCGCCGTTGTCCTCTGGTTCGCAATCGTGCGGCCAATTTCGCGCGCATCGGCATCGGTCTATTGTGATTCGTTTGAAGCGAAAGTGAACTGGGCAATCGAACTGCGTCTCGGTGATCAGGACCGACTCCTAAAGGATTTCGAATCCAGCTTGCCGGAATTCGTTATGGCTGTCCACTACTTCGGCGACGCCGAGTACGCGACGAGTGCATTACGCAGGGCGAAGGAATACTACCAACTCACGGGAATGGCAGCACCAACCGAGGTTTCAGAGGTCATTGCCCGAGTGCCCGCCCAGTCGACCGCCTTGAACGACATCCGGCGCGCAGCCGACCGCGCCAAGAGTAACGTTGTCAAAATCGGGGATATTTATCCGACCCCTTCGTTTCAAACAATTGACGGTCAAAGCATCGATCTCGCCGGGAAGATAACGGTTCTGAGCTTTTTCGCGACCTGGTGTCGGCCGTGCATGGCTGAGTTGCCCCATTTGGAGAAGGACTTATGGGAGCCGCTCAAGGGTAAAGGCTTGCAGGTGGTCGCGATTGGGCGCGGGCATTCTGAATCGGAGCTTAAGGTCTTTCGGAAGCAGAAAGAGTTTACCTTCCCGCTAGTGGCCGACCCCAAGAATGAGATCTTCAACGGATTGGCGACTGGCTATATCCCTCGATGCCTCGTAATCGGCAGGGACGGGCGGATCAAATCCCAAGAAATCGGCTTCGTGTTACAGGAATTCGAAGCGCTCCGAAACATCGTCGCGACTGAGCTTGGAGAATGACACGTCGCGGGGCCGAGAGAAAAGATTGAACAGGGTCGGAAATTGTGTTGAACAGGGTCCAAAAGTTGGGCCGCGGCGGGGCTGCAGAGTCCGTGCAAACGGCCGGCACGACGGTTGCAGAGGGTCAGCTTAAGACAGACAGCGGCACCTCGACGAAGGCGACGGGGTTGTTGGCCAGCGCGAGCAGGGAGATGCCGGTTGAGTTCTGTGATTGGCAATTGTTCCCCGAGTCGTCGCGGCCGTAATAGAACGCGCCGGCGCCGACCGCGGGGGATTCGAGCGTTCCGGAGGCGAATAGGGCGCAACAATCCGCTCCCGTGCCGCCACCGTAGCAGGTCGTGACGTCGGTCGAATCGTTGAAGGTGTAGCCGGTCGAGGAGCCAGCGTCCCAGAAGAGATGGTCCGTGCTGTCGCTGTGGCAATTGGCGGCGTCCGCCTCGGCGCCGACCGGGGTGGCGACGGTGACGTGGACCTCCAGGTATGCCTTAGCGAGGAAGCCGGTTTGGCTGGAGTTGATCAGGTCGGCCATGCCGGGCGGCAGGGCGTTGGCGACGTTGGCGTCGCGCGGGACGAAGCGGTATTGCGTGGTCATCCGCTGCGAGACCAGGTTGAAGCTCGACGTGCCGTTGAAACAAAGGTCATCAGGGCCGATTTGGGCCGAGCAACTTGCCCCGATACCGATCACGTCGCCCACCTGCCCGCAATCGACAAAATCCGCATCGCCGCCGCGATATTCGTCTGCCGCGGGCGGCGCGCCTTCCCAGATGGCGCGAATCTCACCCGAATCTGAGCAGGGCGTCCTGGCGATGAAGCTCAATTCATCGGGCGTAATCGCCTGTTTCGCCGTATAGAATGATTGTTTGCATTGGAGGATCAATGGCAGCATCAGCCGGGCGCGCGTCAGTTTGTTCCAGGCGAGCGCGAATTGATTGACCACCTCGGCGAACATCACCGTGTCCGGGATCGGCCCAAACCCCTGCGGTTTATCGTCGCGGACCGCCTCGGGCAGGAAGCTGATCCAACGCCCGCCAAACGCGTCAAAGCACAAGTTCTCAAACGTGTAGTCAAACATCTCCGTGATGCCGGTCGCGCAGGCGTAAGCCTGGCTGGTAAACCCATCGACGTAACCCTCGCACATGGCGCGCAGGTAAAGCTCCAGCTGGATGAACGGATCGACGGTGATAACGGTATCCGTGGCCGGGTCCACGCGATCATTGCCATCCTCGTAAGGCTCGGGAACCAGGTGCGTGAAAAAGAAGTGGGGATAGCAGGCGCCGTGGACGTTATCGACGTCGCCGTAAAGGCTCGTTTTCGCGCCCGTATCGCCGAGCTTGTTCGAGCAATGCCGATCCGTGCCGATGCGCAAGAGGTATTCGCGCAGGCCATTTTCGTTGCTGCGGTAAGGCTCGCCGTCCAGATCGTCCGACCAGGGAGTATCGACGCCCACGATGTAGCGCGCGATGTCAGTGGGCGCGGTCGGGCAGGCGTGCAACCGGCCCGTCATCACCAGTTTGACCACTTCCTGGCCGCCGATGGTCATGATGGTGGCGCTGTCAATCTCGACGCTCGGCTCGTACACGCGACACGAGGCGTAATAGGCGGCCTTTTGATCGTCGGTGACGCCGTTGTCGAAGGCGTTCGAATCCTCGGTGTAACGCCAGCCGGTCGGCGCCTCGGGCGCGAGCGAGAGGCTCACGCCCGGCGTGTCACCGCTGCTGAACTGGGCGTAGAGTTGCTCGAACGCCGTGTCGCCCAAATGGCTGTTGTAAAAGTGGCAGCGTTCGCAGAGCGAGAAGTAGTCGGCGTAGGCGTCCGGTTTGAAGGTCGTGGTGTCCTCAAGCGGATCGTCCGCCTGGGTATAGACCTTGAACTGGGGGAACATGAGCCATTCGTTGGTCACGTCCTGGGGCGGCGCGACGTGGCGGATGCCCTCGTATTCGAAGACCTGGCCGGAACCGGCGCTCAATCCATCCACACTCCGCGGGGCAAACGTAGTGTAACCACTGACGGCGTTGAACACGTCGCCATTGACATAGAAGTTTCCGGCGTACGCGATGCCGTCGGTTCCGGTGGCGCGCACCACATATGACCGACCCACGCGGAGCGCGCCGGTCGCCAGCGCGAAGTGGTTGGGCGCGATATTCTCAAAAGCGTCGTAAGAATCACCAGAGGAAGAATCCGCGTAATCCGCGGTAAGACCAAACGCGTAGCGATTGAAGTAGAGGATGCTTTTTCCGCCCGCGACCTCATAACCGATGAACTGCTGTCGGGGCACGACGCGGGTGTGGTTTCGGATGGTGCGGCGGGCGATGTCATAGACGGGGTTCACGTTGACCGAGGCGGACGGCACGGAGAGCGAATCCGTCGCTTTATTCACGATGCAACCGTTCGCGAAATAGGCGTCCGAGACCGTCTTGGGCGTGCCGAAATCGACGCCGCGCGTATCGAAGAAGCTTTCGGGGTCACCATCGCCCAGCGGCGCGGCCGTGCCGGCGCGGAGCACCAGGTAGGCGTCAAAGATTTCGGGCTGGTAGGCGACTTGCTCGGTGCATTCGATGGTGATCGCGCCGTCCGGCGCGCTAAAGGTCGCGTCGGTCGCCAGCACGAATTTCAGCGGCTGGGGCGATGGCGCGGCCTCGAACCATTTTACGAGCGCGAGATTGCCGTCATTGTCAGGCGTGAGAGTGATCGACGCAAACGACCGGTCGCCGTCAAAAGCGTTGATGGTGCAGGGCGCTTGCAGCTTCGATGCAGTGACGAGCAAACCACCCAAGACGAATCCGTTAGCCCAAGCGTGAATCGTAGATTGTACGCCAGCTGCAAGAGTGGCATCCCCCGTGAAGGTAAAGCTTGGATAGTCAGGCGTGATACCGTCTGCGCCATCAGCGTGGCCGATGTTGGGGCTGAGGAAGTATTGCGACTGGAAGAATCGCTGGAAGTCGAAGCCAAAGGTGGAGATGTCATAATCTGATTTGCCGTCCGCGCCGACCGTGCGCTGCGCCTCGGTCCCGCGGAAGTCGGCGACGTACCAGCCGAGCATTCGGCGGATCATCTGGGCGTCCGTGCGCTGGAGGGTGCCGCCGCCGGAGAACGGGCCGAGGATGTAATCCTTGCTCGAAATCCACTGCGGATCGGCGACGCCGGCGAGCTTGATGACGTAACGGAACGGCGTTTCGTAAATCCATTCCACTTCCTGACTGACGACCGTTCCGCCGCCCGTGTCGCACGGCGCGGCCGCGCCGGACCCCGAGGGCGTGGTGGACGCGGGTTGCGGACACGGCCCCGTGAAGTAAAGCGTCGGCAGGCCCGGCCGCAGCGGGCAGAAGTAGAGCTGGTATTTCGGGCTGTTCGGTAGGTATGACAAGTTCACGTCGCCGCAATCGCCGATGTTCTCCGGCATCGGCATGAATCCGCCGAACGCCTTGCCGCTGGCCAGCGTGGCGGCCGGCTGCAATTTGAAGTGGGATTGCGCGGCGCCGAAGGCCGGGGCGTTCATGGCGCCGTTATCCGCCTCGTACACGCCGCGTTGGAGTTTGCCAAGGTACCAGACTTCCTGCGGCGTTTGCGGCGCGTCCAGGAGGTCGCCGCGAAGGAAGCTCACGCCCGGATCGAGTTCAGTGGGGTTGGTGATCCGCGTTGGCTCGGGATCCACATTCTCCGGCACGCTCGCCCCGGTGACAAATCCGACGATCGGGCTGCCCGGGTTCGCGCCCTGTTCGTCTCCCACGTCAGCGACCGGCCAGGTGACGCCCGAGGCCGGATCGACGTGCGCGTAAAACTGCGCCCAGGTCGATTCCGGTTCGAACGAGTAACCGAACCCATTATCATCCGGCGCGGTGACCTGGCGCGTGAAGTTGAGCGCGGCCGCGTGGATGCGCCAGTCCGGATCGCCAATACCCGAGCGGAGCCGGTCATTGCACGCGCGCGCGAGCGAGCGGAAGTGCGTACTGGTGAGCTTGTCGCCGGCGCGCACCGTTTGCGCCTGAGTAAACGTGATCGGGTTGGACATGGGCTATATGGAGTGCGGTGGCAATCGAACCGCGATTAGTTATGGAGTGCGGTGGCAAGCGGAGCGCGACACCGCTTTGGTCGGGGTGATCACGCGGCAGAAAGCGGCGTCGGCGCCCGTCCTACGCCAAGGCTACGGAGGGCAACCGCGTCCCGGTCTCCGAAGCTCTCAGCATAGGAGGCTCACGCTCTGCCGCCGCACTCCAAGGCGCGCCCTGGCCTCCGACCCGTCCCCCCGAAGCCTCAGCGTAGGGGGAAGCCTTGGCGTAGGAGGCTTAGTTCTTCGCCGCCGATTGCGCTTCGTTGAGCAGCTCGAGGAGTTGCCCCTTGGCCAGGATCGTGAGGCCGGGGTGGGCGGTGACGAGTTCCTCGAACGTCTTCGCGTCCTCTTTATCGAGTTCGAGGATGCCGCCGCCGTTCTCCGTCGAGGCGAGCTTCGTGGCCCAGCCCCAGAGCTTGAGGATGGGCAATTGTTTGCCCTGCTGGGGTGGCGGCATATTGGCAATCGCCTGCGCCAAGGTTTCCGACATCGAGGGATCGGATTTGGACGGTTTGCCGGACAAGGTTCGGAACGGTTTTCGTAGGTCTAGTTTCATTTTTTGTTTTTGGTTACTGAATTGGCCCACCTTCGCCGTTGCTACGGAGGGCAGGCAAAATCATGGGTGGCAAAATCATGCCGGAGAGGGAGGGGCGAGCGGACACCAGGTGGGGACCATCGGTCCAGGGCTGATTAAGCGCGCCACGTTGGGCTTTTCGAATCCAATCTGGGTCTCGTGACGGCAACGGAAGATCCGCGAGACGCGGCCGCTATCATAGGTGATCGTGATCTTCAGGAGGAAGGGACAACGCAGGCAGGTCTTTCGTTTCTTTATGATTTTGCCACCCATGATTTTGCCATCTCTTTCTTTGGTTACGCCCCCGCGAGTTGCTCAAGGGTGGCGGCGCGACAAGTCAGCGAGGGGCTGCCACCACCATAGGTAAGCTCGCCCTGGCAATCCCAATTCGTGGCCGCCGTCGAGTCGAACGTGGCGCTGCCAACGCCCGAGGCGTTGGCGGAAGTGGTTACGCCGCCCGTGACCCCGCGGAGCTCGAAGGTGTAATTATACGCGGCGCTGGCCCCAATGGCGGTCATCGTGGCGACGAAATCAACGGTCCAGAAATACTGGGCGCCGCCCGTCGCGGAAAAGGAGATCGAATAGGTGCTTCCCGCCAGGAGAAAATTGAATCCGAGGTACGCCGCCGCGGCCCCCATGCCCGCGCTGCCGCTGGCGCGGAAGCGGAGCTGCGAGCCGACCTTGAGGCTGTTGGCGGCGATGGCGTTACTGCCGACCGACCCAATCCCCGAGCAAACCGAGGTGGCGACCGAATTGGAGATTGCCACGGCCGCGCTCTGGCTGAAGAGACAGACAACCGCCTGGGTAACCTCGGGCGCGGTGATCGTGGCGACGGTGATCGCGGCGCCACTGCTGGCCTGTTTCAAGTATTTCCCCGCGCCGCCCGTGCCCGAGAGATCGGCGCCGGTGCCGCCGTAAAGGAGGCCGATCAATGTCCCATGCCAGACGCCGGTCGTGATCGTGCCGACCGTCGCGATGGAGCTTCCGCCCGCGTAGCTGGTCGAGACGGAGATCGTGACGCTGCCGCCCAAGCTCACGCTGCCGCCACCGGAGAGGCCCGTCCCCGCCGTGACGGTGAGCGATGAGTTCGCGAGGTAACTGTTGCTAATCGCGGTCCCATTCCAGACGCCGCTCGTGACCGTGCCGAGGGCGACGTTGCCGCTGCCATTGAGCGTCAGCGTGCCGCTCGTGGTGACGATCGAGCGCGCTCCGGAGAAGGTGATGCCGCCGTAAATCTGCAGGTTGCCCGAGCCGAGGTCGCTGGTACCGCCGATGATGACGTGGCCGTCTCCGCTTGGATTCAGGATCAGATTCTTTTCGGTGGTACCGGAGAGGACCGCGCGGATGAAGCCATAGTCGCCAGTCGTGGCGTAGCCAAGCGTGAGCCGCTTATTCGTGTTGCTCGAGCCCTCGATGGTGAGCTGGCCGGTGTCGCCGGTGTAATCGGCCAGGTCATCCTTGATCGTGACGACGTGGCCGCTGAAGAGATGCGTCCCCGTCCAGGTCGGGCTGAAGGATTGATCGACCGTCAAGGTAAGCGAGCCGCCCAGCGACAGGCTGCCGCCGCCTGAGAGGCCAGTGGACGTCGTGACGGTGACCGAAGAGTTCGCGAGGTTCGCATTGGCGATCGCCGTGCCGTTCCAGACGCCGGTCGTGATCGTGCCGAGCGTCACGATCGAGGTTTGGCCGACGTACGTGCCGGCGGTGAGCGTGCCGCCGACCGCGAGGTTGGCGCTGGTCGTGATATTACCCGTGTCGCCGCGGATCAGCAGGATCGAGCTGGTGTCGGTCGATTGCAGGACGAGCTGGTACGCCGAACTCGTTCCGGAGACGCCCTGATTTTGGACCTGGAATAATTTCGCCGTGGCCGATCCCGTCCAGATCGAGGCGGTGAGACTGAGCCAGGGGCTGGCCTTGTGATGCGTGTTGTCGGTCGCGCTGGCGGTGGTCGTCAGCTTGATCGCCTGCGCGCCGGAGGCGAATGAGGTCGAGTCGGTCGAAAGGGAGTACGTGTGCAGCGCGGTCCACGTGTGCGCGTACGTTTCGTCCGTCGTGAGGGTCACACTGCCGCCAAGGCTGACGCTGCCGCCGGTCGCCAGGCCCGCGCCGGCGGTGACGGTGAGCGCGGAATTCGCGAGGTAGGCGTTGGCGATGGCGACGCCGTGCCACGTCGCGAGCGTCACGATGCCGCCCGTCGAAACGCGCAGGCCCTCGCCGCCGCCGACGTAGAGCGAGACGTAGTTGCCGGACGTGGTGTTGCCCACGCTCGTCTGGCCGCCATCCGCGTAATAGAATCCGCCGACGCCGCTGAACCGGATCGCCTGGCTATCATCCAGGAGCAAATCGCCACTATGAATGGTGACGTCGTGACCGCTGAAAACGTGCGTCCCGGTCCAGGTGGGGCTGAACGCCTGGTTGACCGTGAGCGTGAGCGAGCCGCCGAGCGAGACGCTGCCGCCGCCCGAGAGACCGGTCGAAGTCGTGATCGTGACGGCGGAATTCGCGAGATATGAGTTGGTGATCGCCGCGCCATTCCAAACGCCCGTCGTGACCGTCCCGAGCGTGACGATCGACGTCGCTCCGGCATAGCTGGAGTTGAACGAGATCGTGACGCTGCCACCCAGTGACACGCCGCCGCCGCCCGAGAGATTCGAGCCAGGCGTGATCGTGATCGAGGAATTCGCGAGGTACGCGTTCGCGATGGCGACGCCGTGCCAGGTCGCGAGCGTTACGACCCCGCCTGTCGATACGCGCAAGCCCTCGCCGCCGCCAACGTAGAGCGAGACGTAGTTGCCCGTAGTGGTGTTGCCCACGCTGGTCCGGGCGCCGTCCGTATAGGCGAACGCGCCAACGCCGTTGAAATAAATCCCCGAAGCGTCCGGCATCGCCAGGTTGGCGTAAATCTTCACGTCGCCGTCCGCCAACGCGTCAAGCACCGGACCAAATTTGGAATAAAGCCGCGTGTAATTGCCCGACGTGCTCGCGCTCCCGACCTGAGTTTCGCCGCCCGTGGTCGAGCTAAACACCGAGTTTCCGCCGAAATAAATCGCGGTCGTGCTCGGCATGAGGAGGTTCGCGTAGATCTGCGTGTCGCCGTTCGCCTTTGCGTCGAGCACTGGGCCAAAATAAGAATAGAGGCGAGTGTAATTCCCGGAGGCAACCGCGCTGCCGCATTGCGTCTCGCCACCGGTCACCGAAGCAAAGACGGTGTTGCCACCGAAGTAGATCGCCTGCCCGCTCTGCATGAGCAGATCAACGTAAATCTTCACGTCCCCGTCAGCCCGTGCGTCGAGGACCGCGCCGTACTTCGAGTAAAGACGGGTGTAATTGCCCGCCGTCGAGGTATTGCCGACTTGGAATTCGCCGCCATTCGTGTAGAAGAGGGCGGTGGCACCATTCCAAGCGACGGCCTGCGCATCGTCGAGACTGATCGAGCCGTGGATGCGGTAAATGCTCGCGCCCGGCGCGGCCTCCGTGCCACTCGTGGGAAAAAGGATCGCGCCGCGATTGCAGTAATAATTTGCGGCGACGTGATCGCCGGTGTGATCCGAGACATTGACCCGGGCGACCGCGTAATAAGTGGTCGGGCCGACGTCCGCGAGCGTGTAGGAAAGGCTGCCGAGCTTGACCTTGTTTAGGTCAGTATCGAAGGCGCCGAAGACAATGCCAGCATCGCCCGCGTTCGCGACTGGAACGCCGCCGCCGCCGACGTAGGTGTCCAGGACCGAGATCTGGCATTGGACGGCCTGGCACTCGATCGTCGCGTCATCGCGGAAGGTGTTTCCCGAGCCAACCTTGCCGTTGATGAGCAGCCCATTTGTGCAGGTCAACCGCGTGCTGGTATCGGTCAGCGAGCTATACCCCAGCGTGCTCGTCGAATCGAACTTCGGGATCGCGTTCGCGGTGTATGTCGAGGAGCCGTTGCAGAACAGGTTCACCGTCGTGGAGCCGCCGAGCGAGACGCTGCCACCACCGCCCAGGCCGTGGCCCGCGGTGACCGTGATCGAGGAATTCGCAAGGTAGGCGTTGGCGATCGGCGTGGCGTTCCACGTGCCGGTCGTGACGATGCCAAGGATCGCGATCGAGGTTTGGCCGGCGTAGAGCGCGGCCGTCCCGAGGCCGGTGAAAATCTGATCGAGCCACGACTGCGTATAGACTTTCGGCGAGGAATCGGTCTTGGCGAGCTGGACCATGCCATAGACCGTGGTCGTCGCGGTGGGCGAACCGCTCGGCGGCGGACCGCCCGTGAAGACCAGCGTCCCGTCCGTCAACAAATCATCGAGCTGATACTCGCCGTCCTCGGTCGGCACGCTCAAGCAAAACGTGTCGCGGTCGATCACAAGCTTGTAATCCCCCGCGCAAAGCTCGACAGTGAAACTCCCATCCGTCGCGCTCGTGACGCATGTGGTATCCGTGCTCGTGATCAGGTCCGGCCCATCGACCTGGGGCAGCGAGAGCGGCGAGAAGGTGAGCAGCGTCGCGGTGCGCGCGGCGCCGGTGGAATCGACGATGTTACCGATGACGCTGGAAGACATGACGAAGGCTGAAGGCTAAACGCTAAATGCTGAAGTGCTAGAGATCCTCCGCGCTGATGCCCGAGCGCGTGCAAACACGCACGAATGCCTCATACGTTTCTCCGGCGAGCGTAGCGCGACCTCGCCGAAGATCGCGTTTACAAGGCTCACAAAACTCGAATACGGCGGCATTCGTCATAGCTTGGGGATCCTGCTCAAAAACGAGCCCCGGCGCCTCAGTGGCGATCACACCGAGCATTTCATCCTTGGTCAGCATGGTTCTTCGTCCCTTTCCCATTTCAGCATTCAGCCTTCAGCTTTTGGCCTTTTCTTCCATCAGCCCAATCGCGCCCGCCGTGATCGCGCCGGTCAGATCCGCGCGATCAAGCTTGGCGCCGGTGAGATCCGCCTTCGTGAGGTTGGCCCCGCGCAGATTCGCCCCGGCGAAGTTTTGGCTATGCAAATCGTGGCCCGAGAGGTTGACGCTGGAGAGGTTCGCGTCGGCGAATACGGCCCCGGTGATGGCCGCCCCGGTCAAGTCGGCGCCGCTCAAATCCGCTTCCCGGAAGTCGCAACTGCTGAAGTTTCCGCCAAGGAAGTTCGCTCCGGTTAATTTCGCGCAAGAGAAATCCGCCCCCGCGGCGTCCACGCCCTCCAGTTGCGCGCCCCGAAGATCCGCGAATCTGAAGTTCGCATTCTGCAACTCCGCGGTGACGAGTTTCGCGCCTGAGAGGTTGCAGCCGCTGAGGGCGGCGTTCGAGAGTTTGGCTGCGCCCAAATCAAGACCCGAAAGATCGTGGCCACCAAGGTTGGCGCTTCGGAAATCGCCGCCGGATTTGAGGTGGGCCGCAATTGCGCGCCCGGCCAATTGGGCGAGCATAGGCGCGCCGGTGTTTTTGTGGGTAACTGTGTCCATAGTGTTTGTTTTACTTCGGCATTCAGCGTTCAGCCTTCAGCCTTTTTTTCAGGGTGTGATGATGTCGGTCAGATTATGCGAACTGGCGTCGTCGGGGACGGTGATCTTGAATTGGTCCTGGTCGATCGTGACGCGCCAGAGACCGGGCATCAGCGAGACGGCCATGAAGCCGGTCGTGATGGCCGACCAGGTCTGCGCCTCGGTCCGCGTGACAAGTTTGTTGCCGCCCACGGTGTAGGGATTGAAGAGCGGATCGAAGATCGCGTTGATGTAGCGATCGGCCCCTTCGGAATCGATCACCGTGCATTGGACGTTACAGGGGGAACCAGGCATAGCTTTTTACCGCGGATTACGCGGATGGCGCGGATTGGGACCGTGCTTTTGTTTATCCATTTTCATCCGTGAAATCCGTGGTTAAGAGAGGTTTGAGGGTTTCATCCAGGTCGAGTTGTGCGGGTTCCAGACCTTGAGCGCGGGGGGCAAGGTCGTGGGCGAGGTGTCGAGCCAGACGCTGTTCGGGGCGTACGCCGGGCCGGTCGTGATCGCGGGGGCGTAGGTCTGCGCGAAGACGCGGCCTTCGTTCGCCTGGGTCTGCGCGGTGCCATCCGCGACGGTGTATTGGGTGTCGCCGAAAGTGCAGCTTAGGCCGGTCCCATCGACTTCCAGGCCGCCATTGGTCTTCGGTTTCACCTCGATCACGAGCGCGCCGTCGTGGACTTTGCCGGTGATCGATTTGTTGCCCAGGCCATCGGGCGGGGTGAAATCCTCGGGATCGAGCGAGCCATCGTCGTGATAGACCGTCGTAGGCGCATCCACCTCGGCGATGAATGAATTCGTAAACGCGCCGGTCGTGAACGCGCGATAGATGTTGTAACCGATCGCGTTGGTCACCGCGCTCCAGGCGAGCGAGACGGCGTTGTTACCACCGCCGACGACCACGTTGCTTTGCGTCGAGCCGATCCCCTCGTAATCGCTCGGGTCAATCGCGCTGACGCGGTAATAGACGTTGCCATTCGGCAAACTGCCGCCGGCGACGGCCGTGGTCGAACTGATGGCGGGCGTGCCGATCGCGGTCACCGCGAGCGTGACCGGAGACGCGCCGCTGGCGATCTGGTAGGCGCCGGGGCCGATGTTGGCGAAGAGGCCGTTCGAGTCCGAGAGGATGCCGCCATTGCTTTTTAGCTTGGCGTTGATGGAGATCAGGTGCGAGTTCTCGGCGACGGTATTGGTGTTGCTATTCGCGAAGATGGCGAACACGGCGTCCGCGAGCGCGTTGGTGTTGCCGAGCGAGGTCGGGTCGGGCGCGTCGCTGCGGATGACGTCCGCCTGGAGGGTGACCGGGACCTGCAGCACCGTCTGATTATTGCCGCCCTGGCTGATGACGACCTCGAACTTCGCCGTCGTTTGCCCCGTGAGCGCGTTGCGCAGGAGCGAATCGACTTGCGTGGTGTTCAGCGAGAGAACGGCCGTGAGCGTGTTCGCGTCGGTGTCCGCCGTCCAGGTCCCCTGATAGGCGACCAGCCGGTCCTGCATCGAGCCGTAGTTGAAGCCGATGCCGATGAACATCGAGAGGCCGGTGACATCGAGCGTGGTGTACGGGGCTTGAATGCCGCCGCCCGGATTAGCCTGCAGCAGCGTGACCACGAGCGTCGGGTTGTCCTGGCGGAAAAACACCGGCAGCGTGAACGTGCCGCCGCCGTTCGGGCCGGAGACGAGCCGCTTGTTGGTGACGTCGATGAAGAGGTTGAGATTCATGGGACTGATGGGTCGGAATGAGAAGTATGGGCCGACGGATCAGCGGGCGCTTTGGAGTGCGGTGGCAAGTCCGACGCGACACCGCTTTGGTCGCGATTGCCAATTGGCCGAAAAGCGGCGTCGGCGCTGGCGCTCTGCCGTCGCACTCCAAGGCCGCCGTCTTCGCTCATAGAGATTTTGGGGGCAGGCCAGCGGCCGTCCGGGCACCGCTCCGCCTTCAGCGCGGTCTTGAAACGGAGATAGCAGCCGCATCGCGCGTGCCCGCAGCGTTGTGCGTCAGGTATATACTGCTCACACGCTCGGCACACCGCGAGCCGCGCGGCCGCCGTCGCCGCGTCCACGCGCAGTGGATGGCCCGAGGCCACTGATAGCGCGTTGCGGCCCACCGCGCGGGCGGCGTTGGCGGCGATGCGCAAAGGTCGAAGGCTAAATGCTGAAGGCTGAAATGGGGCAACCTGCGAGGGGCTTGCAACCCGCGCGCGGCGCTCATGCAAACCGGCCACCTGCGATGTGATTTTGAACGTCATAGTCTTTACTTCAGCATTTAGCCTTCAGCCCTCAGCCTTGGTCTTACGACCACCGCGGCGTGCAACACTTCCCGGCGCCAGACGGCGCCTCGACCGTCAATGGACGCCGGATCACGCCCTTGGTGGTATATGAGGTAAGCGAGTCGGCGCTGCTGGCCTGCCGAAGCGCGCCGACCAATTTGATCAGCGCGTTCACCGTCTGGATCAGGCGCCCGCTGCCGGACAATTCTGGTGGAAGATTGGGACTCATAAATCGGCGTTCGTGACTGGCGGATAGATCAACTGGTCGTTCCCGGCCGCGCTCCACCATTCCTGCGTGATCTGGAATTTACCGGAGGGCAGTTGTTCGAGCGTCGGCGTTTGCTTGAGCCAAGGGCCGACGGGCAATTCAAATTGAATCGTCGCCGGAATCCGTTCCGCCGCTTTCAACTGCTCGGCGGTGTAGAACTTCAAAACGTTCTTGTAGCTCGGCTTGACCGACGATCCCGGCGCCACCACGTTCACGTGGCGCAGCACAAACTGCGACCAGACGAACGTCGTCACGTTGTTCAACAGCGCCGTGTAGTAAAAGCGGAACACCCCGGCCACCGCGCCGCTCAGGTCGTAAACGTCCCAGACGACCGTTTCCGGCGCTTGCGGGGTTTCCTGCAATCGTTGGATTTGCGCGTTGAACTGCACCAGCGCGGCGCCCTGGCTGACCGCGCTCGGCGCGCCGGGCGCGCCCGTCACCAACTGGTATTTCGGCGGCGAACTGTTGAACACCTCGACCAGCGACGGGTGCTCCATCAACGGCTTCTGCACCACGTTGGCCGCCAGCGACCAAAGGCTTTGGATTTGGGTCGGATCGTTCGCCGGGTCCTGGCCGAACAGAAAACCGTACGTCACCGCCAGCTCCGCGTACGGCGCGTCGCCGTGCAGTTCGACTCCGATCGCGCCGAATGCCACTTGGGCGACCAGCGCCTCGACCGCCTCGCGCTTGCCGCGCCAGGTCCGGACCGTCTGCCAGCCCTGCTGCGGTGAAAACCGCAATTGCGCCTGCAGTTCGGTGACCACCTGGCCGGTGAAAATGGGGTTTGTCTCGTCGGGCATGGCGATCTTCAATTTCCCAGATTGACGCGAATAATATCGGCCAGCGTTCCGACGTCGGATCGAATGCCCCGGAGCAAGTCGAGCTGCTCCCGAGAAAGATCGCTCATTTGACCTCCGCCACCGTTGGCGAACAACCCTTGCTGCGCTGGAGCCACCGGAGAACTCTGGCCCGCCGAGACCGGGACCGCTGACTTGTCGCCCGGTAAATTCACGCGCAACGCCGCGAGGTCGGCGTCCGCCTGCCGTAAAGCCCGCTCGAGCACGGCTCGCTTCGAGGGATCGGACTCCGTGGCGATCCGCTGCTTGATCTCCTCTTTCTTCTGGTTAAACCAGGTGTAGATCGCTTTCGACGAATCGTGAATCACCTCCGCCGCCGCGGCGCCTTTTTCGCGCGTCGCCGCCAACTGGTCAAACTTTTCGTCCGACGGCTGATTGCCCGATTGGCGCGAGTACTCCGCCGCCTCGTGAAAGCGCTCCTGAAACGCCGCCAGCAAGGAGTCCGATTTGCCGCCGAATACCGAGGTAAAATCATCCGCCATTTTCGGCGTCATCGCCCGTTGCCCCATCCGGCTCGCGATCCCCTCGAACACCGCCTCGGTTCCTTTGCCCGCCAATTCTGCCGGTTCCATGCCCGCCAGATTGGCGATCGCCGCCCTGGTTTTCTCGTCGGTCTGAGAGCGAGCCATCGCCGAATTCAATCGCTTGAGCGCGCCGCCCACGTCGTCCAACGACAAGCCCGTCGCCTCCCCGCCCGCCGCGTAGGAAAGGATCGCCTGCTTGCCTACCCCCAGCCGATCGCTCATTTCCGCCACCTTAAGCATCCGGTTTTCAACTTCATCCGCGTTCTTCTTGAACGCGTCGTAAGCGTCCGTCGCGAATGAGAGCGGGTTTCCGCGCCACCCCACCTTCAGCGCTTTCTTGCCGACGGCTTGCAGCGCGTCGTCCGCCAATTTGCTCAGCATCTCGCTGAAGCGCGATGCGGCGCCTTCGCCGGCCGCCTCCGCCAGCTCCCCGGAGCCGAAGCCCATCCCATCTTTTCCGCCGATGAAGGCTGGTGGTTTCATAACGCTTCGGCCGCCTCCAACCCGCGCGCCGTCCGGAACATCTCCAGGTCGCGATCGGACGTGATCTGCCAGGCGGCTTTGCCTTCCCAAAACGCCGCGTAGTCCCACTGCGCGGCGCCGAGCGGCGTGTTCAGCGCCTCCGATTCCGTTTTGCCCAAATGGATCATCAACGCCAGTTTCAGGCGTTGCAGCCACGGCGCCCCGGGTTGGCTCCCCGCGTCGCGCGGCGCGAGAATTGACGGCCACCGCGAGCCTTGCGCGAGGTACTCGCGAAACAACTCGATCTTCCTCCGCAGTTGCTCCGGCGTCCGTAAGCGAAGGAAACACTGCAGTCTCCCACGCCGCGCGAGGCGGTGGAACCGGCGCGTGGTCAACCCTTGGATCGCCTCCTCGAACGTATGCGCGCAAATCAGCGCCGCGAATACCAAATCCCGCGCCTGCGCGGCTGAGCCGTCGCTATCGCCCGCGACGAACGGACTCTCAAACCGGTGCAGCAGCATCGCGTGCCCCACGCAATACGGCCGCAAGCGCGCCCCGAGCAACCGGCACGGGGTCGGGATCGCGGAAGCGAGGTATTGTTCGGTAATGGTCATGCGGATTTGTTCGCAGTTAAGCCGGGCGCGGCAGTTTTCGCCGTCCGCTAGCTGACGGCCGTGGTAATGTCGGTATCGTACTGGCGCAAGGGGAGCGTCATTTTGCAATAGCCCTCGCCGGAGAATGAGATCGTCCCACCGCCGATATAGGTCCAATTGCCATTATAGTCAGCGTGATCGAACCCGGAGGTCACCACCTGCGAAAGCGGCGTCGGCAATTTCAGGGACAACCTGGCGTTCGCCAACGTGTTGTTGCCGCTCGTCCCATCGGAGGACGGCACGAAGTCGATCTTGAATTCGCGGCGGTGATTGGTCTTCGCCAGGCCGATGATTTCACCGACCTGGCTCTTGAGTTCGGCCAAATCGAAATTATCGGTCAACTCGGCGCTTTGCAGGACTTGCGCGCTGGGCGCGGCAACTCCCGTGTATGCGATGGCGCCGTTGACGCCAAAAACTGCGGCTCTACCGGTAAGGGTCATAGTATGTCGTTGGGGTTAGGGTTTGGAGACTACAAAAAGCGAATCGCTCACCGCGCCCGCGGCGCCGCGACGGCGCCGAATAATCCCCGCCGGGATTGTTTTCGCGCAGGGGTTAAACACGGCTCGCGTCATACCGTGGCGATAATCGTGCTGGTCGCGAACGCGACCTCGTAAATCAAGGTCGGCGCCGGCTCCACCAGATGAACGTGCTGGATCAACAGCGGCGTCCAGAGGTCGTTCGGACTCCATCGATCCACCAGCGCCCAGACGCGCGCCGCCACGTCGATCGCCGGTTTCCCCGAGCCGACCGCGGGGTCGCGGTTCAGGCTCACTTGCTCGAATACGCTCACGATCACGTCCACGTCCGCGCGCCGCCATTCGCGGCCCGCCTGAACGCGCGGGGTGAGCACGAACGCGAGCAGGCCGGTTTCATTGAGCGCCTTGTCCACCGCGTTCACCACGTCGCCGACGTTTTCGGTCAACGTCGCGAGCGTGGGCGGGCCGCTGAAGTAGGCGTCCGCGGCGAGCCGATCGGCGACTGCTTGCTGCAGGTCGGTAAACAAGTTTCCCATGTTAATGGAGTTTGGCGGTAAACCGCTTGATCGCGGCCCTCACCGCGGTTTCCAGCTCTTCGGGCTTCGGCAGCACAAACTTTTGGCCGTCCTGACGCGCCCGGCGGACCAGGTTGTAATAGATCTCCGGTCCCTCGCCGCTCTCCGACGGCCGCCCGAGAAAACCCACATATCCTCCGTCCGTCCTCGGGTCGGCTGGGTAATACCGCAGCCCGCTGATGTCCCGGGCGCGCTGGTGATACGCCGCGGCGATCACCGGAATCGTCAGCGCCCGCGCGCCATTCTTCGGCTCGATGACGCCCCCGAGATAGCGATGCGCCACCTCGCGCGGCAACCGCACCTCGCCGCCCCGAGTCGTCGCCTGTCCCGAGGTTTCGCGAATCATCCGCGGCCAAAACGCCGGCGGCAGGCCGTACTCGTTGCAATTGGTCCTCACCAACTCGCGAAAGTGATGGCGCACCAGCGAAGTCGCCGCCGCGGTCACCGCGCGATTCAACCCCGCCCGCACCCGCGCCAACCCGCCGCCCACGTTGAACGGCTCCGTGCTCAGGTCGATGCGAATACTCGCGGATTGTCTGTCAGGATATTGGATCACTTCAGCCTTCAGAATTTAGCCCTTAGCCTTTGCTCAAAGTCCTTCCTGCTCGCCGCTCGAGAACCGCAACGGACGATCGGGCACATTCGGGCTGGGGTTGCTGATCGTCGCCGTCGTTTGCGTGACCGGCGCCTCGACCGCGAAGCGCCCGTCGGCGACCGCCTGCAATAGTTCCTCCGCCTTGTCAGCGGCCGACTTGCGCTCGCCCTTCGGGTCGGTCACGACCCCGGCGACGCGTGACATTAACTCCACGACGATCAAGGCGAGCGCCGCCCGCAGAAGTTCCTGCGGAATCGTGCCCGCTTCGCCCAGCGGATACCGCCGTCCGACGAAGCCCCGCACATACGCGCTGACTTCATCGATCACCGGCTGCACCGGGTCCGCCTGCCCGTTGCCCAGCGCGGCGGAACGGAGCTTCGTCAACTCCGTTCCGCTCAGGCGGCTGAGCAGGTGCGCTTCAGTAATGGCGAGCCACATATCAGAAAGAAGGCTGAAGGCTAAGGTCTGAGGGCTGAAGTAACGGCAGGATGTTTCGGTCTCACTTTAGCATTTAGCCTTTATCCTTCAGCCTTTTGTCACGCGATCGCTCCCGAGATGCGGTAGCCGGCTTCGGCCCCGAGGATTTTCTCGTCCGCGTCCTGCCGCGCGCGATGCACGTCGGCGCGGATCGTCTCGTCCCGATAACTCTCGATCAGCACACCCTCGGGACCCGTTTCCTCCGTCCACGCGAACGTCCGGCCGAACGTCGGCGCCTGCAAGTCCTGCGCGGCGTTGACGTGCGCCAGATAGACGTCCTTGCCCCAGATGTTCGCGGGATTGACCGTCTGCCCTTCGGCCGCGGCGTTTTGGATTCCGCCCGCGACCGCGACCTCATCCACCTGAAACACCGCCGCGAGAATTTCCGGCAGCACGATGCCGCGCTGCGTGTATTTGATCTTGTCCAGAATCTTCGGATGCTCCTTCAATTTGAAGTAAACCGGCCGGCTGATCACCATGAGGTTCGGGTCCAATCCCGTGGCGTTGTGGATCGACTCACGTGCGGCATCGACGTCGGCCATCGGGTTCGAATTGGTGTAATCGTCCCATGTCGCGCTCGGCGTATTGCCGCTGAGCGTGGCCGCCGCGGCCTGGACGCGCTGCTCGTAATTGAGCGCCAGGATGTAGGCCAGCCGCCGGACCGCGGCGGCGTCCGCGTCGAACGCGATCGAGTATTTCTTGCGCTCGCGGTCATCCACCGGTTCCTCGTGGCCGTACTCGCGGCAGTTGTAAGTGTCGTCGGACAGGCGCATGCGCGTCCGCGTGTACGGTCCGCCGGGACCGCGCGCGATGCTCGTCGGCGCGTTCAGCATGTTTTCGCGGTCAAAGACGTAGTAGGCCGCGCTCTGCAGCGGCGTGAAAAAATACGGGAACAGTTTGCTCCCGACGAACTCCCGCGCGTCCTGCATGAATTTGACCAGGAGTTGCGAAAGCACGGGGTTGGCTGTGGCGGTAACGATCATGGTGAATTGGGGTTGGGTATAATGGTCTGGTTGGATGGCGAACTCGTTCACCTGCGCGGTGGACGGAGTTCAACGTTTTTGGTTATTGGATGGCGATGCCGTGGGCCTTGATCGCCGTGACCAGGGCGTGCATGTCGGCGTTCAACTCCTCGATCACGTTCAGCACGTTCGCCATCGAGGCCGAATTGTAGGCGCCGCCGACGCAAGCCGACCCGATGAGGCCAAGGCCAAGCGTCATGGCGTACGCGCTCGGGGTTCCGAAGTACGGCTCCGGCTCGTCGAGAATCTCGATCACGTCACCGTCTGCGCCGGTGCCGGGCGTCAACTTGAGTCCGATGACCCGGTCGCCTGGATTCGCCGCGCCGACCTTGCCGCCGCTCACCGCGGCCACGCGGGCGCCGCACGCCACGGCTCCGTTCTGAACGACTTTGACGGTGCCGCTCTTGCCAAGCAGGCGAATCTGCACATCCACCGCGCCAGGCTTCAACTTTTGGAAGGCGACGCCCAGGGCCGGCGAAGCGCCCGCGCCGGTGTAGAGTTGCACGCGTCCGTCCGACGCGAGTTCGACGACGTACATTTCCTTGCCGTCCAGCGCGCCGGCGACGTGCTCCGTGTAAGTGCGGTAGCCTTGATCTACGTAGGATTGTCCCATAATGAGAGAGAGGAGTTAGGGTTGAGGATTTTGGTTTTTCGGTTAATTCGTGGCGGCCAGGCCGTTGATGGCCAGCGCGTAGTCGCGGTAGGCGGCCGGCTCGGAACGCGCCAACTGCATGATTGCCTCCGGCAAGCCGCATTGCCGCTTTTCCGCCAGCTCGCGCGCGCGGTTCAAAAACGGGTGTTCACCGGGACGCGCGCCCACGCCAGCGAGAAAATCACCGTTGGGCGGAACCGCCTCGGCCCGGTTGTGAATCGGCGAACGGCCGGCGCCTCCGCTCACTCCCGTCACAGGCGCTCCTGGGCGCGTCCAGTCCGCGCGACTCGCCGACGCGCCCGGCCCGGCGCCGATCGCGAGCGACTCCAGCAGCTCGAGCGCGCCCGCCCGGTTGGCCAGCAGCGCGGCGCGCCACTTGTCGCGCGCCTCCGGTTTGAACCGCGGGGCGAACCGGGCCAAATCGTGTTCGACTTGCGCGCCCAGCAATTCGGCGGCGCTGGCCTCCAGTTCCGCGTTGCGATTGCGCAGCGGCGCCAGCTCGGCTTCGGCGGCCGCGGCGCGGTTCTTGAGCTTGGTGACCTCCGCCAGCGCGGCCTCTTCCGAGGCCTCGGCGGACAGTCCCAAGGCGAGATACAATGGTTTCATGTTTCCTTGGGTTGGGGTTGTGTCTCCGGCGCCGGTGCGCGGGAGATTTGCGGCGGGGAATCCCGGCGGAACGCCGTGGTCGGCCGCTAAAATGAGAGCGGGCTGGCGATTGGAAAGCGGGACCATGCCCTTGAGATTCGGGTTGTTCGTCAGCCCCGCGGAGTCGAGCCGCAACGGCCGGATGCGCCGTTCGTCCAGCCGCTCGACGTCGCGCGCGGTCCAGGTCGGCGAAACCAGCCGGTAACGCCCGTTCCGAATCGCGCTCTCGCCCACGTCGCTCCAGCGGATCGCGCCCCACAGTCCGTCGGGCCGGCCATCCAGGTCCTGAATCCACCCGGCCGCCTCCGAAGACTTGCCCGGGTCGTAACTAAAATGCTCGAAATCGACCAGCAGCCCCGTGAAGTTCGGCCGCGCGGCCTCCTGGCGAAATCGCTGCACAATACTATGCAGCGCGCGTTCATCGATCACCTGCGACCAGCCGGTCTCCGGGTGCGCGAATTCGCCCTTCGGCGCCAAATGATACCAGCCATCCACCGGCGGTTGAAATTGTCCGTCCGCGGAACGATTGAGCAGGGGCAGATTCATAGGTTCAGTGAGTTGATCGATCGATGGCCGGTTAGCCGTTTCGTTCGGTTGGAAGCGCGTCGTCCGATTCGCCCCGCGGGACCACGGCTGGCGCCACCGCCGTCTCGAACGCGTACCCCGTTTTCTCCGCCAGGAACTCCCGCTCCACTCGGTAGCCCGCGACCGCCAGTTTATTGACCTGCTCGACCACCGCCGCAACGTCGGTCTCCTCGTTGGCCGCCAGTTCGAAATAGGCGAGCCGGGGCTGGCCGGGGAATTGCCGCGCGAGAATCTCAGCGTCGAGTTGCCTCTGGAACACCTCGGAGATTCGCCCCGCTTCCGCCTTGGCGATCAGCTCGAACGTCTCCTGGTGCGCCGCGCCCGCCAGGGTCCCGCTGCCGCTCTGCGTCAGCATCGTCAGCAACCCGCCCGTCCCGACCAAAATCAATTGTTCGTCCAGGCGCCGCAGATACTCCGCGAACGGATTCTGCCCGCGCGGCTCGGTCGGATACTTGACATCGCTGCCGTTCGGCAAATACCCGCTCGCCCCTTTCGCCACGTTTTCCGCGGCTTCCTGGTAATCGCTCTCCTTTTCCACCGGCACGTTCGGCGGCCCCAGGATGATGCAGTTCGGAATCCCGTAAATCTCCACGAACGCGTCCCAATCCTTTTGCCCCAGGTTCTGTTTGATGAACAGGATGAGCGCGAGCCGATTGATCGGACGTTTGACCTCGCGAATGATGAACCGCGCCGCCGGAACCTCGACCCCGAAGTTCGTCTGCATCGCGTTCGCGTTGTAAAGCCATGGCGCGTACAAACTCTTCCGCGTCCAATGCCACTGCTCGACCGGCTCCAGATGCACAATCTCGTCGTGCCCATTCTTCGTTGAACTCTTGGTGGGGCGAGGCTCTGCTCCGTCCTCGCCATCGCTTCGACGCCACTGAGCCTCGACCGCGCCGTATCCAATGGTGGTGGGGCGAGGCTCTGCCGAGCCGTGACTGGGTTGCGACGGCAGCGGCTGCGCGTAACCATCCACCACTCCGCGAACCGCCTCTCCACCCGCCCCCGGAATCGACAACGCGTTCGGATCCGCTCCCTCCAGCGGATTCTGATCTACGCCGCCTTGGGCGTAGATCTTCTCCAAGTGACTGAACCCCCGAAACGTCGCCAGCGCGAGAAACTCGATCGCCTCCTTCAGATTGTCGATCCTCTCGTACGCCTGGCGCAGCGCCGCCGCCTGCGCCTCCGCCAGCTCGCGCGTGGCGCCCGCCGGCCACTTCTCCTCCGGGATCGTCTTGAAATGGTAATCCAGTTCCAGGATCGCGGACGCCCGCCGTTCAATCAGCGCGAAAAGCGTCGGGAATCGCTCCTCGATGAACTTGTAGGTCCACTGCAGGTCCGCATACAGCCCGCGCTGCTCCGCCTGCAAGAGCGCCACCGCCCGTTGCAGCGTCAATTGGTGCAGTGGATTGTAATACTCGCGCCAGACATTCGCCGCGTTGACCAACGATTGCAGGTTCAACCCCTTCGCCCCGCCCGTGTCGAGTCCCGGAATCGTTTCCGCCGCCGGCCCGCTCATTTTCTCCCGCAAAAGTTCGCGCTCTGCCGCTCTCGCGCCACGCGCCTCCCCTCGATTGACCAACCCCTTAACCACCGACCGGAAACGGCCGAGCAACGTTGGTTTGGGCATTTTCATAAGTGGCAATTTCATTCGCGTTTACGCGCTCACGTTGCGATCACGCCGACCCGCCAGGGTGGCGGCGCGCTCACTGTCAAACGCCTTGATCGTCCCGGGCGCGAACGCCGGGCGTTGCGAGGCGACGTTCTCGGCCAGCGCCGAGTAAGCGTCGGCCAGCAGGAAATGGTTTTCGCAATGATCGACGAACGAGTTCGCCTTCCCCTTCTCGTCCCGCTCCTTCCGGCTGCCGGTGAGCAGATGCCGGTCAAAGACCTCCAGAATCGCCGGCGCGCCCGGTTCACGCCGCGGCAGGCGCATAAGCGGCTCGGTGCGAAGTCTCCCGTCGCGCACGTCGATCACCCCTTCCTCCGCGGTAAGAAACTCGTTCACCACCCGCTGAATCGTCTCGTCCCGATGGCACTGAATGAGCGGGTAATAGCGCCCGTCCTGCGTGATCCCCAATTTGTGTTTCACTCCCTGGCTGTCCTTCAGCGTGAATTCCACCGCCGCCGCGCGCAGCCCTCGCCAGCGGACGTTCGGCCCGTCCCAAACCAGCCCGCCCGGGAACGCGATGAACGCCCGGTCCGGATCGGCGACGCGCGGCGGTTGAAACTCCACCAACCCATTCAGGATCAGGCAAAGGTCCCGCGACGTGTCGCGCAACGGCCCCGCATCCACGAATAGGCAGGTCAACCCCAGCGTCTGGAACAGCGCCGGAACCCGGGAACGGATTTTCTCCGCCGACAATTGTTCCAGCCAGATCACCCGCTTGACCAACGGCGACTCGACCTCGCGCGCCACGAACCAGCAGCGGTCGCCCATGTCCAAGCCCGCGTAACGCGCCGGCGCTCCGCTCGTGGCCGGCGTTCCGAACGCCTTCGACACCGCGACGCCGTCGAGCGACAACGAAAACCTCTCCAGCGCTCGTGCCCGTTCCAGAACGCGCGGCGTCAACGCCTGGCTGGTCGATTTCGGCATCGCGAGCCGGTCGCAGCAAAACGCCGCCATGCACTCGGGGTCCTTCACGGCGTTCGAGCGCCAGTCCGCGACAATTTGATTCAACTCGATCGCCGCGATCCCGATCTGCGAAATGCGGACCGACCACTTGCGCAGCGCTTCCCGCTCGGGAAACCGCGCCACCAACCGCGCGCCCCGGCGATCCAGCTCCGCGCCGCACTCGTCGCACGCCAGGTAATAACTCCCCGTCGGATCGAACGGGGCCGCCGACAGGCCCTCGCCCGCTCGCTTAAAATCCCCCTCGTAGGTCAGCGCCGGATCAGTCGGGCGCGGTTGTCCCGTCACCGCCATCCGGCAAATCTGCGGCCAACCCTCCTCGGGATTCACCTGCCGCCCGCACTGCGGACAAGTCAGCGCTACGACGTGCTGCGTGCCCTCCAGAAACTCCTTGTTCTGCCCCGCGCCGTGATACCGCTGCGTGCCGATGCTCAGCCGGAAGCGCAGGTCGCTGCTCGTCAACCGGCCCGTCAGAAACTTGGCTCGCGCCTCGGGAATATCGTCCTTCTCGTCCTCGATCAACACGTCCATCGAAAATGTCGTCGGAATCTTCCCCATCCCGCGCATATAACCCTGCGCGCTCCGCTTGCCGTCCGTCACCATGAAGGCGCCTTTGCGATTGACCGCCTTGCCCGACTGGTTCAGCGATTTGCCGACGTGCGTCAGGTTCGCCAGCCACGGAATCTGATCCAGCACGTCCGGGCGAAACTTCGTGTCCACAATTCCCTGCACTAAATCGTCGTCCGGCAGGTAATAACCGCAATTGCGAAACAAGACGCCCAGCACGTACGCCTTCAAGTTGAGCACGATGATCGTCTTCCCAAATTGCGCGCCGCCGCAGATCGCCAGCGACGAATCCTTCAACGGCTGCCCGGTCTCCGACCCCAGCACGCGATCGATGATCTCGCAGGTCTGCGCCAGCGCCTCGCGCCCCGCGAAATGATACGGCACGTAATTCGAACCCGCCCGCACCCGCGCGTGACCCGCCAGGAATTCCGCGAACGAACGAATCGCGGGCAACTCCAGCGCCTGGCCCTCCGCCTCGATCCGTTCCGCCAACCCGGCCACCGCGGAACCCTCCGTGGCGCCGTTCGCGAGCGCCGCCGCCCGCCGCCGGCTCCGTCCGTGATTCGATCTCCCTTTCATTTCGTCGCCGCGATCAGCGCCTTGAATTGTTGAAATAGCTCCAGCGCCGGCGGATTCCCCTTCAACTCCGCCCAGAGCGCGTCCAGCCCCTTTTCCAAGTCCGACTTGAGCTTCTGCGTAAACTTCTGCTTCTCCAGTTCGAACTGCTCGCGGTCCAGCTCCTGCGCCCGCGCCTGCAACACCAGCGAGAAAATCGCCCGCGTGTCCGCCGCTTTCGCCGCCGGCGAGATCGCCAACTCGAACGCCTTCTGCTCCAGCGCCGCAATCGTCGCCTGGTCGAACCGCCCCGGAAGCTCCGCCGCCTCCGCGGCCAGCGCGCGTGCCGCCTCCGCCGCCTGCCGCCGCCGCCGCGCCAATTCCGGACAACAGACTTCCCGCCAGAATAAGCAAAGCGCCACATGTGAGAACGCGCGCCCAAACTCCTTCACCGTCAACTCCTGCACGATGTGAAACGGCAGCCCGTTCAGCAGCCATTCCGCCATTCGGCTCTGCTGCTCGTCGGAGAGGTCCCGCGGAGAGGTTTCGACCATGTTCATGCGGATTCATAGGGTGGCCAATTCGGCGCGGCCTTCGTCGCTCAATTTCCATTTCGGCGGCCCGCCCAGCCGGGGCCGCACGCCGACAATCAGTTTTTGCGCTTCCAAGAATTCCAACGCCGCCGCGAACTCGCTCCCGAGCGGCGCCGGCGCCACCGCCAGACGCAGCCCGTGCAGCAACGCGTCCTCCGGCAGCAACAGCCCGTCGCAGCTATCGAGCGCCCGGAGAATCTCCCGGCGGAGTTGCAATTCACGTCGCAACGGATTCATAAAAACGTTTCCCCACGATTCACGGGCCAACCTTGCCGCGCAGCTCGAACACCGCTTCGAGCACCTGGTTGATCCGGTCATGCACCTTCGTGATCCGGTCCTCGCTGCGGCGATCCAGCTCGCGGCAGTCGCCCTTGATCTCCGACTTGACGTTCTCGATCCCCAGCTCGACCCGCTCCAGACGCTCGGAAAGCGTCTCCACGTCCGATTTCGCGGCGTATTCCGCCGCGAAACTGACCTCGTTCTGCTCCTTGTCGCGCCGCAGGAACCGAACCATCGCCAGGATGTTCGGAATCAACTGCATGACGAACGCGGCCCCGAGCAGCCAGACGCCCAACTGCGTCGTCGAGAGGCTCGCGTCCGCGACCAATCGCGCGGTCGGATGGGATGACACGGCGGGTAACATCGGTTCAACGGAATAAATGCAGTATCACTTGAACCGCGAGCGCCACCGCGATCAATTCCACCAAGTGGACGAAAATCCCCGGTCGCAGCGCCTCGATATGCTCGATCACCTTGCCTCCAATGGCGCTGACGATTGTCTTCTCCGCCGCCACCGCCCGACCGTCCATCTCCTCGAACGCCGCCTCCGCCCTTTCCGCCAAAGTCGCGCCCGTTCCCGCCGGACTAGTCCCGTCTCCCGCGCCAGCCGCGCCGCCCGTGCCCGCAGTAAGGCTCACCCCCGTCGCCCCGCCTCGCGGCGCCACGCTGCCCGTCACGCCACTCGACCCCGCCGCCGCGACCGTCGCCGTCGATCCCGAATTGCCCTTCACCGCGGCGCCATAGGACTGCTGCAAGGCCGCCAGTTCGGCGGCGCTTTTCACTCGGCTCACCGTCACGGACTGGGGGGACGCAGGGGCTGGAGTTTCGGGTGGCAGGCCCGGCTCCGAGGCAGTTTGGGGGGGGAACTCAGCGCCCTGCGTCCCGGGATTGGAGCCGGGTTGAGGCGGGCTATTGGGAGGAGTTGAAGAAAACGTCACCTGGCTCACCGCGCCGCCACCCGTCGCGGCCGCGCCCGTCGTCTGATTCTGCTCAGTAGTATCGCTCATAATATAATGTCAAAAGCTGAACGCCAGATGCTGAAGTGTGGATGTATCTGCCTTTAGACCTTGGCCTTCATTCTTTGCCCCGCGGTCCGCCAACCCTGGCAAACCGCGCTTCGCGTCGTTATGGAGTGCGGTGGCAAGCGCAGCGCGACACCGCTTTGGTTGTGGTAAAATCATGACCGGAGCGCTCACTTGTCAGTCGCAGTCGAACCACCCGCGTTCGACTTCCCTGTCGTCGTCGTCTGCGCCATCGCGTCCACCTGCCCTTGCAAGTGCCCATGGCGATGCACGATGAACCAGAGCGCGGGAACGCCGACCCCGGCGACCAGAAAAACCCCTTCGTGTCCGACCAACAATATCGGCCCAAAGATGAGCGCGACCCCCGCCGCGCCGGTGACCGCCTGCAACGTGGTGGACATCGTCACCGCCCGCACCGCCGGATGAAACATCGCCAGCGCCGCCAGCACGAGCAGCACGCCGCAGAATTGAATCGGCTTCATCGCCGAAAGCTTGGCGGCCAGCGCGCGCGCGTTGTCCGCCTGCGCGGCGCCGATCACCGTGTTCTCGCGATCCGTGATTTCCGTAACCTCCGTCGCGTCCGCCGCCAGCGCGAAGCTGCGCTCCAAGGCTGAAGGTTCACCCGCCGCGGCGGGCTGAGGGCTGAATCCTGAAGTAGAAGCCGGCCCGCCTTCGCCTGGCTTCGGCGCGGCGTTTCCGCTCCGAGCGGAAACGGTGGCGGGTACGGCTGAAGATTTGGCTTCCGTCACCCGCGTTCCCGCCGGGAGCGTCAGCGTGGTCTTGCTGGTGTGTTCCGAATTGTGGGTGGTGGCCTGCGCCGGGTTCTCCGACTGGTTTAACTCCAACGTCCGCGCGGGACGTCCGTCGGCCGAAAAGCTCGCGGTCTTGTAGGTACCGGGCTTGAGTGGTTTGGGCGCCAGCGCGCAACCCGCCAGCGCCACGCACGCCGTCACCCCGACGACCGCCGCGAACTTCCGCCCGCCGCGGCCCGCTACCGCCTTCTCTAAACTCGCCGTTCGTGTTTCGAACATGGGCGCAGTGTGCGCCCAGTCCTCGCGAATGTATTTCCCGCCGCGGGCATTATCGCACGCCGCTCAAAAAGTCCTCCCCAAGCCCACGCCGCCGCGCTCTCGCGGCGCCGCCTCACCCCCGCCACCGCTCATCATCCCCCTCGCGCCAGTCCACCCCCGTCCTCCCTCAGCGCCAGCGCCATACTTCCCATCGCTCCCATCATTCCCATCCCTCCCATTCCCCGCCCCACCACTCCCCCCGAGCCGCGCCCCCGAGCCAGCGCCGCTCCCCCCCGCGCCCGCCCTCCTACGCCGCCGCCACCGCCGGCGCCGCCCGCTTCGCCATGATCGCCGCGATGATAAACTGCGCCAGCTCCGGCTTATCCACGAGCGCCTGCCGCGCCGCTTCCTTGCCCTGCCCGATCAGCTCGCCGTCGAATTGCAGCCACGCGCCCTTCTTCTCCACCACGCCGTGGCTGATGCCGACCTCGATGATGTTCCCCTCTTTATTGATGCCGTGATTGTAAATGATCTCGAACTCCGCCTCGGCGAACGGCGGCGCCACCTTGTTCTTCACGATCTTCACCTTCGCGCAATTCCCGATCGCGTTGCCCGACGGATCCTTGAGCGTGTCCTTGCGCCGGATGTCGATCCGCACGCTCGCGTAAAACTTCAACGCCTTCCCGCCCGGCGTCGTCTCGGGATTGCCGAACATCACGCCGACCTTCTCGCGCAATTGATTCGTAAAAATGCACGTCGTCTTGCCCTTGTTCAACAGCGCCGTCAGCTTGCGCAACGCCTGGCTCATCAGCCGCGCCTGCATGCCCATCGTCGCCATCCCCATCTCGCCTTCCAACTCCGATTTGGGCACCAGCGCCGCCACCGAATCGATCACGATCACATCGACCGCGCCCGAGCGCGCCAGCGTCTCGCAAATCGTCAACGCCTCCTCGCCGCTGTCCGGCTGCGACACCAACAGATCGTCGAGATTCACCCCGAGTTTCTTCGCGTAACCGGGGTCCAGCGCGTGCTCGGCGTCGATGAACGCCGCCACTCCCCCCGCCTTCTGCGCGTTCGCGATCACGTGGAGCATCAGCGTCGTCTTGCCGGACGACTCCGGCCCGAAAATCTCGATCACCCGCCCGCGCGGCAAACCGCCCACGCCCAGCGCCAGATCCACCGCCAGCGCGCCGGTCGGAATCACCTCGATGTGCGTCAGCGCCCGCGCGTCTCCCAGCCGCATGATGCTTCCCTCGCCGAACGCCTTGGTGATCGAGGAAATCGCGGCCTCAAGGTCGCGCTCGCGCGCCGGGTTCGGGGCGCGCCCCGGCTCGGCCCCGGTTTTTTCAGTCGTCTTGTCAGCGGTTTTTTCCGCGGTTTTTTCAGTGGATTTTGCAGCCATAAAGTCTCCGTCAGTTTTCGATGGTGATAGAGGATGCCGCCCGGTAAGTCAATCGCGCTCGCGCGCCCCGGCCTCAGTTTGTCGGCGGAATTTGGGCGTCCGTGAGTCCGACTCGAACTCGGCTGAGGCAAATTTTGCATTGGCAGCCAGGCGCCGTGAAATGTCTAACCCCAACAATTCGATTGTCCCGCTTATCAGCCCTCTGGAAAATAAGGTCAAAAAGCTCATTTTCCTGATTCTCAAAATATCGGCGCAAGGCATAGCCACAGAGATCCGCGATCTGCACCATGCTCGTTAGCTCGCTGTTTACGAAAAGCGGGGTCTCGACGATGTGCTTCACGTCGGTCCAGAGGGTTCCTTCGCGATGAAACTTCTTCATCAGCGCGGTGTGCTTTCTTGCCACGGTGTCGTTATTATCATGAATCAAGAGTGCGTGTTGCGGCCGGCCGAAGGAGTTTCCGATCGCGCGCATGTAGCGCTCAAAACGCGAAACGACCTGTTCCAGAGCCTGCTCATCGACCGTCATTTGAGGGTCGGCCGGCGCAAAATTCAATTTGTCGATGCATTCGCCAAACAAGCGCGCAAATCCCCATCCCGCGATGCACGTTGCGATTTCACGGATGAATATTTGACGTTCCGAATGCGTGAGGTGAACGTAAGCGTCCGTGTGGGCGAAGGCCTTTTTGGTCTGCTTGTAGGCGCTTCGGAGCGGTGACTTTTGCAACCGAAGCAATTCTCCGCGGCGAAACTGCTCGGAAGCCTGCCGGCGCTGGAAAAAAGTGAGGGACTCAAAGTCCGCGATTTTGGACTGTTCCAAATATCGGCGAAGGATCCAGGCGGTATGCAGTTCCTTATCGTCGAGCCCATGGTTCCTCTTGATGGCGTTAATCTCCCGTTCGCAATCTTTCCAATGCCAAATCGGAATCGCGAGGCCAGCCAGAACGTAGTGCGAGGTAGTCCCGGGCAACTCAGGCGTGCCCGACTCGTCGATATAACACAGATCCACAAAAAGAAAAAGCGACTAGGGTGAGGGGTCGAAACCCCGTCAGCGAGTCGCTTGGCGACTCTTCCCAGACGCTGATCAAGATAATAATCCGAAGTAGCGATCAAGCAAGTCCTTTTCATACGATTGCGGGCTGGGCCGTGCAGGCGGAATTCATCCACCTGCCCCAAGCTCATGCGCTCACTTTTACTCTTACTTCGCCCCATCTGGTACCGGCGGGACCGTTGAAAATAGCCCGGTCGCTTTCGCGCCGGGTTCAAGGCCTACCGATCAAAAGTCGCGCCGGGACGGCCGACCTCTACGCCCTCCGAAACCCCTTCCGCCCCTCACCCAAACTTCTCCTTCTCCTGCGCCGCCAGCACCGCCGGGTCGCGGAAATCAACCCACCGCCCGGCGACCTCCAACCCGGCCACCCGCTGCCCCGCCGCCACCAGCGCGCTGATCGCGTCCGTCAACTCATATTCGCCCCGGGGCGACTTTTCCAGCCGCGCCATGAACTCGAACAACTCCGGCTTAAAAATATAAATCCCGGCGTTGTACCACACCGGTTGCCCCGGCTTGATCCAACCTTCGGCGCGCAATTGCTCCACCTGCGCCGCGCTCGGCTTCTCGATCAACCGCTTCAGGCAGAATTCCTCGTCAAAAAAATTCAACCCACCCTTGGTCACGTCCTCCCCGTGCGTCACCGTCAAAAGCCCCGCGAAATTCCCGCCCTTGAATCGCTCCACCATGCGCGCGTAGGTCTCCCGAGCGACCCGAATATCGCCGTAAGTCAGCAGAAAATCGTCCGCGCCCACCCAGTCCTTGGCCGGCGCCGCCGCCTTGCCGGTCCCGTCCGGCGTCTCCTGCACGCGATACGTCACGCGTGCGCCCCACCGGCCGCCGTCGCCGAAATAATTCTCGATCACCTCGCGCCGCCACCCGGTGATAATGCAGACATCTCTGATCTCCGCCGCGAGCAATCCGTCCAGAATGTGCTCCAGGATCGGTTTTCCCTGCGTCACCAGCATCGGTTTCGGGAGTTCATTCGTCAACTCCCCCATCCGCGTCCCTTTCCCCGCCGCCAAAATAATCGCCTTCATCCGTATCAATTCATCTCACCCGCCCCGGCTACAACCCGCCCCTCCCACTTTCAGCCTTTAGCCTTCCGGTCATCCGCCGCGCCATCGCGAAGCGACGGCGGGAGCCTTCCCCGCCCAACTTCAGCCTTCAGCCTTTAGCCTTCAGCCTTTTCTTCCTACGCTCCAAACTTGTCGAACATCTTCGCGTTCGCCTGCAAGTGCCGCATCAAATACTTGGCCTCGAACAACCCCAGCGAACCCAGATTCGCGCCCGTCTCCGTGAACCGGTCCAGCTTGTCCGACCCCGACCACTCCGACGTCAGCAGCACCGGCTGTGGATGCCACGAGTGCCCCTTGACCACGCACGGCGTGGAATGATCGCCCGTGATCGCCAGCACGTCCGGCTTTTTCTGCAGTAAAATCGGCAGCGCGGCGTCAAACTCCTCGATCGCCTTCTGCTTCGCCTCGAAGTTGCCGTCCTCGCCGTACATGTCCGTGTACTTGTAATGGATGAAAAAGAAATCGTAGTTGTCGTACTCCGCGAGATAACGCTGGAACTGCTCCGCGATCGTCTGCGGCCCCTCGATCTTCTTCATGCCGACCAATTGCGCCAGCCCCTTGTACATCGGATAAACCGCCAGGCACGCGGGCCGCAATTTGTAGCGTTCCTCGAACGTCGGGATTTCCGGCTGATGCGCGATGCCCCGCAGCAAGAAGCCGTTCGCCGGCTTCCGCTTCGCGATCACCGGCAGCGCCGCCTTGTAAAACTCGGCGACCAATTTCGCCGCCTTCTTCGCGCCGGCCGATTTCGGGTCCACCGGCTCGACCGTCGGCACCGCCCGGCCTTCCCGGTGCGGGTCGGCGTCGGTCAACGGCCCGGCCAGACCCTTGCCGCGGAAAATCACCACGAACCGATGCCCCTTGCCCGCCTTGATGATCACCTCGGCGTCGCCCACTTTTTTCACCTTCTTGGCCAGCAAAGCGCAGAGTTCTTCGCACACCGGCGTCTCGATCCGCCCGGCCCGGCGGTCGGTCACGATCCCCGCCGCGTCGATCGTGCAGAAGTTCGCGCGCGCGGCCACGTCCCCGGCCTTCAACTCGAGGCCCAATCCCAGCGCCTCGATCACGCCGCGCCCGACCTGAAATTCGATCGGATCATACCCGAACAACGCCAGGTGGCCCGGCCCGCTGCCCGGCGTGATGCCCGGTGCCACGGGGATCATGCGCCCCTGCGCCGCGTCCTGCGTCAGCGCGTCGAGGTTCGGCGTCGCCGCCGCCTCGAGCGGCGTCAGGTAGCCCCGGTCCTTCGTGGCGACGTCACCCAGGCCGTCCAGCACCACCAGGGCGATCTTCGCCGTCGTCTTCAGCGTCAATTCCGAATAAAGCGAATCTAAGTTCATCGTGCCGCCCTCAATAGGGGAACCCGCCCCCGAGATCAAACAAAAAGCGGCGCCCCGCGCGCGCTTCGGCGCATCTTCGAGCGGTTGACGTTTTGGGTCGATCGGGTCCGAAGCTCCTGGTCGGAAGGACTGAAAGTCCGCCATGTTAAAGCCTTGGGATGGAGCAAAGCGAAATCCCAGGTAATCATCCCCAATAATGATTCTTCCGGCCTATCGGTCCGGGACCGATTTGCCTGACGCCCCAAGCTCCCGAAACCAATCGACGCAACAGATCGAAGTTGCGTCCTGCGCGCGCTTCGGCGCCGACGCTAATTAGCTGGTGGGGCGAGGCTCCGCCGAGCCGTGATCAAGTTTCCTGGCGAACGACCGCGCGACCAACCGAACGACGGCTCCAGAGGGTTTTACCTAGTTTATTACCACGCTCCCGGCTCCCGTCTTCGCCCAGACGTACTCCGTACGACGCGCCAAGTCGGCGTGACGGCCATTCGAACGTTTATCCCCGTCTCGAAGAGACCGACTGACTTCAAGAAAGCGTGCCCGCCGCGCGAAATCTAACCGATCTTTTGGACCATTCCCTGGTCGAAACGGCGCCGACGCCAATGCTCTGGTGGGGCGAGGCTCCGCCGAGCCGTGATCAAGTTTCCTGGCGAACGACCGCGCGACCAACCGAACGACGGCTCCAGAGGGTTTTACCTAGTTTATTACCACGCTCCCGGCTCCCGTCTTCGCCCAGACGTACTCCGTACGACGCGCCAAGTCGGCGTGACGGCCATTCGAACGTTTATCCCCGTCTCGAAGAGACCGACTGAAACTAGCCCGGCGCTTCAGCGCCGGGAGTCCGCCCTCCCAGCTTAAGTCCCGACGGGACGGCTGAATGCTCGAACAGCTTTGGGCGGCCTACGCTCAGCCGTTCCGCCGCCAACCTTTCGTCGGAACGCCCAGCATCCTTTGAGCCTCCTTCCGATTCAAAACGAGCCACCAATGCCTCGCCGACCCAATTGGCGCCCTGTCGGACGGAGTGAACGTTTCCAGCGAATTCAAGAAAACGTGCCCGACGCACGCCCAAGACCGTGCTACCCTCACCCGCCGCGTCAGCTTCCCGCCGGCCTGGAACCCGCCTCTCCCCAATCCCGAACCCGCCCCCCGCTAATTCACCTTCTCCGTCGGCTCACCGTCCTGGGTCCACCCCATGATGCCGTGGGCGTAATGCTTGACGTTCGTGTAGCCGAGTTGCACGGCCGCCACGGCCGCGGCGCGATAGGCCGGGCATTGCTCGTTGCCGCAATACGCGACGATCAGCGCGTGTTTGTCCGCCGGCAATTTGGCCGCCAGACTCTCCTTGATCGCGAGATAATCCAACGCCCCGGGGATGTGTCCCGAGCGATAGCTGTCCGTGCCGTTGACATCGAGCAACGTCACCTTTTTGGCCTGGATCGCCTTCTTCAGCGCCCTGGTCGAAATCTCGGGAAACTTGTCCCCGGCGAGAGCCAAAACGCTTCCCAGGGACAGCAGCAGAGCGAGCGCGAGCAAAAGCTTTTTCATGATGACGCCAAACTAGCTCCGCCGCGAAGGTTGTCAAGCGGCCCGACCACGCGGGGCAGGGCAGACGCATCTAAATCCTGCCGTGCGAGTCGTGTTGGCCCGTTTTTTTAGCAATCGCTTTCGTCGGTTTTAGGAGACGATCGAGTGAAAGAATCCTGGAGGGATTCCGTCCCAAAGCCCAAGGTTGTCCCGCGCCGCGGACAACCTTGGGTATCCGGTCCGTCCCGCTCCAACCCCGCAGCGGGTTGTGGCCCCGGCCGCCGCCACAACCCGCTCCGCGGTTGGCAAACCGAGGCGTCTGAACCCAAGGCGCGTTGCGCCATCCTTGGGCTTTAGGACTCAGCCCCGCTGAAGGAAGGCGCGGTCGCAAAAATGGATGACCTCCTGAATGGGAATCCGCTCACGGCGACAAGAGCCTCGCGACGACAACGGGGTCGAATCGAGAATCCCCGTGGGATCGATAACAACCGTCGGCGGATTCCACATTTAGACGCCTATGCCCTGCCGCGCGCGGGGGGCGTGACACCGCGTTTGCCTGCGGGACGCCCGCTCAAGAAGCTCACCCACCGGACGGCTCGCCTCTTCCCGGCGGGACAACCGCGAGTCGCTCGGCGTTTCAACGCCGAGCCAATGCCAGCGTGAAGACGAGTCCAGGTTGGAACTCCGCGCGCGTCGCAGAGCGCGCTTGAGTTTGCCGCCGGGGACGATACCGTTGCCGCCGTGGACCTGAGCCAGCCCAAACCGGCTCCCTCCTTGCCACTCGAGGGACCCAAATTACTGTCGATCATTCTGCAAGGCCGGAATGACGGATACATGGGCAATTTCCTCTGGCGGCTCTCCACCTGCGTCAACCGGCACGCCCGTAACGCCTTCGAGTCGGGCGTCGCCGCGCAAGTCGAAATCATCCTGACCGATTGGGGCAGCGAGGACTCCTTGAGCGACGCGCTAAGCCTGAGCGAGTCGGCGCGGCGGCTTCTGACCGTCGTCCGGGCGCCGGCGGCGCTCGCGGCGAAATACAATCGGGACGCTCCGTACTCGTTCGTGCACGCGGTCAACGCGGCCGCGCGACGGGCGAGCGGCGAATTCATCCTGTTCTGTGACTCGGATGGCTATCTTCAGCTCGAAGGCTTCCAGCGCGTCCTGGCCGCCTTGCGGGAAAACCGCTTCGGTGGATTATCGCTCGATTCGACCTGCCTCATCGGCTCCCGGCGCCACGTCCCCAAGGAATTTCATTCGCAGTCACCCTCGCTGGACGAGCTGGACCGCTACATCGCCCTCGCGGGCGCGACCTTCGCCCACGATCAACTCAATCTCGTCGCCTTCGGAGGCAACGCGGCGGCGTACCTGTGGCGCAGCCGCGTCTGGGATGAATGCCGCGGGTTCGACGAAACGCTCATTCAGTGGGGCTGGTTCGACATCGACCTGATCCTCCGGCTCGGCGCGCGCTACCAGATCGAGGACCTGGAGCGCCTCGGCGTTCCCATGTATCACTTGGAACACTACGCGGGCGCGGAGAGCCGCCGCCGGCGGACCGAGATGCCGCGGGTTTCGAACGTGACCAACACGCCCACCCGGTTCGCCCCGAATCCGCCGGACTGGGGCCTGGCCGCCGAGCCGCTGCTCGTGAGCGGACCGGGCGGCGCCCGGGTTCGGCCGGCGGCGCCGGCGGCGGACCCGACGCCCGAGGAACTCGCCTATTTTGAACTTCAGAAAACCGTGCGCATGGTTTACCTCATGACCGTGACCATCGAACGCGATCCGGAATTCCACGCCGCCCTGGACGGCCAACGGCGCGCGCTCGCCCGCAGCCGCGACGCGCTCCTGGAATTGACCAGCCAATGGCCGCGCCATCGCCCGCGCCTCGCGGAGCCGGCCGCGCAAAGGGAAGTTCACGCCCTGACCGAAGAAGCCGCCCGCGTGATTTTCGAGGTCTTCCACAACCCTGATTTTCAAGTCGTCTGGCGTCGCAAAGACCGATTTCATCCACCCCCCGCGGCGGCGTGAGCCGCCGTTCACGCGACGCATAAGGGATTCGTATGGGGTTGGTTGCATCAAGATTTGTCAGGCGAAACGCCCGGAAAGGCCAGGGCAACCCCCGCGCGTACTCCCAGCGTGGTTGTCAAACCGACCCGAAACTGCTACGCTCCCGCGCGAACGATCAAGCCCAACCTTGCGGCGCCCCGATGGGCCAGGCAACCACCCCCACGCGCGGGCCGGCAAGGATGAACCTGGGCGGAAGATCGGGCGGCGGCGAAAACGCCCGACCGACGAGCCGCGAACGCCGTCGGCGGCGGCTCGGCCCAACCGCGCGACCAACGTTTGCCCCGCGTTGAGCTTCGGCTCGCTCGCGCGCGCCAATGGATCCGTAACTGATGAAGCAAATACTTGTGATCGACGATGACCGGCTCCTGCGCCACGTCATCCGAGATATTTTGCAGACTGAAGGTTACGAGGTCGATGACGCCGAGGATGGCGACCGCGGCGTCGAATTGGCCCGCTCCCGCCTGCCCAACCTGGTCCTCTGCGACGTGTACATGAAGCAGACGGACGGCTACAACGTCCTGCGCCGCCTGCGCGCGGACCCCGCCACCGCGGCGATCCCCATCATCCTCATGACCGCGAACTCGGATGAGGCCGGGATGCGCCGCGGCATGGAGTTGGGCGCGGACGATTACCTGCCCAAACCCTTCGCCAGCGAGGCGCTCCTGGCCTCGGTGCGCGCGCGCTTCAAGAAGCAGTATGACCTGCAGCGCCACATCGAGGACGCCCGCAGCCGCCTGCTCGACATCCTCGAGGCCACGACCGATCTGGTCGCCATGGCCGACCCCCGCGACGATTCCCTCCGCTACCTGAATCGCGCCGGCCACCTGATGCTCGGCATCGAGCCGACCGAGGACATCTCGGCCTTGCGCATGGGGCAATTTCAACCGGAATGGGCCTTGGAACGCGTCCGCACGGAAGGCCTCGCCGCGGCCGTTGAATTCGGCGCCTGGACCGGCGAAACCGCGTTCGTCAGCCGGTCCGGCCGCGAAATCGCCGTTTCCCAGCAACTGGTCGTCCACAAGGCGTCCGACGGGACGGTCGAGTTTCTCTCCACCATCGCCCGCGACATCACCGAAAGCAAAAAGTCCGAGGAAAGGCTCCGGCGCAACGAGCAACTCTTCCGCCTCATCACGGAAAACGCGACCGAACTGATCGCGGTCGTCGATGGCAAATTCAAGCGCCTTTACAACAGTCCCTCCTACTTCAACGTGCTGGGCTACACGCCGGCCGAACTCCAGCAGACCGGCTCCGTCGTCCAGATTCATCCTGACGACCGCGAGCTCGTCATGCGGACCGGCAAGGAAACCATCGCCTCCGGCATCGGCAAGACCATCGAGTACCGCATGGGGCACAAGGATGGCCACTGGGTCACGCTCGAGTCCCACGCCGGCGTCGTGCGCAACGCCAAGGGCGAAGTCGAGAATATCCTGATCGTCGCCCGCGACATCAGCGCCCGCAAAGAAGCCGAAAAGGAAAAGCAACTGATGGAGGTGCAGTTGCGCCACGCCCAGAAGATGGAGTCGATCGGCCAGTTGGCCGCCGGCATCGCCCACGAGATCAACACCCCCACGCAATACATCGGCGACAACACCCGCTTCCTCCAGGACGCCTTCGCCGATTTGAACCGGCTGCTGACGCAATACCAGCGCCTCTTCGAGGCGACCAAGGCGAACTCGGTCACCCCCGAACTGGTCGCGGACGTAGCCGAGGCGGCGGAGCGCGCCGACGCCGAATACCTCTGCGGCGAAATCCCCAAATCCATCGAGCAATCGCTCGAGGGCATCGAGCGCGTCGCCAAAATCGTGCGCGCCATGAAGGAGTTCTCGCACCCGGGCACCGAGGAGAAATCGCTCCTCGACCTCAACAAGGCGATCGACAGCACCTTGGTGGTGGCGCGCAACGAATGGAAATACGTCGCGGACGTCGTCACCAATTTCGACCCGACCCTGCCCCTGGTCCCGTGCCTGCCCGGCGAATTCAACCAGGTGATCCTCAACCTCGTGATCAACGCCACCCACGCCATCGGCGACGTCGTCGGCAAAACCGGCAAGACCAAGGGCACCATCACCATCTCGACCAAGCGCCAGGACGATTGGGCCGAAATCCGCGTGCGCGACACCGGCACCGGCATCCCGGAACACGTCCGCGGCCGCCTCTTCGAGCCGTTTTTCACCACCAAAGGCGTGGGCAAGGGCACCGGCCAGGGGCTCGCCATAAGCCACTCCGTCATAGTGGACAAACACGGTGGAAGTGTTAGCTTTGAGACCGAAATGGGTAAGGGAACGACGTTTATTGTGCGCCTGCCGATTGCGCCCGCCAAGGCCGCCAAGGAGCGGAGGCCAAGTTGAAACTTCGTGTCCTTTTTTTGGATGACGAACCGCTCGTGCTCCAGGGCCTCCAGCGGATGCTGCGCAGCATGCGCGGCGAATGGGAGATGGTCTTTGTCGAAAGCGGCGCCAAGGGCCTCGAAGCGATGGCCGCCGGCGAGTTTGACGCCGTCGTTTCCGACATGCTCATGCCGGGGATGAACGGCGCCGAGTTCCTGACCCAGGTCCGCCGGCAATACCCCAAGACCATTCGTTTCATCCTTTCCGGGCACGCCGATCGGACGATGGTCCTGGAATGCACCGGCTGCGCCCACCAGTTTCTGGCCAAGCCGTGCAACCCGGAAACCTTGAAAACGCTCGTCACCCGGGCCGCGTTGCTCGCCCGCTCGATCCACAACGAAGAGGTCCTGGCGAAACTTTCCACCGTCGATTTCCTGCCCGCCCAGCCCGCCCTGCTCGAACGCCTGGTCGCGGAATTGAACGCCCCCGAGCCTTCCCTCCCCGCCGCCGCCGCCATCATCGCCCAGGACACCGGCCTGACCGCGCTCGTGCTCAAGTTGACGAACTCGGCTTTTTTTGGCTCCGCCCGCCGCCTCGCGAACCCCGCCGACGCCGCCTTGTCGCTCGGCCTCGAGGTCCTCAAGGCCCTCACCCTGCCCGTGGACGGCCGCTCCCGGATGCAACCGGTGGACGTGGACCATTTTTCCGTGGACGCCCTCTGGCGGCACAGCTACGAGACCGGCCTCTGCGCCAAACTGATCGCCGAGGCCGAGAACGCCGATCCGAAGATCGTGGACGAGGCCTTCGCCGCCGGCCTGCTCCATGACGTCGGCAAGTTCGTCCTCGCCTCGAGCTTCAACGAGCGCTACGCCCAGGCGCTCGAGCTGGCCCGCGCCAAGGGCCTGGCGCTCTCCTCCGCCGAAGTCGAGCTGTTCGGCTTCTCGCACGCGGAAGTCGGCGGCGCCCTCTTCGCCCTTTGGGGCCTGCCGGATGGCGTCGTGGACGCCATCACCTGGCATAACAACCCGTTCGGCAGCCAGGACCAGGCCTTCACCGCTTTGACCGCGGTCCACGCCGCCAACACGCTTACCCAGGAAGATCCCAACGAAAACACCCCCCCGCCCTCCCCGATCGACCTCCCCTATCTGACCCGCCTGGGGTTGGTCGAGCGCGTCGAGGGCTGGCGCAACCTCCTCCGTCAACACGCCACCCCCTCAACCCCTTTATGAACGACAAGATTCTCTGCGTCGATGATGACGCGAACATCCTCGCCGGCTACCAGCGCAACCTCCGCCGCCAATTTACCATCGAGACCGCCCTCGGCGGCGAACAGGGCCTGGCGCTCATCGATAAACAAGGCCCCTACGCCGTCATCGTCGCCGACATGCAGATGCCCGGCATGAACGGCGTCGAGTTCCTCATCGCCGCCCAGGAGAAGACGCCCGACACCATTCGCGTCATGCTGACCGGCAACGCCGATCAACAGACCGCCGTGGACGCCATCAACCAGGGCCGCATCTTCCAATTCCTGAACAAGCCCTGCTCCCCCGAGGCCCTCGCCCAGGCGCTGACCGCCGGCTTGAAGCAGTACCGCCTCATCACCGCCGAGAAGGAACTGCTCGAGAAGACCCTCAGCGGGAGCGTGAAGATGCTCACCGAAATCCTTTCCATTACCGAGCCGCAATCCTTCGGCCGCGCCAACATGTTGCGCGATTATTCCCGCCTCGTGGGCAAGGCGATGAATCTCGAGGAACCGTGGGAGATCGAGGTGGCGGCGATGCTTTCCCAGATCGGCTACGTCACCATCCCCGCCAAGGTCATTCAAAAACTCCAGGGCCACCTCGGCCTCACCAAGACCGAGGAAGACATGCTCGCCCGCCTCCCGGAGATCGGTTCTCATCTCCTGAGCCACATTCCCCGCCTCGAGCCGGTCGCCCGCATCGTCCTTTTCCAGAACAAGCGCTTTGACGGCTCCGGCTTCCCGCCCGAGGCCGTCTCCGGGGACAACATCCCCCACGCCTCCCGCATCCTCAAGGCGCTCGCCGACCTCATCGAATTGGAAGAGATGGGCACGCCCAAACCGAAGGCCATCGCGCAAATGCTCATGCGGGCCGGCTGGTACGATCCCAAAGTCATGGAGGCCATCCGCGTCACGCTGCTCGACAACGAAACGCCGCCGGACGACGGCCGCCGCGCGATCAAGCTCCGCGAGTTGCGCGCCGGCAACATCCTCGCCGCCGCGATCGAGACCGGCGAAGGCATGGTCATCGTCGGCGCCGGCACGGAAATCTCCCCGGTGCTCCTCGAGAAACTGCATAATTTCGCGCAGTTGAGCGGCATCCGCGAGCCGATCTACGTCAGCAACTGACGCCCGCGGCGCGACGTTTTGAATCGGTGGGGCGAGGCTCCGCCGAGCCGTGATTGGTTTTGGACGGAAGCGGCTGGACCGAACCTTCCACGGCTCGGCAAAGCCTCGCCCCTCCGGTTGACCCGAACCGACTCAAGGGGTGCCGCCACGCTAACGCCTTTCGATCCGGCATCCGGTCGGTTAGGCACAGTCTTCTGCGCTCCGCTATTTACCCCCGCCCACCGTCGCGACGTCGTTCGTCGCGAAGCGCACGTAGGGAAAACACTCGGGTACGTGCGAGTCCCAGACGCCGTGCGGGCTCCAGAACCAGCCGCCGGAGTCCTTCGCCGGCGCGGGCGCCTTGTATTGGTTGAAGCGCGAAAAATCGATGCGCCAGACGTCGCCGTCGCGCGGCGGCAGCGCTCGGCCGTCCGCCTTCGCGAGCCATTTCATCCCCCGCCACGGAAACGCCAGCTCGACGGTCCAGCCCCGGTCCCGGTCGGTCGGGTCGTTCAAGGTCCCGTCCACGTGCACAGCCGTCTGCAATCCCGGAAACCGCCAGGCCCACGAGCCGATCCGCCCGCCGCGCGGATGGGTCGTGAAGCCGACCCCGTTGAACGGGTGAACCTTCGGGTTCGAGCGCGCGAATTCGGGCGCCTCCGCGAAGCCGCCGCGGGCGTACGCGTCCTCCCAGATGAAAAACGCCTCATAGACCGTGTTCAACGCGTTGATCTCGAACTCGTAATACGCGTCCTTTCCGGCGATGAACACCTCCACGTCGTTGTTTTCGTAAATCGGCGAGCCATACGCGGTGAGCGTCGCCGCGACGTTCGGCTCTTCCACCCAGTAGGCGACGTAAAGATTGTCGTCGTCCCACAAGACCGCCGCGCGCGTTTCGTGGAACGTCGGCTGGCCGGTGATGATATCGACGAACCGCGGCGAGCGGGGCGCCTTCTGCCACGCCGCTTCATCGAGGCGGCCGTCCACCTTGATCGGCTCTCGGACCCGATACGCCACGTAGCGGGCGGCGGCCTCCTCCGCGCAGGGAAACTTCGAGCGCGTGGCGTCCGGTTGGGTGGCCGCCTGGCCGCGGGCCGCGGGCTGGCCCGCCGCGCCGACGACGACCGCCAGCCCGGCGGACATGCAGAGATTTCGAAAGTTCATAAGAGCGTTAAATGTAGGGCATCCGCGGAGGTTTTGCCCATTGCCCCGGTCGCCGTCAACCCGCGACGAGCATTGGTGACGGCGCACTTTGAATAAAGATCACCGGGCTGGTTCTGGCCTAGCCCAGGACGAGGGTTTAACGACGAACCTTGCTTCGTCGCCCGCCAATCGAACAGCGTTCTTGAAAAGGTGGCCCTTTATTCCGTCCAATGGCAAGAAATCGCAATTGATACCGTTCTGTTGGTAGAAATGAAGACGCCGGTTCGATTTCTCCTCCGGTAAAGCGGGAACGTAAACGGAGATGTGCTTGCGGGACAGGTTTTGCTTGACCCAAAACAACGGCGGTTGCGCGTCCGAATCCCCTGAAACCAGAATGATCGAATCACAGGCGTTCTGGAAAGCGTCAGACATTATTTCGACGGCGATATTTACATCCGTCTTCTTCTCTTCGGGCACCTGGTACTTGCGACCGCATTCCGCGCGGCACGTCACCTCGCGATTTTGAAATTTCCCAAATATGGTTTTCACCTTTGGCAAGGTGCCGAGGGCCGCCAAATACCGGGATTGCCGTTCCCTTGCCTCACTGTTTGGATCTTCTTCGTCCACGATGGCCGTGAAAAACTTGACGGACACCACGCTCTCCCTGGGCCGAAGCATTTCGAAGAAGCTTTGGATATTCAACCATTTCCATTCCGGCCGATGCTTAAAGATGGCGTGATACCAATTATACCCATCAATGTACACGATGGCTCGCGGCCGCGGCGTTGAATCGTTGTTCATTTTGTCACGGTTTGTCATTGATTCTTGCGCGTGACGTGCGTATGTTGTGCGCACTTCTCGCCGCAAGGCGACTGGGGGCCATCCGAAAGGGTCGCTCCCGATTTTGTTTTAAATCCCTCGTTGGCTGCCAATTATCCTTAAAACGGCAGTAGGAACGCGGCAGGTTGAGTAATGCTTTGGAGCAGAAACGGTTTGGAAAAAGCGAAACCATACCCGCAGCGGTCTGGTGAGTTTTTTTCCAAAACGTTTATGTCCAAATGATGACGCAAGATGACGGGTTCCTACTGCCGTTCTAAGGATTATCCACGGGGAAGCGAAGAATAATTGTCATTGACCAGACCAGGCGCGGGTCGTCCGTTCTCCCGTATTGCGGGGGGGCGCCCGGCCTCCGCCTCAAAATCCCAACGGGATTTCGCCCTGAAGCCCAACGTTGGCCGGCGCCGTCCGGCCTACGTTGGGTAAGCGGACGAAATCCTTCGCAACCCCAGCGGGGTTGAGGCCGGGCCCTCAGATTTCCGCGGAAGTGACCGAAACGAGTTCCACGGTTTCATCGGTGAAACGGTAAAATACCGAAAGCTCTCTCCGCTTTGGGTTGTCCAGACAAATGATGCACCAAATATCCGTCGCCCCAACTTTCCTTCCCGCGCGTGGTTTTCTCGAGATTACCCAAGCTGGGCCGCTGAGGATTAGTTCGTCGGCTCGCCTTTTGTCGGGTTCAATTTCGGCTAGCTCCGATTCAAACCGCTGAGAATGGATGATTTCCCTCGCCATCCATCGTTAGGAACGCGCCAGCGTTAGACCGTGTTGAATTTCGCTTTCCGTTAACGGACGGCACAGTACCCTGGCGACTCCATACGGAATGGTTTCTTTCATCTCAGCGAGTTCCCAGCCGATCCAGCTATGCGACAACTCACTCACTGTTTTGGCGGAGGCATCTCTCAATCGTTCAATAATATCATCAACGGTCGAAATCTCTTGCGCGGAAAACAGGTCCAAATTTGGATTCCTCAACGCTACCGGACGTCGTTGGATATTTCCAAAATACTGACGCTCCTCGATTCCCAACTCTCGGTTACGCTTCAGGTCCTCAACCACCGGCAACATTCGTCTTGGAGCAGGCCCATTTTCGAGTTTGAAGTACTCTTCGCCAGAGATCGCGACGCCAAACTTTCGGAAGTGAACAAAATCGCTGTAGAAGAGCAATTTGTTCAACTTTGTCATCCCAAACTTTGGATCGATCGCGCTCCGTTGTGAGATGTAAAGGATCAGCTCTTTGAGCTTTCCCCCACTTGTTTTGCCAGCCTTCACTTCGTTAGCTTATTTCCAGCAACCGAAATTGTCAATTCAACTCCCCGTTTCTCGGATGAGAACCGCTTAGGTGCGACACAACCGCCCCAAGCTCACTCCCTACCCCGGCCCGAAGGTGATTTTGACCTCGACGCCCGCCGTGCTCTGGACCTCGACCACGCCGCCGATTTGCTTGGTCAGGATCGTCACCAGCCGCCAGCCCAGCGTCTTGGTCAACTGCGGGTCCCAGCCGGCCGGCAGGCCGACGCCGTTGTCGCGGACGATGAGCGCCAACTGCTGCGCCGCGTCGAGGCGCAACTGCACCAGGATTTCGCCGTCCCGGCCGCTCGGGAAGGCGTACTTCAGCGAGTTGGACACCAACTCGTGAATGATCAACCCGCACGGCACCGCCTTGTTCACGTCCAGAAAAATGCCCTCGGCCTCGACCTTCAGCGTCAATTGCCGGGCGGTGGCGTCGAAGGAACGGAAGAGATGGTCGGTGACCTTCCGCAGGTACGAATGGAAATCGATCTTCGCCAGGTCCTTGGACTGATACAGCGCCTCGTGAATCAGCGCCATCGAGCGGATGCGGCTCTGGCTTTCGTTGAAAATCTGGAGCGCCTGCGGGTCCTTGATGTAGGCCGATTGCAGCTGGAGGAGCCCGGACACCACTTGCAGGTTATTCTTCACCCGATGGTGAATCTCCTTGAGCATGACCTCTTTTTCCTTCAGCGAGGCGCGGATCAACTCCTCGGCGCGCCGGTGCTCGGTGATGTCCTCGGCGTAGCAGTGCACCACCTGGGTGGTCAGAATCGGGAAGAACGACCAGGAAATGATCCGCTTGTTGAGCGTGGTCTCGAGTCCCAGGCGGCTTTTGCCCGCGCCCAGGCATTCCTGGACGATCAACGGCGTGCCCGGCGGAAGCAATTCCTCGGGCCGGGCCTTGCCGACGTATTCCGCCAGGTTCAACGCCGCCTGATTGTAGTAATTGAGGCTTCCATCGAGCGCGCACTCCATCACGGGATTCGGGTTCTCCCGCGGAAACGCGGCCAGCTTCTCGATTTCCCGCTCGGCGCGCTTAAGCCCGGTCACGTCACGGTAGATGCCCATGGCGCCGACGACGTTCCCCCGGGCGTCGCGGACGACGGAACTGGAGAGCAGGCATTCGAAAGTCCGGCCATCTTTGCGGACGGTGATGATCTCGCGGGCGCATTTGCCGTTTTTGAGCACGTCGGCGAGCACGCGCGTGGCGTGACTCGGGTCGGAATAGAGGACCTGGAAGGGCCGCCCGATGATCTCCTCGGGCCGGTAGCCGAACGTCGCCTGCGCCGCCCGGTTGAACTCGGTCACGTCGCCGTGCTGATCGGAGGCGATGATCATGTCGAGCGAGCTTTCGATCAGGTTGCGGGCGTACTCCTGCGAGGCCTTCAGCGCGTCCTGGGCGCGCTTGCGCTCCAGGGCGTAGCGGATCGAGCGCTCGAGCAGCGTGGCGTCGATGCGGCCTTTGACCAGATAATCCGCGGCGCCGGCGGCCATCGCCTCGAGATCGACTTCGCCGTCCGCCTGGCCGGTCAGCAGAATCAGCGGCGCCTGGCAGCCCCGGGTGACCGCCTCGCGCAAAAGTTCCAGCCCGTCGTGGCCGCCGAGGCGATAATCCAGGAGATAAACGTCGTGCGCCTGGCGTCCGATCAGTTCCAGGCCCGCGTCGTAGGTCTTCGCCCATTCGAGCGCGAAGCGGGAGCGCTTGATCTCCAGCAGCAGCTCCTTGGTCAGGACGAAGTCATCCTCATCATCCTCGACCAGCAGCACGCGAATGGCTTCCGGACGCATAGTTACTCGGCCAGGCGCGGCGGCGGCAACTCGACGATCTCGATCCAGTATTTGCCGACCGTTTTGATCACGTCCACCAGCGCCGCGAAGGTGACCGGCTTGGTGACGTACGAATTAACCCCGAGATCATACGACCGGAAAATGTCCTCCTCCGCCTTCGAGGTGGTCAGGACGACGATCGGGATGTGGCGCAGGTTTGGGTCGCTCTTGATCTGCGCGATCGCCTCGCGGCCGTCCATGCGCGGCATGTTCAGGTCGAGCAGGATGATGCCGGGCAGCGGCCGGCCCGCGATCTTGACGTAGGCGCCGCGGCGGTGCAGATAAGCCATCAGTTGCTCCCCGTCGGCGACGAAGTCGAGTTCGTTATGGATGCGATTCTCGGCCAGGGCCTCCTTGACCATCAGGCAATCGTCCGGGTCGTCGTCCGCCATCAGGATGAGTATGGGGCTGCGAGGTTCAGTCATGGGGTGGTTTCTCCTTTGATTTGGTGGAGCGGCAGGTTGATGATGAAAGTGGCGCCATGTCCCGGCGCGCTCTTGGCGGTAATGGTTCCCCCGTGGCGCTCGACGATCTTGCGGCAGATCGCCAGGCCAATGCCGGTGCCCTCATATTCATTTCGTCCATGGAGCCGCTGGAAAATGATAAATATACGGTCGAGGTATTTTTCGTCGAATCCGATCCCATTGTCAGCCACGAAAAGCTGGCACTGGCCGCCGGGGCCGCCCGTCCCGGGGCGCGCGGAAACCTTCACCTCCGGCGGCACGCCGGGCCGGCGGAATTTCAACGCGTTGGCGATCAGATTCTGCAGTAGTTGCCGCATTTGCGTCGGATCGGCGTCGATCACCGGCAGGTCCCCGATCTCGACCCGCCCGCCCGTCTGCTCGACCCGCGCCTCCAGGTCGGACACCACTTCGCCCGCGATCTTGTTCAAATTCACCGCGACGAACGGCTTGGCCTTGGTGGTCACGCGCGAGAAGGCGAACAAATCCTCGATCAGCACGCTCATCCGGCCCGCGGCGTCGAGCATGCGGTTGAGGTAATCGCCCCCCTGCTCGCCCAGCCCGTCCATGCATTTGGCCCGCAGGCGGTCGCCGAAGGCCTGGATTTTTCGCAGCGGTTCCTGCAAGTCGTGCGACGTGATGTGGGCGAAGTTCTCCAGCTCGCGGTTGCTCTGCTCCAGGCGCACCACGAACGCGCGCAGCCGTTCCTCGGCCCGCTTGCGCTCCTCGACCTGCTTCTCCAGCCCGGCGTACGCCTTTTGCAGGGCCGCGTCCCGGTCGTTGATCTGCCCCAGCATCTCGTTGAAGCCGTCGATCAGCACGCCCAGCTCGTCCTCGCTCGTCTTCACGGCGCGCACGGTGTAGTTCTTCTGCGTGGCGACGATCCCCGCGGTCTCCGCCAGGTGCAGAATCGGCCCCGAGATCACGCGCACAAGGCCGGCCGAAAGCGCGAACGCCGCCAGCAGCGACGCCACCATCAGGCCGGCGACGATCCCCGCGTATTGTTTCAACCGGCTGTAAAGGTCCTCCAAATCCGATTCGAGGTAGATCGTGCCGACCGCTTCCCGCTCGTCAAAAATCTGATGAAACACGTAGAGCCGCCCGGGCGACTGCCCGACCCCGTTGTTCTGCACCGGCGGGGGATGCAGGGCGTTCGGGTCCTCGATTCGCGCGTGCTTGCGCAACTCGTTGGGGTAGGCGTCCTCGATCAGCAGGCGGTTCAACAGGACCAGTTCGTCGCCGCTCGGATTCTGGCCCAGGAGCCGCTGCGTTTGCGGCCGCAGCGGCAGGCCCTTGAAACGCATGGCGTCATAGACCGGGGATTCGTTCACCGCCGCGTTCAAATCCCGGACCAGCGCCGCGCGGAGCGAGGCCGGCTCCGGCGGGGCGGCGTTCCAACGATCGATCTGGCCGCGCGTCTTGTCGGTGAGCTTTTCGTGCCCGTAGAGATAGGCGGACAACGGATCGGTCCGCGCCTTGAGCTTGCTCACGAACGCGTCGAGGTTCCGAATGTCGGCGGGGGAGAATTCCAGGTTGCGAAAGTAGGTGGCGAACGGCGCGCCGTTGGTCCCGTAAATGCAGGCCGAGGCGATGTGCCGCTCGTTGACCAGCGATTGCAGGTACTCGTGCGCCCGGGGCGCGTCGTCAAAAATCAGGGCGGTCGCGCTGGCGCCCGAGATCATCGTCGCCAGGGTCGTCAGGTTCTGCGTCATCGTCTGCCGGAACACCAGCAACTCATACGTGATGAACCCGCCGGACGCCAAAAGGAGCGCCGCGCTGCTGGTCAACATCATGATCAGCATCAACTTCCGTTTGATCGAAAGATTGCGGAAACGCTTCATCAGGGGCGGCGGCGGAACGGCTCGGCGCGAGTCATCGTTGTTTCGGTATCTTCAACAGCTCGGAACTGATCTTGATCTTCGCCTGCTCGGCGTTGTCATTGTTGATCTCGAAATGGACCTTGTTGTTCCGGGGCACAAAATTGATCATCCCGCCCACCTCGGTGAAATGGGCCGCGTCGCCGACCGTCAGGATGCCCAGCGCTTTGGCCGTCTCGAGAACCTCGCGCAAATTCCGCTTCTCCGCCGGGCTGACGAACAGCACCTGGCAGCCCTTGAGGTCGTCCAGCGTGGCGCAGCGCCGGATGACCAGCGGATGCCCGCGGATGATCTTGCCGGGGATCGCGTTGGTCATCGCCTCAGCCACCGGATCGTCCCCGAGATAACCAAACGTGATCGGCGCCTCGGCGGCCGGCCGGTTCGCGGCCGGCCACTCTTCGATGAACGTCGCAAAGCGATAGATAAAGGCCGCCTTCACCTGCGCGTCGGTCGGCGGATGATCGGCCGCGGCCAGCTCGCCGGCCGCCCAGGTCAGTCCCGCGACCAGCAGCGCCACCCAAACCACGAACGGGCGGCGCCGGAGGGCGGGCCGCTTGCGGTGGTCGAGGGTGGGTGACATGGTGGTGAGGCGCGCGGGTTAGAAATGCCAGGTGAGCTTGCCGTAAACGCTGCGCGGCACGTCGGTCGATTGCACCGCCAGGACCGGCGGATGAAACTCCGCGTGGCGCGGCTCAATCAGATTCTGTCCGTCCACGGAAAGCTCGAGCCGGCGGGTCGGCCGCCAGGCCAGCCGGGCGTCCAGCGTCAGGTAAGCCGGCGCCGGGCTGGAAGCGCGGGTGGGGCCGGTCGGCGCCAGGTCGCCGACGTAGCGCACCGTGAAATCCCATTCGAAATCGTGGGGCAAGTCCATCGCGGAACGGAGCGAAAACTGGTGCGCCGGGCCGTCGCCTTCGTACATCGCTTCAAAGCCCCCCGTCTGCGCGTCGGTGCTCCCGGGCCGGGCGTGAATCTGGAGGTCGAGGAACGTGTACGCCCCGCGCCAGCGCCACCAATCGGTCCATTGCCAGTTGGCGCCCACCTCGACCCCGTACGTCTCGCCGTAAAGGAGATTGCTGAGCGTGACGCCCACGTTGGCGGGCGGCGCTCCGTATTGGCCCGGCGCCACGTGGACGAAGGCGAACGGGTTGTCCGGCGTGGGGGCCGGATAGAGATTTGGACCCCGAAGGTCGTCATAGACGTTGTAAAACGCCGCGACATCGAACGACAGCGTTTCCAAAGGCTGAACCCGGTAACCGACCTCATAGGCCATGAGCTTTTCCGACTGGAAGTTCGGGTTGCCGAACGTCGAGCTGACGGCCGGCGGCAGGAATGGGAGCGTTGGGTTGGGGAAAACCGGCGTCTGGTTGATCCGGACATCCGAATCCACCCGCGAAGGCGTCCGCACCGCGCGGGAGACCGCCGCCCAGACGGTTTGCCGCCCGCCGGGGGTCCAGGCCAGGCGGCCGCTCGGCTGTAATTCAAATCCGCTGTAATCGTTGTGCTCGAACTTGGTGCCAACGGTAAGCGTGAGGCGCTTATCCACCAACGTGATCTCGTCCTGCGCGAAGGCGCTGAACAATTGGTCGGCGCGCTGCGCCGGATCGAAGCTGACGTGGAACGTGCCTCCGATCTCGTCCGCGCTCACCCGATAACCTCCGCCCAGCGTGAGGTTCTGTCGGTCGCCCACTCCGAGCCGGTACTGCGCGTCCAGGTCGAACGTTTTGCGATCCTCCGTCAAGACCGCCGGATCCATCCGATGCGTCTGATTGTACGTCGCCTCGACCGCGAGGTCCGACCGGTCCGAGTAAATATGCGTCCACCGGCCCAGCAAATCGCCGCCGCTGGCCAGCGCGGTGACCGGATCGAGATACGGCGTGTAAGGCGGGCTGCTCAGGAGGTTCGTGTAGGTGATGTCGAACCGGCCCGCGTAGGCGTCGCCCGCGAACACGAACGCGTTCTGCTCGCCGCCCGCCCAATCGATCCGGAAGCCACCCCGCCCAAGCCGCCACGCGTCGTGCGCCGTGCCGCCATCCGGCGACGCGGAATCGGCGTGGTCGTCGAATTTACCATACACCCTATACGTGCCGCTCGCGCCCAATTTGCCGCCGTAGCGAAGCGCCTCGGACGCGATCTCCGCCGAGCCGCCGCTCGTCGTGAGCAAACCGCCCTGGGTGTCCGCGGAATTCTTGGTGATGACGTTGATCACGCCGTTCACCGCGTTCGCCCCCCAAAGCGTCGCGCCCGGTCCGCGGATCACTTCGATCCGCTCGATGTCCTCGAGCATCAAATTCTCGTAATCCCAATAAACGCCCGCGAAGAGCGGCGTGTAAATGCTCCGGCCGTCGATCATCACCAGCAGCTTGTTCGAGAACTGGTCATTGAAACCCCGGGCCGAAACCGCCCACTGGTGCCCGCTGATCTGGGCGACGTCCATCCCGGGCGCCAGGCGCAAGGTATCCGCCAGGCTCGTGAAGCCGGAACGGCGGATGTCATCCTGCGTGATGACAAAGATCGCCGCCGCCGATTCAGAGACTTTCTGCGGCGTGCGCGAGACGGTGGTGACTTGGAGATTCATCAGTTCCTCGACCGATAGCGTGGTGAGATCACCCCGCGGCCCGCCTTCCCCGGGCGTCGCCTCGACCGGCGCCTCGACGCCCCGAACCGAGGCCAAGACGCCCAGCCAGCCTGCGACGCAAAGGAGCGGCCAGAGCGCCCGCCGCCACTGGCGCGCGCGCGGCGGCGCGCGGCGCCCAAGCAGCCGCGGCCACGAATCGTCGCGTAAAAGTTTCCGGCTCAAATTGACGATTTGGTTGATTCACGCCGAATTCATCCCCGATCTTCCCCAGGACAATCGGCTGGTTCCGCCGCCCATTGTAGTTTCATTTGTCACGCTTCCAATGCTTTAATTAAAACCGCCACGTCAGCTTCCCATACACGCTGCGCCGCACGTCCGTGATCTGGCTGTCCAGCGCGTTGCCGTAATACTCGGCGTGGTGGCTCGTCACCAGATTCTGACCGGCCACCGACAACTCCAGCCGCCGCGTCGGCGCCCAGCCCAACCGCATGTCCAGCGTCACGTAGCCCGAGACGGTCGCGACCGGCGCGCCCGCGATTTGTTCCAGCCCGCTGACGTAACGCACGTTGAAATCCCACTCCACGTTGCGCGGCAGGTCCATCGACGAGCGCAGCGAAAACTGGTGCCGCGGACTGTCCCCTTCGACGATCAATTCGCTGAAAACGGTCGCCGGGTCCGTGCTTCCCGGCAACGTATGCGTCTGCATGTCGGTAAACGTGTAAGCCGCGCGCCAGCGCCACTGCTCCGTCAATTGCCACGTCGCCGCCGCTTCCGCGCCATAGGTTTCGGCGTAAAGATTGTTGCCGTAGATCAAGGCGACGTTCGGGGGCGGCACGCCCGGCTGTCCCGGAAACAAATGGATGAACGGAAAGGGATTCCCGGGGCTGGGCGGCGGGTCCAACTCGACGGTCCGAAGGCGGTCATAGACGTTGTAATACGTCGCCACGTCAAACGCGAGCCGGTCGAGCGGTTGGACCCGATAGCCCAGTTCGTAGGCCACCAGCTCGCCCGAGGCGAATTCCGGATTGCCGAACACCGACGTGACCGAGGGCGGCAGGAAGGGCAGGCTCGGCGTGGGATAGACCGGGAATTGATTCAGGCGCGCCGCGGACTCCGCCTGCGAGGGCGTCCGTTCCGCGCGCGACACCGCCACCCAGACGGTTTGCCGTTCCTGCGGCGTCCAGGTGAGCCGGCCGCTCGGTTGAATCTCGAACCCGCTGTAATCGTTATGCTCGAACTTCGTGCCCGCCGTCAGTTTCAGCCGATTCTCGACCAGCGTAATCTCGTCCTGCGCGAAGGCGCTCGCCAGTTGATCGGCCCGGTGGCCCGGTCCGAGCACGACCCGGAAAGTATCGCTCGCGTCCTGAAAGCTCACCCGGTAGCCGGCTCCCCAGACGATTTTCTGGCGCTCGCCCCACGCGAACTGGTGCTGCAAATCGAGGTCCAACGTCTGGCGGTCTTCCCGCAGGATCGCCGGGTCATCACGAAACGTCCGGTCGTAGTAGGTCTGCAACGTCACCTCGGATTCGGCCGCAATCGTATGCGTCCACCGCCCCAGCACGTTGCCCCCTTCGACCGTGGAAGTCTCCGGCGCCAGATACGGCGTGTACGGCGAGACGCTCAGAATGTTCGTGTAGCTCTCGTGCAGCCGCCCCGAATAGACGTCGCCCTGCAACGTCAGCGGATTACCGCCCG
>CAZFVY010000026.1:0-64498 GCA_964522665.1 uncultured Verrucomicrobiota bacterium | reverse complement strand
CCCAAATTACGAGCATTGTCTTCTTAGAAGGGTATTTTGCCTTTGCCCATGCCACGAAGTTCGACAGGGTTGTCCCGCTGCCCATGTCGGCTTCGCCGATATCTTCGACGGCATTTGTCGGCCAGGGCCCCTTGTCCTTCTCCACTCTAAAGCGAAGGGTTTGAGTCCAATCGCCGAAGGCGGAACTGTATCCCGGAATTCGATCAAACTGCGTAACAATATTAACTTGCTCCGTACTTCCTACCGCCGCCATTTGCACAAAATTATTTATTGCGTCCTGCTCTAGGTTGTTGTCTCCATTCATGAAGACCATGATGGTCCATTCTGCTGTCGGCGCACCCGCTGCGGCAAATGCCGAACCAGCCAGCAGCGTCGCCCAAACGAGAAGTGAGAGCTTTGCTTGCGGCATGTGTTTCATAAGAGAAGAAGTGCAACTATTGGCCGCCGACTACGCTGTTAATTAACGTCTGTTTATTGTTATCGAGGTACTTAGAGCCTTTAAGAAGCATGGTTTTAACGTTAGATGGATCACTCTCCTTGACGGATATCCCAATGCCACAGAAACCGGGACCGGTGAGGTCAGGATAGCCTGGAATTAACACCCATCCGCCTTTCTGACCGACCGTATCATCTGTGTAATCTTCAAAATGTTTTGCTGCATTAAGGTCAAACTTGGTGTTTGCCTGGATAGGATCCTTTAGGCCAATAGTGATGGTCTGTGGATAACCGTTTGTTGTGTTTACTAATGCACTCAGGATAAAGCTGACTTCGTATTCGACTTCCGAGCCGGTCTTGAGAAAGAATCCAGCGGGTTTACTGAGCCAGTAGGAACCTTCGGTACCGACGATCTTAGACTTGGCGAGCCATTGCCACTTCCACCGCGGTTTTATTAGGAATGGCCAGCTTCTCGTCTTGGTTGATGAAGAGGGTTCGAGCTCGATGCAATATGCAAAGGCGAGGCTTTTTCCAGCGAGTTGATCAGGTAAGGATTTGGAATTGAGCGTTTTGCGTTCAGCCAAGTGATGGGAACTGGCAGCAGCGTTTTTTACAATGTCGAACACTTTGTCAATAGCGTTGGTGTACTCGGGAGTTGCTGGCGGCGTATGTTTTACCCAGCGAGTGAGGAGGACGAGTGGATGATTATTGTTCGTAAAGAGAACATCAGTCGTGGAAAATGCGACGTTATAAAAGTCGGCGTCATATCGGGCAGCCTCGGTCTGCATCTGAGCCTTTGCGTAGTCGATTAGCGCTCCAAGCGCCACACCTGCCACCTGCCCCGTAATGCCCGGGAAGCTTCTAACCGATTCAGACTGCTTAGAAGAGTATTCGTCATCCACGTCTCGTGTTAGACGTTTTGGTGTCTCTAGTTTAATGTCTAGCCACACCTCCTCCCCTTCGCGCTGGTCGGACAGCTCGTGCGCTGGGATTAGATCACCGAATTTTGTGCGCGTGGCACATCCTGAACCGGCCGCAAGCAGGAGAAGCAGGCAGGTTGTTGTCAGAGGAATGAGGAGCTTAGAGGTGTGCATAGGTTTTGTCTGTTCGATTGATTTTGGTCCACCCTGGCCGACATTCCCCTACTGTCCGGGATGTATATTTGGTGGCTTCAGTTTGGTTGTCAAATAAAAAAGTGAAAATGTTTATTTTAAGTTTGAATTGCAGATCGGAAGCACTTTTTGATGAGACGGACCAGGGCGAAGACAGGGTGACAGTTGGAGCGAAAGAACGGGAGGAAGGTGCGTTGTTAAAGACTCCCCCTCCTCCGTAAGTTGGTTTTTACGAGAGGAATCCAGGATCGGTAAAAAGCTAACATGATGAAGGCCAAAGACGCCGGAGGCGCGTTTCTGCGGCTGATTCGGGATCGACCGGCATATACCTGTATTCAAAGGTGGACGTTTGAGGTGTACAATGGCGATTACGGCTTGGGTTGCCTGTAATTGTCAGTGAACATCAGACTGCCTTCAATGAGGCTGCGATCCCTGCCCAGCCCGGGCGCAGCGGTGCGCCGGAGCGCAGTTGGCCCGGTATCCGGGCTAACATCCCGAGAACCTCCTCCGCTGCTTCAGACTCTTTTGCCGCAAAGGAGACACTCCTTGGAGGCTCCCCAGAACCGGCTCGTTTCCGCCGAGAAACTCATCGACCGACGGGACAACCCATCGAAGGCATTCTTGTATCCCGTTTTGTATCCCGCCGTAACGAAAATGAGGCCAAAACAGGGCTTTGGGGTCCAGCTTCCCGGGATGGTGTCGTCAGAGCGTCCTCTCAAGTCCAAGTCGGGCAATGTAAGTCATTGATTATGAAGAGATTTACAGTCTGCCCCCGTTGGCCACTTGGGTATTCTACCAACCGGACCGAGCGCGTTGACGATCTGCGGGCGCCAAACGCCCATCGGCGCCGAATCGGCCGCCCTGTGTCAACACGGGCGGTTAATATGCCCGTGGCAACGCAAAGGGCAAGCCCATTTGTCGCGGTCTTGACCGGTCCCAGTTGGAAATTGTCTCCGGCGTGTTCAACTGAAAAACCATCATCGGATCAGAAGCCGATAAAAGCGCGTCTGGTCTCCAACGGCCGGCTCCGTTAACGTCACCGATCCGATTGTGTTGATGACAGCGTCAAGATTCGTCCAATGCCGCAGATCAGTCGAGGTTTGGACTTGATAGGTGTCCCCGACGTTGCCGGAAACGCTCCACTGGAATTGGCCGTTGGCGCGAATCAGACGGACGTTCGTCACCTCGGGCGCCGAGCTTATTCGGACCGTCCCGTTCTGAGTCGCGAAGGTCGCGACGTTCAGATTCGCCGTGACTTCGCGCACCGTCGGATCGTCGGTGAATGAGACCGCTGAATTAGCGCCGTCGGCGCCGATCGCCTTAAGCGTTAGCGTAAAAAGCACGCTTCCTTCGGGTAACGTGGCGACCGCCCCGTTAGGCTCGTCCCAAGAGCAGGCCAGCCTGCCTTGACTAACGCGTGCGTCGCCGAAATTGCCGGCGGCCAGACCGTTCAACGCAAAGTCGTCGGCGCGGACGTATTCCAAAACCGTGGGATCCCACGCGAGCGTGAATTGGAGCGTGCTTATCTCGGTGAAGCCAGAGACCGAGACCGCCACCTTGACGTCGCCGCCCGGCGCGACGGTCGGGCTGCCCAGGCTGAATTTAACCGTCGGCGGACTGAGCAGCCGCTCCGAACTCGAGGTACCCGCGGCGCCAGACGCCGCGGGCAGGCTCCAAGCGGCACGCACGTCACCCAGCTTGATGGCGATGAAGTCTTGCGCCGTACTGTCCGCCGTGACGTTCGTGTAGCCCCGCGCTCCCGGCGCGGCCCACGGATTCAGTGGATCGGCGAATTGATAGTCCGCGGGAACAAACCGCCACAGTCCCGACGGAAAACTGTTGGCAAGACCCAAAATGAGCCGCCTGATGAGCGCGATATCGATCGTCGAGACGTCTCCTCCGAGGCGCACGTCGGCGGCCAGCAGTTCAAACGGCGTGACCAGATTGGTGGTGATCGAAAGGACTTGGCGGCGGATCAGCGCGATATCGAGAGTGGTGACACCCTGGCTGGGCGCGCTATCGACGCCTATGCCCGGCGTCACCGTGTAGCCGCCCGGCGCGACCGTAAAGCTGTACGTTCCGTTGGCGGCCGATTGAGTGGTTTGTCGCGCGTCTCCGTCAAGCGTCAAAGTGACCCCCGCCACGGGCTGAGTCTGATCGTAGTAACGCACCGTGCCAGAGATGCGCACCGCGCGCGAAATTTGCAACGTCCCCGTGGTGATTGAGACTGGCAGCGGCGCCAGATTCGCGTCGGCCGCCTGGATGGCGGTCGGGGTTCCGTTGATGCTCAGAGGAGTCGTGGCGCCGATCCCGCCGATCAAATCGAACTGGAGCGCGAACACGACCGTACCGTTGGTCGGGGACTGGCCTACCGCGCTGGGGTCATCCCAGGACACAGTCAGAACTCCGGCGCCGGCGTTGTTCGTGCCAAAGGTGTCGCTCCCCAGCCCCGGCAGACCAAATTGAGTTAGTCCGGCGAAGGCGGCTACGGCGGGGTCCCAGTGCAGGGAAAACTGGAAGGCCTTAAGTGAGGCCACGTGACTAATGGCTATCGGCACGGCGATCCGTTCACCCACCGCTCCAGTAGCGGAACCGGTCGTGAAGGTCAGGCCCGGCTGAGCGCTCGGATCAACCGCCAAGGTGTTGGTGACCGTGACCGTCCCGACCGCGTTAGATACCACCACCACGTAATCTCCCGCGTTGGTCGTCTGGGCGTTGTTCAGCGCCAAAAGGAAGTTCGTTCCGCCGGCGACGGATTTTCCATTGAAAAGCCATTGGTACGCGATTGGCTGGCTGCCCACCGCGGCGACGCTAAAGACCACATTGGCCGCGACGGGCGCGACGATTGAAATCGGACTGGAGACGATCGTCGGAGCCGCCGGAACAACCTGCACCGCGGCCACGATACTGGTGGCTGAGCCAGCCACATTCCGAATGATGGCAAGATAGTTTCCGCCGTTGGCCGCCTGGGCGTTTGAGATGACGAGTGTCGAATTGGTGGCGCCGTCGAGGTTGACGTCATCAAAAGTCCAGCGATAGGCCAGCGGCGCGGCGCCGGTTGCCGCCACCGAGAGCGAGAATGGCTGGCCGGCGGATACATTGGTTCCGGCGGGTTGCTGGGTCACGGCCGGCGGCGCCAGAGCCGTGACCTGGGCGACCGCGCTGGTCACCGCGCCGTAAGGGTTGCGCACGATAACTTGATAGTTGCCCTGTTGCGAACTTTGTAGGTTGTTCAAGGAAAGAAAATAGTTGGTCTGTCCCAGGAGATTGGTTCCGAATCGTGTCCATTGATAAGAAAAGGGACTCAGACCCAGGGAGGCGACGGTCAAATAGACGTTGCCCCCCGTCGCGACGGCCGTGTTGGTAGCGGGCTGTTGGGAGATGGCCGGCTGGCGAATCACCAACAAGGGAAGATTGTCGATCCGATGCGTGGTAGAGTTAAAATACCAAAGGCGTTGATCCAAGCGATCCACCGCTTTGACCGAGGAGGTGACGGGGAGGTTGTAAAGAAGCGATCTCGCGGCGGCGTCAAAAGCTTGTTGATCGCCAAACGCGATGGCGCCGTTGGTGGAGCAGGCGTATATCTCCGCTCCGAGTGGACCTAATTCGGTGAGGTTCGAATCGTAAACGTAGCCGTTCCAAAACAGCCGGCCGCCGTCGGCGGACAAGACAAGATTCCGCGTGCCAAAGGCATGAACGTTGCTGGCGGCCACCTCCGTCGCCGAGTCGTTGACGATTTGCAGCTTGTGGACATGGGCGTCGGAAATATTGTTGTCACAGTGGTAGTAGAACGTTCCACTCGGGTCGGTTTCGCCGTCGCCTTCTCTTTCCCCAAAAGACCCGACGACCGCTCCCGTCGTCGTGCTAATGATGTTAATCGTAATCCACTGATCCTCGCCTTCGGTGAAGATTCTTCCCGCCAGACCCGCGTTAAGCTTGTAAACATCCGTCCCCAACGCCAGCGGGGCCAGTTCTGTTCCGGTCTTCAAGTCCACGACGTGGGTCTGATTATGTTGCCAGTTGGAAACATATAGCCGGTCCTCGAATCGGTTCACCGCCATGTCCGTGGGATTGACGCCGATGGGAATGACCTTCTCCACGACGCCGGTATCCGTGTTCAGGAAAAGCAGGAACGCGTCGGCGAAATTGCCGCTGCCGGGATGCAGCACATAGAGGTAGTTACGATTGGGATCGGCCACCATTTTTGACGCATTGAGATCGAAGAGTCGCAGGGTGACGGGAAACACCAGCGTGATGCCGTTGGCCGAGAACGTGATCTGGTTGGTGTAAAGGCCGGCGGTCAAGTTCGTCGTGTTTAAGCTTAAGGCTAACGAGGCAGGCGCGGCGCCATTGGTAGCCGACACGGTCAGCCAAGGCTGGGCGACGGTCGCAGTCCACGGCGTTGACACGGGCGCACTTAGGGAGATGGGTTGCGGCAGGAGCGGCAACCCAGTGACTCCGCTCAACGAAAGCGTTTGCGGCGTTACCGTCAGAGCCGAAACGGTGAAGGACCAGACGGCCCCCGTGGTGACTCCCGAAAAACCGACCGAATCCACTCGCCAGAAATAGGTGGCGCCGGAATTAATCGACGCGGAAAGGGAGAACGAGCCGCCGGTCGTCGCGCCGAGATAGAGCGCCGAATTCGTGCCCGCGGCGGCCACCGCGGCGGCATCCGTGCCCAGAAATACTCGATAACTCAACGCAAAGGGACTGGACGACCAAGAGACACTGGGCAGAGGTGGATTAACCACGGCTCCATTGGCGGGAGTCGGATTGAGGCCGGGGCCGGGAATCGAAGCAATCGAACTCATCGGAATCATCACTAGCTGGTGCGACGCGCCATTGTATAAAAACACATTTTGTTGGTCTCCCGACACGGCCATCGCCGTCGAGGAGAAAGGCCAGGTGTAAACCGTCTGACCGTTGTGAGTGTTGAAGACATGTTGTCCGCCCAAGGCCAGATCGCCGTGAACCGTCGAGGCATAGATTTCCTCGCCCAGGGAAGCGAGTTCATTCAGATTCGCGTCATAAATGTAGCCCTGCCAGAACAACGTCAAACCGTCCGGTGATAAAACCAGATTGCGTGAGCCGTAGGGATGTTCGTTGCTGGCGGCCACCTCCGTGGCCACGTCGTTAATGATTTGTTCTTTGTGGATGTGGGCGTTCGAAATATTGTTGTCGCAGTGATAATAGACCGTTCCGGTCGGATCCATTTCCCCATCGCCTTCCCGCTCGGGATAAGGCAGGGAGCTGACGACGGTACCGCTTGCCGTATCGACGAGGTTCACCGCGATCCATTGGTCTTCCCCTTCGGTGACAATTCGACCGGGCTTGCCAGCGTTGATCTTGTAAACATCCGCCCCCAATTGCAACGGCGGCAGCAGCGTCTGGCTGGCCAAATCCACGACGTAGGTGGCGTTCTCCGTCCAACTCGCGACATAGAGCCGGTTTTCACCGTAATGAATGGTCAGGTCCACGGGGTTGACGCCAACGGGCAGCGTTTTGTCAATGTTACCCGTCGTCGTGTTGATGAAGAGCAGTTGCCCTCCGGCGAGGGAGCGGGCCGGCGGTTGCAGGGCGTAAATGTACGGGCGCACGAGGTCGGCGGCCATTTTTGTGATGTTCAAGGGGTCGATGTTCGCCGTCACCGGAACCTCGAGCCTTACGCCGTCCACGGTGAATTCGATATTGTTCGTGTAGGTTCCGGCGGGGAGCGCCGCCGTGCTGAGAGCAAGGGTAATCGTGGCCGGCGTCGTTCCGCTGTTGGGACTAACCGTCAGCCATGATCCGCCCGTCACCGTGGCGGTCCAAGCGGTGGCCACGGCGCCGGTCAGTGACAAGCTCGTGCCCGCCGGATTGTAACCGGCGATGCCGCCCAGGCTGACTTGCGCTGGAGTAACGGTCAGTTTCGAGACCGTGAACGACCAGGTCGGCCCGACGTTCGTCGCGTTGAAACCCACCGCGTCGACCCGCCAAAAATAGGTCGTGCCGGGAGTGAGGGAACCGGGCAGGGCGAATAAATTACTGGAGGTCGAGCCGAGGTAGATCACGGAATTGGTGTTGGCGGCGGCAACGGCGGCGGCGTCCGTGCCCAGATACACCCGATAACTCAAGGCAAATGGGCTGGCCGACCACGAGACGCGGGCGAGAGGCAAACTGACCACGGTTCCGTCGGGAGGAGTTGGATTGAGTCCGGGACCCGGGACAGAAGCGATCGCATTCATCGGGATTCTCACCAACTGGTTCGAAGTTCCGTTATAGACGAAGACGCTTTGCTGGTCGCCCGTGACCGCCATGACCGTGGCGGAAAATGGCCAGGTGTAAACCGTCTGACCGTTGTGAGTGTTGAAGACATGTTGCCCGCCCAAGGCCAGATCGCCGTGAAGCGTGGTAGCATAGACTTCCTCACCGAGGGAGCCGAGTTCATTCAGGTTGGCGTCATAAACATAGCTCTGCCAGAACAGCCGCGTGCCGTCGGGTGATAAAACCAGATTACGTGAGCCGTAGGGATGTTCGTTGCTGGCGGCCACCTCCGTGGCCACGTCGTTAATGATTTGTTCTTTGTGGATGTGGGCGTTCGAAATATTGTTGTCGCAGTGATAATAGACCGTTCCGGTCGGATCCATTTCCCCATCGCCTTCCCGCTCGGGATAAGGCAGGGAGCTGACGACGGTACCGCTTGCCGTATCGACGAGGTTCACCGCGATCCATTGGTCTTCCCCTTCGGTGACAATTCGACCGGGCTTGCCAGCGTTGATCTTGTAAACATCCGCCCCCAATTGCAACGGCGGCAGCAGCGTCTGGCTGGCCAAATCCACGACGTAGGTGGCGTTCTCCGTCCAACTCGCGACATAGAGCCGGTTTTCACCGTAATGAATGGTCAGGTCCACGGGGTTGATCCCGATGAGCAACGTCTTGTCGAGGTTTCCCGTCGTCGTGTTGATGACAAGCAATTGCCCGTTTTGCCCAGAGTGCGCCGGCGCTTGCAGCGCGTAAATGTACGGGCGCGCGAGGTCGGCGGCCATTTTGGTAATGCTCAGTGGGGCGAGGCTCAGGACGACCGGAACTTCGACTTTTAGGCCGCCAACGGTGAATTCAACGTTGTTCGTGTAAGACCCCGCCGCGAACCCCGCCGCGTTGAAAGCCAAAGTGACCGTGGCCGGCGTCGTTCCGTTGCCTGCATTGATCGTGAGCCATGAGGCGCCGGTCACCGCGGCGGTCCAGGTGGTTGGCGCGGCGCTGGTCAGGGATAGGCTCGTGTTGAGCGGATTATATCCGGCGATGCCGTTTTGGCCGACTTGCGCGGGAGTGATCGCGATTCTCGACACGGTGAACGACCAAGTCGGGCCGGCGTTCGTCGAACTGAAGCCAATCGGGTCCACCCGCCAGTAGTAGGTCGAACCGGGCGCCAGGGGTTGGCCGGGCGCGATCCCGGGCGTGGAAACCCGCCCTAGATAAGCGGAAGATGACGTCGTTGCCGCTCCGACCGCCGATTGATCGCTCCCCAAATAAACGTCATAGGCCAACGCGGTGGGCAAGGCGTTCCACACCAGATTAGTGGGCGGCAAGGCCACGACGACGCCGTCGGCCGGGGTCGGCTCAATGGCCAGGCCGCTGACCGCGGCGACGTTGGCCATGTCGTAAACGAATATGCTGGCGCTAGCGGGGTTGTAGCGAAGCAGCCTTTTTTGATCGCCAGACAGGGTTTGCACGGAGGTCGAGAAGGGCATGGTGGAGATCAACATTCCCGACTGCGCGTTGAAAACCTCACTGGGTCCAAAGGCGACCGTGCCATCCAGTGAAATACCGTAAATGTTATCCGTAAACTGAGTCAGCAGAACGGTGACATTGGTCGCCGCAACCTTTTGAAGTTTGTTGAAGATCCATTTTTGGCCTCCATCAATAAAGATTGGGGTATTAAGCGGGTCGCGGCTCTGCGCTGGGCCGGTCGCGATCGTGGTCAACGCGTTGGTTCCGACGGCAAGGCTGGCAATGGCCGAGCCGGCGAGGCCCGCGCCCCAGCCATATTGTTGCCAGATATAAATGGTATCTCCCGCTCGGTTCATGACCATGCCACCCGCGCCACTGCTTCCGTTGCCCCCTGTGTTGAGAACCAGCGTGCTCGAGTCGGCGTTGTAATCGAAAGCATAGATCTCAGGCCCCCAGGCGCCATCAGTGTAGTAAATCTTGCCCGAGGGAGACACGATGAGGTACAAGGGATTTGACGGGTCGTAAGTAACGGGAGTCGTGATGGCCTTTTCCGCGACGACGGTAAACGAGGTCAAATCCACTTTGGAAATCGTTCGACTGCCGGCGTTGATGACGTACAGCGCGTCACCGGCGGGACTGGTGGCCATGTCGGTCGGATACCGGTTCACGGAGATTTCGGCGAGGACGGCGCCGTTTGTGGGATTGAGCGCCAACACGGTGCCCGGCAAGGCTCCGACGGCCTGATTGAGCGCCAGGACGCGAGGGGAGTTATAATCCGGCAGCAGCTTGACGATGGTGCGGCCGGGCAAGGTGTTGACGGTTTGCCCGGAGGCAGCGCGGATGAGCAGACTCACGGCGATCAGCGCCAACAAAAATGGATGCGGCTTCATAAAGAGTGCGACTCTCAATCTATTCATTAAATCCCGGCCAGAGAACAGTGCCGTACTGTCACTGAATCGCAACCGAAAAGTGGGACTTTCAGTGTTCGGAATATCCATCCATATTAATTTCGGCGGTGGCTCACACCGCGGTGGAAAGCACGCGGTTAAGAAACACTGTGACCGGAAGTTCGCGGCCGAAAAGGATGGTTATCGCGCGCCCTGATTTTCCGCGTCTTCGAACCGCTTTTGGAAACGCGCGACCGGCGCTTGGTATTTATCTGCCAAGGAGGTCCGGCTTGAGCTCAAGCGTGTCGGTCTGCCAGCGACGGGCCGGAACCGTTACCCGGTAGCCGCTGACGCCGCGATTCAGGAAGACGAGGCGTCGTTCCGGGTACTCCGCGCCGTAACGCGACGCGATGAGCGCCTGATTACCTGTCTCCACCCGCATTGACTGCCGTCCGCGTGGGCTGGGCGCGACCACCAAGGCGTCGTCGTACCGCCCGCGCGTAGTAGGCGACGGGGACCACGGATAGAATGCCTAATACCACGAGTAGGATCATCTGGTTTTGTGCGGCGGGCGGCGCCGTCAAAAGTTGGCGGGCGATGGGGTCATTCGCGTGTTGGGCCAAGGCTATCGGTCCTTCCGCCGCGGTTCGAGCGATGGCGAAACCGCCGCCCTGCGCCGAGGCCCAGCCCAGCGCGGAGAGCCACGCGTAAGCCTTTACGCCCACCGACAGGCAGCCAAGCGCGACCACGCCGACGGCCGCCGTGCCGAGCGAGATCACCCCCACGCTGACCGAGCCGATGGCCAGCAGCCCAACCGAGACGGCGCCGAGACTAAATGGGGCGACCGCGCAGCCGCCCCACGCGACCAGCAGCCCGTACGCGCGATCACCGCCGGCGAACCAGCCGAACACCGGACGCTCACCCTCGTCGGCCGTCGAAAATCGGATATGCGCCAAAGGAACCCCAAGCAACTTCAATCGGCTCCGGTATTCACCGGCCGCGGACCCGACTTGATCTCGGGGATCGCGGAAAAACTCCGGTCGCCGCCGTCGTTCCGCCGTTCGCAACGCGCGCATGCCGCGCATCACGCGCAGCAGCGCGGCCGGAAAACCGACGATGAACGCCAGCGCGAGCGCCTGGGCGATCCCCGCGAAAACCGCGCGGTTTTCCCACCAATGAAACGCCGCGGCCCGAAGCAGATACAAGACGCCCAGTAAACCAAGCGCCCCAAAGAAGAATCCCAGCGTGATCTTTACCACCGCGCGGCGTTCCCGCGGCGTCCGCGCCTGATCGAGATTGGATCGCAGCGTCAAGACCGCGGAGACCACGCCCGAGACGGAAGCCAGCAGCGCCGCAAGCCCCGTCGATTTCGCCAGCAAACCGCCCTTCGCTGCCGCCGCGCCGAAGCCCGCCGCCTTGGCCGGCGTGGTCATCGCCGGCAGCGCGGCCAGCACGCCGAGCGTGAAGACGCGGCCGGGCGTGCTCCGCGAGAGCGCGCCCTCGACGAACGCCAGCGCCCGCTCCTGCAAAATCTTGCGACCCCGCGCGAGCCGCTGTTTGACGGCGTCCTCGGTAAGCTCGAGCGCGGCCGCCACGTGCTCCACCGAACGATGTTCGCGATAGTAGAGGACCAGCGGTTCACGATACAATTCCGGCACGCGCTCCAGCGCCCGCCACAGGATCGTCTGCTCCTCCTGGTCCATCGCGCGGTCCGCGACCGGTTCCTCGGCCGACGGCAGCTCCTCCGCCGCCTCCAGCGCCTCGGCCTGCCGCACCGGTTCGCGGCCATCCGAGCGGCGCAACCGGCCGACCTTGTAGCGCAGAATCCCGCATAACCACGAACGCAGCTTCTCCGGTTCCCGCAGCGTCCCGAGCTGCCGCCACGCGTCCACGAACGCCTCCTGCGCCAGGTCTTCGCTCTCGCTCAAACTTCCGGTCGCCGAATAGGCCAACGAGCAGAGCAAACGCTGGTAGCGCTCCACGATCCAGCCGAACGCCTCGCGATCGCCGCCCAGGCAGGCCGCCACCAGCTCCGCGTCGGTAAGGAGTTCAATCGAGGTCATGGTCTTTTAACGGGATGTCAGGCAAAACGCATCATGCATCACCGTTAAGTGCCCGAAAAGCCCGAACCGGTGACAAGATTTTTTCGCCGGCGGGCGGCCAACGTCCTGTCTGACAACTTGTCAGCGCGGGCTTTCGTCATCTCTCGGGACGCGTTAAGTTTTATAGCAATGATTGCTAGTCTTTGCCATATTTGCAGAATCGAGTTTCAGCTAACTATTGAGAATCAAAAGCACGCCTATGAACGTGTCGCTCACCAAAGAACTCGAAACCTTCGTTTCCCGGAAGGTGAAGAGCGGTCGTTACCGTTCCGCCAGTGAGGTGATTCGCGAAAGTTTGCGCTTGCTTGAACGCGAAGACCAAAGAAAGCAGTTTTCATTTTCCTCGCGTGAAGAGCTTGAAGCCAAGCTAGTTGAAGGAGTTGACGCCCTTGATCGCGGCGCGCTGGCGCCAGCTCGGGCGGTCGAAACGGAACTTCGCCGGATCAGCGTGACCCGGCGGAAGAAACAACATGCGTGAGGCCCTCGTCACCGTTTGTGTTCCAACATGCCCAACTCTCCCAACCATTGGCCGGCGCGTTGGGGCCAGGTGGTGACGTTGTGCGGGGAGGGGCGCAGTCCGTAACCGTGGCCGCCGGTGGCGTAGAGATGCATCTCCGCGGGGACTTTCGCGTTTTTCAGGGCGATATAGTAGTAAAGACTGCACTCGACGCGGGCGAAATCGTCTTCGGTCTGCACCAGGAAGGTCGGCGGCGTGTGGGCGCTGACCGTCAATTCGGGCGGGAGCTTGTCGCCGTCGCTTTTGACGGTGAGGCCGCCGGGATAGATTAAGAGCGTGAAGTCCGGGCGGCAATTCTGCTCGTCGGCGGCGTCGAGCGGGGGATAGGCGCGTTTTTCGTAATTGTTGCTCACGTTGGCGGATAGGTGAGCGCCGGCGGAGAAGCCGAGGATGCCGATGTGGTTCGGATTCAAACCCCACTCCGACGCGCGCTGCCGGACGAGGCCCAGCGCGCGCTGCGCGTCCTGGAGCGGGGCGTCGCGGCGTGTCGTGTCGCGCCGGGCGGGCACGCGGTACTTGAGCAACACGCCGGTCACGCCGATCGAGTTCAACCATTCGCAAATCTCGGTGCCCTCGAGGTCCATCGCCAGAATGCTGTAGCCGCCGCCGGGACAAACGACCACGGCGGTTCCGGTGTCGAGGTCCTGGGGCGCGCGATACACGGTGATCGTCGGCTTGGTGACATTGCCGAGGCGGATGACCGGTTTGCCGGAGATGAGGTTGTCAGTCGGTTTCGTGGTGTCGTGCTCTTCGCCGACGCCGGCGTCGCCGCCCGGAGCGCCTTGCGGCCAGAGCAGGATCGGTTCGGACGGCGCGGCGCAGAGGCGCGCGGTGAAGGCGCTCGACGCGACGAGCAGGGAGAGGAGGACGACAGCGTTTCGCCAGTGTCCGCGCGATGGTGACGTGGCGCTGTGAAATTCGCGCCGCGCGGTTTGGGTGGCATGGCCAGGGCAGGGCGAACGATCAGGCGTGGACGGGGTCGCGGGGCAGGCGGAGCGCGAAGTGGAATTCATGGCGTGAACTTAATCCGAAACGTTCGCGAATGTGAATCGGAAAAGGGGTGAAGCGAATTGGTGAGGGGTTGAGATAACATTTCGCGAGGGATCTCAAGCGCGGCCGTTTGGAGCCTATCCACGGCTCGCCCCCCTACGCCTATGGCTCCGGCGCGGTCTGAGCGTGGTCGCGCGGCAAGGCTACAGCGGAGTCGAGCCTCGCCCCACCACCATGGCACTTCCCCGCCGCGAGCGTCGCGCGCCGTCACCTCCCGGTGGGGCGAGGCTCGGCCGAGCCGTGAATGGGTCTTGGCAGCCACTACTTTTCGGAAGTTATCCCTGACTCGCCTGATGACTCCCCCTGCCGCAGGTCGGAACGTTTTGCCGCGCTGCTGCCACCCATCGCTTGCCACGGCTCGAGCCTCGCCCCACCATCAAAACGTTGCTCCTGGCGTGAGCGCGCGCATTGGAGGTTGCACGGCAACGTTTAGTCCTGGCCGCCTTTGGACGGCTACGATTCCTGGAATTGTTCCTCCGCGCGGGAAGCGCAGCACGACACTGCTTTGGGCGCCGACGGCGCGATGGCGCCCGTGTGGTCAATCGAAAGCGGCGTCGGCGCTGCGCTCTGCCGCCGCACTCCATGACATCGCGGTCGCTCGGATTGTCACGAGAATATGGACTGCGGCGACAAGCGAAGCGCGGCGCCGCTTTGGGCCCCGCCGGAGACAGCCCGGCCGCCGCGACGGCTGGCGTCGTCGCCCCGCCAAGATGGGGTTCGCCGCGTCTGACTTGGCGACCAAGTTCATTTTGACGGCGTGACTATGGTGGGGCGAGGCTCGGCCTCCGTTGTAGCCTCGGCGCGACCAAGCTCAGACCGTGCCGGAGCTGCAGGCGAAGGCGGGCCAGCCGTGACAAGTTCTGGGCGGTAGCGGCCGTTTGGAACTATCCCCGTCCGCGTCCAGGCGGAGGGCGAGTCGCCGTGCCCGTCATTGACGCTGCTCGAACCGGCAGTTGCAGACCGCCCGAAACGTCTTGGGGTCTAGCTACGAGTTCGTCAACTCCTTCCTGAGTTGCGCCAATATTTGCCTCTTTGGAATTGCCAGCGTCGTCGCGCGTGATTGGGTACATCTTTTCAACTGCCAAAGAATCTCCCCGCCATCGCGCAATTGGTCATGGATGATTCCCATATCGCCGATGCCTAAAAACGTCGTGATCGCCAGCCCGCCGTTGTAACGCAGCGTGCCTTTGCAGTCTCCGGCCTCGCTCTGGCCGATACGATATGCCTTCGCGTAGGCCGTAGCGGGATCGGACGCGCGAATCGCGATCAGGTTTTTCCACACTTCGCATCGGGCGGATGGGTTGTTTGCTTTTGCTTTGGCTACTGTTTTCTGAATAAGCCAGGCCCAGTACCAGCGTTCGTTTGATTCTGCGATCATCGCGAAACGTTAGATCGAGCGGAGAATTGCGTCCATAGGCTCATGTCGCGGCCGGAAAGATTGGTCGCGGATCACGGGCTTTATTGGGCCATGGATTCCGCGGCAAATTGATGACCCCAGCGACTCCGGTCCTTGGGATAACGCCAAGCGTTCCCGTAAGCTACCTCATCCGTCGTCCCGCCTCAAAGACGGCGACGACCTGTTCTCGTTTTAGGTCAACGCTCCGAGAGGATGGAAAACTCTCGATTATCGCCGCGAAACGCCCATATTCGCTCTGCGGTCGGCGCCGGGAGTGTCAGCACGACTCCATCGCGTCCGTCGCTGATTAATAAGATTCAGCCAAACCATTTCGAGCGTAAAAATGCCGCTGGATAGCCTAGAAACATACGACCGACTAGGTGAGCATCTTCGTGCCATCGACCCGTATCTCGCTCAATTTTGCCGCGAGTCGGGATTCGAACGCCGGACGACTGGGGTTAGTCGATATCCCACGCGTCGTCTCGATCTGTATCGACAGCTGAATTGGTGGATAGAGTTATGGATGGAAGAGGATGAGCACGGGCAGCGCTATGACCATTTTTTCCCAGATGTTCCCTACTCTCTCTGTGGCGGCGCGTGGATTGATTTGGACGGCTACCGTTACGGCTCAGAGACGGTTACCGGGTTTAAGCGATTGCCATTTCGATTGCTCGCCCCGAGTCTTCCGGCAGAGCTACGCTCGACATGGGAGCGCATTCGTGGTCTGACGCCTGAATATTTGGTGACGCTTGGACCTCGCGTAAAGCTCAATCAGGGCTGAAATTCGCAAGTTCAAAGCCAGCCGGCCTCGACATCAACGGAGTTGCTCCGAAACGCGTGTGCCCGCTGCGTCTCATCCGTCGCTCACGGATAGACGTCAACGACTTGGCCGGGCTTGAGGGTCGGGAGCAACGCCAACACCTTCGGGACTAGTGCGAGCGTATGGTGAAGTTGCGTGCCGTTAGCGTGAAGCACGATTACCGCGATCTTGAATTTCGCAACGTGCTGTTGAAAACTTAGATTAAGGTCGCCGGTCACAAATAGATCAAACTCCCGCTCGGCCCTCGCCAGTAGTTCCCCGTTTTTAATCCCGCTCCAACCCAATTTATGCACCGATACGGCGTAATGCCCAGTCAGCGCGGGGGCCAGCCGCCAGTTGAGGCATTCGTCAATGAGAATGCGCACGGCTCGCTCGTCTCACACGGTTTCGAGAATGTTCCGTTGCGCCGCCTCGATGACGGCGATGATCTGCTCGCGTTTTACCGTCGGGAAGGCGTCAAGAAAGTCTTCGATCGATTCACCGCCCTTGAGGTAATCGATCAGGATTTGGAGAGGAACGCGCGTGCCGACGAATACGGGCGTGCCGCCCATAATTTCCCGGTCGGAGTGAACGATACCGTCGAGGCCGTCTCGCTTCATGCTTTTAAATATACCAGAGGCCGGTCGTATTGCGAGGATGAGTTGGGAATTGGGGTCATCGTGGGCGACTATTTGAAAAGCCTGCTTTCTGAGCCGCGAACGAGCGTGGTAAGCCGAGGCAGGATGGTGGGGCGAGGCTCCGCTGCGCCTTCGCTCACGCTTCGGCGCGACGACCCACAGACCGCGCGGGAGGCGTAGGCGTAGGCGGGCGAGCCGTGATTGGGTTTGGACGGCGGCGGCTCGCCTGAGCTTTTCCACGGCTCGGCGGGTGCCTCGCCCCACCTCAATGTACGATCTACGGCACGTCCCGCGCGCTACGCCAGTTCTGGTTCCACCTTGAGGGACTGCAATTCGGGCCTCACGCCCGATCGCCCACAATTACCGCAAACGTTGCCTGCACGCTACGGCCTACTCGCCGCCGCAGCTCGTTCAACGCCGCCGGTCGCTCAACGCCGCCGCGGGTCCAGTCTTGTCGCCCTTACAACTTAATAAACTGCGCGGCTTGGGCGACGTCTTTATCGCCACGGCCGGAGAGGTTGACGATCAGGAGGCGCTCGGGGTCGAGGGTCGGGGCCAGCTTGATCGCTTCGGCGACGGCGTGGGCGGATTCAAGGGCGGGGATGATGCCTTCGAGCTTGGCGAGCCTTTGGAAGGCGTCGAGGGCTTCGTCGTCGGTGGCGTAGGAGTATTGGGCGCGGCCTTGGTCGCGGAGCCAGGCGTGTTCGGGGCCGACGGCGGCGTAGTCGAGGCCGGCGGAGACGCTGTGGGTCAATTGGATTTGGCCGAACTCATCCTGGAGGATGTAGGAGCGGGTGCCTTGGAGAACGCCAAGCGAGCCGCCTTGGAAACGGGCGGCGTGCTGGTTCGGCTCGATGCCGCGGCCGCCGGCTTCGACGCCAATCATGCGGACGCTGGCGTCGCCGAGGAACGGGTAAAACAAACCAATGGCGTTCGAACCGCCGCCGACGCAGGCGATCAGAAAGTCGGGCAGGCGTTCTTCTTTTTCGAGAATCTGCCGGCGGGCTTCGTCGCCGATGACGCGGTGGAAATTGCGGACCATCATCGGGTATGGATGCGCGCCGTAAGCCGTGCCGAGGATGTAATGGGTGTCGCGGAGGTTCGTGACCCAATCACGCATCGCCTCGTTGATCGCCTCCTTGAGGGTCTTTTGCCCGGCGCTGACCGGGACGACCTCGGCGCCGAGCATTTTCATGCGATAGACGTTGAGCGATTGCCGTTCGCAATCGTGCGCGCCCATGTAGATCACGGCTTTGAGGCCGAACATCGCCGCGACCGTGGCGGTGGCGACGCCGTGCTGGCCGGCGCCGGTTTCGGCGATGACGCGAGTCTTGCCCATGCGCCGCGCCAGCAGGACCTGGCCGAGGCAGTTGTTGATCTTGTGCGCGCCGGTGTGGAGCAAGTCCTCGCGCTTCAGGTAAATCTTGGCGCCGCCCAATTCGCGCGTGAGGCGTTCGGCGTGGTAAAGGGGCGTCGGCCGCCCGGCGAATTCGCGGAGGTAATAGCTCAACTCCCGTTGAAACTCGGGGTCGATCTGCGCCTTCAGATATTCCTCCTCCAATTGCTGGAGGGGATACATCAGGGTTTCCGGCACGTAACGTCCGCCGTAAGGGCCAAAATGGCCCCGGGCATCGGGCATGGTTGTCTCGTCCACCGCGTTCATAGCGATGGCAATCTCCGTGCCCGAGCGCAAAAACACAACCTCAAAAGCGGGGGCAATTGACCGCGGGCGACGAAAATCCCTCCCGTGTTTTAACCAACGAGCTACACGCAGTCAGGCGTTAGAGGAAGGAGGCGACCGGCCAGCCACGCTACTCGGGAGCGCGGTGGCGCTCGTCTTCGCGCCGCTTCGAGCGCCCCTTGGAGCGCTGCGGCAACGCGGAGCGGTGACGACGCTTTCGCCGGGCTGGGCGCGTGCTCCAGGTCGGGTGTTTGACAGTGGCTTCGGCGCCCAAAGCGGTGTCACGCTGCGCTTGCCACCGCACTCCAAGGGGCGCTCGGACGCAAGTTGCCGCGTGGTGTGGAGCGCCGCGGCAGAGCGCAGTGGCGACGACGCTTTCGGCGGGTTGGGCGTGTGCTCCAGGTCGGGTGTTTGACAGCGGCTTCGGCGCCCAAAGCGGTGTCGCGCTGCGCGCTTGCCGCGCCGAAGCGGCGCGAAGGCGGGTGCCACAGCGCTCCAAGGGGCGCTCGGACGCGAGTTGCCGCGCGGTGTGGAGCGCCGCGGCAGAGCGGAGCGGCGACGACCCTTTCGCCGGGCTGGACATGTGCTCCAGTTTGGGTGTTTGACGGTGGCTTCGGCGCCCAAAGCGGTGTCGTGCTATGCTTGCCACCGCACTCCAAGGGGCGCTCGGACGCGAGTTGCCGCGCGGTATGGAGTGCGTCGGCAGAGCGGAGCGGCGACGACGCTTTCGCCGGGTGGGGCGTGTGCTCCACTTCGAGTGTTTGACAGTGGCTTCGGCGCCCAAAGCGGTGTCGCGTTGTGCTTGCCGCAGCGCTCCAAGGGACGCTCGGACGCAAGTTGCCGCGTGGTGTGGAGCGCCGCGGCAGAGCGCAGCGGCGACGACGCTTTCGCCGGGCTGGGCGTGTGCTCCACTTCGGGTGTTTGACAGTGGCTTCGGCGCCCAAAGCAGTGTCGCGCTGCGCGCTTGCCGCGCCGAAGCGGCGCGAAGGCGGGTGCCACCGCACTCCAAAGCCCCCTTTTTGGACGCGTGCGTCACTCATATTGGATTTTTTTATTTGCTCACGCGAAGGTTCTTTGCATCTTTTCTTCGCGGCGGCCATCTGGTAGCACGCGGGCATGACGCCGCTTGCTCTGGAACAGCTGAACGCCCACGTGGCGGGCAAGCAGGGTTTTCACGGCGGCCCAGCGACGCCGTTCGATACGGCGCACGCGAAATTCACGGGCGTTTACGGGGCGTCGCCGAGTTCTTATTTGTCGATCCTCGCGCGCGCGGGCGACCGGACGTACGCGCAAATCGCCGAGGAGATATTCGAACGCCATGGCTTCGCGCGGTTTCGCGCCATGCGCGGGAGCCTGTTCCTGGTGGCGGCGCCGCATGTGCCGACGGTTCTGCAGGCGACCAAGGACACGGCCCAAAAATCGTTCAAACGGGTGCGCCAGTGGATCATGAAACTGGGCGTGCGGGAGAAGGAGATCGATGAGGTCGGCGACGCGATTGAGCGAATCATCGCCGCCGGACCTAAAACGCCGGGCGAACTGCGTGACCAGCTCCCCAAGGCCAAGGATAACCCGACGATCTCTCGGGCGTTCCAATACATCGTCCATTCGCTTTGCTATGAGAAGCGGCTGATTCGCGGACGGGTCCGCGGCGGGTGGCGGAGTAATAATTACGAATACGCCCGGTTTCACGAATGGTGTCCGGGCGCGGAGCGCGAAACGGTTTCGGTGGAAGCGGCGGAAGCGGCTTTGGCGGCGCTTTATTTTCAGGCTTTCGGCCCGGCGACGGAGGCTGATTTCCGTTGGTGGAGCGGATTCTCCAAGCCGCGATCGACGCGGGCTTTGGCTGCGCTCGAACCGGAACTTGCCCAAGTCAAGGTGGCCGATCATCCGGGCATCTATTGGATTCCGCGCGCGGAATTAGCGCCGCTCGCCGCGGCTGTTTCAATCGATGCCCTGGCGCTCTTGCCGGCGTGGGACGCATACCTCATGGCGTATCGCGACCGCGACCGCATCGTCGATCCGAAGGTGTACGACCAGGTGTTCGATCGCGCCGGCAACGCGACTTCGGTCATCCTGCAGAACGGGCACGTCGTCGGCCTTTGGCAGGTCGAAGAAGAGTCGGACAAAAAGCTCGCGGCGCGCGCCTGTTTTTTCCGCGCGCCACCGCGGGGCGCGTGGAAACAATTGGAATCGGCAGCCGAGCGAATCGCGGGCGCGCTGGCCATTCCGGAAGTGACCGTCGAGCGCGCCGCCTTGCCGCCGAAGCTCACGAGCGCGCCGAATAACCAATTCCTCTACCCGTTCGGCAAAGGCGCGGCGGTGGGTGAAACGGAGGAGTGAGGTTCGGCGAGGGATTTGGTCCCGCAACCGCCTGATTAGAACGACGGCGGTTTTCGTGACGCGAGGTTTTCCACGATCACGCCGAACAGGCGACGCAGTGCGAGTAATTGAATGTTTCGGCGTTTTGAATCGCGGAGGGCAGGCGAATCGGTCCCGGTCTTACAGACCGGAATGATTACTCAATATGACGACCTCCTGGGTTTCCGCTGCGCTTCAACCCAGGCTATCACATCCCGGGCTTTCAGCCCTTCCGACCGGAGGCTTCGGAGCACGCCGCCGAAAATAGGTCAACTACTGGAATTCGCGCCCGCCGCCGAGCAAGCGGCGTAGGCTTGACGCGACCCGCAAACTTCCACGCGAAATCGCGCGCCCCATCATTGTTCAGCCGTCATTGCTCAGCCGTCGTTGCTCAGCCGTCGTTGCTCAGCCGTCGTTGCTCAGCCGTCGTTGCCTAGTGTAGTGTCTCATAAAAATCCCTGGCCGCGAATGACCAGTTATTTATGAGACACTACACTAGCCGGCCGCTACGCCAGGATGTCTTTCACGACCTGGCCGTGGACGTCGGTGAGGCGGAAATCGCGGCCCTGGAAACGGTAGGTCAGTTTCTCGTGATTGATGCCGAGGGTGTGCAACATCGTGGCATTCATGTCGTGGATATGCACCGGGTTCTCGGCGACGTTGTAACAAAAATCGTCGGTTTTTCCGTAGGTGACGCCGGCCTTGACGCCGCCGCCCGCCAGCCAGACGGAGTAACAGCGGCCATGATGGTCGCGGCCGTAATTGTCTTTTTCGATCTTGCCCTGGCTGTAAACGGTGCGGCCAAATTCGCCGCCCCAGACGACCAAAGTGTCGTCGAGCAAACCGCGTGATTTAAGGTCCTTGACCAGGGCGGCGCTTGGTTGATCGGTGTCGGCGCACTGCTCGCGAATGCGCTGGGGCAAGTTGCCGTGCTGGTCCCAACCGCGGTGATAAAGCTGAATAAATCGCACGCCACGCTCGGCCATGCGGCGGGCGAGCAGACAGTTGAAGGCGAAGGAGCCGGGCTTCTTGACGTCCGGCCCATAGCTGTCGAGGACGCTCTGCGGTTCCTTCGAGACATCGACGAGTTCCGGCACCGAAGTCTGCATGCGAAAAGCCATTTCGTATTGGCTGACGCGGGCGTTGATCTCCGGGTCGCCGCAGGCCTGGAACTCGCGATTGTTCAACTGCGCCAGGCCGTCCAACATGCGGCGCCGGGTCGTGGCGCTCACGCCGGGTGGATTGGAAAGGTAGAGGACGGGATCGCCGCCGCCGCGGAATTGGACGCCCTGATATTGCGAGGGCAAAAAGCCGGAACCCCAGAGGCGGCCGTAAAGCGGTTGATCGCTTTCCTTGCCGCTGGAGATCATCACGATGAAGGCGGGCAGATTCTCGTTCGCGCTGCCGAGGCCGTAGCTGAGCCACGAACCGACGCACGGCCGGCCCGGTTGTTGAAAACCGGTCTGGATGAAGGTAATCGCCGGATCATGATTGATCGCCTCGGTGTTGACGGTCTTCACGAGGCAAACGTCGTCCATCAAACTGCCGATGTGCGGCAGCAACTCGCTGACGTACGCGCCCGACTTGCCGCGCGGGGTGAATTTGAAAATCGATTTCACGACCGGAAACGATTTCTGGCCGGACGTCATGCCGGTGAGGCGTTGCCCCATGCGGATCGACTCGGGCAATTCGGTTTCGTGCAGTTTCTCCAGCGTCGGCTTGTAGTCGTACAGATCCATCTGCGACGGACCGCCCGCCATGAAGAGATAGATGACCCGCTTGGCCGTCGGGCGGAAATGCGGTTGCCCGAGCGGGAAAGCGCCGCCCGGAGCCTCGTCCGCGCGCGCGGAAAACAATTTCGGGTTCAGCAGTGACCCGAGGGCCAGCGCGCCGATGCCGGTGGCGGCCCGGCCGAAGAAATGCCGGCGGGTCAGCAACAATTCGCGTTCTCGGATGGGGTTCATAAAGCGAGCGTCAACCTTTGGTAATCGTTTCGTCCAGGTTCAGGATCATGCTGGTGATCGTGGTCCACGCGGCCAGCTCGGCGTCATCAACTTTGCCGTCGGCTTTGTAGGAGCCGACCCCCAGGAATTTTTGCGCGCCCGCCGGATCACGGCGGAATTCCGCGCGTTGCTGGGCCAGAATGTCCAGAAGCAGCTTGAGCTCCTCGGCGCGCGGCGCGCGGGCGACGGCCAGCCGGTAGGCCAGCGTGAGGCGGTCGCGGTCGCGGTCGCTCGGGCCGGCCAGCACGCGCTGGGCGAAGGCGCGGGCGGCCTCGACGAATTGCGGATCATTCAGCAGCACGAGCGCCTGGAGCGGCGTGTTCGAGCGGGAGCGGCGCACGGTGCAATACTCGCGCGTCGGAGCGTCGAAGAGCAGCAGGTTCGGCGGCGGCGACTGGCGTTTCCAGTACGTGTAGATCGTGCGGCGGTACTGGCCTTCGCCCGTGTCCGGCAGATACTTCTGCGCGTTATTGTAGGAGACCGCCTCCCACAAGCCGGGCGGCTGGTACGGCTTGACGCTGTGGCCGCCGGATTTCTCGATCAGCAATCCGCTCACCTCGAGCGCGGTATCGCGCACGACCTCGGCGTCCATGCGAAACCGCGGGCCGCGCGCCAGCAGGCGGTTCTCCGGGTCGCGCGCCAGCAGCGCGGGCGAGACGCGCGACGATTGCCGGTACGTCCCCGAGGTGACGATCAGGCGTTGCAGATGTTTCACGTTCCAACCGGACTGGATGAACTCGGTCGCGAGCCAATCGAGCAACTCGGGGTGCGAGGGCCGCTCGCCTTGCACGCCAAAATCCTCGACGGTTTTCACGAGGCCGACGCCAAAGTATTGCTGCCAGTAACGATTCACGGTCACCCGCGCGGTCAGCGGATGCGAGGGATCCACCAGCCATTCGGCCAGGCCGAGCCGGTTCGTGGGCGCGCCCGCCGGCAGCGGCGGCAGCACCGACGGCACGCCGGGATCGACGGCGTCTCCGGGTTTGTCATATTCGCCGCGCATCAACATGAACGTCTTGCGCCGTTCCGCCGATTCCTTGGCGACCAAGGTTATCGGGATGGCGTTCTCGACGGCGGTATTTTCGTCGCGCCATTGCGCCACTTGTTCCGAGAGATGTTTTTGCTCGGGTGAATGGCCGAGGCGATAAAAGCTGCGCAGCGTCTTGCCTTCCTTGCCGACCGGTTCGGCGCCGGCGCTGAGCAGGGCCGCCAGTTCCGGCGTCACGCTATCCGCGTCTTCCGAGCCGGAGTTGAAAGTGTAACGGGCCTCGCCCACCTGATTGACGATCTTGACAAGGAACGCGTTGTCGCCGGCCTTCAACTCGGCGGTGAACTTGAGCGGGCCTTCCCCCGGCTTCTCCGGCGTGGCGCGCTCGGCGATCGGCTGGCCGTTGAGCCAAACCTTGAAAACGTCATCCGCGCGGAGGCTCAAATCAAGTTTGCGCGCGCTTGGAACGTGGACCGTGCGATAGAGGAAGTAAACGCCGTGAACGCCGTGCAATTCATCGACGAGCTGGTGGGGCTTGCCATCGACGAAATCGGGCTGCTTCTCCCATTTGGCCTCCTCGCGCACGCCGGCGAACACCTGTTTCAAATCGACGGTTTTCTCCGGCCCGTAGTCATTCGTGAGGCCGGCGGTGAGGCTGGCCGCCTTGAGCGGTCCGAGGAGCTGCCACGGCTCGGGTTTCGGCGGCGCCAGGAGTTGGACCAGGCGCTCGTCCTGCGCGACGGCCAGCCGGAAGCGCCCGATGGTCCGCGGCAGTTTCGATCCGGAATAATGCAGCGTCACATGCAGTTCAGCGCCGGCCGGCGCGGCGGCCGGTTCCGCGAGCGCAAACACGGCGGCGTGAGGCGCGGCGATGACGTCGCTCGGGACTTCCCAATTCGTGTCAGCCTTGTCGTCGATGGCTTTGCCCGCCTCGTGGCCGGCCACCTCGGCGTCGGCCACCGCCTGATTGAATTTAAGCTTGTGATGTTCGCCGGGCTTGCCGTCGGCGACCGGAGTGACCAAATCGGCCTCGAAGGTCGAGAGCCGAAATTGCCCATCCTCGGACCGCGCGGCGCTCTTCTCGGGCAACGATTCATCCGGCAGCGCTTCGAGGCGGACGGCGGCGAGCGTGCCGGCGCGCAACGGCAGCACGGCCTCCTGAACATCCTCGGCGGGGTTGGCGCCTTCCGCGAGCGTCGAGTGGTCCGGCAAATTCCGGAAAGTCACGCCGTTGGTCGAGGTCACGCGCGCGGGCTCGAGCACGCTCCATTGGGCGGAAAGTTTCTCGTGCCAGCGGGCCGCCCAGGCGGACTGAGCGTGATCAAGGTCGGGAATCGGGGCGTCGAGTTTGTCCTGGGCTTCGCCGATCTGTTTCTTGAGCCAGGCGAGACGCTCCGTCTGTTCGGGCGAGGGCAGCTTTAGGAATGGGTCCGGGTTCGGGCGGTTGCCGTCCATGATCGGGACATCAAGGTTATTGAAGAAGGCGAACATCCGGTAATATTCACGCTGCGTAATCGGGTCGTATTTGTGGGTGTGACAACGGCAACAAGTCATCGTGAGGCCGAGCCAGACGGTGCTCGTGGTCTCGGTGCGATCGAAGGTGTACTTGGCTTGGTATTCGGCTTCGATCGCGCCGCCTTCACCGGTGCTCATGTTGCAACGGGTGTATCCGGAGGCGACCTTTTGCTCGATGGTGGCGTTGGGCAGGAGATCGCCGGCCAGCTGGTAAGTCGTAAACTTGTCGAAAGGCAGGTTTTGATTAAACGCGTCGATCACCCAATCGCGCCATTTCCAAATGCTCCGCTCGGAATCGATATGGTATCCGTGCGAATCGGCGTAGCGCGAGGCGTCGAGCCAATAGCGCGCCATCTGTTCGCCGTAACGCGGGGAGGTGAGCAGGCGATCGACGAGTTGGGTGTAAGCCTCGGGATCCTTGTCCGCGAGAAACGCGTCCACTTCCTGCGGCGTCGGCGGGAGGCCGGTCAAATCATACGCCGCCCGGCGAATCAACGTGACTTTGTCCGCCTCGGGCGACGGCGTCAGACCTTCCTGCTCGAGACGGGCGACGACGAAATTATCGATTTCATTGCGCACCCAGCGCTTGGCCTTGACGGGAGGAACAGCCGGCCGTTCGGGTTTGATCAGCGACCAATGCGTCTGCCAATGCGCGCCCTGGCCGACCCATTGGGTCAAAAGTTCGATCTGTTGCGGGGTAAGTTTCTTGCCGGTCTTGGTCGGCGGCATGATGTCGTCCGGGTCCTTCGCGGTGACGCGGGCGAGCAATTGGCTTTTCTTGACATCGCCCGGAACAATGGCGAAGTCTCCCGACTTCAACGCTTTGAATGCGTCGTCCTTGCGGTCAAGCCGAAGCTTGGCCTTGCGCTGCTGTTCGTCCGGGCCGTGGCAGGCGAAACAGTTCTCCGAGAGGATCGGCCGAATGTCATGATCGAAATCGATCGGGCGCGGCCCCGCGGCGGCCGCGCCGGCAGGCAGCCCGCGGGAGAGCAACGCCGCCGCCGCCGCCGCCATCGCCACGATTCGAAATTGATTGCGCCACCGGTTCGTCATGTTTGCCAGAAATTGTTGTCCGCCAGGCAACGGAGTTCCACCCCTGATGCGCAGCCCGGCTGAGCCTGTACCCTATGCCAGAAATGGCCGCGTCAGGCGATAGAAATTCTCGTTTGCCACCCGTTTTTTTTCGCGCCCGCGTCTAACTTAAGACGCTGGCGACACAAGGGGTATTCGATGGGAAAGTCGCCGAGCCCTGGTCGGGGAATGGCGCTTACGAAGCGAACCCTCGGCCAGCGGCCACGCTACGTCGGGTGCGGTGAGGCTCGGCCACGCCCTGAAAAAGCGGCGCGAGGTCCAGCTTGGGAACCAACGCTCGATCCCGCCGAAACGCCATCGCGGACGACCTCCTGGAATCTTGCTTCGCTCAATCCCAGCGAAGCCGGCCCGCCAGGACGCACGCGAACAACGCCGCGTAATTCAACGCGCTGCAAAACTCTTTCTCCGCGATCAGCGCGCGCAATCCTCCCGGGTAAAGGACGAAGTCAACTCCCGCCTCACCCGCGTGGGACGGGTCGGGCGAGCGCCGCGCGTTGCCGGCAAAAAAACACCACATCCGATTTCCCAGACGCCCGGTGTCCGGCGACAGGTTCGCCACGCCGACAAACTCATCCGCGACGTACCCGGTCTCTTCCAGCAACTCCCGCCGGGCGGCTTCGGCTGGGCTTTCGTCGCCATCGACATGACCGCTGGGGATTTCGATGGTCATGCCGCCCACCGCCGGACGCAGCTGACGCACGAGCAGGAACTGACCAGCCTCGTCCACCGCGACCACCGCGACGTAGTCGCTCGTTTGAATGGAATAATGCGGCTCGGACCACTCGGGTGGATGTTTGGCCACCACCTGGAACCACTTCGTGGCCATGACCACTTCGTCCGGGAGACTTTCGCGACTCATAAGCGTGCCCGCGAGCCTAGCCCGGGCGTCCGCTCCCGGCAAACGGCAAAACCCGGATTTACCGCACGGGCAGTAGGTTCACGACTTCTTCTTGGCGGGCAGGTATTTTTGCAGCAGCGGTTGAAGCTCCGCGGCGGTTTTCTTGGGCCAGAGATCGGGCGCGGTCATAATCGCAAACTTCAGCGCCTCGTGGCAGGAACAACCCGGCGCGTCGGGAATGCGGGTCACGACATCGGCCAGGATCGCCTTGGCGGCGCCCGCGTTGCGCTGAAGGTTGGCGATCACCATGTCCACCGTCACGTGGGCTTCGTCCGCTTTCCAACAATCATAATCCGTCACCATCGCCAGCGACGCGTAGGCGATTTCCGCCTCGCGCGCGCATTTGGCCTCGCCGAGATTGGTCATGCCGATGACGTCGTAGCCGAGCTTGTGGTTGGTGATCGACTCGGCGCGGGTGCTGAAGGCCGGGCCTTCCATGTTCACATAGGCGCCGCCATCGTGAACGCGGGCCTTGAGCGCCCGCGCGCTCTTGACCAACAACTGTCGTAATTCCTCGCAAATCGGGTCGGCGAAGGCGATATGCGCGACGATTCCCCGGCCGAAAAACGTGTGTTGCGCCGCTTTTTTCGTGCGATCCACGAATTGATCGATCACCACGATGTCGCACGGTTTGTACTTGGACTGCAGCGAGCCGACGGCGCTGACGCTGATGATCCACGAGACCCCGAGCTTCTTCAACGCCCAGATGTTCGCGCGATGATTCAGTTCCCCGGGCAAAATCCGGTGCCCGCGCGCATGGCGTGGCAAGAAGACCACCGGACGCCCGCTCAGGGTGCCAGTCAGGAACTGATCCGACGGCTCGCCGAACGGGGTTTTGACCTTGACCCACTTCTGATCGGTGAAGCCCTCGAGATGATAAAGTCCGCTGCCGCCGATGATTCCAACGCGATGATTTGACATAAAGATTCGCTGGGCGCCAGTTCCGCGCCGCGGGAGACATTGTTATCGAGAAAGCCGGCGGCTGGCAACCATCCGCGCGCCGGGCGAGCGATGGCGTGATCAGCTTCCCGGGGCGTCAGGCGCAGTCCGACCAAGGTCGAGCGGCCAGGGCCTGATTCAGCCTAAATCCCGATGCCCGTTCAACTTTCCTCGGCGAAGCGAAGAAACGACTGCAATTGCTCCGGGTGACGCTTCCAGAAGCGCACTAGTTTCGAAAGCGTATCGAGAGTTTGGGGACGAAGATGATGCTCGATGTCTTCGACCTCCGCGGCGACAAGCTCAGGCCTTAAGCCCAGCATCCCCAACAGCTCGGAAACGGTTTCGTGCCGCGTCTTGATGCGGGCGGCCACGGCTCGGCCCTGGGCGGTGAGGCTGAAACCGCGATACCTCTCGTAATTCAGGAACCCGCGCGCGGCCAAACGACGCACCATGTTGGAGACCGTCGCCCGGGTCAGGCCCAACGTCTCGGCCACGTCCGTGACCCGGGCGTAACCCTTCTGCTGCACCAGTTCCGCAATGCGTTCCAGATGGTCTTCGGTAGAATCGGAAGGCGGCCGCCTGGCCGTTCGTCGCGCTTGCATCGCCGCCTTGTAGCATGCGCCCGCGAACGCTGACCATCGTTTTCTCCGGGCCTCGGATATTCAACGGACTAATAATGTATTTATATAATAACATTTTATTTGACTTAACATTATCTTAGGATCAACAGTATCCGCCAGCCGCGCGAGCCCTTCCGGCTTCGCGGCGCGCTACTCACCGTGCAAACGCAACGCAATGCCAAACGCGGCCCGGGCCTCCTCGACGCAGGGCCGCGGAGGCTCCGGTGGACGCTGCTCATTTCCCTGCCCGTCGGCGCCCTCGCGGCGCCGCCCACCGTTGCACCTGACGCGACCGACGCCGCCCACCCGCCTCCAATCGCGGCGCCCGCGCTAGACTCGCTCGGAAAATCGACCAATTCCCCAACCAAATTGGAGACCATCGTGGTCACGGCGGATTTGGACGCGGACCGCGAGCAAATCGCGCCGGCGTTGGGCGCGGTGACCTACACGATCGGACCGCGCCAAATCGCCGCGCTGCCGCAGGGCGAGAACGCCCCATTCAGCCAGGCGCTCTTGCGCGCGCCGGGCGTCGTCGCCGACTCGCTCGGCGAAGTTCATGTGCGCGGGGAACACGGTGATTTGACGTACCGCGTCAACGGCGTACTGCTGCCGGAGGGGTTGAACGGTTTCGGTCAGGAGCTCGACACGCGGCTGATTCACTCGGTCACCCTGATCGACGGCAGCCTGCCAGCCCAGTTCGGATTCCGCACGGCCGGTATCGTCGATGTTACGACCAAATCGGGCAATACCCTCAAGGCGAACGAATTATCGATTTACGGCGGCGCGTATGACACGTTCCAACCGAGCCTTCAGCTTGGGGGCGTGACTGGGAAGCTGGAATACTTCGTCACGACTTCCTACCGGCACAACGACCTCGGCATCGAAAATCCCGCCCCCACGGTTCGCCCCTTGCATGATTACACCAGCCAAGACAAGGCTTTCGCGTACCTCTCCTACCTCCCGGACGAAACGAGCCGCCTCAGCCTGCTCCTGAATTCTTCTTACGCCGATTTCCAACTCCCGGATACCCCGGCGCTCGCGCCGAAGTTCGAGCTGTCCGGCTACCCCACGGCTAATTCCGCGACCGTCAACGAGAATCAAAACGAGCAGAACTACTACGCCGTTCTGGCCTATCAAAAAACCTTGGGCCAGCTCTCGCTCCAGGCCTCCGCTTATACTCGGTACGGCCGGATTCGCTTCAATCCCGACTCGGTCGGTGACCTGATTTTCCAGGGCGTCGCGGCGCGCGTCCAGAACGGCTTCTTCGCGAACGGCGTCCAATTTGACGCCTCGGAATTAGTGGGCGACCACCACACGTTGCGGGTCGGCCTCCTGGCGGACGAGACCCTGGAAACACTGCAGACCGCGAGCCAGGTCTTCCCGGTTGACTCCGGGGGTCGCCAGATTTCAGACCAACCGCTCGACCTGGCCGATCGCCATGGGCTGCAAGGCGTAACCGCCGGCGTTTACCTGCAAGACGAGTGGCGCCTGGCCGATCCAGTGACGTTGAACTATGGCGCCCGCTTCGATCGCTTCGACGCTTCGTTCGATCATGAAGGCCAATTGAGTCCGCGCCTAAACCTGGTCTGGCAAATCAATGAGCGTACGTCGGCGCACGCCGGGTACGCGCGCTACTTCACGCCGCCGTCCGTGCAATATGTTCCGCCCGCGACCCTCCAGAAATTCGCCGGAACCAGCGCCGCGCCGGGCGTTGAGCAGGACGATCCCACCCGGGTCGAACGCGCCCATTATTTTGACGCCGGTCTCTCGCGGCAGCTCACGCCGGACTGGCAGGCGACGGCGGACGCATTTTATAAGCAAGCGCGAAATCTGATCGACCTCGGCCAGTTTGGCAGCGCGGTCATCCTCTCCCCGTTCAGCTATCAGCGCGGTACGGTCTTGGGATCGGAACTCAGCACGACATTCAAGCGCGGCCCATTCTCGACGTTCGCGAATCTTTCGTTTGTCGCGACGAGCGCCCGCGAGATTAACTCCGCTCAGTTCGAGTTTCCCGCGGCGGAGTTGGCGTACATTCAGACGCACGATGTGCAACTCGATCACGAAGGCCGTTACACCGCCTCCGCCGGCGCCAGCTACACCTGGCAAAAGGATACCCTCTTCTACCTCGACGTTCTCTACGGCTACGGTCTGCGGAAAGGCTTTGCGAACACGGAAAAACTACCTGGCTACTATCCGGTGAGTCTCGGTGTCGAACATTCCTTTCATCTGCGGGCCAAAGGCCTGCGCGACGTGAAACTGCGCGTCGATTGCGCGAACGTGCTCGACGAGGTTTACCGACTGCGCGATGGCAGCGGTCTGGGCATCTCCGCCTCGCAATACGGCGCCCGCCGGTCCATTTACGGCGGAATCACGTTGGACTTCTGATCGGCGAATCGAGATTCATCCACCGCGCCGATCGCGGCGCCACGCTGGCCGGGCTAAAGCTTGGTTTGGAACAGCAAGACCGCGGCGGGGCTGCGGCTGACGCGCGGCGCCGCGACCACCAGCAGGTGCAACTCGGGGATAAGCAAGCCGGTCCGCGCCCGCGGCGCCGTCGGCGCGTGGGCCAGGCGGGTGAGTTCCGCTCCCTTCTCGGCGACGGAAAAAACATCGACGAACCCCTCGCCGCCGATGACGTAAAGCCGCCGGGACGCAGCGTCGTAAAACAGGTCGTCGGCGTCCCCAACGCAGGGAGCCTGGGCGAGGAGCGTTCCCGCATCCGCGTCGTAAGCGGCGACGAGCGCCGGGCGCCGGCAGGCGAGAAACATCCGTCGCGACCCGGCGTCGAACGCCATCGGGAAATTCTTTTCACCGATGGTCACCGGCCAGGTTGTGGCGACGGTCAGGCCATTGGTCGCCACGTTAATCACAAAAACTTTGTGTTCGTCCGGGACATTCACGAGAACCCGATGAGTCGCGGGATCGAGGTGGAACGATTCCGGGTGTCCGGGAAGCTCCATTTCCAGCTTGGCGTCCGCCTGTCGGGGCCGGTCGAGCAAGAAATCGGCGGGCGAGTGGGGCGGCGCCGGCTGCCCGCCTAGTTCGGTCGGCAGCAAGGAAACCAGGTCGATCGCGGTCAATCGCCCCGGGCCGGGTTCGCCGCCGGAGCCGATGTAGAGGCATTGCGACGCCGGGTCGAACCGCGCGTTGTCGGCATTCCGCCCCACGTCAAGCCACGGACCTTCCCGCAACGTCGTGGCGTCGAAGCTGCGGCACGTGCCGTCGCCGCGAAAACAGATAAATAGCCGATTCCGCTCGGGGACGAACACCAAACCTTGCGGCTCGTTGACGCCAGTCAACTCGCGGATACGCCGGCGCCTGGCCAGATCAACCACTTCGACCGAATGATTCTCCAATCCGGCGACGAAGAGGCGCCGCCCGCGAACATCCACCGCCAGATGGTCAAGCCGCCCTTCCACGCCGGCCAGCGGGATCGATCCGAGCGGCGTCAAACCTGGCGCCGCCTCGGCCGCCGACGCTGCCAACCGCCCGTCAGCTAAACCCAGTAGCGCGATCGCTGCGCTCACGAGCGCCTTTGCCGCCGCACCCGACCAACCCCTGAATACACTCCGTTCCATTGCGCTCCGAATTGGACCTCACCGCCCTCCCGCCGTCACGTCGAAAACTTGCCCCACGATCCTGAAAAATGCCGCGTGGTCAACCCATGCGGCGCGCTCCATTTGTTTTGAACAAAACGCGCGGCCGCGAAGTCGAAGCTGCGTGGCTGGCGTAGATCCGGATCGAGCATTCAACTCAGCGGCTGCTTTTTCGTGGCGGCGCCGGTCAAACATTACGGTGTGACGCCCACTCAGCGCCACGGTCCAACTCTCCAATGATGAACTCAAAATCCCCAGGCCTACGCGAGAACGGCTTTACGCTGATTGAATTGCTCGTCGTCATCGCGGTGATCGCCGTTCTCGCCTCCATGTTGCTGCCCGCGTTGAGCAAGTCACAGGATAAGGCCCGGGCGATCATCTGTTCCACCAACCAACGACAGTTGGCGTTGGCGGCGATGACCTATGCTTTGGACAACGGTGATTGGTTGAACCCGCTCCAGGATGTGCGCCCGGCTTCCGGCGGCGGGACAGCCGAGACGACTTATCGGGTCGTGCTCTGGGATTACGTCGGGCGCGCGCCCCGGCTTTTTGATTGTCCGGCGGAACGGGTGGCGGTTTACGCCGACGGAATCTCGCCCTACGACGCGGCGTTAGGCGGCTTCCCGCTCGCCGCCGGCACGGACTGGAGCCATCTCTATGGTTATCCAAGCCAGTTCGAGGTCTGGAACGCCAGCGGCATCGGCGTCGCGGGCGCCCACTGGATTCCCGTCCGGGATGATCCCAATCCGACCGCGCGGGTCAGCTCGATGCCGTTTGGCCGACCGAAGGAACAGGGCTACTACGAGGGGTTGCACAAATCCACCGAGATTACGTCGGCGTCGAAATTGATCTGGTTCGGCGACGGTGGCAGCGGGACGGATCTTTGGAGCGACGACAACTGGTGGATCAAATACATCACTTCCGGCTCCGAAGATGACCCGGGGTTCAATCGGCTTCAGCAAGGCGATTACGGATGCCGCCGACACAACGGCCGAGCCAATTACGCTTTCGCCGACGGGCACACCAGCGCCTATAAGCCCAACGACCTTCGCTGTGACGCCGTGGAGTGCTGGTGGTCGCTTCATCTCGATGCCCACAGCGGCGCCGCGGGCGCCGCCCTTGCGGTTGCTCCCGGTCAGCCGTGACCGGGCTCCCATCAGCCGAAGCGAGAGCCTGCTTTGGCGGTTGAAAACGCGGATTGGCTTGCCCCGGGCGCGCGATCCCGCTTAAATATCGGCATCGGAATCATTCGCGCGACTCGAACAAGACCCGTCCTATGCCAACGACCAATGTCCGGCTTTCCACCAATACCAGCAACGTCCTCTCAGTCATCATGGGCGGCGGCCAAGGCACCCGGCTATTCCCGCTGACCAAGGACCGTTCCAAGCCGGCCGTTCCGCTGGCCGGCAAGTACCGGCTGGTTGATATTCCGATCTCGAACTGCATCAATTCCGGCTTCAAGCGGGTTTACTTGCTGACCCAATTCAACTCGGCCTCGCTTCACCGGCACATTTCCCAGTCGTACAAGTTCGATCATTTCTATGGCGGCTTCGTCGAAATCCTGGCGGCGGAGCAGACCTTTTCCGACACCTCGTGGTATCAGGGAACGGCCGACGCCGTTCGCAAAAACCTGCAACATTTCCTCAATCACGATTTCGACTACGTGCTGATCCTGAGCGGCGACCAATTGTACCGCATGGACTTCCGTCCGTTGATCGCCCAACACGCCGAGACCAACGCCGACCTGACGATCGCCACGATCCCGGTCAGCCGCACCGACGCCCAGTCCCTGGGCATCATGCAGATCAGCCCGGAATTACGGATCAACCGCTTTGTCGAAAAGCCGAAGGATCCCCAGGTGCTCGATTCCCTCCGGCTCGATCACGAGTGGTTTTCGCGGCTCGAGATACCCGGCCAGGACGACCGCTTTCTCGCCTCGATGGGCATCTACGTTTTCAATCGCGATATTCTGCTGAAGCTGCTGGACAATACCTTTACCGACTTTGGCAAGCACATCATCCCGATCGCCATCGGCACCCACCGGGTCTTCTCCTACGTCTTCCAGGGTTATTGGGAGGACATCGGAACGATTCGCTCCTTCTTCGAGGCGAACCTCGACATGACCTCAGAGTTGCCGCGGTTCAACTTTTTCGACATGAGCGCCCCAATTTTTACCCGCCCGCGCTTCCTGCCGGCCTCCAAGATCAACGGCGCCCAGATCGATCATGCGGTGGTCTCGGATGGTTGCATCATCAATCATGCCCGCATCTCGCAAAGTATCGTCGGCATCCGCAGCGTGGTCGGCGCCGGCAGCCATCTGCACCGCGCCGTCGTCATGGGTTGCGACTTTTACGAATCCGATCCCTCGATTCGGCACAATGAAGCGGCGGGCCGGCCCCGGGTCGGCATCGGTTCGAACACCCGCATCGAAAACGCCATCATCGATAAGAACGCCCGGATCGGTGACAATGTCGTGATCTCGCCCGCCGGCAAGCCGGAGAATTTCGATCACCCGCTCTATTACATTCGTGACGGCGTCGTGGTCGTGCCGAAGAATGGCGTCATCCCGCATGGGATGGTTATCTAAGCCCGACCGCGGCGTTCGAGTTGTCCCGACCGGGACCGCCAGGACGCCGCGCGAACGGAAAGATCAGGCATTGGTCTAATGCCCATGAGCCAGCCAACCGCGTCCGACCCGCGGCGTTTCAACCATTCGCGCCCCGCTTGGATGGCGAAGCGGTCCGACCCAAACCCGCGCCTCGTTCAATGACCTCGAACCAACTCTGGCGAACGCTCAAATCGACGCGCAAACTCACGCTGATCGCCGGCCCTTGCGTGATCGAGAGCGAAGCGCTTTGCCGCACGGTCGCCACCACGCTCCAACGCGCCTGCCGCAAGCTCGACATCAACTACATTTTCAAGGCGAGCTACGATAAGGCCAACCGCACTTCCGCGAAGAGTTTTCGCGGCCCCGGTCTCGCGGAGGGATTGCAAATCCTTGGCCGGATTCGCCACGCACTCACCGTGCCGGTCCTCACCGATGTCCACGATGAAGCCCAGGCGAAGGCGGCCGCCGAAGGCGTCGATATTCTGCAAATCCCGGCGTTTCTCTGCCGGCAGACCGATTTGATCACCACCGCCGTCGGCACCGGCCGGATCGTGAATCTAAAGAAAGGCCAATTCCTTTCACCGGCGGAAATGGGGCAAGTCATCCAAAAGGCCGCTTCGGCCGGCGGCGACAAATTGCTCGTCACCGAACGGGGCACGACGTTCGGTTACCACAATCTCGTCGCCGACATGCGCTCGATCCCGCAACTCCGCCGGTTCGGCTTCCCGGTCATTTTTGACGCCACGCACTCGGTTCAACTGCCGGGCGGCGGCGGCGACAAATCCAGCGGCCAGCGCGAATTCGCCCCGGTGCTCGCCCGTTGCGCCATCGCCGCCGGCGCCGACGGTCTGTTCATCGAAACCCACCCCGACCCGGACCAGGCGCTGAGCGACGGTCCGAACATGATCCCGTTGCGCGACCTGCCCGCGCTGCTGCGGGAATTGCTGGCGATCCGCGCCGCCCTCACCCATCGTTGACCCGGATGCGCCAAGACTACGACCAGGGAAGCTCCCGCCCCGACGAGCGAGATCGCCGTGGACGCATTGCGGGTAAGGACATCGCGCCTGGCATCGCTCTCCGTGGTAGGGATGGCGCGCTGCGCCGTCAGCGCCGCGCCATAGCGGCGCAACGTTGCGTGTCCGCCTCGCCCCGGGTGCCTCTCGCGTCAATCGCCCCTCGCGAATCGTTCGTCCCGCCCGCACGGACGCGCGCGGCGACTTCGCAGCGCGCCCGTCTTCGCATTCAGCTTCGACGCGCCTTGGAAGTTCGCCGCTCCGCGGCGGAGCGTAGGAGGGAGGTCCCTCCTACCCACCGCACCCTCGTCCGCTTCAGAGACCGGCCCGCCAGGGCCTTCCGACGGACTATTCTCGCCCTCGTGAGTTGCGCGGCGCTTCTACTGACATCTTTCGCCGCCTCCGCCGCCGATCGCCCGGCGAAAGCTTCCCGGGTCACGACCGAGCCGATCGTCGGCTTCACCGTCGCGCCGGACCAATCCGAGCATCGTTCAATCCTCTACGGGCAACGCGCGGTGCAGCTTTCCAACGACGTCTGGTCAATCCACGATCTGCGCATCGACAACCTCGGCCCGGATGGCAAGCCGCAGACGCAGATTCGCGCGCCGCAATGCACCTGGGATCGCGGCGGCCAGACCGCCTCCTCCCCCGGTCGCATCGAGGTCCACAGCATGGACGGCCAATCCTCCATCACCGGCGAGGGCTTCCTTTGGAACCGCGCGACCTCCGCCCTGACTATCTCCAACGATGTCGTCACGATCATCATTAAATCCTCCACGAACGCCCCCGCCAAGGCGCCGTCGCCAGTCCCATCGGTCGCCTTGGTCCCATCCACGAACCAAACCATCCGCATCACCGCCGGCGAACTCACCTACTCCCCGTCCAGCGGCAAAGCCACGTACCGCCACGCGATCCACGCCGAGGACCCGCAACTCGACCTCCGCTGTGAACTCATGACGATCGCACTCCCGAGTAACGCCGGCGCCAAACCAGGCGAGGCGCCGAACCGCATCGAAAAGATCGTCGCCGAAGAAAAGGTCACGATCATCGGCAAGCAAAACGGCGTGCGGGCGACTGGCGCCCGCGCCGAGTACACCGAGGCGACCGAATTGCTCGAACTCTCCGGCGCCACCACCTGGCGCCTGGGCTTGCGCGAGGGGACCAGTGACCGCCTCACCGTGGACGGCAAACAAAATAATTACCACGCCACGGGCGCCGTCTTCCTCAAACTCCCGGCGGACTCGGTCGGTTCGCTTGACCTCTGGACTCCCACGGCCGCCGCGGCGACGCCCGCGCCCGCCAACACCAATCGGTTCATCCACCTTTTCGCCGACGATTTTCGTTCGAGCAATGACACCGCCGCGGCCACCGAAAACGCCTTCTTTTCCGGCCACGTCCGCGCGCTTGAACCGAGCGAAACCGTGACCAACCAATTGACCGCCGAAACCTTGGCCATCCGCACCTCCGGCGCGCCGCCCGGACCGAAAACACAGACCATGACCGCTGAAACCGGGGTCATTATCGAAAGCGGCTCGCGCCGGGTCCTGGGCGATCACGCCACCTACATGTCCACGACCGGATTGCTCGAAGTCGCCGGTCATGCGCGTTGGAAAATGGACGACCGCGAAGGCGCCGCTGATCTCCTTACCTTCGATCGCGCGCACGGCTCCTTCCAGGCCGACGGCAACTCCCGCACGCTGCTTCCGGCCCGCTTCCTCGGCCCCGAGGGTTCGCTGCTGCCCGTTCTGGGCGCCGCGCCGCGGAAGCCGTCCCGCGCCAACGACATGATCGAGATTCTCGCCCGTGAATCCAACTTCCGGACCAATTCGGCCGAATTCAATACCGACGTCCACCTGAACATTCCCGCCGAAGGCCGGCCCACCGAGACCGCGACCTGCGGCAATGTCTTCGTTCAGTTCTCCCCGACGACCAACCGCCTCGAAAGCCTCCGCGCGGAGCATCAAGTTCGTTTCGTCAGTCTGCCCGATCCGACCTCCACCACCAACGGCCCGGCCGCCGCGCGCAAGCTCAGTTGTGAAATCTTGACCGCGAAATGGAACCCCGTCACCGGGCAATTGGAGAACATGATCGCCGACCAGGCGGTCGTCATCGAACGCGGCGACAAGATCGCCCGCGGAGCGCACGCGGTTTACGACGGCGCCCTGAACCGCCTCAAAATGACCGGCCTTCCCACGGCGTCCAGCCCGCAGGCCGACCTGACCGAGACCCAATCCCTCGATTGGGACCTCGCCACCGACCAACTGACGGCGGAAGGCCAATACAAGTCGGTGTTTCGCCCGAAAAACGCCCGCTTGCCCGGCGCGCTCGATCGCTCTCCCGCCCCGAAACCCTCGACCAACGCCCCGGTCCGACCCCATTGACCGGCGACCCACCGCGTGACCACGCCCACCTCCAAACTGCTCTCGACCGAGACCCTGGTGAAAGCCTACCGCGGCCGCCGCGTCGTCAACGGCGTCAGCCTGAACGTCGAGCCGGGCGAAATCGTCGGCCTGCTCGGCCGCAACGGCGCCGGCAAGACCACCACTTTCAACATCGTCCTCGGCCTCGTCCACCCCGATCAAGGCCACATCCATTTTCAGGAAGCCGACATCACCGGGATGCCAATGCACCAACGCGCCCGCCTCGGCATCGGCTACCTCACGCAGGAACCGTCCGTCTTCCGCAAACTGACCGTCGCCGAAAACATCCTCGCGATTCTCGAAACTCTCGATGTCACCCGCGCCGAACGCCAGGTTCGCCTGAAATATCTGCTCGACGAACTCGACCTCGCCCCCCTCGCCAAAAACCGCGCCTACACCCTGAGCGGCGGCGAGAAACGCCGTCTCGAGATAACCCGCGCCCTGGTCACCAGCCCGAAGGTCCTCCTCCTGGACGAACCCTTCAGCGGCATCGACCCCATCGCCGTCTATGAAGTGCAAAAGATCCTGCGCCGCCTCCGCGACCGCGGCCTCGGCATCCTCATCACCGACCACAACGCCCGCGAGACGCTGAAACTGGTGGACCGTGCCTACCTGATCCAAGACGGCCAGGTCGTCTGCGAAGGCACCGCCGAATTCCTCGTCAACGACCCCCGCGCCCGCGAAATCTACCTGGGTCCGGAGTTTAATTTGTAAGTCCCGCGCCACCGAGCGCCGCGTTCGACCTTCCGAAACTTCTCCGCCAAAAAGCAAGCCGGACGGAACCCGCGATTTGCGAGTCCAGTCCGATCGGAATATCTATTCTTTCAAATTCCGAAACTTTCCTGATTTTTTCCTTGCCATAGTTCATTCTTCTCAAAATACTATCCCGTGGTGGTGTGAAATCTGAGCGGGAATAGCGTGCGAGAATTCGCGCGCGCTGACGCTTGCCTTCAAAACAAGACAAGCCCGAAAACCGAAGCAACCGACGGGGTGGACAAACGCATGAGCTTGGAACATGTCGATACCATAATTGCATTCGTCGTCATCTTGGCTGGAGTAAGCCTATTGATCACCGTCCTCACGCAGATGATCTCGGACTTCCTGGGCCTGCGCGGGAGTAACCTCCTTCGAGGCATCACGGCGCTCCTTCGGACCGTGTATCCACAACTCGACCAGGAAGGCGCGGCAAAAATCGCAAAAGCCGCGCTGATTCACCCGCTTATTTCGGACTCGATATTGTCGAATTATGGGTTCACGCCAATTGGCTGGCGGCTGGCGACGGCGATCCGCCGGGACGAACTGGTTGGCATACTAAAGCAGTTCGCTCAAACAACCCCCATGGTCGCGGCGCCGGGCGATAAGCCCACAGCTTACGAAAAGGCCGTCGCCGGGCTCAAAAGTCTGCCGAAGAATTGTCTGCAGGACTTGACGAGCCTGCCGCGAAACACCGACATCAAAGAGTGGTTCCCAGCGGCAATGGATCGCGTCTCGCAACAGTTCGCGACCCACGCCCGGATCTCGACCATCGCCTGCTCCATTCTAGTCGCGTTTGCGCTCCACCTTGATACCTTGCAACTCCTCACGCAACTTTCTACCGACGCTGAATTGCGCGCGCGCCTGGTCGGGAGCGCCGAAGCGCTGACTCAAAAAGCGGACGAGATTCTCGCCTCCTCCGGCAACCCGCCCGCCGCCACTTATCTGCTGGCCATGAACGAATTCCGCTCTAACTTTCCCGCGCTCGGCCTGCCCGCGCCCGCCGGATTAACTAATTTGCCGGCAACGACTAATTGGCTCGATGCCCGGCTGAGGGAAACTATGCCTCCCATCACCAACCGTAGCGAGTGGGTCGATCGTTATGTGGCCACGGTACCGACCGCCATCCTCCGCGCCCGGGCTGATCAACTGTCGCTGATCCTGACCAATAAGCTCAAGTTTCAAATCATCCCCGAGCCTTACCCGTCGGTATCGAGCTACTGGAGCCCATCCCTACGGCACTTCTGGGGTGTCTTGGCAAGCGCCGCGCTGCTCAGCTTGGGAGCGCCGTTTTGGTTCAACCTTCTGAAAACACTAACTAACCTCCGCCCTCTCGTCGCCACAAAAGAGAAAGAGGAACGTGGACATCCTGCATGATACCGGACAGTCCGAATCCCGATAGTCCGGCGCCTCCGTCGTCCGCTCCGCCTCCCGAGCTTCCGACGGGCGCCGCGATGCCTGCGGCAGGATTAGCTAGCCCACAGCCATCCAGTTGGTCGGAGGGGGACTGGGAGGCGCTCTTGCTCGCGATCCAAGCCGGGAAATGCACCCCGTTTCTCGGCGCTGGCGCCTGCGCCGGGGTCCTGCCACTCGGACGAGATCTCGCGGAGGAATGGGCGAAGTCGGACGGGTATCCATTCCAAGACACGCAGAATCTCGTCCGCGTCGCGCAATATACCGCGCTGATGAAAGGACGGCACGTTCTCCGCTATCGCATCCAAAACGCCTTCGCGGGCAAGGTCCCGGATTTTGATGCGGCGGGAGAACCCCACTCGGTCGTCGCGGGTCTGAATCTTCCCGTCCACATCACGACGAATTACGACGACTTTATGTCGCTCGCGCTCAAGCGGGCAAAGCGGGATCCCACCTCGTTCAATTGTCAATGGTACCTCGGACGGACGGGCAAAATGAAGGAGCAGAGTATCAGCCCGTCGCCGGAAAAACCGGTCGTTTACCATCTCCATGGTAATCTGAGCGAAGGCAAATCGCTGGTCGTGAGTGAAGACGACTACCTCGAATTTTTGACGGCGGTCATCGAACATGAAAGGGTCATTCCAGCCGCGATCGAGCAGGCGTTCGGTGACTCGGCGTTCTTATTCCTCGGTTACAGTCTCGAGGATCTGAACTTCAAAGTTCTGTTTCGAAAACTCGCTAGTTACATGCGGGGGAATGACTATCGGCACGTCGCCGTTCAACTCACGCCCGAGGCCGCCCAACCTCGCTTGTGCGCCAGAACCGGTTGCCCGCTTACCGATCGCGGAGGGACGGCGAGCCAATCGATCCAACCAACGAGTGAGGAGGTCGAGCGGGCCAAGCAGCAGCAGAAGTATCTCGAACAGTTCTACAGTAAAACAGAGATCAAGGTTTACTGGGGAACATGCCAGCGATTTGCCGCCGACTTGGGCGACAAATGGGCGGCGTATCAGAAAAAGCGCAAATGAAGGACTGCCCCTACGTCGGTCCCCGGCCGTTCACCGCGACGGATCAGGATATGTTCAAAGGCCGGAAGGCCGAAGCCCAGGAATTGATCGCCCTAATCCACGCGCATCCCATCGTGCTCGTGTACGCGCCTTCCGGCGCCGGAAAAACCTCTCTAATTAACGCGGAAGTCGTCCCCGGCCTGCGCAAAGCCGGTTGCCGCGTATTTGCTTGCGGCCGGGTGAGCGGCAAACTAACCCCCGGATTCCCGGCGGCGCCCGGCAAAAGTATTTACGAGTTCAACCTCCTGAGCACGCTCGTGGACAGCGGCGATAACTCAGCGCCGCCGCCTCCGACGTCACTCAGCGAGTTCGTCGCGCGCTACGCCCAAACGCCCGACTCGGGACTACCGACGCCGATTGTCCTCGTCATTGATCAGTTTGAGGAAATTTTCACGCACTATCCTGAGCGCTGGCAGGATCGGAAACAGTTTTTCCTCGACCTCGCCGAAGCATTCGCGAGCCTTCGGCGACTGCGGGTGGTTCTTTCGATGCGGGAGGAGTTTATCGCCCGCCTGGACCCGTTCGCCGATGAGCTTCCCGGACGGCTGCGGACGCGCTTTCGACTTTGCCCCTTGACGCCGAAGGGCGCCCTCGAGGCAATTAAGGAGCCCGCGGCCGCGCGGGGAGTGAGTTTTGCGGAAGGCGTCGCCGACAAGTTGGTCGCCAGCCTCCGCGGCGCGCCCTTGTCCGAGGAACAGCAGGGATCTTCGCCCTCTGAATTTGTTGAGCCGCTCCACCTGCAAGTCGTGTGTCGCGGTATCTGGGAGGCCCTGGCCGACGGCACCAAAGTCATTACGGAGTCCTCGATCAAGACCTATGGCGACGTCGATCAGGCGCTGGCCCGTTACTATGACGACTGCGTCGCGCAAACCTCGGCGGCACGGTCAATTCGGGAGAGCGATCTACGGCGGTGGTTCGGGGAAAAACTGATCCTCACGGATCGCACGCGGAGCCTCGTGTATCTGGATGTAGCGGGTGGCAAAACCGCGGACCTCACGAATGCCGTCGTCGTAGAAGACCTGGACGCGAGATGGCATCTCGTTCGACCGGAGTATCGCGGTGGAAAGATCTGGTATGAACTATCCCATGATCGTTTCGTGAAGCCGATCATCCGATCCAACTCAGATTGGTTCACGCGCCAGAGTGGGGCGGCCGCTTATTGGGAGACTCGCGCCCAAGCCTGGAAGGAAAAGGGCAAACGTCGCGACCTATTGCCACGCGGCGCCGAACTTCATTTGGTAAGAGAATGGCGGCAAAGCGCCGAAGCGGAGCGCATCGGCACAACTGAAACATTTGACGAGTTCTTTGCCAGCGCTCAAATCAACGAGAACACCGCAATCCGTCGCCAGCGCCAACTTCTGGTAACTCTGCTGGCCGCGCTCGCGCTGCTCGCGATCTCAATGAGCCTACTTTGGCGATCGGCCAAACACGCCAGTTCTCGTGAGGAAGCGAACCGAAAAACGGCTGAGCAATCTTTGGCGAGAGTAGTCGCCGCCAATTTCATCTCCGCCGCTCAGCGGACCATCGAAAGCGGTCAGTACGCTCTGGACGATCCGCGTGTTCAATCCAGGGGGCTATTGCTCGCATGGCAGGCGGTCCGATCGTTCGAGGCGGTTGGCCTAAGCCCCAATTCCAAGTGTGTCCGCACGTTGGCGGCCGCGTTGATCGAGGCCCGTTTCTCGACCAACCTTCCGAACCGGAACTTGGCCATCGGATTCACGGCCCGGCCCGGGGAAATCGTTACGGCCGACGCGGCCGGCACGATTTCGATTTGGGATATTGAAGGCAAAAGACAAATCAACAGTTTTAACATCGTCTCGAACGATCTCGGCGCGGCGACTCCACCGAGTGCGGTGATCTTTGACCGAGTATGTTCCGCGGCGCTCGGAATCTGGACGAATGGAACTATCAAGACATTTTCCACCTCGAACGGCTCACTGATTGGCTGCCTTACGAACGCGCAACGAGGCTCCTCATTCTATCCAATCGCCGCCGCGGGACCGTACGGCAAGCGGGTTGCGTACCTCGATGTCAAAGGGCAATTGGTCGCGCTCGGAAGCCACGACGCCGAACCCCAGATATTGGAAACGAACACTCCGACATCGTTGAGCATGGCGTTCAGTCCGAACGGCGACACTTTGGCGCTTTTGGACGGAGGACAAATTATAATTCACAATTTCGACGGTCCAGACAATCGACGGACCTTCCCATTCTCCGGCGCCCGAGTAATCTCCGGCCGCGCCTATGATGGGTTCGTTTCCATATGCTGGGACTCCTCTGGTCGGAATCTGGCGGTCGCCGGCATTACCGGGAGCATGATACTCGACCCTGTCACAGGCGCGGTTCTTGCTAAACTAATTTCCGCCGGTCGCGGTGATGACGAACAGGAGTTGGGACGGGGCTACTCAGCGAATGTGAAGGTTGCGTTTGGCGCGACCGCGACCTCGCTCGCGAGACTCGCCGTTGGTAATTGGGTCGAATTGTGGACGGGGACGAATCGAACAGACTCGGTTGAATGCCCGGTGCCAACGTCAGGTCTTCCGTCTCGGATCGCATTCAGCCCGGACCTTGCGTCGGTCGCGTTTGTGACCGATCGATCGACTGGTTCCGGTCGAGACAGCCGCGGGCATTTGGTAAGAGTCTACCCATTGATCGCTTTTTCCGACCCGGTGACCCACGCCCAGGATGTTGTTTCTGGTAAAGGTAAACTTGAGTTGCTGGACTACGCTACCGCTCTTGACGAGGATATTGCGCCCGGCCTGCGTAAGGCGTTCGCCCTCGCGCGATCGAATGAGATTGATCAGGCCGTCGAGGCGCTCCACAAAGTTCCCCCGCTGCCAGGGGTTCCGTCCGACTTGACCGAACTCGTCAAGCCAACCGCGGCTCGGGAACTCGCGTATGCGGCCTACCGCGAGGCGGAATGGGGAGATCCAAAACGCGGCCTCGCGCTCATTCATGAAGCCAATAGTTATGACCCAAGCATTATCATCGCAGAGTATGAGAAATCTGTGCAAAGCTTCCGCTCTGAACGCTTTTTGCGGCACGCTCGACAGATGCTGGACAGCTATCAAATCCCCGAGGCGATTCAGGCTTTTCGTGATCTGGAGCGTCAAACCCCGCCGATCGTGGTTCCGGCGGAGGACTGGAACAGTCTCTGCTGGGTCGGCAGCCTCAAAGGATTCGCAGCGAAGGTCGTCTTCGCCGGCGAGCGGGCCGTCAAGCTGTCCCCGGAGGACCCCGATTATCGCGATACTCGCGGTCTGGCACGGGCGTTGAGCGGCGCTTCAATCAACTCGGCAATTGAGGACTTTCAGTTCTTTGCCGACCACGGGTTTAGCAAGGCGCGCCGCCAGGAGCGAGAGGACTGGATCGCGGCGCTCAAATCGGGTAAGAGTCCCAGTGAAGTCTTTAATCCAGCCATCTTGCAAAACTTGTTGGAACGAGATCGATTGTAGTCGTGGCGCGTGCCGCTCCTGGCAGAGATTCCCAAACAAGCTCTGTAACGTTGATCTGGGCTTCCGGAACCGTCTTTGGGAAATCGGGCGTGATCGAACCGAACCAAAAAAACTAGGTGCGCCACCGGATTCGGCGCCGTGCGTCGGCAGAAGCTCGGGATAGTCATTTTCCAGGCGTCGGCGAAAGGCCGGAAGCGAACGGTGTTTTGGATTCTCTCGCTCGGTTTCGTCCGCGAGTCGGCCCGCCGACGCTGCATTACGAGCAGACACTCCTTACTTGCCGGCGCCGCGGCGCAGTCGATAGAGGCCGAAGCGGCCGAAGCGGGCGATGGTTTCGGTCGAAAAAGGGGAGAGTTTCGTCCCGACGCGCTCCTGGACGTATTTTACCTCCCAGTCTTCGAGCACCCAGGCCGCCGACTTGTCGTCGGAGAGCAAATCCTCCAGGACTTCCCAGGTAAGGATGTGGTTTTCGAGCGCCTTGGCCTTGTCGATGCGGTCCTTGGGGTCCGGCGGGTCGTGGATGAAAAGCAAACTCTCCCCGGTGAGCGTCGCCACGGAGGCCGGCCGGCCGGCCATGAGGATCGGTTGCGGCCAGCGCAGCGAGCGGTATTCGCGCCGTCCGTCGGGGTTAAGCTCCGCGTCATGGCTGCGAATAAAGTCCGCGATTCGGTGGAACTGGGCGTATTGGTAAAGCCCACCGTGTGGGCTCACATTGTGCGTGTCGAAAATCCACGGCACGAGCTGGCTCGCGGCAAAGGTGTTCGTGAACAGGAGCAGCGCGGCCGGCGCCAAGAGCAACAGCGTCCGTTCGCTCTTGGGATTCTGTTGGAATCTTTGGGCCAGCGCGATTCCCAGCAGCGCGTAGAGCGACAGCAAAGGCGCCAGGACGTAGGAATTGTGCATCCGGGGAGGCGCGAAGGAATAGACGGTCACATACACGACGACGAATACTCCGACCCGCCAAAACCATTCGCCTTCCGCCAGCCAGCCGCGCTTGGGCTTGAGCTTCCATAACAAGGCCGCCGGGATTCCGTAGTAATATAGGACACTCCAGGCGATCCGCGCCAGGTTGATCGCCTTAAAGCGCACCACCGGGAGCAGCGAGATAAACACGGCGTCGAACCCCTGAAAACGAAGGCGCGGAGAAATGAACACAACCGCGGCGCAAACCGCGCACAGAAACGCGGCCACCGCCAGATATACCACGGTCTTTTTGCCACTCGGCTCGCGCAAGGCCGCCAACAGCGTCCCGAGCAGGCCGACCGGCTCCGAATCAGCGCCACCGCGGTGGACTCCCGAGGTTGAGCCGGCCACCGAACCGGAGCCGACCGCTTGACCCTCGACGCGGGAACGCCACCGCGGCGCGACGAACGCGTCGATGACAAAGATGCACCCAAACGACGACGCCAGGATGAACCCGTTTAAAAGCTTTTGACTCACGAAAAAGCACGCGGCGACAAGCACGGCGCCGGTCACCCGGGAATCCCTCTGCCGCCTCGCTAAATCGGCTGACCCGAGCAAAGCGACGACCAAGAGGCTGGCCGCGGCGACGCAGGTCTTGCTATCGACTTCAATCACGTCCGACATGAAATCATGGGACACGGCGAGCAACAAAACGGTCGCGGAGAATGCCTCGAACGGACTCCAGCCTGACTGCCGCCGCGCCAGCGCCTTGAAGACGAGCCAGATCGCTACGAGCATCACGCCCAGAAAAGCAAACCGTTGAACCAGGATGTTACCGAGCGCTCCGTAGAACGGCGTCAAGAGGTAAACGGCGCCCGGGGGATATTGAAACTGGAAGAAGTCCCGGTACGGAACCAACCCGCGCCGGATCAAGTCGGCGCCGACCCAGTAGTAGCCGGTATCAGGCTCGGTCGCGAAAAGCGCCGTCAAGACGAGCAGGATCGCGGCGCAGCCAAGTTGATAACCACGGACCTTTTTTGCTTCGATGTCAGCCATGAAAATCGTTATTGAGCCGCCGGATTCCGCACGCGAATGAATGTCGCCGTGATCCCGCGCCATCCGCCAGGTTGTTTCGCCAGGCCGCTACTGACCAAACGAGCGCGCATGAACCCGTTCAGGTTTTCAACGGGGCGCCGTGGTTCCGGTACCAGTCGATCGTTTCCTTCAGTCCATCCGCCAGACTGACCTTCGGGGTGAAGCCGGTTAACCGTTGCAGCTTCGCCGTGTCCGGGCAGCGACGGGAGACCGAGCCGCTGCGCCGCCCCTTTTCCTCGATCGGCGCGTCGGATTGCATCATTCTTAGGATCGTGGCCGCCAGGGTCTCGATGCTGATTTCCTCCATCGTTCCGATATGCACGATCTCTTGGTCGCAGGCCGGGGTCACCGCGACGCTGTAGGTCGCCGCCACCGCGTCGCTCACGTGACAGAACGCGCGCGTTTCCCCGCCCCCGAAGATCCCGAACGGCCGCTCGCCGCCCAATGCCCGCATGATGAACTCGGGAATGACATGTTTTGATCCCATGCGCGGCCCGTAGATATTGTGGTAGCGGATTACCGTGACCGGCATTTTCCGGGTCGCCCCGAATTGCCGGCAGAGGAATTCCCCGACGAACTTGCTCGTGCCGTACGAAAAGCGGGTCGGCGTCGGTTGTTCGAACACCACCGGGACGGTCTCCGGCGTCGGGATCGGCAGCAGTCCGAGCGCCTCGCAGCCCGCGTACACCTCGGAGGTGGACGTGTAGAGAATTCGCCCCACCGACTTGCCCTCCAACCAATCCAGGAGATTGATCGTCGCGAGCAAATTGATGCGGCAGACCTCGTACGGGATTTCGTAAAACAGCCGCGTGCCGTTCACCGCCGCGAGATGATAAACGATGTCGAGCGTGCCCGTGACGTCGAGTCCGGTGATCGGCTTGGTCAGATCGATCCGATGCGCGTGGACGCCGGCGCGTTGACGGAGCGCCTCAAATTCCGGGTCGGAATGTCCGTCCTGCTTGAAGAAGTTATCGACCAAATGGACCGTGTCGCCACGCTCAGCGTGAAATCGTGCCAGGTGAAAACCGATGAATCCCGCGCCGCCAGTGATAAGAACGTTCATAATTTTGCCCGCAACGAATCGGTCAGAAAGCGAACCGCCATTTCCAGGGAGGAGGCGACCGGCGTCAACTCCCGCAGGCGCGCGTTATTCAAGTGGTAACGGTGCCGCACCGCTTCCGCGCCCGGCGCTAATTTCGGCTGAAGCCCCGCTTGCCGGCAAAGCTCGCCCAGCTCCGCGGGGCCGGAGCCAGTCAGATTGATAATGCTGTAGTTCGGCGGTTTTTCAATGAACGTCGCAATCGCGCCGGCGATCGTGTCGGTATCGATTAACGAAAGCTCCGAGTCCAGCGCCATGTGCAGCGGCTCGTTCTGCAATAAATCAAAAACCGGGCCTTTTTTCAATCCGGGGCCGATCACGGTTCCGACCCGCAGGATCAGCGGCTGCGAGCCGAAACGCTCGACCAGCCGCTCGGCCATCCATTTGTGGAAACCGTACGGGTTCAACTTGCGTGAATCGATCGGCGTCTCCTCGCCGGTCAGTTCGGGGTCGCTGCAATCCGGGTAAACATCGATCGTGGAGACATGGACATACCGGCCCACGGTAAAATCAAACAGCGACCGTTGCACGCTCAGCACGCTCGCCTGAAAATCCCACGCGGGATCGCGGTTGGCTTTGAAGCGGTAGGAGTTGCCGTTGCAATTGATGAGCACATCCGCGACGGTCCCGACGTGCGCCGCGTAATTCTTGGAATCGACCGCGACGACCTCGTGCCCGAGCCGGGTAAAATGGGCGCCGACCGCCGCGCCGATCAATCCGGTTCCGCCAAGGACGACAATCGAAGGCTTTTTTTTCACGAGCGGACCACGCCGGTGGGCGGCGTTTCGCGGACGCCAAACCAGCCGCGCAACCAGCTCGCCGGCGCCCGAAGAAATCGGCCCCGGAGCAGGGCCACGAGAAACCACGGAGCGTAGGCCCAGATCGAGCGCCAGAGTTTGAAGTTGGTCTTGCCGTGCTGACGATCCCGCCAAATGGTCGGAACTTCGACGATCCGGTAGCCCAGGCAATGGGCCTTGGCGACAATCTCCAGCGTGAGGCTGAAGCTGATGACGCTGGTCAGGCGCATATCGCGAAGCATCGCCGTCGAGTAGAGTTTGAAGCTGTTCGTCGGATCGCGCGTCGGCAGACCGATGATCGAATGCATCAGCCGGCCCGCCAGACGCGGGAGCTTGACTTTCAGTGACTCCTGCATCATTTGCTGGCCGCCCTCGCAATAGCGGGAGGGCGCCACCAAATCGGCCTTGGTTCGCAACAATTCGAGCAAGTGCGGAATCTGGGCCACGTCATCGCACAAGTCCGCCATCGTGACGAGGACCGCTGACCCGCGGGCGCGCGCAAACCCGGCGCGCAAGGCGCCCGACGGCCCGCGACACACGTCGTTCAGCACCGCCGCCAACTGCGGATATTCTCCCGCCAGACGGCGCAGCACCGGCACGGTCGAGTCCCCTTCGAAATCGTACACCACGAGGATTTCGTGGGGGACCGGAATGTTTTTGGTCAACGCGGCGAGCGCTAACGGAAGATTCTCCGGCTCATTATACACCGGAATGACCACGGAAAGCTGGGGTGGCCCGTCGCCGTTCATGAACGCGGCGGGCCGGCCACGATTCGTGGCGTGGGCAAAGGAACGATGAAGCGCCCGCCCGCCTGAAGATAACCGCTGTTCTTGATAAAGAAATCGAGGTAATTCCAAGTCAGCAGCAGCGCGTATGCCGGCATGATCCGCAGAAATTCCTCCTCGCTGACGACCGGGATATGTGAACCGGGCGTGAGCAGCCCCTGCTTGATCGGATTGGTTTCGGCGATGCAAACAATTGTTTTCGCGTCGAGGCCCATGTAATTCAAAAGCGTGTTGCCTTTGGCCGGCGCGCCATATCCGCCGACCACGGCGCCGGTCGCGCGCGCCTGGGCGATCAAGGCCAGCAAGTCACGCTTCACCGATTCCACCTGCGCCGTGTAGGCCTGATAGCGCGGCAGCCGGCTGACGCCCCACGTCTCTTCGTCGGCGAGCATCCGCGCGACGGTCGGTTGCGTCGGATGCGGTCCGCCCGTTTTTTGCGCCCACACGCGCAGAGCGGGGCCAGACGCGCCGAACGGAACTCGCTCGACGTGAAAGATCTGCAGCCCATGCCGCGCGAAAAACGGGACCATCGGCGTCAGGCTCAGATAACAGAGGTGCTCGTGGTAAATCGTATCAAAGAGCGTTTGCTCGATCAGGTCCACCAGGTACGAAGCTTCGATGATGAAGATGCCGTCATCGGCCAGCAGCCGCGGCACTCCGTCGGTAAAGCTGCCGATGTCATCGACATGCGGAAAGACGTTGGTCGCCGTAACCACCTTCGCCTTGCCATACGTCCCGACGATCTCGTCCGCGGCGTTCGGGCCAAAGAACCCGCGCACCACCTTGAACCCGGCGGCTTCGGCGTAGTCGGCGACCTTCGACGGCTCGACGCCGACGCGCTGGAGGCCGGCCAACGGGTAGCCGGAAAGCAAGACCCCGTCATTGCAACCGATATCCACCACCACGTCCCCGGCGCGCAGGCCGAAGCGCTCGGTCACCTGCCCCGCCAGCGCGGCGTAGTGGGCCTTGAGCGCTTTGGAAGACGAAGCCAGGTAGAGATAGTCGTTGAAAATCTCGCTGGAGGGGACGACGTCCAGCAGTTGCACCAGCGAGCACCCTTCGCAAAGATAGACATCCAGTGGGTACCGGCGCTCGAGCGCGAGTTGGTCGGGCCGCAAAAAGCTGTTGGACGGCGGTTGCTCGCCCAACGAAAGGAATTGAACCAGCCGGGTCGAGCCGCAATACCGACAGTGGGTGTTTTTGGCCATAGCGGAAACTCAGACTTTCGGACGGGTCATCCCCCAGCAGTCCACCACGGAACGACCGGTCCAGTCGATGGAGCGATAGGCGGAATGCGGGCAGCCGATGAACAAGACTTCCGCCGAGGTTAAGACCTCCTCCAGCGGCAGAAAAGCCGGATTCTGAATGAACGGGTCAGTGCAAAGCACCGTCGCGTTCTCATAGGTCAGCAACCGGCGCAGCTTGTAGGCTAATGATTCACGGTGATCGTCATTGTCGGCCTTGAACGCCATCCCCAGGATTCCGACCCGCGCCCCCGCCAGCCGATACTGTCGCTTGGCTTGGTCCACCAGGAATTCCGGCAACGTCTCGTTGATCAACATCGCGGAGTGTCCCAGCGCGAAGTTCTGCCGGTGGAATGCCTCCAACTGCATGGCGTCCTTGAATAAACAGGGTCCGGCGGCAAACCCGGCGCCCGGGAAATCCGCCGCGCGCGGATAATTCCGCGTCATCGCGTCGCGAATGCGATAAAAATCCAGGCCCTTGGATTCAGCCACCATATAGAATTGGTTGGCCACCGCGAACCGGAAATAACGCCAGGTGTTCGTGAAGAGTTTCGCCAATTCCGCCTCGGTCATGCTCAACTCGATCACTTCGATCCCGAATGACGAGAAAATCCCCCGCGCGACCGCAATCGAACGCGCGTCGCTGCCGGAAATGATTTGCGGCAGCTTCCGACATTCCTCGACCGCTTTGCCTTGGGCCACCCGCTCGGGACAAAAGCAAACGCCTACGTCCAAACCCCACGCTTTCAACCGATTGTGAATGACCTCCGACGTGCCGGGAAATAGCGTGCTCCGCAGGATCATCACCTGGCCTGGCGCCAGGTACTGCCGCATATCGTCGATCACGCCATACACGGAGTTGAGGCGCGGATTCAGGTGCTCATCCACCGGCGTGCCGACCGTCAAGATCACGACGTCGCACTCTTTAATCGGCGCCGGAACGGTCGAATACCGCAACCGGGGGTTGTCCATGTGCTTCTTGAGCAGTTCGGGTCCCCCTTGATCCAAGAACGGAAAACAACCTTGTTTGAGCTTCTCGATCTTGGCGGCGTCCGTGTCGATGATCACCACCTCGAAGCCGCAATCGACTAAAATCAGGCTCAGCGGCAGGCCGACGTGCCCTCCTCCCCCGACCACCGCAATTCGCAAACTTCCGCCGCTCGTTGTCATTTGTTCAGAAAGCCGCCGTTCCGGCTAGCGGACGAATAAACACGGCGCTTGGACCATTTAGCCGGTCCAAGTCATCCCAAAAAACTTGCGCTAGCGTCAGAACGCAAGGACGTTATCCGCAGCCAACAACCCGATTCAAGCGCTAATTCTCCGGGCTTGGCGTCGCGGGGTGTGAGACAAAATCCTTCTGCGGGACTGCCGGTCTTGAAGCTTACGTTCCCGGCGGTTCGCTCCGTTCCATCGGGACGACCGAGAGACGCTCGGAGTTTCAACGCCGGGTTAAAGGCGGTGTGATCCAAAGTCCCGAGAGGAACGGCTGCGGTTGAACTCCCGGGGCATTGGATCACCCAAGTGTATCCTTACAGCGGTTCGGACCTCTCGATTATTGACCGCCCGGTCGCTTCCGGCGCCGGGGTCAACCCCGCCTAGCCGCCTCACCCCGAGACGTTCGCACCCGTGACCGGTCCCGAATCCCAGAGGGATTCCGCCTCAAAGCCCACCGTTGTCCGCCCATTGGCGGACTACGGTGGGTAAACCGGGGCCAGAGGATCAACCCCGAAGCAGGGTTGAGTCCGACTTCTTTTCGACCACAACGGGCTGGGTAAAGCGGTACGCGACGTCGGGTTGTTGCGGTTTTTGGTATCAAAGGCTGCGGGGACAAGCGAATCGGTCCCGGCCCGACAAGCCGGAAGCATCATTAATCGGGATGATTTCCTGGGATTTCACTTCGCTCCATCCCAAGGCTATCCGATCGCGGGCTTTCAGCCTTTCCGACTTGACGCTTTGGACCATACCTCCGAAAGACTCGACTACTTGAAGTTGCTCGCGTCGTTCCGCCCGCCCTAACGTGGGCGGTGACCCCGCAGCGCGCCTGTCTTCGCCCAGAGCTACGAGGCGGGATGGACGCTGGCCGCGCCGAAGCGACGCGTAGGCGGGCGGTCCCTACCGGCGCCGCACCGTTGCGGCCTCCGAGCCACCCCCTACTTCCCCGCGGCGGCGGGGATTCGCAGCCCGTACTTGTCTTCGACCAACCGATACAATTCCCCCACCTCGCGGAATTCACCGACTGAGAGCGTCACGCCGAGAATCAACTGCGGGATCTGGCCGGTGCCGCTTTTTTGGTAATCGGCCTTGTAGATGGCGGTGTCGCGCCGCAGTTGGTCGGTGATCCACGGATCGGCCAGCGCGCGCTCAAGATTGTTCGAGCCGGCGAGCTGGGTGGCGAACTTCTGCGCCTCGGCGAGCGGCGGCGGCGTGTCGGGTTGGAACAACCAGTCGTCGAACCGATGGTACGCGGCGTGATCCACGCGCCACAACGCCAGCGCCAGGCGGGCGTAGTCGCAGGCGTTCTCGTGAATCGGATTGCTCCGGCGCACGACTTCGTTGCAATCGGGATTCAACGGGATGGGCAGGGAGACGATCGCCAGGTCATTCGAGAACCGGCCCTGCACCTCGCGGAGATGCCCATGCATGATGCGGCAATGCTCGCAGGTGTAGTCATAAAGGCTCACGATCACGTTCGCCGCGTCGGGCCGTCCAATGAGCGGTAACTCCTGCACGTTCAACTGGAACTGGCCTTCGTGCAAAACCAACCAGCGCGCGGCCGCGGGCGGGGACGACGCGGGCGCCGCTGAGCCAGGCCCGGCGAGCGACTTGGTGACATTCGTGGGCGGTTCGTAAAGCACCTGCCCGGCGATCAAGACCGCCAGTCCACCCAACGCCAGCCACGCCGACCGCATCACCTGCGGCGCCGCCAATCGGGGGCCGGCCTCGGTGGCTTTTTTCTTTTTGCCCGGCGTCGCTCCGCGGATCGGCGCCGCCTGGAAAAGGATGATCGCCGCGATGGTACCGCACGCGTGCGCCGTCAGGCAGAACGGACAAAACTTGCGGAGCACAAAAACCTGCAGGCCGGTGAACCAAATGGCCGCCCCGGCCACCAGGAACCCGAGCGCCAGCATCACCGCCCACGCCCGATTTTGACGCGGAACCGCCTGCGCCGCGCCGACGGAAAAGCTCGCCCCGAGAATCCCCGCGTAGGCGGCCAAGGCCAACAGGCTGACCGGCGCCCGGAACCAGTACGCCCACCGGCTGTTCAAGACCGCGTGGCAACCCGACTCCGGCCCGCACCCGCCCACCGCCCCGCCCGTGAGCGAGACCCAGGCCAGGTACGACGCGATCCCCGCCGCCACGAGCAAAAGCAGGCGAGCCAGTAAAAGCCCAGGGAACTTCCGATGTTTAGCCACGATTAATGCCCGAGTAGTACACCGACTCCCGCGCCAAGGCCAGCGAAGTCTGCCGGAGCGCGCCGAAATTCACACGAGGGCGGGGGCTTCCGCCGGTGACTCACGACCGAAGAGCCGAAAGCCGCGTTTTGAACGTCTCGATCTCAGCCGTCCCTACCGGGACTTGAGCCATCCGGGCTTTCTCCCGGCGCTGAAGCGCCGGGCTATTCTCAGCCGGTCTCTTCGAGACGGGAACCAACTGCTGCCCGGTCGTCGCGCCGACTTGCCGGGCTGAGGCGCCAACCGAAGACGGAAGGAGAAGGGAAGTCAGAGTGGTCATTCGCAACCGGCCACATTCATGTACGCCGGGGCGTTTCATGAATTCGCCCTGGGGCACGGCGCCAAGGCGCAGGGCGCATCTCATTTTTTTGACAGGTCGATAATTTGGGAGGGAAGCGGGAAGACGAGAAATCAGCGTCGGTTGCGCCAAATCCGCAGCAGACCGGCAAAAAATGAGAGGCGCCCCAAGGCGCATCGGCGCGCATTTTGGTTTTGACAGGAGCAGGCGGAACAGGTCGTATCTGGCGCAATCAAACTCATGTCCGCGCGCCCATTTTACGCGCCCTTTAACCGGAGAAACTTATGAAATCAGTGTCGAAAATTAGCTGCCTGCTCGCCGTCGCGTTGAGCCTCGCCGCCGGGGCCACGCTCCGCGCCGAAAACCCGATCCCCGACGAATACCGGACGGGCGGCTTCGCCATCGGCTGCCAGGCTTACAGCTTCAATCACTACAGCGTGTTCGAAGCCATCGAAAAGACCGCCGCGACCGGGTCCAAAGTCATCGAGTTTTACCCCGGCCAGAAGCTCAGTCTCGAGGAGCCGAACGTCAAATTCGACCATGACGCCTCCGCCGAGACGATCGAGAAAGTCCAGGCGCAACTAGCCAAGTTTCATGTCAAGCCGGTTAATTACGGCGTCGTCGGCATCCCGAAAGACGAAGCCGCCGCGCGCAAAATTTTCGAATTCGCTAAGAAACTCGGCCTCTGGGGCGTCACGACCGAGTCGGTCGAGTCGATCGACACCATTGAGAAAATGGTCAAGGAATATGACATTCACGTCGGCTTTCACGATCACCCGAAACAACCCCGCAACGCCAATTACAAGATGTGGGACCCGAATTATGTCCTCTCGGTCGTCAAGGATCGCGACGCCCGCATCGGCTCCTGCGCGGACACCGGCCATTGGTTGACCTCGAACCTCGATCCGGTTGAGTGCCTGCGAATCCTCAAGGGTCGGATCATGAGCAGCCACATGAAGGACCGCAATGTGATGGGCGAACCGGGGCATTTTGATGTGCCTTACGGAACGGGCGTCGGCAAAATCAAGGAAATCCTTGACGAGCTCAAAAGCCAGGGATTCCAAGGCAACATCTCGGTCGAATACGAATATCATTGGGAAACCTCCGTGCCGGAGATCGCCCAATGCATCGGTTTCGTGCGCGGCTACGGCGCGGCCGGCCACTGAGCCGCCCGGCCCGCGCGGGAGCGCAGACTGGCGAACATCCTTTCTTGTTCTGACGGCGCGTGCGGGCGACTGAATTTGAAATTCGCCGCGCGTCGCCGGACGAGAGCGGCGTGCTGACCGAGATCGCCCACGCGGCGAAACGGCATTGGGGCTACCCCGAGGCGTGGATTCGCGAATGGCGGGACGCCCTGACGATTACGCCGGAATTAATCCGCGATCAGCACGTTTACGTAGCGCTTCACGCGGGTGAGATCGCGGGATTTTACGGTTTGATTGGCGGCGGCGCGGAGTTGGCGTTGGAACATCTTTGGGTATTGCCCGTCCGAATCGGACAGGGGGTAGGACGCGCGCTGTTCGAGCGCTCGCTCGAAATGGCGGCAACATTGGGGGCGGATCGAGTTGCCATCGAAGCTGATCCAAACGCGGAGGGGTTTTATCTCCACCTGGGCGCTGAGCGGATCGGGTGTGTTGCGCGGACGGTTGCCGGCGTCGAACGGGTATTGCCAAAGCTCGTGATCGCGATCAAGAGTTGAGGCGACTGAAAACCAAAGACGCCGCCCCCAAAATTATTGGTGAGGCGAGGCTCTGCTCCGCCTTCGCTCGACAAATTCTAAGAACAAAACGACGCTTCGCGGTGTCTAGGTAAGCACGCAAATGTACACATTATGAGCCATTCCTTTCTTTGGCGGCGCAAAATCGGGTGGGGCGCGCTGGCGTTGCTCGCGGCGGCATTTTGCGCCTTGGCGCGCGGCGCGGAAGTCTCGCCGGGCGGTTACTACCGTTTTCCCGCGATTCACGGTCGGACGATTATCTTCACCGCCGAAGGGGATTTATGGTCGGTCCCGACCGCCGGCGGCGAGGCCCGGCGGCTGACAAGTCATCCGGGCGAGGAGTATAGCGCGGCGATCTCGCCGGACGGGGAATTGGTCGCCTTCTCAGCCGAGTACGAAGGTCCGACGGAGGTTTATACCATGCCGGTGGCGGGCGGACCGCCGACGCGGCGCACGTTTGACGGCGGGGGAGCGGAGGTCGTCGGCTGGACGCCGGATGGGAAAGTCATTTACGCAACGCGACATTTTTCCACGCTACCGAACCGCCAACTCGTCACGATCGACCTGAACTCCGGCGCGAGCGCGGCGCTGCCCTTGAGTCAGGCGAGCGACGGCGTGTTCGACGACACGGGCAAAACCCTGTTCTTTACCCGCCTGCCGTTCCAAGGCAGCAGCACCAAACGCTACCAAGGCGGCACGATCCAGCACATTTGGAAATACACCACAGGCGGCGCCGAAGCGGCCGAATTGACCGGCGATTTCCCCGGCACGAGCAAAGAGCCGATGTGGTGGCGTAATCGGGTCTATTTCATCAGTGACCGCGACGGGACCATGAACCTCTGGTCGATGGATGAAAACGGCCACGACCTGCGGCAGTTGACCAAACACAAGGGGTGGGACGTCAAGGGCGCCGCGCAGTCGGAAGGCCGGATCGTCTATCAACTCGGCGCCGACCTGCGCCTTTACGACATCGCCGCCGAACGCGACACGTTGGTCGAGATTCGGCTCGCCTCGGACTTCGATCACGAGCGGGAAAAATGGGTGAAGCGGCCGATGGATTACCTGACGGCGGCGCACCTTTCGCCGGATGGCGACCGCGTGGCGTTGACCGCGCGCGGCCAGGTATTCGTCGCGCCGGCCACGCAAGGCCGCCTGGCGCAGGCCACCCGCGGCCAGCGCGCCCGTTACCGGAACGCGCGGTTCATGCCCGACGGCAAGTCGTTGCTGGCGCTCTCCGACGCGAGCGGCGAACTCGAATTCGAGACGCTGCCGGCCAACGGCGTCGGCCAGCCGGCGACGTTGACCACCGGCGGGAAAATCTTCCGTTACGACGGCCTCCCGTCGCCCGACGGCAAGTGGCTGGCGTACCATGACAAGAACGATGAACTCTGGGTCTTCAACCTCACGGAAAAAAAGCCGACGCGCGTCGCGGTCTCGACCCAAGGCAGTTTCGGCGGCCTGGCCTGGTCGCCGGACAGCCGCTGGCTGGCGTACGTCCAGCCGGCGGAAAACACTTTCGCGCAAATCTGGGTCTATCATCTCTCCGACGGCGGGAAAACCGCGTTGACCACGGACCGAAGCGACAGTTACAGCCCGGCGTGGAGTCCGGACGGCAAGTGGCTTTATTTCATGTCCGACCGGCATCTTGAATCGGTGGTCTCCAGCCCGTGGGGACCGCGCCAGCCCGAGCCGTTCTTTGACAAGCCGGGGCAGATTTATTTGCTTTCGCTCACGAAGGACGGGCGCTCGCCGTTCGAGCCGAAGGATGAACTCCACGCGGGCGACGCCGACGCGAAGCCCGCCGCCGAGGCGGAGAAAGAGCCGAAGGCCGACGTGAAAAAATCAAAGTCCAAGGATAAGTCAGCCAAGCCCGCGAAGTCCGGTTCGTCCGCCGCGACCAACCAACCGCCGGAAGTCGTCATCGCGCTGGAGGGCATTCAGGCGCGACTGGCGCCGGCGCCCGTGCCGCCGGGCAATTACGGCGGCCTCACGGCCAACGCCAAGCAACTCTACTGGGTCGCCGTCGAATCGGGTTCGAGCAAGCAGAGCCTGATGACCCTCGAGATCAAGAACGACGATCCGAAACCGAAGACGCTCGTCGAGGACATTCGCGGTTACGAACTCTCGCTTGATGGCAAGAAGCTGCTCGTTCACAAAGGCGATTTCTTCGCCGTGGAGGACGCCAGCGCCGGCGCGCCCGCGAAATTGGAAAAGAAGGTTGATCTCAGCGGCTGGACCTTCTCACTCGACCCGCGTCAGGAGTGGCGCGAGATGTTTGTCGAGTCGTGGCGCCTGATGCGCGACTATTTCTACGACCCGAACATGCACGGCGTCGATTGGCCGGGGATGCTGAAGAAGTATCAGCCGCTGGTCGAACGCGTCACTGACCGCGCCGAACTCAGCGACTTGATCGCCGATATGGTCGGCGAGCTTTCCGCGCTCCATACCTTCGTGCAGGGGGGCGACTATCGTTCCGGCCCCGATCACGTTCCGTCGGCGGGACTGGGCGCGACGCTGGTCCGCGACGAGGCGCGCCACGGCTGGCGTCTTGACCATATTTACCGCTCGGACCCCGATTATCCCGAGCGCCGGTCGCCCCTGCTCAAGCCGGACCTCAAGCTCGCGGAGGGCGACGTGATCGAGGCGATCAACGGCGTTTCCGTCGCGCCCCCCGCGCGTCCCGAACCGCCATTGCGCAATCAAGCGGGGCGGCAAGTCCTCCTCAGCGTTCGCTCGGCCAACGCGAAAAGTCCGCGCGACGTGATCGTCACGCCAATCGACCCCGGCCGCGAATCCGATCTCCGCTACGAGGATTGGGAATACACCCGCCGCCTGCGCGTCGAGGAATTGGGCCACGGCGACCTCGGTTACGTCCACCTGCGGACGATGGGCGCCCGCGATATCGCCGATTGGGCGCGCGAATTCTATCCCGTGTACAATCGGCAAGGCTTGATCATCGATGTGCGCCACAACGGCGGCGGCAACATCGACAGTTGGATTCTCGAAAAGTTGATGCGCAAAGCGTGGTTCTTCTGGCAGGCCCGCGTCGGCAGCCCGACTTGGAACATGCAGTACGCGTTTCGCGGCCACATGGTCGTCTTGTGCGACGAGCGGACCGGCTCCGACGGCGAGGCCTTCACCGAAGGCTTCCGCCGCCTCGGCTTGGGCAAAGTCATCGGCACGCGCACCTGGGGCGGGGAGATTTGGCTCTCCTTCGACAACTTGCTCGTCGATAAAGGCATCGCGTCCGCGGCCGAGTTCGGCGTCTATGGACCGGAGGGCAAGTGGCTGATCGAAGGGCACGGCGTCGATCCCGACATCGTCGTGGATAATCTACCCCACGCGACGTTCGAGGGCGAAGACGCGCAACTCAAGGCCGCCATCGACTATCTCCAGGAACAAATCCGCCTCCACCCGATCACGATCCCACCCGCCCCGCCGCGACCGAACAAGGCGTTTGCGCCGTGAGGTGAGGCCCACCGCGCGAGGTCCTACCCGCGCCCGAGGACGCGGCGATAGAGCTTGAGCGTTTCCGCGGCCATGCGGGGGAGCGAAAAGCCTTGCTCGACCTGGTCGTGCAGCGCTCGCGCCTCCGCGGGGGTCGGGCGCGGCCGACCCGCCCACTCCCGCATCGCCCGCGCCACCGCCGCGACGGAATCCGGCGGGACCAACTCACCGTAACCGCCGCTCGCGAACGCCTCGGGGATTCCGTCCAGCGCCGACGCGATTACCGGTTTCCCGCAGGCCATCGCCTCGCACACGACCAGCCCGAGCGCCTCCGTCCCAATCGCCGGATGCACCAAACAATCGATCGCGTTCATCGCCAGCGGCATTTCGTGCGCGTAGGGCGTCAGCCAGACCTTGCCGGTCAGGCCGAGGCGGGCGATTTCCGCTTCCAGCTTCGCTTTGAGGTTGCCGCGGCCCACGATTAGGAACCGCGCGCCGGGCGCTTCCCGATGAATCTGCGCGGCCGCCTCGAGAAACGTTTCCTGCCCTTTGCCGCGCGGCAGATTGTAAGCGCCGACGACGGCGAACGCGAAATCGGTCGGGTTCAAACCCCAGGCGCGGCGTTGCTCGGCGGCGTCGAGCGGGCGGAACTTCGTCGTGTCGATGCCGCCGTGAATCACGTGGATCTTTCGGAAGTCGCCGGAAATTGGCGGCCGCGACCAACGCTCCGCCTCGGGCGAATCGGGATCATCGACGCCCTCGCGCAGGACCTTCGCGACAAAGTTTGAGACCGCGATGACGGCGTCGCATTGTCCGAGCATGAACGCGCGGCTGAAGCCGGAGCCGGGGCTTTTCGCAAGGTGCCGCGTCAGGATCACCTTCGGCTTCACGCCCGAGAGCCGGGCGACGGCGATGGTCGGCCAGATGTCGCGCCCGTGATGCCCGTGGACGATTTGAATGCGTTCCCGGCGAACCAGCTTTGCGGCGCTGAGGATGAACCGGAGCTTGAGCGGACCTTCCTTCGGGGTCACGTAATACGGCACGCCGAGTTGGCGGGTCACTTTCGAAAAATCGCGTCCGTCCGGCCCGGCGATCCAGACCCGTTGACCCGCCTGCATCAGACCGTAGGCCAATTTGACGCATTGGTCATCGGTGCCGCCGCCGCTGAGCATCGAGTTCAACTGCACGATTCTCAGCGTTTCAGAAGGTTTGCTCAACGGGCAACAAGCTGCGAACAAACGGGGAGCGCTGTCAAGCAGACTCCCGGGCGTTCGGCGTCTTGACTGGCCGGAAGGACTTCGTTACGGTGCGACCATGTATCGCTGGTTTATCCGCTTGCTCCTGATCGCCTTCTGCGTTCTGGCGTTGCCGCGCACTTGCCCGGCGCCGCTGATCTACCGACCGGGAGAGGGTTGGAGTTACGAGCCTTATGGCACGTCCAAATGGCGACGCACGCGCGCCAAGGACCAGCTCGAAGTGGCGCAGGCGGCGTTCGATAAGAAAGACTACGGCACCGCCCTCAAGGCCGCCCGCCGCGTCGTCCGCACCTGGGAACACTCCGATTACGCCCCGCGCGCCCAGTATCTGGTCGCCCGTTGCTACGAGGCGAAGGGCAATGACGAGAAGGCCTTTAAGGAATATCAGCGCGTCGTCGAGCGTTACCCGAAGATCGATATTTACGACGACATCCTCAAGCGCCAGTTCGCCATCGCCAACCGCTACCTGGCCGGCCAGTGGTTCAAACTTTGGGGTTACATCCCGTTCTTCCCGTCGATGGACAAGACCGCCGACATGTTCGATCAGATGATCCGGAACGGGCCCTACAGCCAACTGGCGCCGCAAGCCCAGATGGACATCGGCAAGGCGCGCGAGAAACAGAAGGATTACCCGCTGGCGGTCAAGGCGTATGAACGGGCCGCCGATCGCTACCACGACATGAAAGACGTGGCGGTGGACGCGTTGTACAAGCAGGGCCTGGCGCTCCAAAAACAAGCGCAAACGGCCGAATACGATCAAAGCATCGCCGGGCAGGCGATCGCGACTTTCACCGATTTCATTTCGCTTTACCCGAACGATCCGCGGATCGCGGCGGCGGAGAAAATCATTTCGTCGCTCAAGACCGAGCAGGCGCGCGGCAGCTACCAATTGGCCCGGTTCTATGAGCACAACAAGCAGTGGAAGGGCGCCCGCATCTACTACAACGACGCGCTAACCAAGGACCCTAATTTCAAGTTCGCGGCCGACGCCAAGCAACGGCTCGAAGTGCTGAACCAGAAGCTGGCCAAAGAGCCGCCGGCCAAACAGTAGTTTTTTTTGTGACTCCCAAGTCGGCCATGAGGATCGCTCCGCTCATCTGGACGGCGTGGCTGGCGGTCGCCGCGGCCGGGTGCGCCGGGTACACGCTTGGGCCGACCTCCGGCGCCATCGCGGGCGCCCGCTCGATCCAGGTCAATTTCTTCCAGAATAAAACGCCCGAGCCGCGCCTGATCGAGGCGATGGCCAGTTCGCTGCGCAAAAACCTGCAGCAAGACGGCACGTTCCGCCTCGACACGCGCGGCGGCGGCGATCTCATCGTCAACGGCGTCATCACGAAATACGACCGGGCCGGGCTTTCCTTTCAGCCGACCGACATCCTGACCGTGCGCGATTTCACGCTGCGCATCACCGCGCGCCTGACGGTGATCGAGCGCGCCACCGGCAAGGTAATCCTGGATAAGGACGTGTCCGGTGAAACCGCCGTCCGCGTCGGCGCCGATATGGCGAGCGCCGAACGCGAGGCGGTCCCGATGGCCACCGACGATCTCGCCCACAACGCCACGTCGTTGCTGGCCGAAGGAACCTGGTAACGCCATGCCCGCCGGCCCAAACAAAAGTTGGCGGCGCGGAAAGATTGAGTTTGCCTGGGCCGCGTTGGCGATCGCTCTCCTCGGCCGGGCGGCGGCGGGTGATTGGCCCCAATGGCTTGGCCCGACCCGCGACGGTCACGTTCCCGCGGGCGAACCGGTTCCCTCGACCTTGCCGGCCGATCCGAAAGCGGTCTGGCGAATCCACATCGGCGGCGGCTTTTCCTCGCCGGTGATCGCCGGCGACAAGCTCGCCTACCTCGACGAAAACGGCCAGAAAGAGGTCGCCCACCTGCTCGACGCCAAGACCGGCAAGGAATTGTGGTACGTCCCGTTCGCCGACCGTTACGAGGACGAATGGGGCGCCGGGACGCGCAGCACGCCGTTTTTTGACGGCGACCGCGTTTACGCTCAGTCCTGCAACGGCGAGTTCCGTTGCTTCAGCGTCGCGGACGGCAAGACGATTTGGGGGACCAGTTTCGAGAAGGATTTCGGCGTCGTATTCTTGGGCAGCAAGGCGAACGACGGCACCTCGCGCCGCCGCGGCAACAACGGCTCCGGCATCATCGACGGCGACGCGGTGATCGTGCCGGTCGGCAGCGTGAACGGCGCGACGCTCGTCTGCTTCAACAAGTTGAATGGCGCCGTGCTGTGGAAGGCGCTGGATGACGAGACCGCTTATTCCTCGCCCGTGATCGCGACGCTGGCGGGCGTTAAGCAGGTCGTCTTTCTCACCGCGGACGCATTGGCCGGCGTGGATCGCGCCACCGGCAAACCGCTCTGGCGCGTCCCGCTCAAGACCAACGCCAAACGCCACGCCGCGACGCCGATCATCATTGGCGATACCGTCACCGTCGATTCCCACACCATCGGCCTGGTCTGCTTTAAGATTGCCCGCGAAGGCGACGAATTCAAAGCGACCCGCGCCTGGGCCAACCAGTCCTTGAAGATCAACCTCTCGACGCCAGTCGTGGTCGGCGACGCGTTCTACTGCCAAGGTCCGACCAAGAATTACATCTGCGCCGACGCTCACACCGGCGCCACGCTTTGGGCGCAGGACGGCTTCGGCAAAGAGAACTCCTCGACGCTGGCGCTCGGCAAAAATCTGCTGGTCTTGACCGACGACGGCCAACTCCTCCTGCTCGCCGCCGACCCCGCCAAATACACCGAACTCGGACGGTTCCAGGCGTGCGGCAAAAACTGGAACTTCCCGGCCTACGTGGACGGCAAACTCTACGTCCGCGACGCCCGCGAGTTGATTTGTTACAACTTGGTGCCGTAAGATTGGACGGACGGTATGGCCCGACTTTCGCGGCCCCCTGGCTCAGTAGGCGAGGTCGACCGCGCTAGTTTACCCGATCCATTGTTTCTGCTTGGGCGGGTAACTGTTCAATCCGGCCTAAATTCTAATCCCGTCGAATTCGACGGGATTAGAATCGGGTTTGTTTAGCCGCTCCAAAATGCCAAGAAAACTGTGTCAACACGGATGACTGACCAATTCACCGAAGCCACGGGCACTACAACGCCCTTTTGGATCGTGATAACGGAAAACAATTCCATTAAGGTAAAGCAATCGTTACCCTGAATTCAATTGGTGCTTCCAACGCGATGAACAATGACAAACTTTACAAGAGTTCCGGCGGCGGGCGGGCTCGTGAAAAGACAAGCTGCGAATTCCGCCGCCACTTTCATCAAATTGAGATTCCTGGCCATCTTTTAGATCAGCTCAAAAAGGGGAATATTGTGATCTTTG
>CAZFVY010000025.1:0-67281 GCA_964522665.1 uncultured Verrucomicrobiota bacterium | reverse complement strand
CAGCGGCAAAGCCGCTTGAAACAGAATTTATGGAAACCGTCGCCAAACCCGAAGAACCTTCCGCCACGACTGAACGACTGGCTTATTCCATCGAGGAAGCCGCAGCCATGCTTGGCGTCCACTATTTCAGCGTTTACCGGCTGATTCAGCGCGGAAAGTTAAAGCCATGCCGTGCCTTGCGCGGCAAGCTGCTGGTGCCTCGCGCCGAACTGCTCAAACTGTTGAAGTCCGAATGAGGACCGCTCGCCTACGACGGCGCTGGTTCAGGAACACTTGACAGAAAACTATCCGGGGCCGGGACATGAACCGACTGGCCAATGATTTCCAGCGCCGCTTCACCCACGGGGTTTCCATCCAGGAGACACTTGCCCACATGCAAAAGCATGGTCGCGGAATTTGGGTTTGACTGCGGCACAAGACCTCTTCGACTTCGTTTTGACAGCCGTATTGCACTTGCGCCATAGAGAAAAAGTTGTCACCCGACTTGTCACCCGACTGGAAAAATTCAGTCTTTATGAGTCCAAGTGAGTGCAAGCTGAATCACCGCGCAACAAGCTTGTGCAAAGGTACTTGCAACGAATGCAGCCACTTGCAAAAGATGGCAAAAACTAGCTAAAACCAACCAAACTTGCTCCCAAACCAAGTGCTCTACCAGGCTGAGCTACGCTCCGGTCAACAGAAGCCTCATCATCGCACAACTTCCCCCGCTTGCAAGCGGAACCGCGAGGGAATCGGCAGTCCGCGAATCCAAATCGAGAATTCGTCTCCCATAATGATCATGCTCTCACGCGTATTGAGGAACGCGCTACTTGACTTGGTCGGAGCAGGCTCACATTTTCGATCAAAATGACGATCTACCTCGATAACTGCTGCCTAAATCGGCCGTACGATGATCAGACCGCTCCACGAGTACGTCTTGAGGCCGAAGCGATTGAGATGATTCTGGCTGCCGTGGTTAACCTTCGAATCAAGTTGCTCTGGTCGGAAGTATTGGACACCGAAAACGAACAGAATCCGTTTGCGGAGCGTCGAATCGGAGTTGCCCGGTGGAAAGACTGCGCCGCAGGCATGGTCCTGTATGCAGCCGAACTCAGTGCGCGAGCGCGAGCGTTGACAATCGAAGGTCTGAAATCATTGGATGCTTTGCATGTGGCGAGCGCCGTCACTGGAGGAGCCAGCCATTTTTTGACAGTGGACGATGGGATATTAAGAAGGCGCGAACGCGTGCGCGAAATAGTTATCGTCTCGCCACTGGAATTTGTGCAAATATTCGGAGAAAGTCTATGAAGACTGATAGTCAAATCCGCAGCGAAGGCATGAATGCTCTCCTTGACCGGCTCGGCCCGGCAGAGGCGACGCGGTTCATGACGCTGATCCAGCGGGAGGGTTTTGACTACACGGCCTGGCGACAAAACCTTTTTGAAGGCAAGACTGTCGATCAGATCGCCGACTCCGCGAACAGAAAGCGGAGCGCCGAATAGCTTTCGAAGGGGGCCGCAAGTCCCCTGAAGAACCGATTCGGCAACCCTCGATTCCAAGCGATCTCCACTCAAGTTTTCCCCGGAATGACGTGAACGTTTCTTTCGGCGACCACGAAGACAAGTTTGTTTACGTTGACGTGCTCCACTACGAGAACGCGCCAACCGGCGACGAGCACGATGACAATTGGCTGTCGATCGCGATCCGCGTTCGCGTCGGCGGATTTAGCGGAAAGCTTACCGCGTCAATTCTGACCGGCGAATTGAGCCAATTCCTCACTCAACTGCGGCCGCTTCATGAAACGTTGCTAGGCTCGGCTGAATTCCGCACGTTAGAGCAACAATTAAGCCTGCGACTGACCGGCGACGGTAGGGGCGGAATTGAAATGCTGGGCGAGATCGCCGATCAGCCGGGTGGCCGAAACCACCTCCATTTCAGGTTGGAGTTCGACCAGACCCAGTTAGGCCGATCGCTTAGTGAACTTGAACGGGTCTGCGCGGCATTTCCAATTCGTTAACGCCTGTAGGAAACAGGTTGACACGATTCGGATGGCACCATTTCGATGTGCCGGGCCTGCGCCATCCGAGGGCGGGATTGCGAACATTGGGACGAATCACTACGCTCGGCGCGCATGAAGTCCAAAGGCATCGTTTACCTCGTCGGCGCCGGGCCGGGCAACGCCGGTCTGATCACCGTTCGTGGCGCGGAATTGCTGGGCCGCGCCGACGTCGTCGTTTATGACGCGTTGGTCAATCCGGCTCTGTTGAAACTCGCGCCGAAATCGGCGGAAATCATCTACGGCGGCAAGCGGGCCAGCGCCCACGCGCTGCCGCAGGAGGAATTGAACGATCTGCTCGCGGCCAAGGCGCACGAGGGCAAACGGGTCGTCCGGCTCAAGGGCGGAGACCCCTACATCTTCGGCCGCGGCGCGGAGGAAGCGGAACGGCTGGCGGCGGAGAAGATTCCCTTTGAGGTCGTGCCGGGCGTCTCGTCGATCGTCGCCGGGCCGAACTACGCGGGCATTCCGATCACGCACCGCGACCACTGTTCGAGCTTCACCGTCGTCACCGGGCATGAAGATCCGGCGAAGGAAAGCAGCCGTATCGATTGGGATCTGCTGGCCAAGGCGCCCGGGACGAAGATCGTCCTGATGGGCGCCGAGCGGATTCGCCAAATCGCGGCGGAATTGATGGCCGGCGGTCTGGCGGCGGACACCCCGGCCGCGATGATCCGCTGGGGCACGACGGGTCGGCAACAATCGATCGCCGGGACGCTGGCGACGATCGCCGACCTCGCGGTTGAGCACAAGCTGGGCGCGCCGGCCGTCACCGTGATCGGCGGAGTCGTAAGCCTGCGCAAGCAATTGAATTGGTTCGAGCATGGCCCGTTATTCGGCCAGCGGATCGTCGTGACGCGGACGCGCGAACAGGCGAGCGAGCTGACCCGTCAGTTGCAGGAGTGGGGCGCCGACGTCGTGGAAATCCCGACCATCCGAATCGAACCGCCCGAGGAATTGCAGCGCCTGGCGGATGGTCTGCTCGAGCTGAACTCGTACGACTGGCTCGTCTTCACCAGCCCGAACGGAGTCACGGGGTTTTTCGATTTCTTTTTCAAGGCGTTCGACGATCTCCGCGACATCGGCGGGGTGCGCATCGCGGCCGTTGGCCCGGCGACGGCGGCGAAGTTGAAAGCGCTGCACTTGAAAGTCGATTTGATGCCGGAAGAATATGTTTCCGCGAAGATCGCGAAGGCCTTCGCCGCTTACGAAAGCATCGAAAACCTGAAGATCATGCTCTTGCGCGCGGAGGTGGCCAACCCCGAACTGCCGGAGACGCTGAGCGCCATGGGCGCCATCGTGGACGACATCGCCTGCTATCGCACGGTCCCCGAAACCGCCGACCCGGATGGCGCCGCCGCGGCATTGCGGGAGAACGGCGCGGATTGGATCACTTTCACCAGCAGTTCCACGGTCGAAAACTTTCACGCCCGGTTTGACCTGCCGAAACTGCTGCAACAGTTTCCTCAATTAAAAACGGCCTCGATCGGCCCCGAGACGAGCAAGACGCTCGCCGCCCTCGGCGTGGCGCCGACCGTGGAGGCCCGCCCGCATAACATTGAAGGGATCGCCGGGGCGTTGCGGACGCACGCCCGAAAAGCCGGAGCCAAATGAAGCCACTCGAGCCACCCGCCAGCTTTTTCGTCTTAGCCGCGCAAGGCTGGCTCGAACTGGGCTGCCCGCGGGAGGCCGCCCTGGAGTTGGCCGAGCTGCCGGAGGAGCACCAAGATCATCCGGAAGTCCTGAACGCGCGCTGGCAAATCGCGGCCCGCCAGAAAGAATGGGGCAACTGCCTCGCCTCGGCGGAAGCCCTCATGGCGGCCGCCCCGGACGAAGCGTCGGGCTGGATTCACCGGTCCTACGCCCTGCACGAATTGAAGCGGACGCAAGAGGCGTGGGACGCGTTGCTGCCGGCGGCGGAAAGATTCAAAAACGAGCCGGTGATCGCCTATAATCTGGCGTGCTACGCGTGTCAAATGCGCCGATTGGACGAGGCGTGGGAATGGCTCGAACGGGCGGCCAAGCTGGGTGATCGGAAAGCGATTAAAACCATGGCCGGGAAAGACCCGGACCTGGCGCCGCTGCGCGAGGCGATTGCCCGTCTTTAATCCGGAACCACGCTCTCGAAGGCGGCAGGAAGCCCAGGCGGTGAACCGATTCGGGAGTCTAACCACCGGCCGCGGGCGAATGGAACTTGGGGGGAAACTGCGCGGTTGCGGCCGATCCGCCGCAACCGCCAAAGCGATCGCGCGGGCTACTTACCCTTGGACTCACCGGACGCGTGGGCGGCGTGGCGCAACTTCGTGAGTTGGTCCGCTGAATAGCCTTCCGTCTTGATTAAATGCGAAACCAAGGCGTCGGTCTTGCCGTGAAAAAACACCTCGACCATTTGGCTCAGCATGCTCTTGAGCGCCGCCGGTTCCTTGGTCTTGGTCTTGTAGAAAAACGCGCGGCCCTGACGTTTGCGGCTGATATGGCCCTTGTTCACCAAAATGGTCAGGTACGACCGCAAGGCGGAATTCTTGATCCGCTCGGGATAATGCGCCTGAATCTCCGGCGGTTTCTGCTCGCCGTGTTGCCAGAGGATTTGCATTACGTTCAATTCGCCGGGAGTGAATCTGATCATAGTCTTGGGAGTGTTCCAGAAAGGCTGGAGTTTGCGCGGGTCGTTGTTATCATGCCGTAAAACTAAAGTTTCCGCCACGCGAACGCAACATAATTTCAGGGAAAAGCCGGTCTCGCGCGCCTCTGGCGGCGGGCGAGGTGCAGATTAACCCGGATTACTTCGCGCGCGACGACGGAGCAGTAATTCTGGACGTTCATGATTTATTTATATTGCCTGGTCATCGCGGCCGTCTCGCTGGCCGGCGGCTGCCTCCCGCTCTCGACGGGAGTGTCGCATCTGAAAATGCAGGTTTATCTGAGCTTGTCGGCCGGCGCGATGCTCGGCGCCGCCTGCTTTCACATGCTGCCCGAGGCGGCCGAGCTCGCCCGTCATACGTTCGGCTGGTGGATCGCGCTGGGCGTCATCGGACTCTACGTCATCGAACGGTTCCTCAGTCCGCACAGTCACAGCTCGACCGAGGCGGATGACGACGCCGATGACGCCGCGCCCGCGGCGCACGATCACGCCGGGCACGCCCACGGCGCCCATCCGGAGCTTCACTCGGCGGCGCCGCGCGTCGCCGGGTGGTCGGCGGTCACCGGCCTCTCGATCCACACGCTGCTGGGCGGCGTCGCGCTCGGGAGCGCCGTTTTCGGGCCCGCGTCGCCGCCCAACCTCGGGTTCGCGGTCTTCCTGGCGACCGCCCTGCACAAACCGGCGGATTCCCTGACGATCTCAACGCTCTTGATGAAAGCGCATATCGGCCGTCGCCGGACACTGCTGGTGCAGGCGTTCTTTTCGCTCCTGATTCCGCTCGGCGCCGCGCTCTTCTACGTCGGCAAAAGTTTCCTGGCCGGCCAATTGAATAATGTTTTCACCGGCTCGGCGCTGGCGTTCAGCTCCGGCACCTTTCTCTGCATCGCGCTGGCGGACCTGCTGCCGGAAGTCCAATTCCATTCCCACGACCGCCTCAAGCTTTTCCTGGCCTTCATCTTCGGGGCCGCGCTCATGGGCGCGACCTCACTTTTCGAGCCGTGAGCCAAGCCGCGGCCGGCAGCCCGGTCACGGGCTGGAGGCGCCGCGGAAGTATTGATTCAGGTCGGGGGCGGCGTTCGTCACCGTCTCCAAATAAAGCAAGGTTCCCGAGCTGTCAAAAAACTCGAGGAGCGGCCCCGTCGTCCAGCTTTTGAGGTCGGGGCTGGCGTCCAACGTAAAACGCTCGTCCGGTTTGCCGGAGAAAAGAAACACGTTTTCAAAAGCGTTGGTCGCGGACTGATGCCGGGCGAATTGTTGAATCGTGACCGGGTCAAGAATCGGCTCCAATTGCGCCCGCAAAATGATCCCCTCGATGCCGACCGTGATCAACTGATTGCTGATCGCGCCGAGCGCGTAGAGCGACTTCTCGGTCACCATCCCCGCGTCGGTCCAAGCGGTCCCATTGGTACTTGATTGCAGCGTCCCCTGCGTTCCGGCGACGAACCAGGCGTTGTCCACGAAGGCGACGTCGTTGAGCCAATTCGTGACGCCGCTGTTAAGCGCGGACCAGCGGGCGCCATCGCCGCTGGTAAGGAGAATCCCGTTCTGCCCCACGGCCATCAGGCGGCCGCCCAAATAGCGCACCCGATAGACCCAATTCGTCGTGCCGGACGTTTGCGCGGTCCACGAGACGCCGTTGGCGCTGGTCAGGATGGTTCCCCGGTCGCCGACCGCGACGAGTCCGCCGGGAAACGTGGTCACGCTGGAGAGGAAGCTGGTGGTCGGCGTCGTGCGCCGCGTCCACGTGGCCCCGTCGGGGCTGGTCAGGACCAGTCCGTTGTCGCCGGTGGCGACCCATTGATTCCCAAAGGGCGTAATTCCCTGCAAATCGTTGGTGGTCGGCCGCGGTTGGACGGCGTTCCAGATGACGCCAAAAGCGCTGGCCACCATGTTGGTCACGATCACGTTGGTGCCGACGATGTTGGTGACGGTCACGTTGCTGTAAACGTTGGCGCTGGTGATGATGGCGCCTTGATTGCCGACGGCGACGAGCAGATTCGTGGTGGAGTTGACGCCAAGGAACACCGCGTTTGTCACCGCATTCGGGACTAATTCAAGCGTCCAGTCCAAGCCATTATCGCTCGTCATCACCGTGGCGCGGTCACCCACCGCGGCATAAAAGTTGGGCGTCACGGTCAGGTCCCAGAGCCAATTGCGAATCGAATCGCTGTAAGGGGACCACGCGATCACGCCGTTGGTGCTGGTGGAGCTGGCCACAAGCATGCCAGTGCGGCCGCCGAGGAAATAACTGCCGGCGTTGAAAAACGCGTCGTAGTAGGTCCATAACGGCGCCGGGGCCGCCAGGCTGGAGGAAATCTGGTCCGTCCACGCCAGGTTCGCCCCGCGCAATCGCAGCTCGTCATCTCCGACCACCAGCCGCTCCGCGCCATTACCCGCGACGGTAAAAAGGGTATTCGTCGCGCCGGTGGTGACGGAACGCCATGTCGCTCCGGTGACGCTGTTGAGCGTCGCCCCGCTGTCGCCCACCGCCCAAAAACCGTCGGTCACCCACTCAACCTTATTGAGGTCCACGGTCGTTCCGCTCGCGACTTGATGCCACTGGACGCCATTCGTGCTGGTCGCGATAAAGCCAGTCTCGCCCACCGCGACAAACAGGCCGGCGCCGTACGCCACGCCGCGCAACCAAGTGGAGAACGACTGCGGGTGGCGCTGCCAGATAACCGCGTCACTGCTCGTGTAAATCGCGGCATTGTCACCGACGGCGACCAAGAGGTTGGTCGAAGCGGCCACGCCCTCGAGCCAATCAGTCGTCCCTAATCCCACCGTCTGAAACGCCGTGGGGGAATCGGCATAGAGAACCAGCCCGTTTTCACCCGAGATCACCACTCGCTGGCCAAAGAATGTGACGGCGCGCAAAGAGTTGGTGACGTGACTGGTCCGGGGCGTCCACAAGATCATGTCGTCGCTGGTGTAGATCTGGCCGCGTTCGGCGACTTGAACCGCCATGCCGGCGCCATAGGCCATGTCGATAATGTTGTTACCGTGCGGAGTCGGGTTGGACCAACGCCAGGTCAGGGGAAAAGTGGCGCCAACGAGCGTCACGGGAAAGCAGACTGCCGCAACCGCGAGCAGAACGAGGCCAAGCCCTGGCGCCCAAACGCCGTGCGTCCGGGGGAGCGACCGCGACCATACCGTCCCTCGCCGGCGACTAAGAAAGGAAATCATCGGTCGAGAATGGCCGCGTCCAAGCCGTCGGGCATCACGACGGCGGGCTTGTCCGGCAGCGACAGGGAGAAGAGGCAGCCGTCCGCGGCGCTGCGGGTCAACTCAAGTTCCGCGCCGATATGCGCGGCCAATTGTTTGGCGATCGCCAAGCCGATGCCGGTGCCGCCTTCCTTGGTCGTCTGACACGGGGTGAACAAGCTTTCGCGCAGGCTCTCGGGAATGCCTCGGCCTTGATCCTGGACTTCACAGACCACTTTCTCGCCCGCCTGGCGCAGGCTCACGCGCACCAACCGGCCGGGTGGCGTGGCTTGAAAAGCGTTCTGCAACAATATGTCGAGGATCAGCAGGATCAGATTGGCGTCGCGGTTGGCCAGCGTCGCCTCGGCGGTACGCCGAATCTCGAACTGAACACCGGCGTGCCGCGCGCACGGTTCGGCTTTCGCGGCAAGCATTCCGACCAGCTCCTCCAGCGAGACCTCGTAGTCGCAGGCGCGGTTTTCTTCGCCTAACACGCGGACCACCTCGCTGATTAAGCTCTGCATCCGCCGCGTCGTCGAAACCGCCAACTGCCAATCGGTGTCCGAGTCTCCACCGCCGTCGTGACTCCGGCTGTCCATAAAATTCTGGAGTCCGGAGAGCGGATTTTTCAACCCGTGAATGAGGTGCGCCGCGACGGAACCGACCGCCGAGCTCTTGGCGGCGAGGGTTAGTTCGTGATTAGCCCTCAACAAATCCGCCGTGCGCGCCGCCAGCAGCCGGTTCCCCTTTTCCAACCGGCGAAAGGCCCAACCGAGCGAAATGACGATAAACGCGCCGCCAATCCAGAAGACGACCGCCGCCTGGCCGAAGAGGTATTTATCCAGCTGGGCGAATTCCGCGGCAATGCTCGCCCCGGGGACCAAAAGCTGCGCGATCCCCAAAAGGCGGGGGTCGCCGTCCCGGTGGATCGGCATGAGCAACTCGAGCACCGGGTCAGTCTGGTCGGCGCGCGGCGCATCGGCAAAATTCTCCCCCAATCGATAGGCCGGACGAAAGTGACTGACCGTCCGAAGCTCCTGCAATTCCAAAACGTCGGGGCCGTCCAACTCGGCCGCGGTAAGATTGGTGGAAAATGAGCCGACATATCGTCCCGCGGGGTTGAACAGGCGAATGCCTAGCACGTCATAGTCCGGCAACAAATCCGACACCTTCAGAACGAGCGCGACTTGGTTTCTCGGATCTTCGAGCCAGCCGTCCGTCGCGCCCTCAGCCTCCGTCAGCCGCTGGCGCATCATGGTCATCGCGTAAAACAAGCGGGCGTCGCGCCCGGCGATCTGCTCGCGGACTTGACGCCGCAATTGCAAGCTGACCAGATAAAGCGCGACCGCAAACGTTAGGAGCGTCAGCGTGATGACCACCGGCGGGGCCAGCCATCCGCGCCGCGGTCCGCGACCGGCCGACGCGCCGACGCGCCGTCGTCCTTCGACCGGTTCGGAGTCCGGCCGAGCGCTGTGGTTCGAGTCACGCAAGCAAATCTTAACGGTTCGCCGGTAGTTCGTTCAATAAACTGTTCACGTTTACCCACCTACTTTATAGCCTGACTAGAATTCCCAGTCAACCCCGACCACCCCCTTGTTGACGTTGTACTGGTCGAAAATCTGATTGGAAAGATAGTTCTCAAACTCGTACTCGCCGAAGAGTTTGACGCTCTTGGAAACGCGGCGCTCCGCGCGAAACGAGACCGCTCCGCCCCAGCGCGCCCGCTTCGCCAGATTCGTCGCGCTGACAGTCTGCCAGTCGTAGTCGTAATAGTTGAACCGCAAGCCGACCTGCGCCTCCCAGAGCTTCACGTGGTAACGAAGTTGTTCGGAAACTTGCGCCCGCCGATAATTTACAAAACCGGACCCGTTGTCCCGGTTCCGCTCGTAAAGCGCCCGGGCGGTCGAACGCCAGCGCCAATCCTCGCCCCAGCTTTGCCGGAGACCTACCTGGACCTCTTCACGGATGAACGCGAGCGACGTGCCGGGAATCTCCAGCCCCGCAAGGTCCAACTGCTGGCGGGTGTCGTACGACCGGCGCCCGATTTGGTAGCTAACGCTCGCGTCGGAATTCTCCGCGAATCGGCGCGTCAGCGTCAGCATCGGCCCGCCCTCCCAATAGTTGTCGAGCGGCGCCCTAAAGTATTGGCGGTTAACTGGAAACGCCAATTCCATGACGTAAGGTGGCGTGAACGCCCACTCGATCGTGGGCCGCATCAGAAGCGTATGTCCGACAGCGCGGACCGTGCCGACAGTTTCCGTCGTCGAGGCGTCGAAAATCTGATTTTGGTAGAGGTAACCAAACTGCATTCCCACCGCCCAGACGGGCGTGAACGACTGCTTGAACTGCGCCTGAGAAATCAGGGTTTGCTCCTTGTCCACCGGACCGTTGTTGAGGTAACGGATGTCCTCCCCACTGAGGAAAAAATTCGCCTCGCGCGCGTCGGTGGAGAGTCGCGCGAGGAGCAGCTCCAAACCGGTGGACCAAAACGGACTACCAATCGCGTTTTGGTTGGAAAGCAGTACGTTATCCTTGTACCCGGCGCCGGCCCGCACATCGACGGTACTCTCCCAAAACGAAAAGGCTGGCTCTTCAGCCTGCATCCGGACCGGCAGAAGGAGGAGTCCGATGACCCAGCGCCACGCACGGAATCCGGCTTTCCCGCAGCGATTGAGGCGCATTCAGAAAAAGCGATCAGCGGCGGCTCGACGCCACCGGCGACGCTTACCGACTAACCGAACCGCGCCGGACTGTCCAGCCGTAAGCCGGACCGACGACTCATTTCTTGCGATGGCTTTGGGTGGCTTCCTTCGCCTGAGCGATCATCTCGCTATGGCTGGCGATGCCAATCTGCAGCCGCCTCTCGGTGTCCCGAATGTCCTGCTGCAACTCCTTTTGATCCGCGATCCAATGGTCCAAATTCTCCCGCAACTGTTCCCGCACTTCGGCCCGGCGCGCCCCATTGGCGGCGCTCAGCTGCAATTGCAGCGCCTTTTGCTGTTTCAAGAACGCATCACGATCGGATTGAAGCTTTTGGAGAATCGCGATCACCGCGGCCGAACCGGACGGCGCGGAGGCCGTCAACGGCGCTTGCGGGAAAGCTCCGGAGTTGACCACGACGATTTGCCCATCGCCTTCCTTCTTCTGCGCGCTGCCCACCGCAGTTCCAGACGAGCCGGGTCCATCGTCTTCCGCCGACGCAATCGTTCCAAGCAGCGAAAGCGCCAGTCTGAAAACCCAGCGGGCGGCACGGAGACGCTGCCTGACGCCACCGCCAAGGATTACGAGCGGTTGATCTTTGTTTGTTGATGGCTCCGAAGCGGTCATTCTAAACGGGTATAACGCAGCATTCATGCCAGTACTTGGTTGAAGACGTAACATGTTTATGGATAAACAGATGACGATACTCCAACTCCCGCGTGATCGGCCCGCCACGCTCGCTTTGGGGGTTGCCACCCACTGGGCCACATAGGTTCGGGCATTTAGACCGATGTTCGCCCCCGCCGCCGACGGAGATTCGGGCGTCACTAGGCAATGAACTTCTTAGGCCGCGACGCCCGCTCCAAGCGAATTCCTTGAACTTGGACCGTTCCTCGACATAAGATTCGAGGCGTGCCGACTCAGTTTATTGCCGTTGCCAACCAAAAGGGAGGCGTTGGAAAGACCACCACTTGCGTTAATCTGGCTGCCTGTCTCGCGGAGTTAGGGCTTCGCGTTTTGGTGATCGACCTCGATTCCCAAGCCAACGCCACCAGTGGATTGGGCCTGGATAAATTGGAAGGGGGCAGCGCCTATCGGCCATTGCTGGGCGAAGGCGCGTTATTGGACAAGGTTCGCCCGACTGCCTTTGAGCGGCTCGAAATGATCTCCAGCGAGGTCGATTTGTGCGGCGCCGAGCTTGAATTAGCGCGGCTCGACCAGCATCTTCAACGACTTCAACTCGCCATGGAACCGATTCGACACGCGAATCGATTCGACGTGGTCTTAATCGACTGCCCGCCGTCGCTGGGAATTCTGACCGTCAACGCCTTCGTGGCCGTTGATTGGCTGCTCGTGCCGCTGCAATGCGAGTACTACGCGCTCGAAGGCATCGCAATGATCCACCGCCTGCTCAACCAGTTGCGCGAGTCGGGAGCCAATCCGCGGCTCCAAATCCTGGGCGTCGTCATGACGATGTACGACGGCCGCACCAATCTCGCCCAACAGGTGGTCGGTGAAGTCCGGGAACACTTCGGCGATTTGGTATTCGAAACCGCCATCCCGCGCGCCATCCGGCTCGCGGAGGCGCCCAGCTTCGGCAAACCGATCATCTATTACGACAAATACAATCCCGGCGCGGCCGCCTACCAAGTGCTGGCCCAGGAAGTTACGGCCCGCCTCAAGCTTCCGCCCCCATGACCGGGAGCGCCTCGGCCAGCGAACTCGGAGCGTCTAAAACCAGAGCTATGCGTAAACTAACGAAAACAATCTCGCCCCCAAGCGCGCTTTCCCTTGTCCGCCACCGAATCCTGGTTCCCACCGGGATGCTTTCCACGGTACTGACCGCCGCCGTCGCCGTCCAGGCCGCCGATTGGTCACAGTACCGCGGACCTAATCAGGACGGCAGCTCGCCAGAAAAGGTTGCGCGTTGGCCCGCGTCGGGACCACGAACGCTCTGGAAAACGCCGTTGACCGACGGCTTCAGTTCGTTCGCCGCCAGCCAGGGTCGCGCCGTGACGCTCGTCGAGCGCGTCGTGGACGGCGCGCCGCGTGAGGTGTGCGTGGCGCTGGACGCGTCGTCCGGGAAGGAGCTTTGGGCGACGCCGCTCGGGGTGGCCAAATACGACAAGGGCGGCGACACCGGGGCGCCCGACAACGACGGCGGCGACGGCCCGCGTTCGACCCCGACGGTAAACGGCCAGTCCGTCTATGTATTGGACGAGCGTCTCAATTTAGAGTGTCTGAGCCTAAAGAATGGCCAGCCCGTCTGGACCAGAGAGTTGGTCAAGGAACACGCCGGCCGCCTGATCAGTTGGCAAAATGCCGCCTCGCCGCTCGTGGATGGCGACCTAGTCTTCGTCGCCGGCGGCGGCCCCGGCCAAGCGCTCCTCGGGATCGACAAAAACGACGGCCACGTCGTCTGGAAGGGGCAGGACGACAAGATGACCCATTCGACGCCGGTCGCCGCTACGATTCACGGAACCCGGCAGATTATCTTTTACACCCAAGTCGGGTTGGTCGCCCTGGCTCCGAAAACGGGAGACGTTCTCTGGCGATATAATTTCAAGTACAATGTTTCCAGCGCGATTTCGCCGGTGGTGTCGGGTGACATCGTCTATTGCTCGGCGGGGTATGGAACGGGTTCCGGGGCGGCCAAGATTACAGAGGCGGGCGGCCAGTTTACCGCGACCGAGATTTGGCGCGTGACCGGCATGAAGCTCTGCAATCACTGGAGCACGCCCGTCTGCCAAAACGGTTATCTCTACGGCATGTACAGCTTCAAGGAATTCGCGAAGGGTCCGCTCAAGTGCGTCGAGTTGGCCACCGGCAAAGAAATGTGGTCGCGGCCCGGCTTCGGTCAGGGTAACTGCATTCTCGCGGGCGATCAGTTGGTGGCGTTGAGCGACAGCGGCGAGGTGGTGGTGATCCAGCCCAATCCCCAGGCGTACACCGAAGTCGCGCGGGTCCACGCGCTCGCGGGCAAATGTTGGAGTACGCCGGTCATCAGTGACGGACACCTTTTTGTTCGCAGCACAAAAGAAGGCGCTTGTTTCGACGTCTCTGGAAAAATGGCCCGGCGCTGAAGCCCGGGAACTCCGAGGCGCTCGAACTCGGTTTGGACGGATCACCACGGACCGCGAACGAAATACCAGCAAACCAATTTCCCGGCCTGGTCGAATCCGCAAAATCGCCGCGCCGCAACCAGTCCGAAGTTTAAATTATGCCCAAGCCAATCGTTGAGATGGTCATCGACGCCGTCACGGTGGAATTGCCCGACACCAAGACGCTGCGCATCAAATGGCCGGATGGTTACGACCTCGATTTCAAAACCGGGCAGTTCATCACCGTCTGTTGGCCGGATACGCCGGACTACAAGCGCGCGTATTCCCTTTCGTCGTGCGCGCTGGATCGCGGCTTTTACGAGATCACCGTCAAGCGCGACGGCAAGATGGGCACCCGCCTGGTCGATTGGTCAAAGCCGGGCGACAAGCTTTTGGTGCTTCCGCCGGTAGGAAAGTTCCTGCCTGTATTCGAGCCGGACAAGCGCCTGATCTGCATCGCCGGCGGCTCGGGCGTAACGCCCTTCCGCGCGTTCGTCCGCGAAGCGACCCGCCGCCGGCTGAAGACCCAGATCACCATCCTCTACAGCGTACGCACGACCAACGACATCATCTTTCATCAAGAGTTTCGCGACTTGGAAAATGCGAACCCGAATTTCAATTTTTACGTGACCTGCACCCGCATTGTGCCCGAGGATAAATGGACCGGCCGGCGCGGACGCATCGACGCCGCCTGGGTGCGGGAAAAGACTCACGATCTGCCCAACACCTTTTTTTACGCGTGCGGTCCGAATGAACTCGTGGAATTCGCCGAGCGTGTCGTCATCCACGACATGGGCGTTCCCAAAGCCCAGATGAAAACGGAAAAATGGGGCTAGTCGCCCCGTTTCGACCTGCTGAACGATTATGCTGAAACGCACTCCGCTCTTTGCCGCGCACCAAAAGGCCGGCGCCAAGTTGGTCGAATTCGGCGGCTGGGAAATGCCCGTCTATTACACGAGCATCATGGACGAACATCTGGCGGTCCGATCGGCCGCCGGATTGTTTGACATCTCGCACATGGGCGAAGTCCTCGTTGCCGGCGCCGCGGCCGGGACCTTTCTCAACGCGACGCTCACGAACGACATTCGCAAGCTGGCGCCCGGCCAGGGTCAGTACACGTTGATGTGCAACGAGCGCGGCGGCGTCATCGACGACCTGTACGCCTATCGTCTGGCCGAGGAAAAGTTCCTCCTCATTATCAACGCCTCCCGCATCGACGCGGATTGGGCGTGGTTGCAGGCGCGGCAATCCACCGGCTACGGCCAAGCCGGCGTCGAACTGGAGAATGTCTCGGACGCGTGGGGCGCGGTCGCCCTCCAAGGCCCCCGCACGCCGGAGTTCATTGACGCCTGTTTCCCGCGCGTTTCGGCGTCCTCGCCGCAGCCAAAACCCGCCCGCGAATTGAAGAAAAACGAACTCGGCGAATACGATTTCGACGGGGTCCAAACGTGGGTCTCCCGAACTGGGTACACCGGCGAGGACGGCTTCGAAATCGTCGCTCCGGCGAGCCACATTGAGCGGGTGTGGGACAAGCTGCTTGAGCTCGGCCAGCCATTTGGCCTCAAGCCCGCCGGCCTCGGGGCGCGCGACACGTTGCGCACTGAGCAATGCTATCCGCTCTACGGTCACGAGTTGGACGAAAACACCACGCCCGTCGAAGCCGGGCTGGCCTTTTTTGTCTCCTTTGATAAAGACGAATTTACCGGTCGCGCCGCCCTCCTGGAACAGAAGATCAAAGGCGTGGCCAAGAAATGCGTCGCGTTCAAAATGATTGGGAAAAGCGCCCCGCCCCGACCGCATTATTCGATCTGGAGCGCCAGCGCGACCGTCGGAAAAATCGGCGAGGTCGTCAGCGGCACGCAAAGCCCTTCGCTGGCCATCGGCATCGGCATGGGTTACGTCCCCGCCGCGTTCGCCGCGCCGGGAACGCAGATTGAAATCGAGATTCGCAACCAGCGCGCCCCCGCCGTCATCACGCCCAAACCCATCTACCGCAAGAAAACCTAGACCACCATGAGCACCAACGTTCCCAGCGATCGCAAATACGCCAAGTCCCACGAATGGGCGCGCGTCGAGGGCCAAGTCGCCACCGTCGGCATCACCGATCACGCCCAGCACGAATTGACCGACGTCGTGTTCGTCGAGCTACCCGCCGTCGGCCGCCAAGTGAAAGCCGGCGAAGCCTGCGCCGTCGTCGAGTCGGTCAAAACCGCCAGCGACATCTATTCTCCCGTAAGCGGCGAAGTGGTCGCAGTGAACCAGGCGATCGTCGATAAACCCGAACTCGTCAACAGCGACCCCCACGCCGCCGCCTGGTTCTTCAAAGTGAAACTCGCGCAACCCGCCGAAGTGGAGGCGCTCCTGTCCGCCGCGGATTACTCGGCGATGATCGGGGGTTAAGACTAACTGGAACGCACGGCAGGGCGCAATCGTCGGACTTACCCAAATTTAGATAATCTGCGAACTTGGCTAACGCTCATGGGAGCGATCAAGTTCGTGGTTACGATACCGGAAGCCGCGGAATTGACGGTCAGAGTCCCGCCGCCCATCAAACCGAATTAGACGGCAGACCTGAGCCTGATGCTTCGCGAACGCCCAGGCGACTACCGAGATAAAGCAAGGGCGATGAAATCGGCCGCCCACGATGAACTGTTATTGAGGGATATTGGTGAAGTCGGGGCTGATTTTCGAGGTGTGGACGCCGGGAACTGGCCGCCGTCAGAATGATCTATCGATGGCGCTTTTTCGTCGCCAACCTCGACCCGGCGATCGGTTAAGAAATGCCCCGGGGAAGAAGAAACCGAAGTTGAACGCACCGCGATATTTCTGACGCCCTTCCTTTTTAGTTAAGCATCGAGTACGGACTGTAAGCGGCGACGCAGATCTTGAAACACGGCTCAGAGCCGATTCGCCAGCCACGGTTTGCTTGGCCCGGATCAGACCTCCGGGTCTCTCCGAGCGCCGTGCCAGATATGGAGAATCACGACCCGACCTAATTCTTCGGAAACATCGTAGAAGATACGATAGGAGCGGAATACAATCTCTCGCAGCGCCCCTTGGTCGCCTCTTGGATACGCCGGTCCGATAAATGGGAAAGTGGCAAGTATCTGGACATGATCAAGTATCCCTCGGCCCATCCGCGACGCCGCTTGCGGGTCGCGTTCGGCAATGTAGGTACAAATCTCGTGGAGGTCGGTTATCGCCGCGTCAGACCAGATCAGCTTGAAGTCCATGCTGTAGCCCAGGATCCAAATAAGTGTTCCACCTCTTCCTGCGACTTGGTACGCCCGGCGGCGACATCAGATCGTCCGCGCCGAATCGCCGCCATAATCCGCAGCTCTTCGGTAATCTCGTCAAGAGACGCGTTCTCTGGGAGCCGTCCGAGCGCGTCGATCACAGCCTGCTTGTCCGTCATGCCCAAAAAAGGTACGCCTGAAGACCTCGACGTGCAAGCCTCGGGTTGCGCGACCACCGAACCAGGCGATAAGCGAGGACTCTGCGCGAAGTTCTCGTTGCGTGGTTAAGACAGTGATCCGTCCCTGCCACTCTCGATCCCGGAGCATCGAACTATTCGCGCCAACGTTCGCGGCGTACCAACTCAAAAAACCATTTGACACCCAAAAGCCATTGAATCAATATATCCGCATCCGTTGATGAAACGGATCTCATTGCGAGTGGTTGAGGGACTGGCCCGATGAAACCACGGCAACCGGTTGGAGCCACCCTCCAATGCCCAGGTGCCAATTCCAGCCCGCGTCGTGATCGCGACCCGGGAAAGATGAGAAGAGCACGGCAGTTCGTCATCCTCTTCTCCGCCATGAGAAGGGGCTTTTTTTTGCCCCGCAACGAACGCAAATTGCATTTATGGACAAACACGAAGGCTTCATGAAAGCGCTCAAGTGCCGCGAGTGCGGACGGGAATACCCGCTGGCGGCCACCCACGTCTGCGAGTTCGATTTCGGCCCGCTCGAGGTCGCATACGACTATGCCCTGATCAAACAAACCATGGATCGCAAGACGATCCAAAGCCGCCCCCAAACAATGTGGCGTTATCGGGAATTGCTGCCCATCGCGGGCGACCCGGCGGTCGGTTTCGAAGTCGGTTACACGCCGTTGATCAAGGCCGATCGGCTGGCTCGGCGACTGGGCATTCGCGAGTTGTGGATCAAGAACGACGCGGTGAACTATCCGTCCCTCTCGTTCAAAGACCGCGTGGTCAGCGTCGCCCTCAGCCGCGCGTTGGAACTGGGCTTTACCACGGTCGCGTGCGCCTCGACCGGCAATCTCGCCAATTCGGTGGCCGCCAACGCCGCCGCCGCCGGCCTGAAAGCCTACGTCTTCATTCCCGCCGACCTCGAAGCGGGCAAGGTGCTCAATTCGTTGATTTACGGCGCGCAAGTAATCGCGATCAAGGGTCACTATGACGAAGTGAACCGCCTCTGCGCGGAAATCGCCGGCAAATTTGGCTGGGCCTTCGTCAACGTCAACATGCGGCCGTACTACGCCGAAGGCTCCAAGAGCATGGGTTTCGAGATCATGGAGCAACTGGGCTGGCGGATTCCCGATCATACGGTCGCCTGCATGGCCTCCGGTTCGCTCTTGACCAAGATTTACAAGAGCTACCAGGAGTTCGCGAAACTTGGTCTCGTGCCGGAGAAGGCGTTCAAAGTCCACGGCGCGCAGGCGACCGGCTGTTCGCCCATTTCGACCGCGCAGAAAAATGGCCTCGACTTCTTCAAGCCGGTCAAGCCGAACACCATCGCCAAGTCTTTGGCGATCGGCACCCCGGCCGACGGCTTTTACGCGTTGCGGGCGATGAAGGATAGCGGCAGTTCCGCCGACGACGTCTCCGATGAAGAAATCATCGACGGCATTAAATTGCTCGCGGAAACGGAAGGCATTTTCGCGGAAACCGCCGGCGGAGTCACCGTCGGCGTCGCGAAGAAACTGATTGCGTCCGGCAAAATCCCGGCCGATGCTTCCGCCGTTCTCTGCATCACCGGAAACGGCTTGAAGACGCTCGACGCCGTGATGGGGCACGCTGGGCGCACCCGGGAAATCCGGCCCAGCATGCGCGAATTTGAGGCCCTGCTCGAAGTGGAAGTATAAATCTGATTATGGCTAAAAAAGTAAGAATCCCGACCCCTCTGCGGAAGCTGACGAATAACGAGGAAATCGTTGAAGTCGTGGCCGATACCATCGGCGGCGCCGTGACCGAACTGCAGTCCCGTTTTCCTGGCGTCAAGGAACGACTGCTGGACGATTCGGGCGCCATCCGGCGGTTCGTCAACGTTTACGTGAACGAAGAGGACATTCGTTTCCTCCAAAACCTCGCCACGCCGCTTAAAGACGGCGACGAGATCAGCATTATTCCCGCGATCGCGGGCGGCTAGCCATGAGCGCTACTCCCAAAAAGCCGAAGGAAAAAGGCGGCGCGGCCCCGGCGACCCAGCAGCGGCGACTCTGGCTCATGTACCCAGCGCGCCTCATCACCACGCCGGTCGTCTGGCAGCTGGCCCAAAAGCACAAAGTCATCACCAACGTCCGCCAAGCCAGCGTCACCGATGAAATCGGCGTAGTCTGCCTGGAATTGGAAGGCGCCCCGTCCGAGATCAAGGCCTCGATCAAGTGGCTCGAAAAACAGGGTATCAGCGTCGAACCGGTGGAGATTAACGTTATCGACGGTTGATCCATTGGTCTGCTTAATCGCTTGACCTTCAGGACAATTGGCATTATATGTCCTGACGTTCATACGTCAGTTCGGCAGCCGAACCCTGAACCCGGAGAGCCTTATGACAAAGCGTGATTTGGTGATACGGATCAGCAACGAAACTGGTCTCGTCCAACAGCAGGTCCTTGATGTCGTCCAAAAGACCCTGGATTACATCTCCGAAGCGGTCGCCCTAGGCAAAAACGTCGAACTGCGCAATTTTGGCGTTTTCGAAGTCAAAATCCGCAAAGCCCGCATCGGTCGGAACCCCAATGCCCCGGAAACCGACGTGCGCATCCCACCTCGCGCGGTCGTCAAGTTCAAGCCCGGCAAAGAAATGCGCGAAGCCGTGCTGAAGCTGACGCCGAAATAGTCCACCCGATCGCAGTAGCGCCGCCCGCCCGCCTGTCCTTCCGTCACCGGTTCGCCCGACGCGAACTTTTCGCCTGGACCAAACCTGAACTTTGAACGCCGACGCCACGTTAGAGCCAATGCAACTTCGCCTAGTCCAGGCGCTCCAAAGCCCGGGTCGCGCCCCATCCGCGTCCGGCGCGGGCGGCGCCCATGATTACAATACCCCCGCGTCATCGCCGCCGCGCGTCGCGGCCCCGGCGACCATGTCCGCAATTCACCGGCGCTGACGCGCTGGTTCGCCCGCCTTAAACTCGCCCCCTATGGAACGATTGCCTGGATTTCGCGATTTCTACCCCGAGCCGCTGCCGAATCAAGACGCCTGGAGCGCGGACGCGCGAAATTTTGTTTTCGCCGAATGGCGCGCGGTCGCCCGTCGTTATGGCTTCCGCGAGTATGACGGACCGCCGCTTGAACCACTGGAGCTTTACACCCTGAAGAGCGGCGCCGAAATCGTCAACCAGCTCTACCATTTCAACGACAAGGGTGACCGCGCGATTTCGTTGCGCCCCGAAATGACGCCGACGCTCGCCCGGATGATCGCCGCGCACGAGCGCAACTACAAGAAGCCGATCAAGTGGTTTGCCATCCCGCAATTGTTTCGGTACGAACGCCAGCAAAAGGGCCGCTTGCGCGAGCATTTTCAATTCAACGCCGACATCTTCGGTGACGCCAGCCCGGCGGCGGACGCGGAATTGATCGCGCTCTTGATCGATTCGCTGCGCGCGTTCGGGTTGAACTCGAGCGACTTCGTGATCCGCCTCAGCAGCCGGCAGGCGTGGCACGAGTTCTACCGCCGACATTGCGCCGACGACGCGAAGGCGTACGACTTTTACCAAATCATCGACAAACTCGAACGCGAAGACCCGGCGGTCACCGACGCGCGCCTGCGCGAGCTCGGCTTCTCGGCCGAGGAAGTCCGCCGGTTCATCGACGCCGCGCAACCCACGCCGGAACTTTCCGTCGTGCTGGAAAACCTCGCCGCGCGCGGCCTGGCCGATTACGTCAAGCTCGACTATAATGTCATTCGTGGACTCGCGTATTATACCGGCGTCGTGTTTGAAGCGTTTGATAAAAAAGGCCAATTTCGCGCCATCGCGGGCGGCGGCCGCTACGACCAACTCGTGGGCTTGATCTCGGGCGGGAAGGTTCAATTGCCCGCGCTCGGTTTCGGCATGGGCGACGTCGTGTTGACCGAACTGCTGAAAGAACGCCGGCTGTTCCCACCGTTCACGAGCGGCCTGGATGTATTCTGCGTCATCGAGGACGAGGCGCTGCGGCCGGATACACTGCGGATTATTCAGCAGTTGCGGGACGCCGGACTGGCGGCGGATTTCTCGTTCGGCCCCGCCAAGCCGGACAAACAATTCAAGCGGGCGACCGAGTGCCAGGCGGCCAACGTGCTCCGGCTGCAACGCGCCGACGACGGCTCGCTGACCGCGAAGATCAAACGCCTCGACACGCGCGAAGAAACCACCGTTCCCGCCGACGACGCGGCGCGGCATCTCGCCGCCGGTCACGCGGCCCCGACGCAACCGCCCGTCGGCCGACCTTAGCGCGCGTATGGCCGTCGCTGGCGAAGCTGACCTGCTTGCCCGTTGCGCCCGTGGCGACGCCCGGGCGTGGGACGAATTATTCGAACGGCACTACGCCGCCGCGGGCCGGTTCATTTTTCAACTCGCGCCCGAATTCAGCCGGGAGGACGTCGAGGAGATTTGCCAGGAGGTTTTTCTCTCGGTCATCAAGAACCTCGGTTCCTTTCACGGTTCAAGCCAGTTCCAAACGTGGCTTTTTCGGATCGCCGCCAACAAGGCGCGCGACTACCGCGAGCGCCAGCGGGCCGCGAAGCGCGGCGGCGGTCAGACCATCCTTTCGCTCAACGCCGAAGAACCTGAGACCGGGCTGACGCTCGACCCGCCAGCCCAGCTGCCCGCGCCCGACGCCCTCCTGGCCAACCGCGAAGCGCTGGGCCAGTTGCGCGTCGCGCTGGACCGCTTGGGCGGGCCATGCCAGGAAATCATCGAACTGCGATACTTTGGCGACCTCGCGTACGAAGAAATCAGCCGGGCCTTGAATCTGCATCCGAAAACCGTCAGTTCCCGGCTCAGCAAATGCCTCGACCAACTCGAGACCATCGCGCGAAAGGTTTTCGCGGGAGACAAATCGACCGTGATCCCGTCTAATTGAATTGGGCATTATGTCAGCGCCTCCCGAAAAGAATATTGAAGCCCTGCTCAAGGCCGCGGCGGAAAAGCGCAAGCAAGAGGCTGGCGCGCCCTTTGAGTTGCGCCCCGCCTCGCGCAAGCTCCTGCAAGACGAAGTGGCTCGCGTCTATCGGTCGAACGCGCCCCAGAGGCCGCCCGTGTTCGCCTGGCTCGCGGGCGTGCGGCCCTGGTTTGCCGCCGCGGTCGGCCTGTTCTGCGTGCTCGTCGGCCTCATGATTTGGAGTCCCGCGTTGGAGAAAGCCGGCCCGTCGGCAGAACCCGGACAGACGGTTCGACAGCGGGAATCCGAACTCCCAAGGCTCACCGCCGCCAAACCGGCGGAGGCGGAATCAAGGTCCCTCGGACTCTCGGCGCCGACGACGTTGGCCGCCCCGAGCGCGGCCCCCAGACCCGCCGACGAAGGGAAACTGGCTCAACTGCGACGGGACGAAAATCCTCGCGATAAATCCGTCGCGATCGAAGACCGATCACAGTTGTCCGCCGCCCCAACGCCGCGCGGGGCCGAATCGGGCGAAAAGCTCGCCGAGGCAAAAGACCTGGCGTCTGAGGTGGGGAAACTCAGCAAGCAGACTCAGCTGATGGACCTCGGTCTGGCGTCTCAAGTAGGCAAACCCGTCGCCGAAGCCGCGCCAAGCTCCCGCTTGGCCTACGTCAACTGGGCGTATCAGGTTCCGCCAACTCAGAGCGCGAAAGCCGAGAATCGACCGGAACGCTTCCTCAACGAATCGCGCGGCGTTGCCGTGACCAACGTGCTCTCGTCCTTCGAAATGCTTCAGGTCGGCCAGCAAATACGAGTCATCGACGCGGACGGTTCGACCTACGATGGCACGGTCTTCCCGGTGGCTCCGGATCAGTCCACCTTCGGGCTAAGTCCCGACGTGCTGGCGCGGACAAACGTTCTGGCGCGGCGCGCGTATGACGCCTACGCGGACCTCGCGGGCGTAACCGGCTCCACGACCAGCGTCGTCGCCGGACAGAGCTACGGCTTTCGCGTCGCCGGCACGAATCAAAAGCTCCAGCAATCGGTGGTGTTCGTCGGCGCGGTCGAGTCCGGCGCGAATGCTCCCGAGCCGGCGGTCGCCCTCGGTGGGATCGCCGCCAACGCCGCGGCGGGGGCCGGCGGACAACTCGCTGCCACGGCTTCCAACTCGATCACCTCATTCAACGGCGCGGTAATGCAGAATTCACTGTTCTTCCAGAACTCGCGCGTCCGCGGGCAGGCGACGATCGGCGGCAGCAACCAAATCCAGGTGGACGCCGTTCCCGCCAAGAAGTGAAGTCCGTTGACCGCGTCCCAAGCCGGGGACTTTCGAGCTTGAAAGAAAAACGCACCCGCCAGGAATTCCGGCGGGCGCGCGTCGAAGATCAATTACCGGAAGCGGCTCAGTCGAGGCGTTTGACCCGGATGTTCTTGTAACGAACGACGCTCTTCGGATCGTGCGCTTGCAGCGCGAACGTGCCCTCATCCAATTTGCGGGCGAAATCCTTGCCCGGTTGCGCGCCCGGCGGCTCGGTGTATTCGAGCAGCAGCTTGCCGTCGATCCTCACGGTGACCTTGTTGCCTTCCACCTTGATGCTCTGCGTCCACCACTGGCCATCCTTGGCGGGCGATCCCGGCACATTGACGATGTCGTAGATGCTGCCGGTCTTTTTCCAGTCGCCGTGCGTATTGTTGACCTGGCACTCAAAACCATTCTTCGGCCAGCCCTCTTCCTGGTATTTCGTGTGGAAGTAGATTCCGCCATTGGAGACCGGGTCGGTCATCACATCGACGCGGATTTCAAAATTCTTAAACGGCTTCGGGTCGCCGACGTAAAAAAGATGGCACCGCTGGCCCCGCGTCACGAACGCCCCGTCTTCCAGCTTCCAGGTGTCCGAGTGTTCCTTCGCCGGCTTCCAACCGTCGAAGCTCTTGCCGTCAAAGATGGATACGAAACCCTCCTCGGAATCGGCCGCAAGCAGGCTTCCGGCCGCCGAGCAAAGGAGCGCTGACAAAATAACTAAGGATTTTTTCATGCGCCGAGTCTATGCCGGCCCCGTTCGCCTGCCAAGCCGGTTCTTACTCGCGCGCCCGCGACGCCCGCCTCAGACCAGGGCGAGACGAGACCACCACTCGGGCCGGCGGCGAATTCGCCTCGCGCGCAATAAAATGTCGTTTCCCCTTCGCAACCTTTGCACAATCGTCGCCGGAGGATTAAAGTGCCGCCGGAATGAGCCAAAAGAATACACCGAGAGGATCGCGCGACGGCAGAATGACGGACTCTGCGCCCGCCCGCCGGCACATCGGCTTTACGCTGATTGAATTGTTGGTCGTTATCGCCATCATCGCGATTCTCGCGAGCCTGCTGCTCCCCGCGCTCTCGAAATCCAAGGCCAAAGCCCAGGCCATCGCCTGCCAGAATAATATCAAACAGCTTTCGCTGGGTTGGGCGATGTACCCGGACGACAATGACGACGCCTACGTGAACAATCACGGCATCGGCCAAACCCGCGACCAGCATCAGAATTGGGTCAATAACGTTGAAGACTGGACCGACAGTCCGGACAATACCAATCTGGTGCTCCTGACCGACGCCAAATTGGGCCCGTACGTCGCTCGCGCAACCGGCATTTACAAATGCCCCTCCGACACCGCCCAGGCCGCCGATGGGCCCCGGATCCGCAGCGTCTCGATGAACGCCATGGTCGGCAATCCGGGCGTACTGACGAACAGCTTCAATCCCACCTACCGCCAGTTTTTGAAATCCTCGGACATGGTGCGACCCGCCCAAACATTTGTATTCCTGGACGAGCATCCCGACACGCTGAATGACGGGTTTTTTGTCAATCGCCTCGAGACCTACGTCTGGGGCAATCTGCCCGGCTCGTATCACAGCGGCGGCGCGAATTTTTCGTTCGCGGACGGCCACTGCGAAACCCACCGCTGGGTGGTGGGCGGCCCGACCGGGACCATTCGCCCCCCGCGTCAAGGCGCCGTCAACGGCAGCTTTACGGCGTCGCCGACCACCGACTTCGACTGGCTCAAGGATCGTACCAGCGTCCTATTGCAGTAAATATTGCGGTAGGCGCGACGACAACGGCGGCGCGCTTCTTGCGGACGAGGGCCGGGAGCGCGCCTGCTCGTTTGAGCGCCCAGTCTATTGAGGTCGCGTCTGGGTGAGGTACGTGAGCAGGGCCTTCAAATCGTCCGGTGGCAGCGATTCAAATCCATTGGGCATGATCGAGAGCAAGGTGCCCTCGAGCGTGGCGATGTCCTTACGCTGAATGACATGCTTTTGACCGGCGGTGTCGAGGATTTCAACCGTGGTTTGGGTCTCGGTTTCCATGCGCCCGGAGAAGGTTTCGCCCCCTTTCGTCGTCACGTTCCAAAGCCGGAAATTTGCTTCGACCGAACGGTTGGGGTCGAGGATGTCGATGAGAATCTCACTCCGTTCGCGCGCGCCGACGCCAGTCAAGTCGGGGCCGATTTTGCCGCCCGCGCCGTTGAACGTGTGGCAGGTCGAGCAGGTCGTCGTGAAAACTTCTTTGCCCCGATTGATATCGCCGTTTTCCTTGGCCAATGGGAGCAACTTCTTGACGACCGCCTCGCGGTCCGCCGAGATCGCGTTGCCCGACTCCGCCAGGCGCGTCGCGATGCCGGATACGGCGCGGTTGGGATTCGACTTCAACTGCGACCAATACTCCGGCGCCAGATCGGTTTTTTGAATCTTGTTTTTCTGAATCGAGTCGAGCAACGCCAAGGCCCATTCGGTGCGCCGCAACAATGCGCCAATCGCGGCCCGCCGCGCGGCCAGTCCCAACTCGGGCCAATGCGCCACGACCGCCGCGCCGGTCTTGGGATCGCGACTTTCCGAGAGCGCGCCCATCAGGCCCGTCGCCAGTCCGGGAGGAGTGAGCAGGTTCACTTGTTTGAGCACCGTTTCGACCACCGCCGGCTTATCGTCCAAACCGAGCCAGCGTTTCGCGGCCGCGACGCGCTGACTCTCGGCGATCGCGTCATCGGTCACTTGTTTTTCCAAGGTCGCCACAATCGCGGCCACATTGGCGCCGAACAACTCCGTGTTCCCCCATTTCTGCGCCAAAGCCAGCAAACGGTCGCGCTCCGACTCGGGCAACGCGTCCATCAACCCGGTCAGCGTATGTTTGTCCGCGTCGTTCAACGTGGGCGATTTGCCCTCCGGCCAGCCCCACACCAAGCCATCCAGAATCGGCACCGCCAATGAAGGCGCCGCGGTCTTGAGCGCCAACAACATCGCGACGATGGTATCGACTGGCCCCCGCTGCGCGTAACTCGCGGTCACCAAACGCACCACGCGCCCGACCTCGCCCGCCAGCGCGGAATCGCCGACCTGAGTTAATTCAATGTCGTCAAACCACGCCGCGCCCCGCGCCTGTCCCCAGCCGCCGAACAGGCAGTTGATCGTCACCTCGGTCATGTCGCTGGAATTGAACGTCACCTCGACACGCGTCCAGTCGTTGTCCCCGGCAATTCCCTTCGTGGCGCCATGATCAGGGTCCTGCAACTCGTGGATGTTGAGTAACGCGCCACGCCCCCCGGCGACCCGCCGTAGATTCTCGGTCTTAATCCAACCGGAAAGCCGGTAATCGGTGCGCGGTTTAACGGCGACGGTGATCGACCAACCCGCGTCCGCGCCCTGCTCGGAGGCGACCTTGACGCTGCGGCTACCGGTGTGGCCGATCGCGGCGAGCGACTGTTCAACCTGGCGTCCGCCAAACCGAGAGGCCCGCCAGCCGATCGGTTTGCCGTCCTTCTCATTTTCGAAGGACGGATTCGCGATCAAATTAGCCTGCGCTTCCGGCTGGCCGCCGGGAGTGGCCGGCTTGAAACTAGCCATCGCGGCTTTCAGAAAACTGAAATCATTACGCGCGGCCGCGGCGGTCGCCGCGTCAGGGAGCCACCGGTCATCGGCGTTGCGCGGCTGTTGCAGCATCGCGTAAACCGCCTCGCCCGCGACGTCAGTCGCCGGCATCTCGGAAAGCGCGAGCAACCCGGCGAGACGAACCTGCGGGTCCGGATCATCCAGTAGTTTCTGCCGCAAAATCGCCGCGAGATTCTCCGGCGTTCGCGGCAGGACCGTCACCGCGGTCCGGCGGACGCTGGCTACGCGGCTGCCTAAGGCGCTGAGGGCCGCACGCGTGCCCGGCGAATCATTGCCCGAAAGGGCGCCGAGACCGTCGAGCGTCCAAAGCGCGTGCAACGCGGCCGGCGCCAAGCCGAGTTCATCCAAATGCGGCGAGCGAACCAAGTCGCACAGCGCGGGCACAACGTCCTTCTGTCCCCGCTGGACAAGGAGACGCTGCGCGGTCATGCGCCAGAGCAGATTATCATTCCCCAGCGCGGCGACCAATTGCCGCGGACTGGCCTTCGCGAGATTAAGTTTTGGCGCCGGCTTCGCGTTTTTATAGACGAGGCGATAGATGCGTCCGTGCGTTTTGTCCCGCAGGGGTGTGTCGTAGGCGTTGCCCCGGCCGGTGCGAAAACCTTGCGGCGTGGGATTGTGCTGAATGATGTAGTTATACCAGTCGATCATCCAGAGCGCGCCATCGGGTCCGACCTCGGCGCAAATCGGCGCCGTCCATTCGTCGTCGCTCGCGGTGAAGTTGCGGCCGTTGTGCGCGATGAAATCGGCCCCGCGCGCCTCCAAATGAAACTTCCCGAGCAAATGGCCGGTCGGCTCCGCGACGAACTGCACGGCGTCCCAATACTCCTTCGGAAAATTCCGCGCCGTGTAAATCCCGCTGCCCGCGCCGGCCGTATAACGGCCGAAATAATCGACCTGCCGGACCTTGTCGGTGATCGGGAAGTAACGCTGGCTGTCCGCGATGGTTTGCAAAGGTCCGGCCGACCAACCGTTAACGGCTTCGTAATACCGATTGGGAATTGGCATGTACATGCTGGCGTTGCCGTTGGCGGTCGAGCCGAAGACGATTCCCTCCTCGTTGAATCCGAGGCCCCAAGTGTTGTTGTTGCTGGCCCGGATGAATTCGAGCTTGGAGCCATCCGGCTTGAACCGGTAAATCCCCTGCCCGAACTGAATCCGCTTGCCTCCCACTTCACCGCGGAAACCGGAATAACCGACCGTGCCCCAGATCCAGTTGTCGAATCCATAGTGCAAGTTGCTGGGACCCGCATGCGTGTCGTTCGTTCCCCACCCGGTAAAGAGGACCTGTCGGACGTCAGCCTTGCCGTCGCCATCGGTATCCTTGAAAAACTCGGTCTTGCCCGAGTGGACGACGATGATACCGCCATTGGCGAAGACGAAGCTCGTCGGGACGCTCAGCTTGTCCGCAAAGACCGTGAATTTGTCCGCGATGCCGTCGCCATCCGTATCCTCACAAATCGAAATCCGGTCGTGGCCCTCGCCGGGTGGCTGCATATTGTTCGGATAGTCGATGGTTTCGGCGATCCACAAACGTCCGCGCTCGTCCCACGCCATCCAGATCGGTTTGTAGATTTGCGGCTCGCTGGCGAAAAGCTTGACGTCAAACTCGGGAAACGTGACCAAATGCTTCATCGATTCCGCCGGTTCAAGCGGCTTTTGCATCGTGCGGATCGGCTCGGATTGCGCGCCCCAGCGGGCGCCCACGGTGTAATTGGGAATATTCGCCGGCGATTCCGTAAACTCGAACGGCTTCAAACCGGTATGCGCCTGGAGCCGGTTCGGTGAATTGGCCGCGGCCCAGCGGATCCCATTCTCAACGAGCGCCAGAAAACCGGGATTCGACCAGGTGCGCTGGTCATGACCCCAGGCAGTGTAGAAGATTCTGCCTTTGCCCTGCTCGCGCGCCCAGGTATAGGGTTCGTGATGATCGCCCTCGACCCGCTCCGCCAAAACGACGTTCTTGGGATTCAGCTTGGTATGCACGTAGGTTTCGTCCCAGCTTTCGATCGGTGACAGTCCCTTCATGATCGGATGGTCGGGACGCACGATCGTGTCGTGAAACACCCCCGTGCCGTGCGAGAGGAATTGCCCGCCCACCAAATCGATATACGCCGGCGAATTGAGGAAGCAATATGAGGCGCAGTGCAGCGGCACGAAGCCGCCCCCGGCGGCGACGTAATCCAGCAGCGCTTTTTCCTGCGCGGGGGCGATCGCTGTGTGGTTCGCGTAGATCAGCAGGCAGTCGTAGCCGGCGAGCTTGGCCGGATTCAAATCGGCGAGCGAGTCCGTGTACTCCACCTCGATGCCCCGCGACGCCATCGCCGGTTGCAACTGTTTGAACCGATCCGCGGGCTTGTGGTGGCCGTTGTCGCCCAGGAAAAGCGCGCGGAGCGGCGGCGCGTACTCGGCCCGCGCGGACGCGAAAGCCAGGCCCAGGGTGAGCGTTAGCGCGCCGGTCAAAAACCAGCGCGCGCCGCGAGAACAAATTGAAGTCTTCATGTTTTATAACTGCCGGCGATTACCGGTTATTAATTCCCGTCGGGCGTACCTCTGGCCATGAGGTTCCGCGCATATTTATTGTGAATTTTTACCTTCGCACCGAGGACGCACAAGTGTAAACAAGGCCAGATTCCGACGCTCCCGGGCCAAACGCGCGGTTGGGTCGTTTTTTGCGCATTGCCGATACTCCCATGAAGTCGCCACCAAAGGTCGCGTTGCTGGTCGAGACCTCGAACTCCTACGCCCGCGGGTTGCTGCGCGGGATCGTGGCCTACATCCGCGAACATCGGCCCTGGTCCTTTTACCTTTCCGAGCATAGCCGCGGCGACCAGGCGCCGGGCTGGCTCCGGCGCTGGAAGGGGCAGGGCATCATTTCACGCATCGAAAACGAAGCGATCGCAGCGGCGTTGCGCCCCATGACGATCCCCGTGGTCGATGTCAGCGCCGCCCGGTTGATTCCGTCGCTGCCGTGGTTCGAGACCGACGACGGCGCCATCGCGCATTTGGCGGCCGAGCATCTGCAGGAACGCGGTTTTCGCAATTTCGCCTTCGCGGGCGACGCCCGTTTCAACTGGTCCAAATGGCGCTGCGAGCATTTTCAAAACTGCGTTCGCGCGGCCGGCGGACGCTGCTTCATCTATTCCCCGACGCGCGGCTTCCCGCTTGACGACGAAGCCCACGTCGATGATTTGGCGAATTGGATCAAAGTATTGCCCAAGCCGGTCGGCGTCCTGGCCTGTTACGACCTGCGCGGCAAACAATTACTGGACGCCTGCCGCAGCATCGGCGTCGCCGTCCCGGATGAAGTCGCGGTGATTGGGGTGGATAACGACGACTTGCTCTGCGAATTGGCAGATCCGCCGCTCTCGAGCGTCATCCCGAACGCGCACCGTTCGGGGTACGAAGCCGCGCGCCTCCTCGACGAAATGATGGCGGGCAAAAAGGTGAAAGGGGAAGCGCACTTGATTCCGCCGATTGGCATCGCCACCCGGCAATCCACGGACGTGCTTGCCATCGACGACCGCCATGTGGCTCGAGCGGTGCATTTCATCCGACAGCATGCCTGCGACGGCATTCAAGTCCGCGACGTCTTGAAAGAGGTCCCGCATTCGCGCCGTATGTTGGAAGGCCACTTCAAGAAATTCATCGGGCGAACCCCGCACGAGGAAATCCTGCGCGTCAAACTGAGCCGGGTCCGCCAGTTATTGACCGAAACCGATCTGCCGCTGGAAGAGATCGCGGAGCGGTCGGGATTCAGCCACGTCGAATATCTCAGCGTCGCCTTCCGCCGCGAGGTCGGCCTGCCGCCGAGCAAATTCCGCGCGATGCATCGTCCGTGACGCCAGCGGCCGCCCCGCCTCGCCCGCCAAAGGGGTCAGAGATGAATAAGTGCATTTATTACGCGGTTACCTCCCGCCCGGCTGGGTCCAATCTGACCGCACAACCGACAATCTCACGAAGACCAGCGTTGGAAACCACCGGACGCCGGGCGCCAGATAGTCTGTTTGAAACTCGCTTTGGATCACAAATATGTCATTATTCATCTCTGACCCCTTCTCGTTTCTTTGATCGCAAGATTCGGATAGCGGGTCTTAGCGGTCGGTTTATCTTCGGCAAGTATGAGTCAAGGCAACACATCGATGAATCGAACGATTGGTGGACGAAACGAACGACTGGACGAGGAGCGCTGCTGGCAGGACGTCGAGCGCCGTGAGGGACAGGCCGACCGTCGTTTTGTGTACGGCGTCAAATCGACCGGGATCTATTGTATTCCTTCATGTCCATCGCGCCGGCCGAATCGACGCCAAGTGGTCTTCTTCGAGTCGTGCGACGAAGCGGAAACGGCTGGCTTTCGCGCCTGCCTGCGCTGCCGTCCGCGTGAGGACTCCACGCGCGTCAAAGCGGTGGTCGCGGCGTGCCAGTTCATCGAGAGCAACCTGGAGGAAAAACTTGATCTGGCGACCTTGGGCGCGCACGTGGGCCAAAGCCCGGCGCATCTGCAGAGGGTCTTCAAGCGCGCCATGGGGGTATCGCCGCGCGAATACGCGGACGTGCGCCGGTTCCAGAATTTTAAGCGCGGGCTGAAGTCGGACGCGAGCGTAACCGAGGCGGTGTACGCCGCCGGCTACAATTCGAGCAGCCGGGCTTACGAGCGGGTGGGCGCCCGACTCGGCATGACGCCGACCGGTTATCGTCGGGGCGGCGCCGGGCAGCGAATTCGTTTCGCCACCGCGCCCTGCCCGCTCGGCCGGTTGCTGGTCGCCGCCACGCCGCAAGGGATTTGCGCGATCAGCCTTGGCGACGAGGATCGCGCCTTGGAAGCGGAACTGCGCGCCGAGTTCCCCGCCGCGACCATGAGCCGCGACGACGGCGGATTGGCAAAAGCGGTGGCCTCCCTGCGGCGGCGTCTCGCCGGGGAGACGGCTGAACTCGAGCTGCCGCTCGACGCGCGGGCGACCGCGTTTCAGTGGCAAGTGTGGAAAGCTTTGCAGTCGATTCCTTACGGCGAAACCCGCTCCTACGCGGAGGTCGCGCGCGCGATCGGCAAGCCGAAAGCGGTTCGCGCCGTCGCCCGCGCTTGCGCCACGAATCCCGCCGCAATCCTGATTCCGTGCCACCGCGTCGTGCGGGGAGATCAACAGTTGGCTGGCTATCGCTGGGGCCTGGAGCGCAAGGCCGCCCTGCTGCGCCAGGAACAATCGTCAACCGCCGCCAAACGTCCGGCGTCGGCCCCAAAAAAGCGAAAATCCCTCTCCCCGGCGCCCGGAGAGAGGGATTGAATCGCTTGTTCGCGCTAGGGGGAAATCAGACTTCCCAACCGGAGCGGAAATGCGGGTGGGCGTATTGCGCCGCCTTCGAGGTGTTCGTCGCCCTCATGCCAGGGCCATCCCACTCGAGTTTTTCGCCCACGCGCATCGCGACGCAGCCGAGCAGGATAATCTCGGTCAGGTAGGCCGCGATGTCGAAGTTTGAGAACGCCGCCGGGCCGCCTTTGCAGGCGTCCACCCACTCCTGTTTGTGGGCTTGCTCGCCGCGCGGGCCGGATTCGTGCCGCGGCAACCACGGATCGGGTTTCTTGTACCCAACGAAATTCTTCTCTGGCAGGAGGAAGTACTTCGCGCCGTAGTCGTCCGGCGAGTAAAGCTTGCCCTTGTCGCCAATCAACAAACAGCCGCTGATCGGGACTTTCTCGTTTACTTCACGGATTTCCGCGGTGACGTCATCCGGCGGTTTGTTGCCGCCGTCGTACCAGAAGAAGCTGACGGGGGGGAGGCCTTCGCGCTCAGGGAACTCGAACCGGATTTGCGAATTGCTCGGATAAGTCTCCTGATTGATGCCCGAGGTCTTCGCCTCGATGCTGCTCGGGTAGCCGAGCTTGAGCGCGCGGAACGGCAGATTGGCGGTATGACAGGCCATGTCACCCAAAGCGCCAGTGCCGAAATCCTGCCAACCGCGCCACTTGAACGGGTGATAAACGTCCGCCACGAACGGGCGTTCCGGCGCCGCGCCGATCCACAGGTCCCAGTCGAGGTGCTCGGGCACCGCGTCCGACTTCGTCGGCCGGTCCAGGCCTTGCGGCCAAATGGGACGATTGCTCCAGACGTGCACCTGACGAACCGAGCCGATGGCGCCCTTCTGAATCACTTCGATCGCCGTCCGCAAGCCGTTCTCCGCGCTGCCTTGATTCCCCATCTGGGTGGCGACCTTCATTTCGGCGGCCACTTTGCGCATCTGCCGCGCTTCGTAAACCGAGTGGGTCAGCGGCTTTTGCACATACGCGTGTTTGCCCATCTTCATCGCGCGAATCGCGGCCGGGGCATGGTGATGGTCCGGCGTGGCGACGATCACGGCGTCGATCTCCTTCATCTGTTCGAGCATCCGGCGATAATCACGGAAAAGCTTCGCGCCGGGGTAAATCTTGCTCCGCTCTTCGAGCGTATGGCGATCCACGTCGCAGAGCGCGACGATGTTCGAGCCGGTCTTGGCAACTTGATCGGTGTCACTCGCCCCCTTTCCGCCGGCGCCAATGGCGGCGACGTTAAGTTTGCTGTTCAGGTTTTGTCCCCGCACAAGGTAGGGACCGGTTAGCGCCGCGGCGCCCACGGCCATCGAATAAGATTTGATGAATCGACGGCGGGAAAGATCGCGGGTGAAGGGGTAATCGTGCGTATTCATAACTTTTGAAATACGCCCGGCAGCCGAACTAGACAAGATTAATTTTGCGCCGAAGCGTATTGCCCAAACGGCCCCGCCTTGCTATTTGAATGGCCGAATTCGACCCAACGTCAGAAACTAATACGAAATGAAGACACACCGCATGCCTACGCGATTCACGCGGCGATTCCCGCTGCTGGCCACTCTCAGCTTTCTCCTGGCGCTGCCGCTCCTGCCCGGCGCCGCAGCGCGCGCCGCCGACCTCGAACCCCTGCCGCTTGAACTGCCCCCGGCCGGTTACATTGGCACTCCGAAAGAGATGCCGCCCGATACGACTGCGGAGAAGCCGTCCGGCAAAAAACGCGAGCCGTTCATGGCGCCAAAGGGCGTGAAAAACGTCGCGCTCGGGAAGCCAGTCACCAGCAGCGACGCCACGCCCATTCAGGGCGAACTCTCGCTCATCACCGACGGCAAGAAGGACGCCTTCGACGAAAACGTCGTCACCTTGCGCCGCCGCACGCAATGGATTCAGATTGATCTGCAGGCCGATTTCGAACTCTACGCGATTCTGGTCTGGCATGAGCATAAAAGCCCGGTGGTTTATCGCGACGTGATCGTCAAGGTCGCCGATGACGCCGAATTCACCAAGAACGTGCGCACGCTTTTCAACAACGATCAGGACAACAGCTCCGCGCAAGGCGTCGGAACCGACCGTGAGTATTTCGAAGGCTACGAAGGCAAACTGATCGACGCGAAAGGCACGAAGGCCCGCTACGTCCGCTGCTATAGCAAGGGCAACACGGACAACGCGCTCAACGGTTACACGGAAGTCGAAGTTTACGGCCTGCCGGCGAAATGAACCGCCGCCTCGCGTTGGGGTGGGCGCTGGTCATCCTCGCCGCCCTGGCGCTGAGATTGCCGCAGTTGGCTTCGCGGCCGATGCACGGCGACGAGGCCGTTCACGCGACGAAATTTCGCGACCTGTGGGAGCACGGTCGTTATGTTTACGACCCGAACGAATACCACGGGCCAACCCTCTATTACGCCACGCTCCTTTCGGCGTGGCTCAGCCCGGCGCGCGGTTATAACGACTTCGACGAGGTTACCTATCGCCTTGTTCCCGTTGCGTTCGGCGTCGGGTTGATTCTCCTTTCGCTGCTCCTGGCGGACGGCCTGGGCCGCGGGCCGATGCTTTGCGCGGGAGCCCTGACCGCCCTCTCGCCGGCGATGGTCTTTTACAGCCGGTACTACATCCATGAGATGTTGCTGGTCTTCTTCACCGCGTTGTTGATCGTCGCGGAGTGGCGTTACACGCGGTCGGGGCGAATCGGATGGCGCCTGCTCGCCGGCGCCGCGGTGGGCCTGATGTACGCGACGAAGGAGACGTTTGTCCTGGCGGTTGGCGCGCTGGTCCTGGCGCTCGCCGCCGCGCTGGCGTGGGGCCGAGTGATTGACCGGGAACGGCCGAATCTTAAGCTGAATTGGCAGCGCTTCGGCGCGGCGGCGGGCAGCGCGTTGGCGGTCAGCCTCCTCTTCTTTTCATCATTTTTCACCAACGTTCACGGCCCGCTCGACGCCGTGCGCACCTACCTGCCGTGGCTGAATCGCGCGGGTGGAGCGTCGCCCCACCGCAACCCGTGGGATTTCTATTTCGAACGGTTGCTCTTCTTTCACCAAAAGGGTGGGCCGTACTGGAGCGAAGGCTTGATCGCCGCCCTGGCGCTGATCGGCCTGATCACAATCCTCGCGGGCAAGGGTTGGCCGCGCGCGAATCTTTTGCTCGCGCGCACCATCGCGTTCTACACGCTCATTTTGACTGGTATTTACACGGCGCTGTCGTACAAAACGCCGTGGTGCCTGCTGGGGTTTTGGCACGGGGCGATTTTACTGGCCGGAGTCGGCACGGTGGCGCTGTTGCGCTGGCCGCGACGGCGCTGGGGGGTGGTGACGATGGCGGTCGCGCTCGGCGTCGGCGGGATTCAACTTGGCTGGCAGGCTTGGCGGGCCAGCGGGCCGGAAAACGCCAACCGGCAGAACCCCTACGTTTACGCTCACCCTTCGACCGATGTCTTGACACTGGTTGAAAAGGTCGAAGCGCTGGCGCAAGTCTCGCCGAAAGGGACCAATCTGGTCGTGAAAGTGATGGCCCAGGACAGCGACTATTGGCCGCTGCCGTGGTATTTGCGGCGGTTCAAGAACGTCGGCTGGTGGGACCGCATCCCCGCCGAGCCGCTCGCGCCCATCATGATCGTGTCGTCAAAGTTTCAGGCGGCGTTCGACGAACGGCCGAACAAGACGCACCTGATGGCCGGATATTTTCAACTGCGCCCGCAGGTTTTCCTCGAATTGTACGTGGAGATCAACCATTGGCGCGACTACGTCGCGGCCCATCCGCCGAAGCCGGATTGAGGGGGCGAAAGGTTGGCTGGCTTATGGTGTCCCCGACGGGATGATTTCGCTGAATTCAGATCATAGCGGCGAGAGGCGCGAGTTCCCGGCGCGCGGGTCTGCGACCCGCAGCAGCAACTGCACGAGCGAAGGCTTCGGATTTTCTCGAGCGCCACAACCCGGTGCACATGCTGCGGCTCACAGAGCCGCGCGCCGGCGCCGTGGTCCTCGGCGTGTGACTGAATTGGTTAGATCGGCACTTCAACTTGCGACCTTCTTGATCGAAAACGCCACTCCGCCATCGCGCCGAAATTTCTCCCTTCGCCCCAAGGTCTTCGCCAATATCACTTCGCATGACGACGACACAGCCTCTCGACTACGCTTACTTGGAACGCGACGGCTGCCGGCTCGCTTATGCGTTGCGCGGCGATGGACCGCCGACGATCTTGATTCAGGGCGTTGGGGTTCACGGGGAATGCTGGCGACCGCAAGTGGACGCGCTGGCGCCGCGCTACCGCTGCCTCTGGTTTGACAACCGCGGGATGGGCCGCAGTCAACCGCTCGGCGGCCGCCTCACCGTCGAGCAAATGGCCGACGACGCGCTCGCCCTCATGGACGCGCAAGGTTGGGAATCCGCGCACGTCATCGGGCATTCCATGGGCGGATTGATCGCGCTCGAACTGGCTCTGCGCGCCCCGCAACGCGCGCGGAGTCTGGCGCTGCTCTGCACGTTTGCCCGCGGGGCCGACGCGACCGCGCTGACGCCACGCATGTTTTGGTTGGGGCTGCGCACCCGCGTCGGCAGCCGGCGACAACGTCGTCGAGCGTTTCTCGAATTCGTGATGCCTCCCGCCGCGCTGGTCCAAGCCGACCGTGACGCGCTGGCGGATAGACTCGCCCCGCTCTTCGGTCATGATCTGGCCGATCAACCGCCGATCGTCATGAAACAACTCTCCGCCATGCGCCCGTACGACGCGACGCCGCGATTGCGCGAGTTGGCCGGCATCCCGACGCTCGTCGTGAGCGCGGCCCACGACCCGATCGCGCGGCCCGCGTTCGGGCAAGCGATCGCGGAGGGCATTCCCGGGGCCCGTTATGTCGAATTCGCCGACGCTTCCCACGGTGTGCCAATCCAGATGGCTGATCGGGTAAATCGGCTGTTGTTCACTCATCTCGATGGCGCCGCCGCGAGGCAAACCGCCCGCGGGGCAACCGCTACCTCGGCTCCAAGCTGACCTTTCCGTTTGTCATCAAGCCGTCCTCCGGCTTCGGCGACTGAGCCACGCGCCGCCCAACCGCCGACTCGACAGGACCCGCTAAAAATGAGACCTTGGGGAAGGTAGCGGGCGCGGACTGAACATCAATGGGCTTGGAAAACGAACGGTTTTGCCGAAATGAACGGCAAAAGGCGACGGGCGGCAGCTTGTACCGAGAGCTAAAGGCTTTCGGTGGTCGCGCGTGAAGGTTCTGCACGTCGTGGCGGGGAATTTGTTCGGCGGCGTCGAGGCGATGCTGGTCACGTTCGCGCGCGCGGCCCAAGCCTGCCCCGGGATGACCACGGAGTTCGCGCTCTGTTTTTCGGGCCGGTTGAAGGACGAACTGGAGCGGCAGCGGGCCGCGGTCCACTTGCTCGGCGCCGTGCGGGCGCGCCAACCGTGGACCGTCTGGACCGCGCGGCGGCGTCTCGCGCGACTGATCGAGGAAAACCGTTACGCCGCGGTGGTTTGCCATTCGGCTTGGGCGTACGGACTGTTCGGCTCGGTCGCGCGGCGATTGAAAAAGCCGCTCGTGTTGTGGCTCCACGACGTCGCGCGGGGGAAGCATTGGGTCGAACGCTGGGCCAAACGGACTCAACCCGACCTGGTGGTCTGCAACAGCGATTTTACCGCGCAAAGCGTTCCGCGGCTCTATCGCAACGCCCAATTCGAGGTCATTTACTGCCCGGTGCCACCCTCGCCGCCCGCCTCCGCCGAGCAACGAAGGGCAACACGGATCGAGTTCAACGCGCCGCCGAATGCGGTGGTTATCGTCCAAGCCAGCCGGATTCAGTCGTGGAAGGGTCAACGAACGTTGCTGGCGGCGCTCGGCCAGTTGCGCGCCACGCCCGATTGGCGGGCGTGGATCATCGGCGGCCCGCAACGCGCCAGCGAGACGGCTTTTTATCAGGAATTGTTGGCAGAAACCCGCCGCCTCGGCTTGGAGGCGCGCGTGACCTTCCTCGGCCAACGGTCCGACGTGCCCCGGCTGCTTGCGGCCGCCGACGTCTATTGCCAACCGAACGCCAGTCCAGAGCCGTTCGGCATCGTTTTTGTCGAAGCGCTGCTGGCCGGTCTGCCGGTCGTGACGAGCGCGCTAGGCGGTCCGCTCGAGATCCTCGACGAAACCTGCGGCCGGCTGACTCCGCCCGGCGACGCGACGGCGGTCGCGGCGGCGCTGCAACCCATCATCGACGAACCGGCTCTGCGCCAGCGTCTCGCTCAAGCCGGCCCCTCGCGCGCGAAAGCGTTGTGCGACCCCGCGGCCCGACTGAACCAACTGCAAACGGCCATCGCCCGATTGGCTGAATCGCGAACCCCATGAGCGACGCGAGCGCCGAATACTCCGACGTGGCTGGCCGCGCGCGGTTGAGTCGCGGCACAAGCCAGGAGGCCATCTACCTCATGGTTGAACGGGCCTTGGCCGCGCAATCGGCGCGCGGCGGGACGCTCATCGACGTCGGTTGCGGGAGCGGGCGCCTCTGGCCCATCCTCAAGCCTCGTTTCCAGCGCTACTGCGGCGTGGACGCCGTCCGTTACGATGGTTTTCCCAACGACGGTGAATTCGTCCAAGCGAATCTCGAGGCCTACCGGACCCCGTTGGAGGACCAAAGCGGTGACGTCGTGGTGGCGGTCGAAACCGTCGAACACCTCGAGAATCCACGCGCGTTCGCGCGCGAACTGATCCGGCTCGCGAAGCCGGGCGGCTGGGTCGTGGTCACCACGCCGAATCAACTGAGTCTGCTGGCGAAACTCACCCTCGCGCTCAAAAACCAATTCAACGCGTTTCAGGCCAGTTCGTACCCGGCTCATATTACCGCCCTGCTGGAGATCGACTTGATTCGGATCGCGCTGGAGAATCGCCTGTCGGACGTCCAGGTCTTTTATAGCGAACGCGGCCGACTGCCCCTCAGCGCCCGGCATTGGCCGGGATTCGCGTCACGCCTCTGGCCGCGGGCCTGCTCGGATAATGTGCTCATGATCGCGCGCAAACCGTAACGGTCAAACCCGCCTCATGCCATGAACCATAAACTCGACGAACTCTACCTCGACCTCATCAAGAGGTCTCTTTCGTTCACGCTCTGGCCGGAGCCGCCGCTGCCGATCACCACGTTCAACTACAAACGGCCGCCGCTGGTCAGGCGCCTGGTCGCGCTGGTGGCGAAGGTCTTGAGCAAGAAGAATCTGCAATTGGTCCGCGGACAGGTTTACACCCCGGAGCAGCGCGAGGAAGGGTTGGTCTGGTCCGGCTACGCGGACACGATGATCGGCATGAAGCGACTCGAGAACATTCAGCGCTGCGTCGAAGCCGTCTTGAAGGCGGGCGTCCCCGGAGATTTGATCGAGACCGGCGCCTGGAAAGGGGGCGCGTGCATTCTCATGCGCGCCACCCTGGCCGCCTACGGAGTGACCGACCGCCGGGTGTTCGTCGCCGACTCTTTCGAAGGTTTGCCCAAACCTGACCCGCTAAAATATCCGGCCGACAAAAGCGCCAAAACCTACGCCGACGAGTGCCTGTCCGTCTCCCAGGAAGAGGCCGAGAATAATTTCCGCAAGTATGGCCTACTCGACGACCAAGTGGTTTTTCTCAAAGGCTGGTTTAAGGATACGCTGCCGACCGCCCCGATTGAGAAGCTCGCCGTCCTCCGGCTCGACGGCAATCTTTACAGTTCGACGATGGAAGCATTGGAAAACCTGTACCCCAAACTCTCGCGCGGGGGATTCTGCATTATCGACGACTACCGCCATCTCCCCGCTTGCCAACAGGCGGTGGATGACTATCGCTCCCGGCACGGCGTCAAGGCCCCAATCCAACCAATCGATTGGACCGGCTGCTTCTGGCAGAAAGAGTAAGCATGCCTTCGCCCGCCTCCCTTCCCACTCGACCGTCTCCCAGCGAGCGTTCCGGAGGCTTGCCGCGGCGCGCCGACTTTCTTCGGTCAGCGGGTGGATTCCCGTGCCCAACCGCTTCCCGGTGTGTTAGGGTGCCACGAATGAACTGGTCGTTGAATTGGCTGGCGCCCGCCGCCACCCGCCCCGAACGGACGGGTCGCTGCTGCCCGTCAGGCCGCGTCCGGCGAACGCCAAGGCGGCGCGCTTGCCCGCGTTCAATCAACGGTCATCACCCGCTGAGCTGATGCGGCCATCATCGCTTAAACTATCCGCGGCCGATGACGCGGACAAAGCCGCGCCCACGTTGACGGAACGTTGGGGCTTCGCGGAAGTGTTCATGATCAGTCAGACGGCTCTGCCGGCGATCCTCTTCCTGCCGGGAACGCAGCCGCTGCGATTGCCGATTCGCGTCGCGTCGTACGGGATCAGCTTGGCGGCGCTGGCCTGGTGGTATTTCCAGAAGCAAGCCAAACCCGAGAATCATCCGGCGTTTCCCTGGCTCAAGGCCGCGCTCGGTTATACCGCGCTGATGATTCTGCACCCGACGACCAACAGCTATAAATCGGCGCTCGCGCAGGTGGCGCTTTACCTCTCGGTGCTGGCCCCGTTCTTCTGGGCGCCCGCGTTCGTGACCAGCCCGGAGCGACTGCGGCGGGTCCTTTGGGTGTTGCTCGCCTGCAACGGCGTCAATTCGATGGTCGGCGTGATGCAGGTGTTTGATCCCGAGACCTTCATGCCGCAGGAATTCTCGCGCGTCATGACGAGCGGAAGTTTTGGTCTCGGCACGGTGACGTATAAGGGCATCGGCGGCATCGACATTATCCGTCCGCCCGGCTTGTTCGACACGCCGGGGGCGGTTTGCGGGCCAGGCATGTTCGCAGGCGTGCTTGGTCTCATTTTCTGCCTCGATTCCGACCGGGTCTGGAAGCGGTTGGTGGCTTTCGTTTTTGCTTTTGCCGGGGTTTCCGCGATCTATTTCACGCTGGTGCGTTCGAGCATCATCGTTCTGGCGGGCATGATCATCATCTACGCCACGCTCCAACAGGTGCAGCAGAACAAGTCGAAACTTTTCATCCTGATCGGCTTGAGCGCGGCGTTGGGCGCGGGGGGATTCTTCCTGGCCGCCAAATTCGGCGGGGACGCCATCACCGACCGCTTTTCGACGCTCTTGGAGACCAAGCCCGCCGAGCTTTACTACAACGCCCGGGGCAACCAGGTCGAAAACGGCATGCTCGAACTACTGCCGGAGTACCCATTCGGCGCCGGGGTCGGCCGCTGGGGGATGATGAATTATTACTTCGGCGATCCCGACAACTTGGAGGCGCCCGGCCTCTGGGCTGAGATTCAGTTCCCTGGTTGGATTCTGGACGGCGGAATCATTCTGTTGCTGTGTTACAGCATGGCGCTGATCTCAACGGCGAAGTTCGAATTCCGCGTCGCGCGGGAGGCCGAGAATCCACAGATTCGGGCGCTGGCGGCCACGGTGCTGTCCGCAAACGCCGGCATCGTCGCGCTCTGCTTCAGCTTTGTGCCGTTCAACGCGCAGGCCGGCCTGCAATACTGGTTTCTCAGCGGGGGCTTGCAGCGCGTGGCGAAAGAGGACCCGGCCGCGGCCTCGTTCGGCGACAGCGCCGGGTCGGCCTGGCGCCGCCGGTTAAAGGCCAAACCGCGACCGAAGCCGAACGCCAACTAAAACTCCCTCCACGGCGAACCGCGCCCCATTTTCACCCCACCATGTCCAATCGACCGACCGCCTCAAACGCCACGGAGCTTTTCCAGCCGATTCCGCGGTGCTGGATTTGCGGCGGCGACCGGCTCGTCCGCTACCATCAAGGCCGCTTTGATTTTTCCATCTACGCCCAACAAGACCCCGAACTCGCCGCCTATACCGGCGCCCCGCTCTGGCTCCGGCGCTGCCAGGGCTGCGGTTTTGGCCAACCGGAGGCGCTCCCGACGCTGCCGCGGTTCTTTGACCGGATGTATGACCAGCGTTGGGCCGAGGAGTGGATGGCGTGGGAGTTCGATTCCGGCTACAAGGATTCGATCTTTCAAATCGTCCTCGCGGAGTTGGCGCGCCGAGTGCCTCCCTCCCGCCGGGCGTTGCTGGACGTCGGAGCCCACGTCGGCCGGCTCATCTTCCTGGCGCGTGAGCTGGGCTGGCAGGCGGAAGGGGTCGAACTCAATCCGCAAACCGGAGGCTTCGCCGCCCGCCGGACCGGCTTGCCTATCCATCGCAAAAACATCCAGGACCTGGCGCTCGAAGGCCGCCATTTCGACGCGATCACGATCATTGACGTCCTGGAACACATTCCCGAGCCGATCCCGATTCTGCGGGGCATTCACGCGTTGCTCGCGGACGGCGGCTGGGTGGCGGTGAAGGTTCCCCACGGCCCCAGCCAATACCTTAAGGAACGAGTCCGCGCGCGGCTGCAGCGGGGTTATCGCGCGACGCTCGCCGACAATCTGGTCCACGTGAATCACTTTTCGCCCGACGCTCTAAGGCGGGCGTTGGCGTCCGCCGGGTTCGACGAAATCTCGCTCTACGTCGGCGCGCCGGAATCCCCGCCGAAGACGGCGGGAGCCGCTGGCCATTGGAGCGCCGCGGCAACCGTGCGGCAAATGATCTACGGATTGAGTCGCTGCCTGCCCGGCGTCGTCCACACGCCGCTGGCCATGCACTTGCAGGCCTACGCCCGCAAGGCAGGCTGACGCCCGCGATGAAACCCGTCTTGGTGGTCACCGGCGACTTTACGCCGCTCGGCGGAATGGACGCCGGCAATTATGCCTTGGCGCGCCATCTCGCCACCCGGGGCGAGGTTCACCTGGTCGCGCATCGGGTTTGGCCGGACCTGCTCGCTCTTCCAAACGTTATCTTTCACCGCGTGCCCAAGCTGCTCCGCTCGAATTTCGCCTCCGCGCCGCTCCTGGCGTGGGTCGGGCGGCGCTGGGCGGCGCGGATCGCAGCGCGCGGCGGGCGGGTCATCGTCAACGGCGGGAACTGCGCCTGGCAGGACGTGAATTGGGTCCATTATGTTCATGCCACGCACGCGCCCCTCACTGTCGGAACGCCGCTGCGCCGGGCGCTGGGCAGGTGGCAGCATCAGCGCTACGTCGCCGCCGAGAGGCGGAACCTAACCCAAGCCCGCTTGATCATTACGAACAGCCGCCGGACCCGCCGTGAAATCATCGCCGAGTTTGGCGTCGCCGAGGACCGGGCGCACACGGTTTACTACGGTTGCGACTCGGCTCGTTTCCGTCCCGCGGCGCCGGAGGAGCGGTTGGCCGCGCGCGCGAAATTGGGCTGGTCGGCGGACCGCCGGACCGCCCTCTTTGTCGGAGCGTTGGGCGACCGGCGCAAAGGGTTCGATGTTCTGTACGGCGCGTGGCAGGCGCTTTGCGCGCGAGGTGATTGGGACGTGGACCTGGCGGTGGTCGGCGCGGGCGCGGAATTGCCCGCCTGGAAGGGTCGGGTGGTCGAGTCGGGATTGGGCGAGCGGATTCAATTCCTGGGATTTCGCGGCGACGTGCCCGACTTGCTGCGCGCGGGCGACCTGCTGATCCACCCGGCGCGCTATGAAGCATACGGCTTGTCGGTGCATGAGGCGATTTGCTGCGGCCTCCCGGCTTTGGTCAGCGCCTCGGCTGGCGTCGCCGAACGTTACCCGGCCGAGTTGGGCGATTTACTGATTCCCGCGCCACTGACCGCGGAGGGATTGACCGGCCGATTGTTGAACTGGCGGAGCCACATGGACCCGCTACGCGCGGCGACGAGCGAGTTTGGCGCCCGCTTGCGCGCCTATACCTGGGATCACATGGCGCAAGAGATAATGACCCTGATCGAATCCCATGAGTGACGAAGTTTCCAGCCTCGAGGTGAAGCCCAAGCTGAGCGTGGTGATCCCCACGTTTAATAACCTTGCGGTGCTGCGGGAGTGCTTGGCAAGCTGGCAGCGCCATGCCACGGGCCAAAGCGTCGAACTGGTCGTCATCGAAGACGGTTGCCGCGATGGCACGGCCGATTATTTGCGGGAACTGTGCGCGACGCCGTGGGGCCGGCGCCATGCGCGCTGGTTTCACGAGGATAACGCGCACGAGTTGCGTTGCACCAACCGGGGCTTCGCCGAGGCGCGCGGACAGGCGCTGCTCGCCTGGCAGGACGACATGTTCCTGCAACACGGATGGCTGCCGCGGGAATTGATCGCGCTGTTCGAGCAGCGGCCCGAAATCGGGCTGGTGAGCCTCGGGCGCGGGTTGCTGTGCCATCCGCTCGACGAGCCGATCACGGCTTGGGAACATCTGATCGATTGGCGCCGGCTCGAGAGCACGATCGGCCACGGGGCCGGCAATTGGTTCCGGCTCCAGGAAGTGGACGCGGTGGTGCGGCCCTGGGTCGTGCGGCGCGCGTGCCTGGACCGGGTCAACGCGCTGGATGAAGTCTTCCGGCCGACCGAATGGGACGAAGCTGACCTCTGCTTCCGCATCCGTCAGGCGGGCTGGAAAATCGCCACCCACGGCTACGAACGACTCGGCGCCTACCGGCATTTGGGCAGTTCGACCATTGGCCGGACCATGTCCGAACAGTATATGCAGAGAGTATTGCGTAATGGTTTGATCTTCCACGAGCGTTGGGACGCGGCGATCCGCGCCGAACGCGGGCGCCCCCTGAAGTCGTGGCTCCGGCCTTTTGGCGCCGCCGCCTGGGCGCACACGGTTGGACAAATGGCGCGCGCCGTCAGCCGACGCCTGCGCCCGGCGAAATCCCCCGCATGAGAAGCTGGTTCAAGCAGATCTTCGACTTCTACGCCTGCATGATGCGGCTGCGGCCGCATTTGCGGGGCGGGCGGCACCTGATCGCCGCGGTCGTCACGACCGCGCTGTTGATGACTTTTTTCGAGGGGTTCGGCGTCGGCATGCTCGTGCCGCTGCTCTCGCTGCTCCTGGGCGGCGAGAACGCGACCCCGATGCGCCCGTTGCAATTCATCCAACTCCGCCTCCCCGGCCATGAGTCCACGTTCTACGTATTTGTCTTTTGCCTGGTGATCATCGTCGCGATTGCCTGCAAAAACGTCGCCACGTATGGCAATTCGGTCCTCTCGGCATCGCTCAAGAAGCGCGTCACCGTCAACCTGCGCGGCAGCCTGTTCCGGCAAATCCAAGGCGCCGATCTCAATCTTTTCGACCAGCGCCCCGCCGGCGAATTTGCCAACGTGTTTTTTGTCGAAGCCGGCCGAACCACGGGGGCGCTCGAACTTTCGCTGGTAGTGGGCCAGCGCATGGCGATGGCGTTGATCTACGGCGCGGGCTTGTTTTTCATTTCCTGGCCGCTGACGTTGATCACCTTAGGCCTCGGCCTCCTGCTGGGCGCCACCTTCAGCATCGTTTATCGGCGGCTGGCGCGGTTGGGCTTCACCCTGACCGAGATTAATCGCAAGCTCTCCGCCTTCCTCGTGGAATCGTTCGCCGGGATGCGGCTGATTCGGGCGACCAATTCCCAGGACCGGGAGTGGGTCCGCTTCCAAACCTTGAACGAGGCGCAGGCGCAGGCCGAACGCCGCGGCGCGATCATCAACGGTTTCATGACTCCGGCGGTCGAAACGCTCGCCGTGCTGGGCGCCATGGGCATCATTGGCAGCGCTTACACCTTCTTCGTCAGCCCCGGCAAAATGCTGCCGAGCCATTTGCTCGCCTTCGGTTTCGTCCTGCTGCGCGTGATCCCGTTGATGAATCAGATCTACAGCATGCAAGGGCAGTTGTTCTACCTCGTCGGCGGCGCGCGCGAGGTCGAGAAATGGCTGCTGGTCGCCCAGCACCCGCAGCGCCCGCACGGCGAGATTGAGTTCACCGGCGTGCATGAGGCCATCCGCTTTGAGAACGTCTGGCACGAGTACGCGACCGGGAAACCGGCGCTCGCCGGCATCTCGTTCGAAGTGCCCGCCGGGAAAACGGTCGCGCTGGTCGGCCCCTCCGGCGCCGGCAAATCGACCGTGGCGTCGCTGCTCCTGCGCCTGCGCGAAGCGACCTCGGGGCGGATCACGGTGGACGGGCGAAACTATTGGGAGTTCTCGCCGGCGAGCTGGCACCGGGGCCTGGCGGTAGTCGAGCAGGAGGCCTTTCTATTCTTTGACACCCTGGCCCGGAATATCGCCTACGGCTACCCGGAAGCGACGCCCGAACAAATTCAGCGCGCCGTGGATCGCGCCTACCTTCACGATTTTGTGGACGCCGCGCCCGACGGCTTGAACACCGTCGTCGGCGAGCGCGGACAAAGCCTTTCCGGCGGCCAGCGGCAGCGGTTGGCCGTAGCCCGCGCCCTGGTCCGCGACCCGAAGGTTTTGATCCTCGACGAAGCGACTTCGCAACTTGACCCAATCTCCGAGCAACATGTCAAAGCGGCGCTCCGCGAGGCGGTCACCGGACGAACGGTCTTGGTGATCGCGCACCGGCTTTCGACGATTCGCGAGGCGGACAAAATCATCGTCATGGACGCCGGCCGCAAAGTCGCCGAGGGAACCTGGGATGAACTGCTCGTCGGTTGTCCCCTCTTCCGCGAGTTGGTTTCCATGAGCAAGGCCTCCGGCCTCGAGGACCGCCCGCCCACTCCCGCCCCCAATAAATTCACGCCCTTCGGATCATGAGGACAATGGCTTCTGACCGAATGGGCGCCGGTCACCGGGACGCCCGCCTTCTCCGGGGCGGCGACGGCCTTTTTTGTACGGCGCGCGCCCTCCGTAATTATGCCTGAGTCCCTCCCGCAACTCTCGCGGGCCGACCCGGCCGCCGAGGGGCCTTGGCTGCCGCTCCTCAAGGGGGCGCGGAATTTGATCGCCGACGCCGCCGCCTCGTGCGTGGCCCAATCGCCGGCGCTCGAGCCAGCCTTCATACGCCTCGGCAAAAACCTGCATGATGTCCCGTGGTTTCACACTCTTTACCGGCGCAGCCGCGATACACTCGTCGAGAAGCTGAAGGCCAAAGGTGACTCAATTCGCAAAATCCGGGTGCATACCGTGGAAATCCTTTTTGATGTGTCCCAGTTCACCGTGAAGCGCCTCTATTTTCTCGACAGCGTGTACGAGCCGGCGACGACCAGATTATTCTTGGATGAGATCGTCCCGAATGACGTGGTCCTGGACGTCGGCGCCAACGCGGGTTACTTTACGCTGCTCGCGGCGACGCGCGTCGGCCCCGCTGGTCGGGTGTACGCGTTCGAGCCGAATCCGGCGGTATTGGTTGAATTGAAAAACCATGTCGCCCTTAATCACGTCGAAGACCGCGTTACCGTGGTCGATGCGGCGGTTTCCGACCAACATGAAAGCGAGGCCGACTTGTTCATTTCGCAGACGGAAGACAACAGCGGGCTTTCGTCGCTCATCCCCACCAGCGACGGGCTGTTGAACGGCGTCTTTGACCGCGGCAAAACGGCCCGCGTGCGGACAATTTCAATCGATGATTGGCGGGTCAAGGCGGGTTGCGCCCGCATCGACTGGATCAAGATCGACGTCGAAGGTTTCGAGGAAAATGTGACGCGGGGCATGTTGAAGACGCTGCGCGCAACGCCGGTGAAAGGAATTATCTGTGAGACTCGTCCGCAAAGCCCAGCCTATGAAATCCTGCTGGCGCAAGGGTATTCGGCGGAACGACTCGGCGCCGCGGACCCGCACGACTGGAGTAATTTCCTGTTCCGGCCGCGCCCGCGACCCGCGGGAAACTAAGCCCGCTTTGGACACTCCCCGCCCCGACTTGAAAACGCGCGTCGCGTTCGTGAATTCCGGTATTCTGGGGCACCGCTCCGTCGCCCGATTGATTCGGGAGGCGGTCGAATCGGAACCCGCGCTGGAGGCGACCCACATTGATTTGAGTGAAGGCCTGACGATTTACGACCGGATCGTCCGCCGGCTGCTCTGCGCCGGTTTCCGGGGGAGTCCGAATTCCCGCGTCGCGCAATTGACGTTGGGGCGGTGGCGGGCCGAGTGGCACTCGGGCCTGCTGGCCGCGCGGCGCTTGCGGCGGATCGAGGCCGCGACGGGCGGCTGGGACGTGCTGCACTTTCATCCGCAGGCGACGGCGTACGCCAGCCTTCGGCGGATGCGGCGCACGCCCGCGGTGGTGTCGCTGGACTGCACGCAGCGGCAAGCGAGCCTCGAAGTGCCGTCGGCTTGGGGCCGGAGGAGTTTTGGACCGGGGATCCGGCACGATGGCGCCGTCTATCGCGCCGCCGCCGAGATCATCGCCACCTCGCGCTGGGCGGCGGACGACTTGGCGCGCTGCCATCCGGAGTGCGCCGCAAAGCTGCAGACGCTGCCGTATCCGGTTCGCCTCACGGCGTTCGACCCTGGCTGGGCCGCCGAGCGGCGGGACCGCGCCACGCGGCCCGGCGGGATGGTCCGGGCGCTTTTCATGGGCGGCGATTTTCCTCGTAAAGGCGGGCCGGAACTCCTGCGGGCGTGGCAGGCCGGTGGCTTCGCCGAGCGCGCGACGCTGATGTTGGTAACCAATTGGCCGCTCGCGGCGGAGGCCGTTCCCCGCGGCGTTGACGTCCGCCGAAACATCGCGCCTTACACGCCTGAATGGTACGCCTGCTGGCGCGAAGCGGACCTTTTCGTGATGCCGACGCTCGGCGAAGCGTTCGGAATGGTGTACCAAGAGGCGGGCGCCGCCAGCCTCCCGAGCATTGGAACCCGCCTCAACGCCATTCCCGAGATCATCGAGGAAGGCCGCGCCGGATTGTTGGTTACGCCCGGAGTGGAGGGCGAATTGGTGAACGCGCTCGAGCGTTTGATCGATTCGGCCGAACTTCGCCAATCCATGGGCGAGGCCGCGCGAACGCGGATGGAACGGGTCGCCCGGCCGGAGGATTACGCAAGCCGACTGATCGGAACGCTTTTCCGCGCGTGTGGACGAACCCTGACGACGACGGCCTAAATCGCGATGATTCACCACGAAAATTCCCCGGCAGCGCCCGCTCGAAGAGCGCCAGTGCGCCCGCTTCAGCGTCGATGGCGCCACGCCGCCCGCAGACTACCGGCGTCGCTGGGAGGAAGGCGCCGATGAAGCAGGCCCCATCCTTTAACGGACGTTCACCCTCGTGGCTTGAACGGGCGGGCGCCCAATTGCGTCGCGCGCCCGTCAGCCCCGGGCTTCGCCGTTCGCTGCGGCGCTGGTTCCATTCCCTGCTCATGTGGAAGTCGGGCGGGCGCGGATTGGTCTGCGCGTTGCCCGGCGCCGAGCAGGTGCGAGTGCTCCCCGAGTTCAGGTATCTGGCCTGGAACCTCGACGAGTATGCGGCCTTTCGGGCCGCGGCGCGGCCGGGTATGACCGCGCTCGACATCGGCGCCAACGTGGGCGCGTATTCCCTGCTGCTCGGCCAATGGGTTGGGCCGGACGGAAGGGTTTGCGCGTTCGAACCGGCGCCGGCGAGCTTTGCGGCGCTGCGGCGTCATTTGGAGCTAAACCGGCTCGAAGGAATTGTAACGGCCCTGCCGATGGCGGTCTGTGACCGCGTCGGTGACGTGACGATGCTTGCGCAAACCAGTTCGGGCGCCAACCGTCTTGCCACCGCCGGTGATCCGTCGGCTGACGGCGTCACGGTGACCGCCACGACGATCGACGCGTTCTGTGCGGAACGGAAATTGACGCCGCAGTTCATCAAGATCGACGTCGAAGGATTTGAATTAGCCGTGCTCCGCGGCGCCCGCGCGACATTGGAACGATGCCGGGATGACCTGTCGTTGTTCGTCGAGTTCCATCCGGCCGCGTGGGCCTCACTCGGGCTGCCCAAGGCCGACCTCTTGGCGGAGCTGGCGCGCCTCCGTTTGCGCGTCGAGCCGCTGGCGCCCGGAGCCGATCCCTGGGCGGTGGAAGGCGTCTGCGCGCGGCTGGTTCCCGGCTGAGATGAGAGTCCTTTTCGCGAACGACGGTATCGGCGATTCCGGCGGCGTGCAGAGTTATCTGAACGCGGTGATGACCGGTCTGCGGGACCGCGGATACGACGTGGCCTTCCTGCACTACGACCGGCCGCGCCCCGGCGCCGAGCGAGCCATGCCGTGGACCGGCGCCCGTTTCGGCATCGCGGAGGAAGGGTTGGAAGGCGCGATCGGGCGGGCGCGCGCGTGGACGCCCCAGGTTTGCTACTCCCACAACATGCGCTTTTTGGAGATCGAAGACCGGCTGCTGAGAGAGTGGCCGGTGGTTAAGATGATGCACGGCTATTTTGGGACCTGCATTGGCGGGCAAAAATCATTCTCTTTCCCAACCAGTCGTCCGTGCGACCGTCGTTTCGGGGCCGCCTGCCTCGCGTGCTATTTGCCGCGGGGCTGCGGCCGGTTCAGCCTGGGCGAAATGACGCGCCAGTACCGCTGGGCGCGGGCGCAGCGGAAATTGTTCCCGCGCTACGCCGCGTTCGTCGTCGCCAGCGACCACATGAAGCGTGAGTACGCGCGCAACGGCGCGCCCGAGAAGCGTATCCATGCCGTTCCCCTTTTTCCCGCCAACCGTCTCCCGGCCGACGCGGGGACGGCCCCGACCGCCGAGCCGGCCCAAGTGCTTTTTCTCGGACGAATGATCCGGCTCAAAGGCGGCGACCTGCTCATCCGCGCCATGGCGGAGGCGGCGGGAAGGCTCGCGCGGCCGCTGGCTTTGGTCATGGCCGGCGACGGCCCCCAACGCCACCCCTGGGAGCAATTGGCGGGAGCGCTCAACGTATCCGTGACCTTCACCGGATGGCTGGAGGGCGAGGCGCTCTGGCGCGCCATGCAAACCGCGTCGGCGTTGGCGCTGCCCAGCGTCTGGCCCGAGCCGTTCGGTTTAGTCGGACTCGAGGCGGGCCAATGCGGCGTTCCCGCGGTGGCGTTCGACGTTGGAGGAGTGCGGCAATGGCTGCAAGACGGCAGCAACGGAACGCTCGTCCCGGCGGACCCGCCGTCCGCGGCGGCGTTTGCCGACGGCATTTTGCGACTTTTTGAACGCCCGGAGCGGCTTGCCGCGATGCGTCAAAGCGCCCGCGAGGTCTCCACGCGCATGTCGTTGGGAGCGCACTTGGAAACACTGGAACGGGTATTGGCGCTAGCGGGTAGCGCGTCCTGACGCGGAATTTATTGTGGCCTGGCACATCATTACCGGCGAATACGCCGGCCGCTCTGGGGGAGTCGGCCAATACGTGAGTCGCCTGGCGTCGGGTCTAGCCGCCGAAGGCGTGGAGGTGCATGTTTGGCACCCGCTGAACGCCGAGATTAAAACCGAAGGCTCAGCTGGCCCAGCGACGATCCCGAGCAACCAGACGACGACCAGCGCTGACCGCGGGCCGCGCGAGCATCGCGTCCCCGGCGGATTTTCGCCCGCTGGCATTCGCCGGCTCGCGCGGGAACTGGACGCTTTTCCCGGCCCGCGCACGGTGCTGCTTCAGTACGCGCCGAACGCCTTGGGCCTGCGCGGATGCAACGTGCCGTTCTGCCTCTGGCTGCTCGCGCGTTCTCGCCTGAGTCACGATGACGTGCGGGTCATGTTTCATGAGCCGTATTTCTATTTCGCCCGCCAGAGCGCGCGCCGCAATCTCCTGGCGGCGATTCACCGAGTGATGGCCGTACTACTCTTGGCCGCGGCGCGGCGCATTTATGTCTCCACCGCCTCGTGGACGCCGTTATTGCGGCCGTTGGCGCTCGGACGGAAGGTGGACTTTACCTGCCTGCCGATCCCAACCACGCTTTCGCCGGGCGCCGGCGCGGAGGACGCGGGCCGAGTGCGTTTGATTCTGTTGGCCGAGTGCGGCGTGAGGTATCTCGTCGGGCATTTCGGGACGTACGGCGCGCAAATGCGGCCGATGATGGAGGCGTTCGGCGCCGCGTTGCTGGTGGAACAACCGGACTGCGGTCTCCTTTTCCTCGGGGAAGGCGGTCCGGCGTTTCGTGACGCGTTTCGACGCCAACATCCCTCGCTCGCGAGTCGAACGATCGCCCCGGGATTCCTGGCCGACCCGGAATTGGCCGGCTACCTGCGAGCGTGCGAGTGCGTGGCGCAGCCGTACCCGGACGGTGTCACCACCCGGCGCACCTCGGTGATGGCGCCGCTGGCGCTGGGGGTCCCCGTGGTGACCAACGCCGGACCGTTTACGGAACCGGTCTGGCACGCGCCAGGGTCGCTCATCCTGGAGCCGACGTTTGACGCCGGAGCCTTTACGCGGACCATCGCGGCGTTGTTGCCCGACGCGCCGCGGCGCGACTCGCTCGGCGTCGCCGGTCGCGCTTTGTACGAGGAACATTTCAGCCTCGAGCACACGCTACGCCTATTGCTGGATCGCCCGGCGACCCACGCCCCAGCGCGATGAACGCCACGACGCTCAAACAATCGTGAGAACGCTTTTTGGCCTCAACTATTTTTCCGGCCCGGAGGATTTTTGCCGCCGGCAACAAGCGTCAATCGATTCGCTGGCAAGCTTGCCCGACTCCCGGGTGATTAATCTGCAATTCCAGGACGCGCCCGATACGATCCCAGGTCTCGAATTGGCCGCCGAGCTGCGGCGGGACGCGCCCGGCGTGACCGGTCGGCCCGGGCCGCGGAAGCCGCTCACGGGGGAGCTTTTCGGGCTGCTGGCGCGCAAGGCCGCGGCGCTGGGGTACGAACGTTTCGCGTTCTTGAATTCGGACATCATCGTGACTCCGCGGGCGTTGGCCGCCGCCGACGAATGCCGGCAGTCGAACGCCTGGGTCTTCGCCCGCACCGATTTTGATTTGCCCGGGCACAGCCGACCGACGGTCCTGCCGTACGGCCAGGACTTTTTTATGATCCGCACCGAGTGGTGGCTGGCGAATGAGCGGCGCTTCCGCGATTACATTTTAGGCGAGCGAATTTGGGATAACGTTTACACTGCGATCCTGCTTTGCCACGCGAACGGAGTTCTGCTGGAAGAGGCCGGCTGCAACTGGCACGAGCGGCATCCGATGGTCGAGGGAGTCTCGCCTTTCGGTGAGTATCTGCGCCTGCTGGCGACTTTGGACGCGCCCTACTTTTCGCTCTGGGCCAATTTTTGCGAAGCGAGGCTTCGCGCCCGCGCGGCCGGCGCCACTCCCGCGGAAGAACGGGAGCTGCAGGCGCGATGTTTTCGTTGGCATCCCTCACCACAGGCGGTCGCCTTCCAATGGCTGCGCGCGACCAACGCCCGCTGGCGCTACTTCTGGCGACGGTCAGCCGGCCCGCGGCCGAACGCGCCAACGCCGTCGTCCGGACGCGTATGAGAATACTGCTGGTCGGCGACTACCCGAACGATCCCCGCCTCGGATCGACGAAAGTCTTCCACAAGCTGAAGGAAGAGTTCGTCTCGTTGGGACATGACTGCGAATGCTTGTTCAGCGACGCCATCGGCGATCGCCCGACCCAAGCGCGGCTTCGCTGGGCGCTCGGACCCGCGCTGGCGGCGCGGGCGATTCACCGCGCGATTCGCGAACGCGGGCCGTTCGACGTACTCGATGTCGCCAGCGCCGAAGGCTTTGTTTTTGGTTTGGAACGTAAGGTTGGGGTCGGACGCGGGATCGCGCTGATCAGCCGCTCGAACGGTCTCGAACAGCTCAACTATCAGCGCATGCTCGACGATCATACCCACGGCCAGTTGAGCAAAGCGTGGTGGCGGCGCGCCTGGTATCCCGCCGTACGCCTCACGCAGGTCGCGGGCGCCGCGCGATTGGCCGACCGATTGCTGCTGCTCAACAAGAACGATCGCGCGTATGCGATCAATCGGCATTGGAAAGCGCCGGGAGAAATTGACGTCGTGGCCCACGGGGTTTCGAGCCGATTTCTGCAGGATTCCCCGCCGCCGGGAGCCCCGCGCGGCGGTGGCATCCTTTATTGCGGGACTTGGACCGGCGTCAAAGGAGTGGATTATCTGGCGGCGGCCTTCTCCGCGTTGATCGCGCGCGGAGCGCCGGACAGGCTGACAATCCTGGGGGGTGGATGCCCCGAGGCCACGATTCGTTCGGCGTTCTCCACGGCCGCGCAAGCGAACCTGACCGTCCTGCCGCGCATGAGCGAAGACGAAGTTATTCAGGAGTACCGACGGCATGATTTGCTTGTGTTCTGCTCGACCTACGAAGGCTTCGGAATGGTTTTGCTCGAGGCGATGAGCCAGGGCCTGCCGGTCATTTCGACGCCGGTCGGCTGCGCCACCACTCTCGTCAAGGACAACGAGACCGGCTTGCTCGTTCCGGCTCGGAATCCAGAACGCCTTTCGGCCGCCATGGAAATACTTGGTGGCGACGCCGGCTTGCGCGCTCGGCTGGCGGAGCGGGCTTTCGCGTCCGTCCGCGGCCTGACTTGGCGGCGTTGCGCCACCCAGACGCTTGCGGTTTACGGCGCCGCTATCGACCGCGTGAGAGCAATGGTGAGGTAGCGCGAAACCGTTTGCTATCCCGTCACCGCTGAATTAAAACCCGTCGCATGAGGCGATGGCGATGGGTGGCCCTGATTTTTGCGGTTCTCATCGGCGTTACCGGGATTCTGACGCTAGGGATGCCGAAAACTCAGGTCTGGAAATTGCATTCGAAATTCACCAGTTTCATGTTTAAGACTCAAGTCCCATTCGGACCGGTTTTTGATGCGGCTGGCCGCCTTAACGTCGATGCCCGATACGTTTTTAGCGTTTCCAACCAGCTATCGCGGGCATTCGAGGTCACCCGGGCGGGCGGCGTCAGCAAGGAAGGAGCGGCGTGGTCGGCTAAGGTCAACTGGAGGCGGACCGGCGCCGATACCGGCGAGATCATTGTCCAGGCTATCGGAAAGCCAATCCCCGAACGCGTCTTTTGCTGCGTTCGAGACCCGTCAACGCCGTTCGCCCGGTTCCTTCAAAGAGCCGAAAGGCTTGGCCAGAGGTGGAACATTCCGGTGGACTCGCTAACGTCGATTCTCTCCACGAAAATCTGGACAGATTTCGATCCCAACGAAGCGCTCCAACGCGAATTCCGACCACGCAGATAGAGCGCGCGTCGTTAAGTGGAACGCTTTCGCATTGGAATTCCGCCATCTCCCGCGCATTCGGGAATGGCGCAGTTGATCTACCGTCAGCCAGCGCAAGCTGCGCCAGTCGCCTCGTCGCCAAGCGGGCTTACCAAGTCGTAAACGTTTGCCAATGCCCCGCCACCTCCCCACTATGCGACCGAGTTCATTAGCATGCGCGATTTCGGATCAGTAAAACATTTCTGGCGTTGGCTGGTTCCCGGCCCCATCAAAAACCTCGTCTGGAGGTTGATGCGGCTTGATTGGACGTTGCTTTCCGGTATTCGAATTATCCTCGAACACCGCAGCGATTGGTACGTTTACAACGAGATTTTCGTCAATGGCGAGTACGACTCGGCGATCCACGAAATGATTGGGGACGCGCCCGCCGGCCGGCCTTGGATCACGCTCGATTTGGGCGCCCACGCGGGCTTCTTCCTCGCCCGCTTGTGTGACCTCTATTACCATCAACGCCAAAGCATGCCGCCCGTCTCGGCGATCCTGGTCGAAGGCTCGGCGAAAACTTTTGCGCGACTGCAGCGGCTGATGAGCGCCAGCGGTTACGCGGGCATTACGGTTTCCCTGCATCACGGATTGGCTGGCCAGAAGGAAGGCTCCGGCTATTTGGCGGAATCAACCTCGGAAGCGACGAATCAGATAACGCCCATCGCCGCCGGCCCCGGCGAAACGGTTCCATACCTTAATCTTGACCGAATTTGCGCCGCCAGCCCGGAGATTGATCTCCTTAAATGCGATATTGAAGGCGCCGAGTTCGCGTTGATTGATCAATACCCGGAACTGCTCGCGAAGGTGAGACGGGCCGTGATCGAGTTTCATTCTGAAGAAGGCGACATCCCCGCCGCTTTACGAAAACTGGCGAGCTACGGTTTTACGCGCCAGACGCCGGTGCGTTCGTGGCCGCTGACCTCGGTTTATTACCTTTCTCGGGAACGGGCGTAACACTTTCCCGCGTGCCGCTTTCGCCATGGCGAATCGCCCTTTAATGCTTGGTCAACCCGAATCGGTCCAGAACGCGAGCCAATGGCGCCGTCGCGCGTCTAGCCGCGCTACCCGCGAAGCGCGGCGCCCAGCGTACCTGGGTTGAAAACGCGCATGGCCGCATCCCCTTCCCCGATCCCGCCCATCACGGTGAGCGTCGTGACCCGCGACCGGCCGGCGCCATTGTTGAGGAATCTGCAGTCGCTGCGCCTCATTGCGCCGCTGATCGCCGAGGTCATCGTCAAAGACGATGGCGCCGTGGGCGACGTCGAAGCCGTGGTGCGGGCAAACCTGGCGCCCGATTACCCCTGCTCCATCCGAGTCGAGCGAGTCGCCGGCCCCCTCGGCTACATCCGGGCGCTGAATGAAATCGGCCGCGCGGCGCCGAGCGAGTTCATCCTGAACTTGGACGACGACGCGTTCATCGTCGATGTCCCGGGCGTGCGCCTGGCGGTCGAGATTCTCCAGCGCGACCCGGCGGTGGCCGCGGTTGCCTTTGCCCAAACGAACGGCGACGGGGAACTCTGGCCGAACCACGTCCAGCCTTCGGCCAAGACCTCCGCGTGCGCGATCAATTGTTTCACTGGTTTCGGTTACTTGATGCGCAAGTCGGCCCTGCTGGCGGTGAACGGTTTTCGGGAAACCATCTATTATGCGGGCTGGGAAAAGGAATTGTGCCTGCGCTGGCTTGAACGCGGGTTCAAGGTCATCTATTCGCCGGCATGCAAAGTAGGGCATCTGCCGGAACTAAAGGGACGCGACCCAAGTCTTTTTCTGCGATACACGACGCGCAATAACTGCCTCACGGCGCTCTACGACGAGCCGTGGCTGATGGTGGCGGCCAGCGTGCCGGTCCGCCTCTACGCCTATTTCCAGATGCGCAAGGCGGGCCACATCGCCGATCCCGGCGGGTTCAAATGGATCTTGGGTGAAATCTGGCGCTGCTGGCCGACCGTGAAACGGGACCGAACCCCTTTGAAATGGCAGACGTTTCGGCGCTGGCGGGAATTGCGCAGGACCAGCCCCGCGTATCCGCTTCCGTCCACCGCGGCGTCCGAAAACAAGCCGGCATGAACGCGCCCCGCCGCCTGCTCACGATCGGGCATTCCTACGCCGTGGCGCTCAATCGCCGCCTGCCGCAGGAAATCGCCCGCGCCAGTTCCGGCGGTTGGAGCGTGACCGCGGCCGCGCCCGCGCGTTTTCACGGTGATTTCGGCGTGCTTCAGGCGCGGCCGGAACCGGATGAGCCATGCGCTCTGGCGCCGGTCCCGGCCTATCTGACGCGACACATTCACCTGATGTTTTACGGGCGCAAACTGCGGCGTTTACTGCAACAAGAGTGGGACCTGATCCATTGCTGGGAGGAGCCGTACATCCTGTCCGGGGCGCAAGTGGCCTACTGGTCGCCACCCGGCGTTCCACTGATTTACGCCACGTTTCAGAATCTCCCGAAACGATATCCACCGCCGTTTGGATGGTTCGAGCGCCGCTCGCTGAAGCGGGCGGCTGGGTGGATTGGCTTCGGCGAAACGGTGGTCGCGACGCTTGAGGGACAGCCGGCGTACGCCGCGCGACCGCACCGCGCGATTCCGCCCGGCGTCGATACCGTTTGTTTTCGCCCCGATCCAGACGCGCGGGCCGAGACGCTGCGTAAATTGAACTGGAGCGCCGCTGGCCCGCCAATCGTCGGGTTCCTCGGCCGCTTCGTCGAAGCAAAAGGATTGCGACCACTCATGCGTCGGCTGGAGCGCGTCGCGCCGGAGTGGCGCGCGCTCATGGTAGGCGGTGGGCCGCTCGAACCGGAACTGCGCGTTTGGGCGGAACGTCAGGGGGATCGCGTCCGGGTCGCGACCAAGGTCCCGCATGATCAAGCGGCGGCGTACCTGAACGCGATGGATTTGCTCTGCGCGCCAAGCTTGACCACGACACGCTGGCGAGAGCAGTTTGGCCGCATGTTAATTGAGGCGTTCGCCTGCGGCGTGCCGGTCATGGCCAGCGACAGCGGGGAAATCCCCCACGTCGTCGCCGACGCGGGCGTCGTCGTCGCGGAGGGGGACGATTCCGCCTGGGTGACGGCGCTCGATCGCCTGCTGCGCGACCCGGCCGCGCGGGAAGAACTCGCCCGCCGGGGCATGGCGCGCGCGCGGAGCGTCTTCGCCTGGCCCGTGATCGCCCGGCGGCACCTGGAGTTCTTTGAGGAAATGCTCGCCCCGAAAGGCCCGCGATGAAAATCGATGAGTCGATGCGGGAGGGCCATTATGCCCGCAAACAAATATTTTGCCGTGACTGGCTTATTTCGTGGAGCCATCGGCGGCGTTTCGAGGTCGGGCTAAAGCTGGCCGATCAGTTGGCGGGCAAAGCGATCCTCGACTACGGCTGTGGTGACGGAACCTTTCTCTCGCTCTTGATGTCGCTCCCCAATCCGCCCGCGTCTGCCGTCGGCGCGGAACTCGACCCCAGCGTGGTGGCGGATTGCCGGCGCCGCTTTGCCGCGCAGGGCAATCTGACTTTTCTCCTCGCGGACGAACTCGATCAACCCGGGCACGACGGAAGGTATGACGCGATTGTTTGCATGGAAGTCCTCGAACACGTGGTCGAAGTGGATGCGATGCTCGACCGTTTCGTTCGCCTGCTGGCGCCGGGAGGCTCGCTCCTGGTGAGCGTGCCGGTCGAAACGGGCTTGCCCTTGCTCTTGAAACAATCGGCGCGGCGAGTGGCCGGTTGGCGCGGATTAGGCGACTATCCGGGAGTCAATCCTTACTCCTGGCGCGACCTTTGGACCGGCGTTTTTGCCGGCGCCACGCAGCATCTCCCGCGGGCCATTCACGGAAGCCCCGGCGGGGTTCCGTTCCACGATCACAAGGGGTTCAATTGGCGGGTGATGCAGGCAAAGCTGAGCGAACGCTTTCAGTTGGCGCCCGTGATTAGTTCACCGTTGACCTGGTTACCGCCACAATTGGCGAGCCAAGTCTGGCTGGTGGCGCGGAAACCCGCCTGAACGCGAGCCAGCTCGCGTCCCTCACCACCGGTGATGTCCGCCCGGTCAATGCCGGAAGTGGCGCACGCCGGTGAACACCATCGCCACGCCGCGGGCGTCGGCGGCCGCGATGACCTCCTGGTCCTTAACCGAGCCGCCCGGTTGAATCGCCGCGGTCGCGCCCGCCTCGGACGCGGCGATCAATCCATCCGGAAACGGAAAGAACGCGTCACTGCAGACGACGCTGCCTTTGAGGTCGAGTCCGGCGTTGCCCGCCTTCCAGACGGCGATGCGGCTCGAATCAACGCGGCTCATCTGGCCCGCGCCGATGCCCAGCGTGTGGTCGGGTCCGGCATACACGATGGCGTTCGATTTGACGTGTTTGGCGACCCGCCAGCCGAAGAGCAGCGCCTGAAACTCCGCTTCGGTGGGGACGCGTTGGGTGACGACCTTGAGATCACTCCGGGAGGCGATGCGGTCGTCGTGTTCTTGCAAGAGATAAGACTCGGCGCCGACGCCGCGAATGTCCCACGCCCCGGCGAGGCGCGGACGTTTCAGAGATTTGAGCAAGCGCAGGTTTTTCTTTTTTTGGAGAAGCGCCAAGGCGTCCGCGTTAAACTCTGGCGCGACGATAATCTCACTGAAAATCTCGCCAATCGCCTCGGCGATCGCCAAATCCAGCGGCCGATTGACCGAGATAACCCCGCCAAAGGCCGCCTGAGAATCAGTCCGCAGCGCCTTCTCCCACGCGGACCGCAAATCGCTCCCCTGCCCGACGCCGCACGGATTGTTGTGCTTGAGAATCGCCACGGTGGGAGCGGAATCCGCGAATTCGACGATCAAATCGGAGGCGGCGGCGAGATCGAGAATATTATTGTACGAAAGCTCCTTGCCGTGCAGTTGCTGGTAGTATTCCAGAAACTTTCCGTAAAGCGCCGCGCGCTGGTGCGGGTTCTCACCATAGCGAAGCGACTGAGCTTGGCGGGCGGAAAGGTTCAGCACGGCGGGGAGAGCCGCGCCGTCCGCCGGGGTGGGCGCGTCAAATTGGGCGGCCAAATAAGACGCGATTGCGGCATCGTACGCCGCCGTCCGCGCGAATACCCGCGCCGCGAGCTTCTGCCGGAGCGCCAGCGTGGTCCCGCCTTCGGCCTGGATTTGCGCGGCGACTTCAGAGTAATCGGCGGGATCGGTCACAACGGTGACGCTGGCATGATTCTTCGCGGCGCTGCGCAACATCGATGGTCCCCCAATGTCGATGTTCTCGATCGCCTCGGCGAGCGTAACGTTCGGTTTGCGAATCGTCTGTTCGAACGGATACAGATTTACCACGACGAGGTCGATCGGCTTGATCTCGTGCTTGGCCACGGCCGCCTCGTGGGCCGCGTTGCCGCGCACAAAAAGCAGTCCGCCGTGGACCTTCGGATGGAGCGTCTTGACGCGGCCATCGAGCATTTCCGGAAACCCGGTGTAGGCGCTCAGATCGGTCACGACCAGGCCGGCCGCGCGCAGCGCCTGAGCGGTTCCACCGGTGGAAATCAACTCGACGGAGGCGGCGCTCAGCGCCTGGGCAAAGGGGACCAAGCCCGTTTTATCATGGACAGAAAGAAGGGCGCGCTGGATTTTCGACATAAACGGGGAGTAAAATCTGCGGAGTCACGATGCGAGTCAATCGGCAAATGAAATCCCGCGCCGCGGCGCCGGCCAAAACGCCTCCGGCCGTAGCGGCGCCGGCGCCCCGCCAAACGTCGGCGCTCGAGCATCTAGTTGGGTCACTCCCGACAGTTTTGCTCGCGCAGACGGCGCTCCTGACGCTCGTCGGCTGGAAGTATCGTTACGCGTTGAACTCCGACGCCATCGCGTACCTTCGGATCGCCTCCTACTACGCGGACGGCAAATTCGCCCTCGCGATCTCGGGATATTGGGGCCCGCTCCTGAGCTGGCTCATGGTACCGCTCATAAGATTGGGCGTGGATCCGGTCGGCGCGGCGCGCGTGGTGATGGGGCTATCGGCGCTGCTTTTCACGGCCGGTTGCCGGGAAGTTTTTCGCGCATTTGAACTGCCGGAATCGGCTCGCCGCTTCGGCGTGTGGCTGGCGGCAGGGCTTTCGCTTTACTGGTCGGTGGAAAACATCACCCCTGACCTGTTGGCCGGTGGATCCGTGGCTCTGGCGTGCAGCCGGATGCTGACGCCGGGTTGGCTCGAACGCCGCCGCGACGCGATCTTCGCCGGTTTGTTTTGGGGCATTGCTTTTTGGGCCAAGGCGGTCGCGTTCTTCCTGGCGATCGGGGTCGTGGCCGGCGTCGCCGGCTTGTGGATTCTGGTTCACCGACGATCGGCGGCTCGCGAAGTCTTGCGAAGTCTCGGGCTGACGCTCCTGGTTTTTGGCGTCCTGGCGGGAGCCTGGATCGGCGTTATTTCGCGGAAGTATCAGCAGTTGACCATTTCGACCAGCGCCCGGTTGAATCATGCGATGGTCGGCCCCCCGGATCGCGAACGGCCTTATCCCTTCGGCTGGAATTTCCAAGCCCCTGAACCGGGCCGGGTCACGGTCTGGGAGGACCCTTCGACGTTAACCTATCCCGACTGGTCGCCGTGGTCGAGTTGGGCCTACGCCCGGCATCAAATGTCCGTCATCGCCGGGAATCTCTCGACGGTCTCGTTGTTGCTCACGGGAATCTGCCTCGCGTTTCCGGCGCTGCTCATCCTGGCAGGGTGGCGCTGGCTGCAACCGGGGTGGCGGCGCGATCAATTCACGCAACGCTGGTGGTGGTCGGTCGTGCCGCTAGTCGTCTTGTCGGCCTTGTATTTGCCCGGTAATTTGTTGGCCTCGGAGCAACGCTATTTCTATCCGACGTTCCCGTTTCTTTACGTTTTCGCGGCGGGAATCTGGTGGTCCACACCGAACGCCACGCGCTCGCCGCAGCAGAACTGGCTCGGACTCGGCCTGCTAACCGCGTCGTTCGTCCTCCCGGCGATCGCCCGCCCGTCGCTGGCCCCGGGTTCGACGCGCGCCGCGGGAGAGTTCGGACGACAGCTGGCGGACAAATTGATTGCCGCCGGCATCCGCGGGCCGATCGCCGGCAGCGGGATGGTTGACGGGGGCCGCGCCGGACTTTATGCGGCGTACTACCTGGGCGAACCGTGGCTCGGCGACGAGCGACCAGCGACCGTCGAGGGTTACCAGAACTCCCACGCCAAACTTATCATTGTCAATCGTCGGCAGAACGTCGCCCGGGACCTGGATCAGAACTTGACATTCCGCAGCCTCGACCAACGCCTCTTCGATTCACCCGAAGAGGCCAGTCGATTTCCGTTGAAGGTTTATCAGGCCTTCTGAGCAAGTTGATGCTGGCGGATGGCGCCCGACGCCGTTTGGACGGCCCCACGCCGGGCGACGTCCGCCAGCGTCCGGCGCCTCGCTTTCCGAGGTTTTCCGCTTGCAAACCGGCGAATTTACGAGAAAGCTTTCGGGCGTGGAAGGCGAGCCACGACTTTGAACTCCGGTTGAAAGGTGGCACGCCAATCGACGATCGGCTGCGCGGTTAGCTCAGTGGTAGAGCACCACCTTGACACGGTGGGGGTCACAGGTTCGAAACCTGTATCGCGCACCATTTTTACTGGGGAAAATGAAGGATCGCTCATTTCTCGCATTTGGTTGCAAACATGTGGCCCAAGTGCGACCGTCCATCCATGAGGTTCTCAAATCGCTGGTTGCATATTGGAACCGCGTTGGCCGCCACGGTACTTGAGGCAAACGCTCAGTTGCCGGTCATCACCTCATTAAGTCAGACCGGCGTATTGACCTGTACCAATCTTGTCCCGGGTAGCATCGCGTCGGTCGAGTGGGCTCCGTCCGTGACCGGGCCGTGGCACACAAACTGGGCGGGGCTGGACGCGGTGACGGTTGACTCGAACGGCGTGATTCAAGTTGACGTGCCGATGTTTTATCGCGTCCGCGGGTTGGCCTCCACGAATCCCCCACCGGGCATGGTCTGGATTCCGCCCGGCACGTTCGTGATGGGGAGTCCGGTGACGGAGAAAGAACGGGGTCCTTACGATGAAACCCAACACACGGTCACATTGACGAAGGGTTTTTACATGTCGAAGAATTTGGTGACACAAGCGCAATACCTGGCGTTGATGGGGAACAACCCGAGCTATTCCGGGACGAACCCCGACGGCAGCAAACCGGTAAGCCCGGACTTGAGCCGACCGGTGGAGCAGGTGGGTTGGTATGATGCGACGAACTATTGTGGGCGGCTAACGGCCTCGGAGCAGGCGGCGGGGAGGTTGCCGGCTGGTTGGGTGTATCGGCTGCCGACGGAGGCGGAGTGGGAGTATGCGTGCCGGGCGGGAACGACCACGGCGTTCAATCTTGGCCCCGACCTCCGATCGGGGATGGCGAATTTCCAGGGCGGTAGCGAGTACGTGAGCGGAATTGGCACCGTGGTAAACAGGAACGGGGTAGCTTTAGATCGGACGACAGCCGTGGGGAGCTATCCGCCGAACGCATGGGGATTGTATGACATGCAGGGAAACCTGTCTGAATGGTGTCTGGACTTGTATGGCGCCTATCCGGTGGGAAGCGTGACCGACCCGCGAGGGCCGGCAACGCCGCAATATCTGCCAGGGTACTTCAATTACGTGTTTCGCGGGGGCGGTTGGCTCTCCCCCGGCACGGAGTGCCGGTCAGCGTACCGCGGTTGGATCAATCCAGTCGTCAGTGTCATCTACTACCCTCTTGGGTTCCGTCCGGTCCTGGCGCCGGGTCAGTGATGAAAAAGGTCAAGTGGAGTGGATGGCAGGCTTGAACAACGACCCCGATTTCCTCCTTGTCCGAGAAAGCCACGTATCGGTTTCTTTGCTGCGCTCCCAAATTGGCGCCTTCGTTCAACGGCCACTCGCCCCGCTTCCGACCGCCAGCTACCAGCCCCGCGGTGAACAAGGAATACTGGCGGGAAATGTCGGGGCTGATTCCTTCGATGAGCCCCCTGATCGAAGGGAGGGGCGGGGCGGTGAGCATAGACCGCGACGGCCCAACGCTCGGGCGGATTCGGTTGCAAACTTGGGGTCCCCGTGCGACCGTCCATCCATGAGGTTCTCAAGTCCCTGGTGGCTTTTTAGCGCGGCGTTGATTGTCGCGGCGCTTGGGGCAAACGCTCAGTTGCCCATCGTCAACTCCAGTACTCAGAACGGTAAACTGACCAGTATTAATCTTCAGCCGGGCACGGTCGCGCCTGTCGAATGGGCGGCGTCGCTGGAGGGGCCGTGGCACACAAACTGGACAGGGCTGGACGCAGTGACCGTCAGCTCAAACGGCGTCATCACCGTAAACGTGCCGAAATATTATCGTGTGCGCGGGGTTGCCTCCGCGATGCCATCGCCTCCTCCGGGAATGGTCTGGATTCCACCCGGCACGTTCGTGATGGGTAGCCCGGAGACGGAGAAGGAACGTGGGCCGGACGAAACGCAGCACACAGTGACCCTGACGAAGGGATTCTATATGAGCAAGTATTTGGTGACCCAGGGGCAATACTTGGCGTTGATGGGGGGCAGCTGGAGCCTCTTAGCGGCCAACGACTCAATTGACGCATTTGGCCAACCGATTAGCCCGGATTTAAACCGCCCGGTGGAAAATGTGACGTGGTTTGAGGCGACGCTCTATTGCAAAAAGCTGACGGCCTCGGAGCAGGCGGCAGGGAGGTTGCCAGCCGGCTGGGTTTATCGGCTACCGACCGAGTCGGAGTGGGAATACGCGTGCCGGGCGGGAACCACCACGGCATTCAATCTTGGTCCCGATCTTCGGTCGGGGATGGCGAATTGTATTGGTTATTGGGAGTACATTGGAGGTATGGGCACCGTGCTAAATACAAACGGTTTTTTTTGGGGGCGGACGACGCCGGTGGGAAGTTACACGCCAAACGCGTGGGGATTGTATGACATGCACGGGAACGCGAATGAGTGGTGTATGGATTGGTATGACTGGTATCCGGTGGGAAGCGTGACTGACCCGACGGGTCCGTCCACCGGCTCGGGCAAGGCGCTTCGCGGCGGCGCCTGGAGCGGCAGCGCCAGGTACTGCCGGTCAGCGACCCGCTTGGGCGTTGGGGCGGACGACGGCGCCGCATTCCGGCCCGTCCTCGCCCCGAGTCAGTGAGAAAAAGAACCGCCACGCGCAACTCAACACCGGCCCGCCTTCAGATCATCCCGCGTCGCATCGGCGGATGCGGTTACCGCCCGGCCAGCCGGGCAATGGGACGCACACCCGTTCGGCATATCGAGCGCGGATGCGCCGACGCCGGACGCTTCACTGGCTGGCGACAATGCGGAGAAAGCCGGCTGGCGAAAGAGAAGTCCGCGTCCAGGAAAAGGCGCCGCCATCGCCGATGAAATTGGTGACAGTTTGCCACGTTCCTCCAGAAGCGAGGTCTGAATTCCACGCGAGCGAGTAGGCCAGTCCAGGGATGGTTTCGAGCGTCACGGCAACGCCGTTTGCCGCTCCCACCGGACGCGCGCTTAGTTCGCGAACGGCGCTCGTCGAGTAAAGCGCGAGGGAGAGTTTGTCCAAGTTCACGTTGCCGGAAGCGTCGTCGCATTGGAGAGCGATAAGGTTCGTGCCGGCGGTTAACCAGGTGAGGACGGACATATCGGTCCAGGTCGCGTAAACCTGTTCGGATTTTCCAAGTTTGAGGAGGCCGCGGGACTGGTGGTTGACGTGCAGCCCGAGATCGCGGTAGGCGCTCGTATTATAACGAAACCGAAGAATGTAAACGCCGCCGGTCCCAACGTTGAAAGTGAATTCGCACCGTTTCCCGATCGCGTCGAGACCCGTTACATAACCCGATCCTGAATAACCGGCTTTGGCGTTGGCGGTACTTCCGCCCACAATTATCGCGTTTTCCGCTTCCTGGGTTTGGACCGGTTCAGTCGTTAAATAGACCGGTAGAAACTGGAGCCCGTACGGCGCGCGGCCAGAGACGGACATCCACGCCTTCCGGCCATCCTGGCTGGTGAACTTGGGAACGAGGTAAGCCCAGGTGAGATTGTCGCCCTCGAAGTTGTTCACATTTTCGTCCAGCGCCAACGTCCAGGGACCCCACGGATGCAGAGCTTCCATGACGCGCAACGTGCTCTCAATCGGCGGCGTCTGCCAGCTATCGCTCGAAAACGAAGTCATCAGGTACCGTCCTAAAGCCGGGTCGTAAATGATCGCAGTGGGCGAAACAGTGGGCGCCGGAACCGGCGCGCTACGCGTGATGTCTCGCGTCCAGCTCGAATCGAGCATTCCGTCGCCTCCGGCGTAGAATTGAAGCTTCGACTTGTCCAATTTCGGCAGGTCGGACCGGGCGATGCGCGCGAGGCGAAGGTCGGACCACGCGGCCGAGAGATAGACGTAGGTCAGCGCGTTGTCGATCGGCGGTGCGGTCCCTCCGCGACCATATTTTACGAAGTTGACCTCGCCGTAATCGTCGCTCGGAAACATGCACTGGCTCGTGTTATCCGGAGGCATGATATTGAGCTGACCGAGATGGTTCATCCAGTTTCGTCCGCCGTCCACCGACTTGAGGACGCTGGTATGATGAAAAACCCAATTTCCGGGGACCTGCTGGCTATAGCAGACACAGTGGTAAAGCGCCCCGTCAACCTCGTAAGTCCCCGTGGAATAGCAGGGGCTGCCGTTAAGCCCATTGCCGAGAACTCCCGGGTTGAGGTCCGTGCCGGAAAGTCCGCCCGGTACCTGCGGCGTGCCCTGAAGGCGGCAAATACGATCATGCGCGTAGGCGCCATTGCTGAATCCCGTGCCGTCGTTGTGTTGGAAATAGAGGGTGTCATCAGCGCTCCAAGCCGCGTCCCAAGTGTCGCCGTTGGAGGCGCCAGAGTTTTGGCCCGGAACCACCACCCGCGGCCCGAACGCCACCATCGTGATGTTGCTCCCCGCAGAAACGCGGTCAACGGAGCCAGTCGTTAGGAACACGATCAAGAGGAAGCGCGAGGCGGCCCTCAGCCCCAACCAAATCGCTGCTCTTTCGGCGGGGACGGGCATGGAAGCATTCTACGATGCTGCGCCGATTGTGGTCAAGGCGAGGTCAAGGCATCGAACGCATCGCCGCGCTACAGAGAGACCGAACAATCGAAACTCGACCGATCTTGGATTTAGTAGAGTAGGCAAAGTCGAGTTTGGTGGTTGAACCGACCGTAGTTGTCAGTGC